>JAXMCP010000017.1:0-214823 GCA_046349295.1 Reyranellaceae bacterium
AATCGGTGCCGTGTTGGTCCGTTTCGACTTCAACCTCGCCGCGAGGCAGAGTCACGGACCTCCTGCGCCTCTTGGCGCCGCTGTCGGACCGTTCTGCTGGGCCATCGTGCTCGGTCGGTGTGGGGTAGAAGGCCTCGTGTCGATTGCAGAGGCACGTTCCCCTCCTGGGCTCGAGCTGCTAACCAATGGGTGCGCCCACAGAGCAAACGTCAGTCAGAGGAGAGTGCCATGGCAGCCCGCTTCGACTTGGTCGTACGCAACGGCATGGTGGTCGACGGCACGGGCGCCGAGCCGCGCGACGCCGATGTCGCGATCGACGGCGGCCGAATCGCGGCGATCGGTCGCGTCGAAGGCACCGGGCGTGAGGAGATCGACGCCAAGGGCCTGGTGGTGACGCCTGGCTTCGTCGATATCCACACCCACTATGATGGCCAGGCGACGTGGGATGAGCAGTTCAAGCCGTCGTCGGGCCACGGCGTCACTACCGTGCTGATGGGCAATTGCGGCGTCGGCTTCGCGCCGTGCCGCCCGCAGGATCGCGACACGCTGATCAAGGTCATGGAGGGCGTCGAGGACATCCCCGAGCTGGTGATGCGCGCGGGGGTGCCGTGGACCTGGCAGAGCTTTCCGGAATATCTCGATGCGCTTGCCGTGCGCCGCTGCGATATCGATTTCGCCACCCAGGTGCCGCATGCGCCGCTGCGCGTCTTCGTGATGGGCCGGCGCGGCGTCGATCGCGAGCCCGCCACCGCCGGCGACATGGCGAGCATGGCGGCGCTGGTGACCGAGGGCATCGAGGCCGGCGCGCTCGGCTTCTCGACCTCCCGCTCGCTGTTCCATCGCACTTCCGAGGGCGCGCTGACGCCCACCATCACCGCGGCCGAGGAGGAGCTTGCGTCGATCACCCGCGCCATGGGCCGGCTCGGCAAAGGCGTCATCCAGTTGCTCGACGACTTTGCTGACACGACGGCCGCCGGCGCCACTGAGTTCGCCATGCTGCGCCGCCTGGTCGAGGCCTCGGGGAGACCGCTGTCGTTCACCTTGCTCGATATCTCGATCTATCCCGGCCGCTGGCAGACGCTGTTGCGCGAAGTCGAACGCGCCAACCGCGACGGGCTGCCGATCCGCGGTCAGGTCGCCGCGCGGCCGGTGGCGGTCATGTACGGACTGGAATTGTCGTTTCATCCGTTCTCGACCTGTCCGAGCTACCGGGCGGTAGCCGACCTGCCGCTCGAGCAGAAGCTCGCCCGCCTGCGCGATCCCGAGCTGCGGGCAAGACTGCTGGTCGAGGAGCCGGTCTACAGCAACCCCAACATGCTCGCTTTCATGCGCAACGCCGCCAACATGTTCGTGCTCGGTGACCCACCGAACTACACGCCACCCGCCGACACGCGTCTCGATGCCCGCGCTGCCGCGCTCGGCGTGACGCCGCTCGAGCTTGCGTACGATCTGCTGGTTTCGGGCGACGGCCGCACCATCCTGTTCCATCCCGGCGCCAACTACAGTGACTGCTCGGACGCCAACATGGCCGAGATGCTCCGCCAAGCACGAGAACACGGTGATGGCGCTGGGCGACGGCGGCGCGCATTACGGCCTGATCTGCGACGCGAGCTATCCGACGCACGCCCTCACCTACTGGACGCGCGATCGGCAGGGCGAGCGCTGGCCGCTTGCCTGGACGGTGAGGCAATTGACCGACGTGCCGGCGCGCACGGTCGGGCTGCTCGATCGCGGCCGGCTGGCGCCGGGCTACAAGGCCGACCTGAACGTGATCGATCTCGATCGCCTGCGCGTCGCCGCACCGCGACCGGTGCACAACCTGCCGGGTGGCGGACGACGTCTCGAGCAGAAGGCCGAGGGCTATCGCGCCACGATCGTCGGCGGCACGGTCAGCTATCGCGACGGTGCCTTCACGGGTGCCCTGCCCGGCCGCCTCGTGCGCAGCGCGCAGAAGGCGCCGCAGGTCTGAGCATGCTCATGATCAGAGGACCGCGGGCGTCACGCCCGCTCAGGGCGCGTCATACCCGCTCGAGAGCGGCGCATATGGATACGCCGGGCGGTAGAGTCGAGGACGGGCGCGGTGGCGACGCTGGATCGCTCCGTTTCCACGTCCCCGCTCATCAAACCGGACGTGCGGATTTCCCGCATCCGGCTTTCCGACAGGCTTCACGGCAGGCTCACGGCCAGACGTCGGGCCAGTTTCGGTCGCAGCACGCCCCGCCGTCCAAAGACGTCGGTGTCGGGATTGCCACCTCGATCGGCCTTGTGTCGTCGGCGCAGGAAGCGATACACGCGATCCCAGATGTGATGCTCGAGCGCCCGGTACGCCAGCGCGCACGACCCGTAAGAGAAGTACGCCGTCCAGCCCCGCACAAGGCGGTTCAGACCGTCGCGCACCACGTCCCACGGCGCCATGTTGCCCGCGCCCAGCAACTCGCTCACCCGCTCCTTGCATCGCTGCACGCTCTTCCCGCTCGGACTGGCGCCCAGGTACAAACTGCCGTCACGCCGCAAACAGTGCGGGCCAAAGGAATAACCAAGGAAAGTGAAGCGCTCCTGCCGGGCATCCTTCAACGTGGTCTTCTCCTCGTTGAGCTTAAGACCCAGCCGCGTCAGTACCGCTTGCGCCCACGCCTTCGCCTGCGCCGCATGGCCACGGCTCAGGATCACAAAGTCGTCGGCGTACGACACGACGTGCGCTCGGAACGTGCGGCTGCAGTCCTGCTGCCGCCAGTGCTTCAAGAAGCGGTTCATGTACAGGTTCGCCAGAAGCGGGCTGATTACCCCACCCTGCGGCGTGCCGCGGGTGTTCTTCCGGCCTCCTGTCAGGCGCCGCCCCCATCACCATCCCGCTCCTCGACCGGCGCTCGCAGCCACAGCTTGATCAGCTGCAGAACGTGCCGGTCCACGATGCGCGAGGTCGAACGCGCCAATCGGGAGGGGCGGCCGATCCGCGGCCAGGTCGCGGCACGGCCGGTGGCGATCATGTACGGTCTGGAACTGTCGTTCCATCCGTTCTCGACCTGCCCGAGTTACCGCGCGGTGGCAGACCTGCCGCTCGAGCAGAAGCTTGCCCGCCTGCGCGATCCGGCGCTGCGGGCGCGGCTGCTCGTCGAGGAGCCGGCCTACAGCAATCCCAACATGCTCGCCTTCATGCGCAACGTCGCCAACATGTTCGTGCTCGGCGATCCGCCGAACTACACGCCGCCGGCCGACGCGCGGCTCGACGCCCGCGCCGCGGCGCTCGGCGTCACGCCACTCGAGCTCGCCTACGATCTGCTGGTGTCGGGCGACGGCCGCACCATCCTGTTCCATCCCGGCGCCAACTACAGCGACTGCTCGGACGCCAACATGGCCGAGATGCTGAAGCACGAGAACACGGTGATGGCGCTGGGCGACGGCGGCGCGCATTACGGCCTGATCTGCGACGCGAGCTATCCGACGCACGCCCTCACCTACTGGACGCGCGATCGGCAGGGCGAGCGCTGGCCGCTTGCCTGGACGGTGAGGCAATTGACCGACGTGCCGGCGCGCACGGTCGGGCTGCTCGATCGCGGCCGGCTGGCGCCGGGCTACAAGGCCGACCTGAACGTGATCGATCTCGATCGCCTGCGCGTCGCCGCACCGCATCCGGTGCACAACCTGCCGGGTGGCGGACGACGTCTCGAGCAGAAGGCCGAGGGCTATCGCGCCACGATCGTCGGCGGCACGGTCACCTATCGCGACGGTGCCTTCACGGGTGCCCTGCCCGGCCGCCTCGTGCGCAGCGCGCAGAAGGCGCCGCAGGTCTGAGCATGCTCATGATCAGAGGACCGCGGGCGTCACGCCCGCTCAGGGGCGCGTCATACGCGCTCGAGAGCGGCGCATATGGATACGCCGGGCGCGGGACGCCCGCGGTCCGACGAGCATGATTCGTCGCAGGGTCCTGCTTAGCCGAACCGTGCAGGACTGTAAGGCGCCGGGGCGATCGCCGTCGGCTGCCGGTTGACCAACTGCGCGACCAGACGACCGCTCGGTGGACCGCCGGTCATGCCGAAATGACCGTGCCCCACAGCAAGGAACAGGCCCGGCCGGGCCGCGACCTCGCCCAGCATCGGCAGGCTGTCGGGCGTCGACGGGCGGAAGCCCATCCAGAAGCGATGACCCTCGGTGTTCACACCTGGAAACAGGCTGCGAATCTGGGTCAGCAACCTCTGGGCGCGGCGCTCGTCGGGCGGCGCTTCCAGGCCCGCGATCTCGACCGTGCCGGCGACCCGCAGCCCGTGCTCCATCGGGGTCACGCCGAACGAGCCGCTTCTGTTCGACAGCGTCGTCGTCAACGAGACGTTGGGTGTCGGCAGCATGACGTGATAGCCGCGCTCGGTCTCGAGCGGCACCCGCACGCCGAGTGGCTCGAGCAGCCGCACCGAACGGGCGCCCGCCGCGACGACGACCTGCGGCGCGCGATGGAAGCCGGCATTGGTCATCAGATCGTAGCCATCCTGCTCGCGCGGCACGATCTTCATGACGTTCTCCGCCAGCATCCGACCGCCGGCGTCGAGAAACAGGCGGTGCAAGGTCTGCACGATGCGCTGCGGGTTCACCGTGTAGCCGTTGCCCGGCACCAGGAGGGCGCGCCGTACGCTGGGCGAGATTCCCGGAAACATCTGCCGCAACTCGTCCATGGAGAGCGCCTGGCTCACGATGCCCTGCCGCTCGCGCAAACGGCGCTCCAATGCAGCGCCCTCGCTCTCGACCTCGCTGTTCCAGATCTGGACCTGCCCGACCGGTCGAACCAAGTCGGCATAATGCTGCGGCCCGAGCAGTTCCTTCCAGCAGGCGAAGGCCTCCTTGTGCAGGGCGCGCATGGCGTCGGAGATCTCGAGCACGCGCGGCAGTCGGCCGGCCGCGATCCAGCGCATCAGCCAAGGCAGCGCCTTGGGGAAATAGGACGGCCTGACAGCCAGCGGTCCCAGCGGATCGGTCAGCCAGCCCGGCACCTGGCGCAGCATGCCCGGCATGGCGATCGGGATCGACGTGTCCGCGCTGATCATGCCGGCATTGCCAAACGAGGCGCCGCCCGGCGGCGGCAGCGGATCGATCACGACCACGTCGCGGCCGGAGCGCCGCAGGTAGAGCGCGGTCGACAGGCCGACGACGCCTGCACCGATGACAAAGATCTGAGGCCCCGTATTGGACATCTTCGTTCTCCGCCCCGCCCTTGGCGCCGTCACGCACGGCGCCGGCCGATCATTAGCCCATCCGGGATCGGTCACGGCAGTGGATATGGCGGACGAATTCGCATTAGTGTCATGCCGTCAGATGGCCAAGCCCAAGCTCCCGAGCCGGCAGCCGCACCAGGTGCTCGACCTCGAGCGCTACGTGCCGGCCCTGCTGGTGTTCCTCGCCAACAAGCTGACGAGCAGCGCCTCGGCGATCTTTCGCCGCCAGTTCGGAATCGGCACGACCGAATGGCGGGTGCTGGCCATGGTCGCCGTCGAGCCTGATATCACCGCCGGCCGGATCTGCCGGGTCATCGGCTTCGACAAAGCGGCGGTCAGCCGGGCCCTCGCGGTCCTGCAGAAGAAATCCCTCGTCCAGGCGCGCTCGCACGAGACGGACGGCCGCAGCTCGGCGTACACCCTGACGGCCAAGGGCTGGCTTTTGCACGACCGCATCCTGAAGATGTCCCTCGAACGCGAGCAGCGCCTGCTGGGTGACTTGTCGCCCGCCGAGCGCGAAACCTTGATCGGCCTGCTGAACCGCCTGCACAGCCGCCTGCCCGACCTAACGGTTCAACCCGAGTAGAACGATCGACAACGCCGATCGTTGAAAGCTCGACAAGGCTGGGTGAGGGGCCACGCACGTCGATTCCCCCTCACCTAGCCTCTCCCCCTGGCGGGGAAGAGGAACATGAGTATGAATAGGGCCCCTCGCCCTTCGTCGTCCGGCACTCTCCTTGGCCCTCGCTTTCAGTTCGTCCCGCCAGCCGTCCAGCCCACGCGGCTACCTTCTAGACCTTGCTCTTCTCGCTCTGGGCGGAAGTGCGCTGCTGATCGCCATCATCCTGTGGTTCGACAATGCCCAGGGCGGGCTCACGGGCAACGGCGTGTTCAAGAGCCTCGAGCTCAAGCCATGGATCGTCGATCCGGCCAACGCGCCGCTCTATCCAGCGAACTATCTCTTCTATCCCGTCTATGGCGCGCTCTGCCGGCTGCTCGACCTGCTCGGCATCTTCACCGGCGATCCGCGGCGGCAGATGACGATCCTCAACGCGGTGAGCTGCAGCGTCTGCCTCGCCGTCGTCTACGCCCTGATCCGCGCCGTCACCGGCGACCGGCTCGTGGCGCTCCTGGCGGCGCTGTTCCACCTGGCGTCGAGCTTCGTGATGTTCCTCGCCATCATCAACGAGGACATTCTGCCGAGCTACACGGTGCTGATCGCCGCCATGGCGCTGGGCAGCGTCTGGCTGGCGCGCCCCACCGCGCCGCGCGTTGTCGCTGTCTCTGCCCTTTTCTCGCTCGCCTGGCTGATGGAATGGCGCCTGATGTTTCCCACCCTGCCCGGCATGCTGGCCGCGCTGTGGCTGTGCGAGGCAAAGCCAACGCGGCGCGTGGGCTGGATCGCGTTGTTCCTCGTCGGCATGGTCGCCGTGGCGGCTCTGGTCGCCTGGGCGTGGCAGGGTCACGACAAGTCGGTCGGCCCGTTCGAGCTGATCTGGACCGGCAAGGCGGTGCGCTCGGTATGGGCGGGCTTCACCTGGCCCAAGCTGTTCTATCTGTGGGACGGCATGGTGGCGTACCTGCTGGGCGCCGGCGTCGCCGCCATTCCCGGCATTCCCGGCTGGGACATCTGGCGCTACACCGCGACAGTCTGGATGGTTGCCATCGCCGCAGTGGCGCTGCCGCTCTTGTGGCGCAACAAGGATGATCCGCAGTCCCGCGCGCTGGCCGCGATCTTCGGCGGCACCTTCGCCGCCGGCACGGTCTTCAATCTGTACTCCCAGCCACAAGACCCGCAGATGCAGATCAACGTCATGGCATGGCTGACGGTGGGTTGGGCGCTGCTGCTGGTCGTCGTGCGCCGGCGGCGGGGCGTGCGCGGCCTCGCCGCGTTGGGTAGCCTGACAGTGGCGTTGCTCGCCTACAACGTCTGGAGCCTGGCCCCGCTGCGCGGTCTCGACAGCGCCTGGCAGCGGGCGATCGAACGGCTGGAGCGCGAGTCCGATCCGTCGCGGACCGTCTGGCTGATGCACGATTTCGATTGGGCGATGATCTACGGGTCGCTGCATTGGGGCTGGACCGAGCCCGGCACGGCCGAGCTCGGGCCGGCGCCGCAAGCCAGGCCACGCTTCAAATGGATCGGCTTCACCGGCCAGGTGCTGCGCCATCCCGACTGGAGCGACCAGCGCCTGGTCGACGATCTGCGCCAGCAGATCGATCGGGCGCTCGAGCTGGGTTACACCGTGCTGGTGATCCGCCTGTGGGACATGGACCTGCCGCAGCTCGAGGTCGCGACCGGCATGGTGGCCAGCAGTGCCCGGCTCGAGGCGCTCCGACGCCTGCTGCACGACGATTACGTCACCAGCCCGGCCTTCGTCGATCCGATCGTCGGTTCGGTTCATCGGCTGCAACGCAGGCCGGGTAGGTGATTGTCATCCTGCGCAGGGGCGCGGTCTACCGCGCCCCAAGCGAAGGATCTCATCGCCAGAAGTTACGAGTACGCTCGTGGCAGCCGACGATGAGGTCCCTCACTTCGTTCAGGACGACAGAGGCTACATGGTCGCCTGCTGGATGCGACGCTCGTCGAGGCCGACCGAACGCGCGGTCTCGACGATGGCGGCCCAGGTGTCGTCGGGCAGGGGCACGCCGGAAGCCATCCGCTCGGCCCGCATGCGGGCCTCGGATTCGCCGGGCACCAGGACCTCGCCGCCCGCCGACACCGGCGCCGAGCTCTTGACGAAATCGACATACTTCGCGACGTCGGCCGGAAAGAAGCCTGCCGGGTCGACGACCTTGGGATCGACGTAGAAGGACAGCATGCCGTTGGCGAACTTGCCGCGCTGGGGGTCGGTCGCACCGTTGCCCGACAGCGAGCCGCCCAGCAGCTCGCACATGAAGGCGAGCCCGGAACCCTTGTGATCGCCGAAGGCGCGGATCGCGCCGGTGCCCTGGCGGTAGTTGCGCGGACCGGCCGGCACATAGTCGCCGTACAGCGTGTGCGGGTCGCTGCTCGGCTGGCCGTCGGGGCCGATCAGTGCACCCTCGGGCAGCTTCTTGCCGCCCTGGCTGGCCACCAGCACCTTGCCTTCGGCCACGATCGACGTGGCGAAATCCAGCACCAGCGGGCCCAGTCCCGGGCGCGGCACGCCGATGCAATAAGGCGCGGTGGAGAAGCGACGTTGCACGCCGCCGTACGGCGCCACCAGAACGCTGCCCGCGGCATTGACGAAGTGGATCGAGATCAACCCCGCCTCGGCCGCCATCTCGGCCCAGTCACCGACGCGACCGATATGGCCGGCGTTGCGCAAGGTCACGGCCGAGAGCCCATTCTTGCGGCATTTCTCGATGCCGATGCGAACCGCCTGCGGTGTCACCGTCTGGCCAAACCCGTATTTGCCATCGACCACGGCGATGACCGGCGTGTCGATCACGACATCGACCGTGACGTCGGTCAGCACGACCCCGTCCTTCTTGTTCTCGGCATAGCGCGGCACGCGCACGACACCGTGGCTGTCGTGTCCCGAGAGGTTGGCGCTCACCAGGTAGCGGCCGATACGATCGCCCTCCTCTTTCGAGCAGCCCGCCGAAGCAAAGATATCCGCGACGAAGGCTTCGAGCGCCTTCGCCTTGATGGTGACGGTCATTGCTGCCTACTTCTTCTTTCCGGCCTTGGCCTTGGCCTTGGCTTTGGCCTTCGCCTCTTTCTCGTCGGCGCTGCGCTGCAGGCTGGCGACGTAGCCGCGGTTCCAGGTCGGATTGATCAGGACCTCGTTGATCACGACATGCGGCGGAAGGCAGGCGACGTAGCGGATCAGGTCGCCGACATCCTCCGACTGCGCCATGCGCGCCCGCTCCTCCGGTGTGATCGGAATCGGCCGCTTGTCGAGGATCGGCGTCGCCACCTCGCCCGGGCAGACGACGCAGGAGCGGATGCCGTTGACGCATTCCTCCATGTTGATGGTGTGGCTCATCGCCACCACGCCGTGCTTGGCCGCCGAATAGGCCGGACCGCTCAGCAGGCTGGCGTTCCGACCGGCCATCGACGAGGTGTGGATCAGCACGCCGTCCTTGCGCTTGCGCATCATCGGCAGCACTGCGGTCGAGCAGTAGAACGCGCTCGACAAATTGCCGTCGATCACCTGCTCGGCGCCGGCCGGCGAGAGCCGGGCCCAGCTGCGCTCGATGATGTTGAGGCCGGCATTGTTCACCAGCACGTCGCAGCGACCGAAGCGCTTGTCGATGTCGGCGGCAATGCGGGTCACGGCCGCAGCCTTCATGAGATCGCCGGTCTTGACCACGGCCGTGCCGCCGGCCTTCTTGATCGTCGCAGCCGTCTCGTCGAGCGGCTCCTTGCGCCGACCGGTCAGGACCACCGTGGCGCCCTCCGCGGCGAGCGCTACCGCCGCCGCCTGGCCGATGCCCGAACCTGCCCCGGTCACCCAGGCCACCTTGCCCGTCAATCTACCCATCGATCTTCATCTCCCCGCGATTTGCGCCCTCCGGTCTACCACATCGGGAGGCGACGCTGCTCGCCTCAACTGCCTTCGGCGCGCATGATCTCGCCGAGCATCTCCGAGGTCTCGCCCTTGAAGCGCTGAAGCTGCACGGCCTGGATGGGATCCGAGGCTCGGATTTCGCCGATTGTAAAGGACACGCAAACGCGAAAGGTCCCGGGCACAGCACGGGACCTTTCTGTTCTTCGGCGCGAGGAGCGCTAGAGGACCTTGCCCGAGCTGTCGTCGATCAGGTGCATGTTGCTGAGGTCGGCCCTGAGCTTCATTGCCTTGCCGTCGGCAGCTCCGGCGTTGGGATTGACACGGCCGCAGACCTCGACGCCGGAGACGGTGAAATAGACCAGCGTCTCCATGCCCATCGGCTCGACGACGTCGATCGCCATGTCGAAATCGTGCTGGTTGGGCTCGATGTGGGGGCGCGTCTCGGTGATGTGCTCGGGGCGCAGCCCCAGCACCAGGTTCGACTTGCCGACGTGGCTCGAGTAGCGCGCCGTCCGGTCGGACGGCACCGGGAAGGAGAGCTTGTCGCTCAACCGGACCCTCAGCGCCCCGGCGGCCTGCTCGACGTTGCAGGGCAGGAAGTTCATCGCCGGTGAGCCGATGAATCCCGCCACGAACTTGGTGGCGGGCGAATGGTAGAGATCGTTGGGCGCGCCGACCTGCTCGATCAATCCGGCGTTCATGACCACGACGCGATCGGCCAGGGTCATCGCCTCGACCTGGTCGTGGGTCACGTACACCGTGGTGGTGCGGACCTTCTGGTGGACCTTCTTGATCTCGGTGCGCATCTGCACGCGCAACTTGGCATCGAGGTTGGAGAGCGGCTCGTCGAACAGGAACACCTTTGGATCGCGCACGATGGCGCGGCCCATGGCGACGCGCTGGCGCTGGCCGCCCGAGAGCTGCTTGGGCTTGCGGTCCAGGAGCTCGGTGATGTCGAGGATCTGGGCCGCCTGCTTGACCCTCCGCTCGATCTCGTCCTTCGGCGTGCGCTTGAGCTTCAGCCCGAACGACATGTTCTCGTACACGTTCATGTGCGGGTAGAGCGCGTAATTCTGGAACACCATGGCGATGTCGCGATCCTTGGGCGGCACGTCGTTGACGACGTCGCCGCCGATCGCGATGTCTCCGCCCGAGATCTCCTCGAGGCCGGCGATCATGCGCAAGGTGGTGCTCTTGCCGCAGCCCGACGGCCCGACCAGGACGATGAACTCCTTGTCGGTGATGTCGAGATCGATGCCGCGAACCGCCAGCACTTCGTCGTATTTCTTGACGACCTTACGCAAGGTTACTTGAGCCATTGTCCGATCACCCCTTGGTCGCGCCGGCGGTCAGGCCCGCGATGTAGTAGTCCATGAGGAAGGCGTAGATGATGAGCGGCGGCGCCGCGCCGAGCAAGGCGCCCGTCATGATCTGCCCCCAATTGAAGACATCGCCCTTGATCAGCGTGGTGACGATGCCGACCGGCAGCACCAGCTCGGTGGTCGAGGTGGTGAAGGCGAGCGGATACAGGAACTGCGCCCAGGCCACGGTGAAGGTGAAAATGGTGGCGGCGATGATTCCGGGCAGCGCCACCGGAATGAATATCTTGGTCAGGGTTTGCAGCCAAGTCGCACCGTCGATCAGCGCCGCCTCGTCGAGCTCCTTGGGGATCGACGCGAAGTAGCCGATCATGATCCAGGTCGCGAACGGCACGGTGAGCGTCGGATACAGGATCATCAACGTCCACCAATGGTTCATCAGCTGGATGCCGAAGGTCTCGTTGACCCAGGCGAACATCTTGAACAGCGGGATGAACAGCAGCGTTTCCGGGATCAGGTAGGTCAGGAACACGCCGGTGGCGAGCGTCGCCGAGCCCCAGAACTTCATGCGCGCCAGGGAAAAGGCGGCGATGACGCTGATCGCCATGGTGATGACGACGACGAACACCGAGACGATCGCCGAATTGCGGAAGAACGTCAGGTACTGGTTCTGGGTCAGAAGCTCGATGTAGTTCGACAAGGTCGGTGAATTGACCCACCAGGGATTGGTCGCCGCCGAGATCTCCGCGCTGGTCTTCAGCGAGGTGATGAGCATGTAGAGCGGCGGCATCAGGAAGAAGATCGCGAAGATCACCAGGAAGAAATAGGACCAGCGCAACGCCCAGCGCCGGTCCCGGCTCATGCTGCCGTAGCGGGGGCGCGACTCCGTCGCGGTGGCGCCCGTGGAAACTGCGGCGTCGGCCATCAGACTTCACTCCCCCGCTTGGAGATGTCACGCAGGATGAACGCGGCTGCGACCGCCAGGATCGGCACCATGAACAAGGACACGCTGGCGCCGAGCGGAATGTCGCCGCTTTCGATGCCGACGCGGAAAGCCCAGGTGGCGAACACGTGAGTTGTGTTGAGCGGATCGCCCTTGGTCAGCACGCGCACGATATCGAAGTTCGCGAAGGTGACGATCAGTGAGAACAGCGCGGTGATGGCGATGATGTTGCGCATCATCGGCAGGGTCACGTACCAGATTCGCTGCCACCACGTCGCGCCGTCGATCGAGGCCGCCTCGTAGAGCTGATCGGGCACCGATTTCAGCGCCGCGAGATACATGATCATGAAGAACGGAGCGCCGATCCACACGTTCACCAGGATGACCGAGAAGCGCGCCCAACCGGTCTCGCCGAGCCAGGCGATGCGATCGATTCCGATATGCTCGAGGATCCAGTTGAAGGCACTGTAGGACGGGTCGAACAGCCACAGCCACGCGAGCGTGCTCATGGCCGGCGGGATGACCCATGGCACAAGCAGCATGCCTCGCCATTTGCGCTGGCCCTTGGTCGGAATGTTGTGCACGAAGTGGGCGACCACGAAGCCGATCACCGCCTTGAAGATCACCGCGCTGATGGCAAACAGGCACGACTGGTAGACCACCATCCAGAACGTTTCGCGCCCGAACAGGAATTCGAAATTTCCCAACCCGACGAAACGGGTCATGCCCTTGTTCAACATGGCCAGGTAGATCGCATAACCCGCCGGATAGGCGACCAGAATGGAGATCAGGGATATCAGGGGCAAAGCCATCAAGAACGCGATGGTCGATTTGCGCTGCAGGACCTTGTGCAGGCTGCTCCGGTTGTCTGCCTTGACCGCAACCGTCCCTCTCGCGGCGATGTCTGCCATGTTCAACTCCGAGTGTGCAGGGTTCCCGATGGACGACGGGGCCGCGGTTGACGCCGCGGCCCCGCCGATCCTCCGAGACTGCTAGTTGCGCATGAAGCCCTCGATTTCCTTCGACGCCCAGTCGAGCGTCTTGTCCATGGCCTCGCCCTTGGAGTAGCGAACGGCCATCTGTGTCATGAGACCCTGGTTGTAAATCTGCGTGGCGATCTTGTGCGGCGCCGGCGCCGCCGCAATCGACAGGGTCTGGTGATTGTGCGGATTGGGATAGTGGTAGAGAGTGCCCTTGGGCGGCCCCTCCTCGGCCCAGGTCTTGAACGTCGTGAGCTTCTCGAAGGACGGCAGGTCGTAGCCACCGCTGGCGATCACCATCTTCTCGGCCGCCGACGCCTGCGACAGGTAAGCCAGCAGGCTCTTTGCCGCCGACTGGTTCTTGCTGAAATTCCAGGTCGTCCAAAAGAACGGAAGGAACGGACCGAAGCGGCCCTTCGGCCCGGACGGGAAACCGTGCGTCCAGCACTGCTCGGCGACCTTGGGGGCATCGCGCTTGGCGACAGCCCAGGCACTCGGCGGGTTCATGATCAAGGAGCCCTGCCCCGACACCAGCCACTTGTTGTTCGACGCGTCGTCCCACGACGGCACGTCGGGCGGCAGGAACGTCATCAGCTTCTTGTAATACTCGAGCGCTTGGCGAACGCCGTCGTTCTTGACCACGATGTCGCCCTTGGCGTTGACTATCACGGCACCGAAGGCGTGGAAGATCGCGCCGATCGTGTCGACCGAATCGGAGGTGGTGCCGAGGCCAATGCCGAACGGATTGCCGCCCTTCTGGCAGGCCTCCGCGGCCTTCATGAACGTGTCGAGGGTCCAATCGTCGGCTTTGGGCGGAGCGCCGGCTGGATACATCGCCTGGATGTCGATGCCGGCATGCTTCTTCAGGAGGTCGATCCGCGAGCACGGGCCCTTTATCTGGCTTCCGACCGTCGCCGGCACACCGAGCCACTTGCCGTCGACCTTGCCGAGATACTCGACCGTCGCGTTGACGTTTCCGTTTTGCTTGATCAGGCCTTCCACCACGTCGTTCACGGGCACAAGCTGCTCGGAGTACTGCGCCGGCAGGAAGGTGCTCATGGCGAGAACGTCGTGACCCGATTTGGCCTGCGCCTCGGCCGCCATGGTCAGCAGCAGTTTGTTGCCTTGCGAGGTGATGAAGTCGACCGTGACTTCAACCTTCTCCTTGTCCGCCCATTCCTTGATCAAGGCTTCGGTCGCCGCATTGGCGCCGGGCACCCAGTGGTCCCAGAAGCCGAGGGAGAGTTTTCCCGCCGCATGCGCTCCGCGCACGAAGGGGGCCACCACCAACGCCGTCGACGCCGCGGCCGTGCTGGCAACGAAGCGACGTCGGCTTACCTTACGCGATACCATACGTTTCCTCCTGTTGACGTATCGGTGACTCTCAATGGGAGTCTTGCTGTGATGCTAGGGACAAGCCTCGGTGCAAGCAATTGAATTTCGATCAGAACCGCCGATAGCTCATAAATTGACAGGATTGAGGCAGAGCCGGATGCTCCGCCGGCTCAAAAGGAGGCTTCATCGTGCAGGTAATTTCTGTGAAATCAGTCCGACCAACCAAAGCCCGCCTCGCCTCCTGACATGAACATCGCTCCTGCTGCCAATCCCTGGCTCGTTGCCGTCGAGCCGTCGCCGATCGGCGAGACCAAACGCTGGGTGCTGGGCCGTACCTTCCCGGCCGACCGGCCCCTGGTCGACCTCAGCCAGGCGGTGCCCGGCTATCCGCCTGCCCTCGAGTTGCGCAAGCATCTTGGCGAGCTGCTGCTCGATCCGACGGTGCATGGCTACACGCCGATCCTCGGCCTGCCGGCGCTGCGCGATTCATACGCTGCGCACCTTTCTGCGTTCTATGGCGCGACCATCACGTCCGGCGAGGTCGGCATCACCTCGGGTTGCAACCAGGCCTTCTGTCTGGCGCTGATGAGCCTGGCCAAGGCCGGCGACCAGGTGATTCTGCCGCGGCCGCATTACTTCAATCACGACATGTGGATGCGCATGCAGGGGATCGAGCCGGTATCGCTCGATTTCCGCCCGGGCTCGGGCGCCGTGCCCAATGCCGAGGATGCCGAGCGCCTGATCGGCCCCAGGACACGCGCCATCGTGCTGATCTCGCCCAACAACCCGACCGGCGCCGTCTATCCGGCCGACACCATCCACGCCTTCTTTGCCCTCGCCCGCCGCCGCGGCATCGCGCTGATCCTCGACGAGACGTACAAGGACTTCCTGCCCGAGGGCGCGCGGCCGCACGAGCTATTCGCCGATCCGGCGTGGCGCGGCACGCTGGTCCATCTCTACAGCTTCTCCAAGGTGTTCGCGTTGACCGGCTATCGGGTCGGCGGCGTCACTGCGGGCGCACCCCTGATCGCCGAGATCGAGAAGGCGATGGATTGCGTCTCGATCTGTCCGCCGCGGCTCGGCCAGGAGGCGGCGCTGTACGGCTTGAAGAACCTGCTGCCCTGGGCGCGCCGCAACACCGAGGGACTGAAGGCGCGCGCCGACCTCCTGGGCAACGGCCTGAACCGTTCCAATCGGTGGCGCCTGGTCAGCATCGGCGCCTACTTCGCCTACGTCGAGCATCCCTTCGCCGCCCAGCGCTCGACCGACGTCTCCAAGCGGCTGGCCGACGAGGAGAACCTGCTCACCATTCCCGGCGACATGTTCGGCGCCGGCCAGGAACGCTTCATCCGCCTCGCCTTCGCCAACGTCGCCGACGACAAGATCCCGATCGTGCTCGAACGGCTGGAGCGATTCGGGGCGTAGCCCCCACCACACTCATGCTCATCTCCCCCCGCTAGGGGGAGAGGGACCCGAGAAACGTGCTTTCGCACCTCAGCAACAGGAGCCCTCAATGCCCCACGCGACCACCCCCGATGGCGTGAAGCTCTACTACGAAGAAGCCGGCAGCGGGACGCCGATCCTGTTCGTGCACGAATACAGCGGCGACTGGCGAAGCTGGGAACCGCAGATGCGCTTCTTCGCACGGCGGCACCGCTGCATCACCTATTCGTTCCGAGGCTATCCCGGATCCGACGTTCCGCAGGCCAGCACGATGTATGGTCAGCAATTCGCGGTGGGCGACGCCAAGCACATGCTCGACCATCTCGGAATCGCCAAGGCGCACGTGGTTGGACTATCGCAAGGCGCCTTCGCCACGGCGCATTTCGGGCGACTCCACGCCGACCGCGCTCTCTCGCTGACGCTGGCGGGTGTCGGATCCGGTGCCGGCCGCGAGCAGCACGAGCAGTTCAAGAAGGACGCCCAGGCTACCGCGCAGCGCATCCGCGACAAGGGCATGGCCAACTACGCCGATGGTCTCAAGACCAACCCGACCCGCTCGCGCTTCAAGCTCAAGGATCCGCGCGGTTTCGACGAGTTCGTGCGGTATCTGTCCGAACACCCCGATGTCGGTGCCGCCCACACCATGGAGAACTATCAGGGCAAACGGCCGTCGCTCTACGATTTCGAGGACGAGTGGAAGAAGCTCGCCGTCCCGACGCTGATCATATGCGGCGACGAGGACGAGCCCTGCCTGCAGCCGAGTCTCTATCTCAAGCACGTGCTGCCCAACGCCGGCCTCGCCATGTTCGCCAAGGCCGGCCACACAGTGAATATCGAAGAGCCGGACGCTTTCAACCGCGAGCTCTGGAACTTCATCGCGCTGGTCGAAGCCGGCAAATGGCTTCCCGCCGAGCCGATCGCCAAGGACGCCAGCCTGATCTGACGCCTACGCTTCTGGACAGCGGGCGTTTCGCCCGCGATCCAGAAGATATCAGACCTCGACCGTCACCGCGTGATTGAGCGGCCCATGGCCGCGGCCGAAGCCGGGCGCCGTTTCGATCGCCTGGCGCACGTAGCGGCGCGCGCGTGCCACCGCATCGACCAAGGACATCTTCTGCGCAAGGCCTGCGGCGATCGCTGAAGCGAGCGTGCAGCCGGTGCCGTGCGTGCTGCGGCTCGCGATGCGGGTATCCTCGAAGCGTTCCATGCGGCCTTCGTAGAACAGCAGGTCGACCAAGCGGTCGCCCTCGAGATGGCCGCCCTTCATCAGAACGGCGCTGGCGCCGAGCCGAGCCAGGCGCTCGGCGGCACGGCGCATGTCGGCCTCGACCCGCACCGGCATGCCCGACAGCACCTCGGCTTCGGGCAGGTTGGGCGTCAGCAGCGCCGCCATCGGCACCAGCGTGTCGCGAAGCGCCGCCTCGGCCTCGCCGAGCAACAGGCGATGTCCGCCCTTGGCGACCATCACCGGGTCGACGACGAGCGGCGCGCCGCGCGCCCGCACACGCAGCGTCGCCACCACCGCGGCAATGACCTCGGCGCTATGCAGCATGCCGGTCTTGATGGCATCGGCGCCGATGTCGGACAGCACCACGTCGATCTGCCGGGTGATGAAGGCGGGCTCGATCGGCACGACACCGTGCACGCCCAGCGTATTCTGGGCGGTGAGCGCCGTGATCGCCGTGGCGGCGAATCCGGCCATCGCGGTGACGGCCTTGATGTCGGCCTGGATGCCGGCCCCGCCGCCGGAGTCCGAGCCGGCGATGATCAGCACGCGGCCATTCATGCGCGTCACGCGACGGGCTGCGGGATGGCTTCGATGATCTGGTCGACGACGGTACGCACGAGCTCGGAATCGTCGCCCTCGGCCATCACCCGGATCAAGGGCTCGGTCCCGGACTTGCGCACCAGGATGCGCCCGGTCTTGCCGAGCCGCGCCTCCGCCGCCTCGATCGCCTTGGCGACGGAGGCCGCCGCCAGCGCCGACGTGGCGTCGCCGACCCGCACGTTCTTCAGGAGCTGCGGCACGGGCTCGAAGGCGTGGAACGCCTGGCTGGCGCGCACGCCCGCGCGCCGCATCGCCGCCAGCCCGTGCAGCGCCGCCATCAGCCCGTCGCCCGTCGTCGCGTAGTCGGTCATGATGATGTGACCGGACTGCTCGCCGCCGACATTGAAGCCCTCGGCGCGCATGCGCTCCAGCACATAGCGGTCGCCAACCTGCGTGCGCACCAGCTTCAACCGCCGCGCACCGAGGTAGCGTTCGAGGCCAAGGTTGGACATGACAGTGGCGACGACGCCGTCGCCGGTGAGCCGACCGGCCGTACGCCAGCTGTCGGCGATGGTAGCCATGAGCTGGTCACCGTCGATCAGGCGGCCCTGCTCGCACACCAGGACGACGCGGTCAGCGTCGCCGTCGAGGGCGATGCCGATGTCGGCATTGTGCATGACCACATGTTCTTGCAGCAGGGCCGGATGGGTCGAGCCGCAATTGGCGTTGACGTTGAAGCCGTCGGGCGCGACGGCGAGAGGAATGACCTCGGCGCCGAGCTCCCACAGGACGGTCGGAGCGACCTTGTAAGCGGCGCCGTTGGCGCAATCGACCACGATCTTGAGCCCGGTGAGGTCGAGCGTGCGGCCGACCGAGGCCTTGACCGCCTCGATGTAGCGGCCTTCGGCGTCATCGAGCCGCTTGGCGCGGCCGATCGCGGACGGCGCAGCGAGATCGATGGCCGAGGTCGTCACGAGCTCCTCGATGCTGGACTCGACGGCGTCGGAAAGCTTGAAGCCGTCGGGGCCAAACAGCTTGATGCCGTTGTCCTCGTAAGGATTGTGCGACGCCGAGACCATGACGCCGATGTCGGCTCGCATCGCCCGGGTCAGGAAGCCCACCGCGGGCGTGGGGATCGGCCCGAGCAGCAGCACATCGATGCCGACCGACAGGAAACCCGCGGTGAGGGCCTGCTCGATCATGTAGCCGGAGAGCCGCGTATCCTTGCCGATCACGGCACGATGCCGATGCCCGCCGCGATTGAAGATCTGGCCTGCAGCCATGCCGATGCGCATCGCCGTCTGGGCAGTCATCGGTTCACTGTTGGCTCGGCCGCGCACGCCGTCGGTGCCGAAGAGGGAGCGGGACATGACCCGCTATCTACCTTATTGCTGCCGAAACCGCGAGAGCCTGGCGGGTGCCGGCGACGTCGTGGACACGCACGATCGCGGCGCCACGGCGTGCCGTCTCGACGGCGAGCCATACCGACGCCGGGTCACGTCGGCGTGGCTCGGTGACTCCCGTCAACCGCCCGATGAAGCCCTTGCGCGAGGAGCCTATCAGGACTGGATAGCCCGCGTCGGCGAGCCGCGCCGTGCCGGCGATCAAAGCGGCGTTCTCGGCCACGCTCTTGCCGAAGCCGATGCCGGGATCGAGCGCGATGCGGCCGCGATCGATGCCGCCCTGCTCGCAGGCCCGGGCCCGCTCGATCAGGAACCCGCGGACCTCCTCGACGACATCGCCGTAACCCGGCCCGTCATAGGCATTCTCGGACCGGCCGCGACGGTGCATCAGGACGACCGGTGCCCCGCGCTCGGCCACCAGCCCCAACATCGCCGGATCATCATGCAATGCCGACACGTCGTTCACGATGCGCGCGCCGGCATCGAGGCAGGCGCGCGCAACACCGGCGCGGCGGGTATCGATCGAGACGATGGCGCCGCGTTTCGCCAAGTCCGCCACCACCGGCAGCACGCGGCGCAGTTCCTCCTCGGCGGAGGTCGGGCTGGAGCCGGGCCGGGTCGATTCGCCGCCGACATCGATGATGTCGGCGCCCTCCGAAACAAAACGCAGGCCATCATCGATGGCCTGCGCCGGGTCGAGGCGTTCGCCCCCGTCCGAGAAGGAGTCCGGCGTCACATTGACGATCGCCATGATCCTCGGGCGATCGAGAAGGACGCCGGCAAAGCTTGCCGTCAAACGCCCGGCTGCGGCTCGGGGTTGGCGCCGCCCGGCGCCGGGCCGATGTTGGTCGGCGGCACCGAGGCGCGGCGGCGGCGATCGTGATGGCCGGCACCGCCGGTGTCGTCGCGCACGATCTTTTCGCCACGCAGGATCTGATTGATCTCGTCGTTGCTGAGCGACTCGTACTCGAGCAGCGCCTTGGCGATCAAGTGCAGGTCCTCGAGGTGATCGGTCAGGATCTGACGGGCCTTGCCCTCGGCCTCCTCGATCAGGCGGCGGACCTCCTGGTCGATGATCTGGGCAGTCGCCTCGGAGACGTTTTGCGTCTGAGTCACGGCGTGACCCAGAAAGACTTCCTGCTCGTTGGCCTGGTAGCGCACACGGCCAAGCTTCTCCGACATGCCGAAGGCCGTGATCATCCCGCGCGCCGTCTGGGTCGCGACCTGGATGTCGTTCGCGGCACCGGTCGTGACGTTCTCGGGTCCAAAGACGACCTCCTCGGCCACGCGACCGCCGAACATGATGGCCAGGCGCGACTCGAGGTACAGCTTGCTGTGCGAGAGATGATCGCGCTCCGGCAACTGCATGGTGACGCCGAGGGCGCGACCGCGCGGAATGATCGTGACCTTGTGCAGCGGATCGCTCTTGGGCACGTGCATGGAGACCAAGGCATGGCCCGCCTCGTGGTAGGCGGTCAGCCGCTTCTCGTCATCGGTCATGGCCATCGATCGCCGCTCGGTGCCCATCAGCACCTTGTCCTTGGCGTATTCGAAGTCGGCCATGGTGACCAGGCGCTTGCCGACGCGGGCCGCGCGCAGGGCCGCCTCGTTCACCAGGTTCGCGAGGTCGGCGCCGGAGAAGCCCGGCGTGCCGCGCGCCAGCACGCGCGGCTCGACGTCGGGCGCCAGCGGCACCTTGCGCATGTGCACCTTGAGGATCTTCTCACGCCCGCCGACGTCGGGGTTGGGCACGATCACCTGGCGGTCGAAGCGGCCGGGGCGCAGCAGCGCCGGATCGAGCACGTCGGGCCGATTGGTGGCGGCGATCAGGATCACGCCTTCGTTCGATTCGAAGCCGTCCATCTCGACCAGCAGCTGGTTCAGCGTCTGCTCGCGCTCGTCGTTGCCGCCGCCCAGGCCGGCGCCGCGATGGCGGCCGACTGCGTCGATTTCGTCGATGAACACGATGCAGGGCGCGTTCTTCTTGGCCTGCTCGAACATGTCGCGCACGCGGCTGGCGCCGACGCCGACGAACATCTCGACGAAGTCGGAACCCGAGATGGTGAAGAACGGCACGTTGGCCTCGCCGGCGATGGCGCGCGCCAGCAACGTCTTGCCGGTGCCCGGCGGACCAACCAGCAAGCAGCCCTTGGGAATCTTGCCGCCCAGGCGCTGGAATTTCTGCGGATCCTTCAGGAAGTCGACGATCTCCTCGAGCTCGGCCTTGGCCTCGTCGATGCCGGCCACGTCTTCGAAGGTGACGCGGCCGTGCTTCTCGGTGAGCAAGCGCGCTCGCGACTTGCCGAACCCCATGGCGCGGCCGGTGCCGCTCTGCATCTGTCGCAGGAAGAAGATGTAGACTCCGACCAGCACGAGCACGGGCAGCCAGCTTACGAAGATGCTGCCGAGATTGACGCCCTCCTCGGCCGGACCGGCATCGACGCGATCGACGTTCTTGATCAGCATCGGCATCAGCTGCTCGTCGACCGGCGTGCTCGGCACGTAGGTGGCAAATTTCTGAACGCCGTTGCGCGGCTCGCGGAACGTGCCGGTGATGGTGTTGCCCTGGATTCGGACGTCCTGGACCTGGCGCTGCTCGACGGCGCGCACGAAATCCGAATAGGAGATCGTGTTGCCGGCGGACCGGGTCGTGCCGCCTTGGAAGACGCTGTAGAGCAGCGCGAGCAGCAGTACGATGACGATCCACAAAGCGGCGTTACGATTGAACGGGTTCACGGGCACATTCCGTTGGCAGGAGCTGTCATTCTAAATGGGCAGTTGCGGCTGCGCCGCAAGCAAAAAATGCCGCAGGAACCAGGGGCTGGCCGCTGTTCCTGGGCTTTTCGGCCCGGACGAGCCAGCGCAAACGCCGGCTGGACGGCGCCTGGCGCAGCATCAGGCGGCACTGTGCCAGGGTGAAATCCTGGCTCCGCCCGGACCCTCCGCGGGCGGTCGGAGCGACCAGGCGCTCGGCCGCCCGCTCGAGCCGGTCACGGCGCGGCGGATGATCCCGCCCGCCGACCCGCTGGACGAGGCGACTCAGGAGCCGCGACCGGGCGGCGGGATCGAGCCGCTGGAAGCCTGACCAGTCGATCGCCGGCTGACCGGTCTCGTCGAACTCGATGGCATGGACGGCGGCCTGGGCGAGCGCGTGTTCGCGGGCGGCCCTTTGCTTCCCCGTCATCGGAGGAACTGGCCCGCAGGGCCGGAGGGGGAAGGCTACAATCGCGGTCTCTCGCGTTCCAACGTCGGGTTCATAAGCATCTTGTCTGCGGCCTTCCCCCTCCGCCCCGTTTGATCGGGCACCTCCCCCGATGACGGGGGAGGAATATGATGGGTTGAGGCGCAATCGGGCCCGCTCGAAGCGCGGGTCGACATTCGAGGGGTCATCGATCCATTGCACGCCACGTGAGACAAGTGTTGCCGTGAGCTCCGCGCGCGACACCGGGAGCAGCGGCCGCAGCATCCGCACCTCGGGAAACTCGACCAGGGCCGCCATGCCGGCCAAACCGTCGGCGCCGCTCTGGCGAGCGGCGCGCATGGCGACAGTCTCGGCCTGATCGTCGGCGTGATGGGCCACCAGCAGGTGCAGGATGCCGCGACGTTGGCACTCGGCGCGCAGGAGACGGTAGCGCGCAGCGCGCGCCGCCTCCTGCAGCCCGGTACGCGGCTTGGCCCCGGACCACCTCAGCACGGTTCCCTCGATGCCAAAGAGGGCGAGCCGGTCCGACGTCGCGGTCGCCTCATCGGCCGCCTCCACTCGGAGTCCATGATCGACGATCAGCGCCACGATGCTGCCGCCGCGGGTCCGCGCCCAGTCATGAGCCAGCAGGGCCAGGGCCAGGGAATCGCGCCCGCCGGACACGGCAACCGCCAGATCAGGGGAGGACTCGAACGGCGCGAATGGCGCCATCAGGCGGGCAAAGCCGTCGGCGTCCAGCGGCGGCGGGATGACCGCGCCACTCACCCGCAGGCGTTCTTCTGGCGCTCCTGGTCGACTCGGCGCTTCTGCAGGTCGGTGGCGCGCGGATAG
Source organism: Reyranellaceae bacterium (assembly GCA_046349295.1). GTDB lineage: Bacteria > Pseudomonadota > Alphaproteobacteria > Reyranellales > Reyranellaceae > Reyranella. Next base: position 22,922 of record JAXMCP010000017.1, read on the forward strand.
TCCTGGGTGAACTTGCTGAACACGGCGCAGGCATCGGCCTTGCGGCCGAGCGTCGCCAGGGTCACGCCAAGCTTGAGCAGGTTGTCGGGGCCCTTGGGACTGTTCTTGTAAACCTTGTATCCTTCGGCAAAGGCGGTCATGGCGTTCTGGTAGTCGCGCCGCGCGTAGTACGTCTCGCCGAGCCAATACTGTGCGTTGCCGGCCAGGGTGTGCTTGGGATTGGCCTGCAGGAACGCCTTGAAGCCCCGCTCCGCCCCGGCATAGTCGCCGTCCTGGAGCTTCTTGAAGGCGTCGTTGTAGAGATGCTCGCCGTTCCCACCACCCGCATCGGGCGTCGGCGCAGCGGCGGTCGGTCCCGGACCCGGTCCCGGCGTGTTGGGGCGCGGCGGCGGTGGACCACCGGAGCGGCCACCGCCCTTCTCCATCTGATCCAGCCGATACTCGTAGTCGGTCTGCATCTTCTGGAGCTGCTGCTGGAGCTGCTGGTTGCGGTACTGGAGCTGCTCGATCTGGCCGGTCAGCATGGTGATCGACTGCTGGAGCTGATTGAGCCGGTCTTCGATGTAGACTGGATCGGCGCGCTGAGCCGCCGCCGCGGTCGGCACGGCGAGCGCGAGGACAATCAGGAGGCGAGAGAACAGCGGCTTCATGGCAGGCGACGGTTCCATGGCAAGGCGGCCATTTTCAGGCACGGCCGCTCGGCTTCCTAACGAAAACGCTGGCAAACGAAAACGCCGGCCGCAAGGCGACCGGCGTCGAGATACGCTGTCCGATTACTGCAACTCGGTCACGGCGCGGCGGTTGCGCGCCCAGGCGGCTTCGTCGGAGCCGACCGGATCGGGGCGCTCCTTGCCGTAGCTGATGGTCTTGATGCGCGAGGCAGGGATGCCCTGCGCGATCAGATACTGGCGGGCGGCATTGGCGCGGCGCTCGCCGAGCGCCAGATTGTACTCACGCGTGCCCCGCTCGTCGCAGTGCCCCTCGATGGTGACCGGATAGTTGGGGTACTTCTTCAGCCACTCGGCCTGGCGGGTCAGCGTCTGCCGTCCGTCCTCGCGGATGGTGGACATGTCGGTGTCGAAGAACACGCGATCGCCGACGTTCTGGCGGAAGTCCGCAACCGAACCGGGCGTAACGGTGGTGGTTGCTGCGGTAGCGGTCTGCTGCTGCTGCTCGCTGCTGCAGGCGGCCAGGAGGACCATCGCCATGACGGTCGCTAATGCTTTGAAGATCTGCATTTTTCAGTTCTCCTAACGAATTCGACCCGGGCGAGGGGTACGCACGGGCCGAGGGCCAAGGATCATATATTTCGCTACTGCGGAATCAAGGGTGACCAGGCAGGGTCAGAAGCGTCACCCGGGGTCGGCACCTGGCGTTCGAAGCGCCCGGTGATGTCGATCTGGTACAGGCCCACCGAGCCGGCGCGGCCGCCCGAGCTGGGGTTGCCGCGGAAGAACATGAGCACCCGTCCGTTGGGCGCCCAGGTCGGACCCTCGACCAGGAAGCCGCTGGCCAGCATGCGCTCGCCGCTGCCGTCGGTTCGCATGACACCGATCCCGAAGCCGCCGGCTCCGATTTTCGTGAAGGCGATGAAGTCGCCACGCGGCGACCACACCGGCGTGGCATAGCGGCCCTCGCCGAAGCTGATGCGCCGCTCGCCGCCGCCGCCCGCCCCCATGACATAGAGCTGCTGCGAGCCGCCGCGGTCGGAGTTGAAGACGATCTGCGAGCCGTCGTTGGAGTAGCACGGCGAGGTGTCGATGGCCGGCGTGTTGGTGAGCCGGCGCAGCGCGCGCCCGCGCACGTCCATCTCGTAGATGTCGGCGTTGCCGTCGGCCGATATGCTCATCACCACCTTGGTGCCGTCAGGCGAGAAGCGTGGCGCGAAGCTCATGCCGGGGAAGTTGCCCAAGAGCTCGCGCCGGCTGCTGTCGACGTTCTGCAGGTAGACCCGCGGCGGGCCTCGATCCTCGCCGTACGCCATGTAGACGATCTCCTGCAGTGTCGGCGAGAAACGCGGCGTCAGCGCAATCGTGCGCCCGTCGGTGACATAGCGATTGTTGGCGCCGTCCTGGTCCATGATGGCGATGCGCTTGACGCGGGCGTTGGCCGGGCCGCTCTCGGACACGTAGGCGACGCGGGTGTCGAAGTAGCCCTCCTCGCCGGTCACCCGCTTGTAGATCGCATCGGCGATGATGTGGGCGAGCCGCCGCCAGTTGGCGGCCTGGCTGTTGAAAGACAGCCCGGTCGCCTGCTGGCCGACCACGACATCCCACAGGCGGAAATCCACCTTGATGCCGCCGCCTGTCGATTGCACCTGACCGACCACCAAGCCGGCTGCGCCGACACTGCGCCAGTCGGGAAAGCGCGGCGCCGAATTGGCGTCGACATCGCGCTGAATGAAGGAGCTGGGCGAAATCGAGCGGAACAGGCCGCAGTTCTGCAGGTCGTTGCGGATCACCTCGGCGATCTGGGCGCCGACGCGGTCGCCGGCGAAGTCGACGATGGCAATTGGCACCGGCTCGAAGCTCGGCCGGGTCATGTCGATGGTGAGCTGAGCGCGCGCCGGCATGGCCGCGCCGGCGGCAAGGGCGGCGCCACCCAGGAGCGTCCACCGCCGGGGAAGCATCAGGTCGTTTCTTGTGGTCATGACGGGGCCTCAATCTTGCTTGTGACGGGGGCGTCAGTAGTCGCGAGGGTCGAAATTGAAGGTGATGGTGCGCCAGGAGGTGTACTTGTCGGCCGGAAGCGGCCACGGCTGGCAACGCGGATTCATGATGGCGCGATGCGCGGCGTCGGCGGCGGCCCGATAGGTCGGGTCGTTGTTGTAACGCCCGGTGTCTCTCAGCTCGGCCTTCACCGGTGTGCCGTCCTGGTTCATCTGGACGATCAGCACGACGATCAGCCCGGCCTGGTCGCGCACGCCGGCGGGAAAGTTCCAGCACGGCCGGATCTTGTTGCGCACGCCCTCGATCTCGCTCGCCGTCACGACGGTGGCGAGGTTGGGTGCAGCCGGCGCCTGGCGCGTCGGACTGGGCACCGGCTTGGGCTGTTGCTCGGGCGTCGAGATCTTCTGCGGCGACTGCTTGTTCTTCAGGATGTCGTCGATCATCGAATCGACGTTGGGCTTGGGCGGCGCCGGCTTGGGCGGCGGCGGCTTCGGCGGTTCCGGCTTGGCGACCTGCGGCGTCGGCTTGGGCGGGTCGGGCTTGGGCGGCTCCGGCTTCTTCACCTCGGGCACAGGCTTGGGCGGCTCCGGCGGCTTCTCGACCTTCGGCGGTTCCGGCTCCTTGGGCTTCAGCGCGATCAGGTCCTCGGCCGGCTTGGCGACCTCGGGCTTGGGCTTCTCCACCGGTGGCGTGGGCTTGGGGAGCTCGGCGACCTCGGGCTTGGGTTTCTCGACCGGTGGCGTAGGCTTGGCCGCCTCGGCGATTTCCGGCTTGGGCCGTTCGGGTGCCGGCGGCGGGTCGGAGGTCTTCGGCGGAGGCGCCTTCGAGGTCTCCTGCGCAATCGGCGCTTCCTTGGGCTGCGGCGGCGGATTGCCGACCGTGGGAGCCCCCGCCTTCTTGTCGATCGCTTCGAACTCCACCATGACCGGTTCGGGCTCGAGCGGCGGTTGCTTGCTGAACAGGTCGAGATTGAGCACGGCTGCGCCCAGCACGAAGACATGCACCAGCGCCGACACGATGGCCGGGGTGCGCATCTCGATGCTCTCGCGCGGGCGTCGCGCCATCAATCACCTCTCTGGTCTGTTACCGCCTTGGTGTCGGCGCTTGCGGCTGCTGTTGCGGCTGGCCTCCACGCGGGGCCGGGGTCGGCGCGGGGCTTACGGTGCCGCCGCCGCCCTTGCCCAGCGCCTGCGCCTGCTCGCCGAGCAGGCCGAGCTGGCGGAAGCCGCTGTCGATCACCACGCCCATGACCTCCATCATCTTCCCGTAGTTCACGGCCTTGTCGCCGCGGATGAAGACACGCTGGTCGGGCTTCTCGTCGTGCACCGCCTTGAGCTTGGCGCTGAGCTCGGCCAACTCGTACTTGGTCTCGCCGAGGAACACCTCGTCCTGGGCGTTCACCGAGACGACCAGCGGTTCGTCCTTGCCGCCGACCTGCTGGGCGCTGGTCTTCGGCAGATCGACCGGGACGCCGACCTGCAGCAGTGGCGCGGTCACCATGAAGATGATCAGCAGCACCAGCATGACGTCGACCAGCGGCGTTACGTTGATGTCGGCGATCGGCGTGTAGCGCCGCCGCCTGAACTTGCTGCCGCCGGCGCTCGCGCCTGCGGCGGGGATGACTCCCGCCATCAGACCTGCTCCTCGAGCTGGCGCGACAGGATGGTGATGAACTCGCCAGCGAACGATTCGAGCTGCTGGGCGTAGCGCGCCACCTGGCCCGACAGGATGTTGTAGGCACCGGCCGCCGGGATGGCGGCAACCAGACCGATCGCGGTGGCGAACAGCGCCTCGGAGATGCCCGGCGCGACGACCGCAAGCGACGTGTTCTTCGACTGGGCGATATGGCCGAAGCTGTTCATGATGCCCCACACCGTGCCGAACAACCCGACGAACGTCGCGTTGGCGCCGACAGTCGCCAGGAATCCCAACCGCTTCTCGATCGCCTCCATCTCGCGTTGGATGGTGACGCCCATGACCTGCTCGATGCGCTGACGCAGCGCCGCCCGCGCCGACGCGCTGGCATCGAGCCCTTTCGACACCGAGCGACGCCATTCGCGCATCGCCGACGAGAAGATGCTCGACATCGGATCGTCGGGCTTGGCGCCCACCCGATCGTAGAGATCCTCAAGCGACACGCCCGACCAGAACGTATCCTCGAACGACTGCGCGCTCTTCTTCAGCGAGCGCAACCGGATCATCTTCTCGAAGATGATCGCCCATGACCAGAAGGACGCCAGCAGCAGCGCAATCATCACCGCCTTGACGACCCAATCGGCCTGCATGAACAGGCCATAGACCGACATGTCGATCGGTCCGGTGCTGCCGCCGAGGGGGGTGCCGGCGACCTGCGCGAACGCGTCCATTGATATCTCCGTTGGTTCAAAGGGTTATACGGGAATATGGCGTGAGCGGGGCGGCCCCCCGGGAGCCCTGCCGGCGGGTCCGGCTCCAATCGTCGCGATCTGTGATAAAATTGTGCGAACCTGCGATGGCAGTCGGGTCGGTCGCCCGTCGGCGGCCATGCACGCGACCAGCAGGTCGGCACGGACCAGCAGCTCCTCGCCGCGGCGCGCCTCCTGCAGCATGTCGAGCGAAGCGCCGCGCGGGACGGCACAGCGGGTCACCACCTCGATCGCATCGTCGAGTCGGGCCGGCTTCAGGTAGTCGATGGCGCAGCGGCGTACCACCCAGTTGAGGCCGCGCTCCTCGCGCAGGGCGCTGTGCTGCTGGCCGAGCAGACGCAGCATCTCGGTGCGGCCGCGCTCCAGGAAGCGCAGCCAGTTGGCGTAGTAGACGATGCCGGCGGCGTCGGTGTCCTCGTAGTAGATGCGCAGCGCCAGCACATGCGCGCCATCGACCAGGCGGCCGGAGGTCGGCGCGCTCATTCCTCCTCCACCGTGCCGTCGCCTGCGAGCAGGTCGAGCTGCCGCAGTTGCGCTGTCGGCAAGGCGAGGCCGAGGTGACGATAGCCCGCGTCCGACAGCAGGCGGCCGCGCGGCGTGCGCATCAACAGGCCGAGCTGCATCAGGTAGGGCTCGATCACGTCCTCGATGACGTCGCGCTGCTCGGCGAGCGCCGCGGCCAGCGTCTCGGCCCCGACCGGGCCGCCACCGTAGTTCTCGGCGATACAGGCGAGGAAGCGGCGATCCATGGTGTCCAGCCCGCGTGCATCGATCTCGAGCCGCTGCAACGCTGAATCGGCCACCCTGGCGTCGACCACTGCCTCGCCGCCGACCGCCGCAAAGTCGCGCACGCGGCGCAGCAGGCGATTGGCGACGCGCGGCGTGCCGCGTGAACGCTTGGCGATCTCCGCCCCGCCGTCCGGCGCCATGGTCATTTTCAGCACGCGCGCCGCGCGATGCACGATCGTCTCAAGCTCGGCCGGCTCGTAGAACACCATGCGCAACGGGATGCCGAAGCGCTCGCGCAGCGGCCGTGTCATGAGGCCGGAGCGTGTGGTGGCGCCGACCAGGGTGAAGGGCGGCAGCTCGATGCGCACCGAGCGCGCGGCGGGTCCCTCGCCGATCATCAGGTCGAGCTGGAAATCCTCCATCGCCGGATAGAGCACTTCCTCGATCGCCGGATTGAGGCGATGGATCTCGTCGATGAACAGCACGTCGTGCGGCTGCAGATTGGTGAGCTGGGCGGCTAGATCGCCCGCCTTCTGAATCACCGGCCCCGAAGTGGCGCGAAATCCCACGCCCATCTCACGCGCCACGATCTGCGCCAGCGTCGTCTTGCCGAGGCCGGGCGGGCCGTGGAACAGCACGTGGTCGAGCGCCTCGCCGCGCGCCTTGGCGGCAGCGATGTAGACCTTGAGATTTTCTCGAAGCTGCTTCTGGCCGACGAAGTCATCGAGGGTCTGCGGCCGGAGCGCCATCTCGGCGGCATCCTCGGCGGCGCGCGCTGCTGCCACCAGGCGGTCGGGCGCGGTATTGGTCGGCGCCTTCATCGCGCCAGCTCACGCAGCGCGGCGCGAACCACGGCGTCGAAGGTGGCCTCGGGCCCGAGCTGCTGCGTGGCGCGCGCCACCGCGCCATACGCCTCGACGCGCTTGTAGCCGAGATTGACCAGGGCCGAGACCGCATCCTCGGTAAGCGAGCCGTCTGGCGCCACTTGCACCGGTGATGGCGCGGCGCCGCGGACGGCCGGCGCCACGCCGAATGTCGCCGCGCGGTCCTTGAGCTCGGTGGCAAGTCGCGCCGCAAGCTTCGCTCCGACGCCCGCAGGGCGGCTGAGCGTCGCGCGATCCTGGGCGACGATGGCGCGGGCGATCTCGTCAGGCGCGAGCGTCGACAGGATCGACAGCGCCACCCGAGCGCCGACGCCCTGCACCGTGGTCAGGATGCGGAACCAGTCGCGCTCGGCGCTCTCGAGGAAGCCATACAGCGCGATCGCATCCTCGCGCACGATGGTTTCGACCAGCACGGTCACGCTCGCGCCCGCCACGAGGTCGCGCAATGTGCGCGCCGACGCCGACACGAGATAGCCGACGCCGCCGACGTCGATCACCGCGCTGTCGGTGTCGACCGACTCGACGGTGCCTTTCAGCCGGGCAATCACAGGGCGGCCTCGATGCGGCGCTGGCTGGCGCGGTGATGGGCATGGCAGATCGCCACCGCGAGCGCGTCGGCCGCGTCGCCCCCGGCATCGCTGCCGGGCAGCAGCCGGCCGACCATCATGGCGATCTGGCGCTTGTCGGCATGGCCCGCACCGGTCACCGATTTCTTGACCAGATTGGCCGCGTATTCGAAGACCGGCAGGCCGGCACGCGCCGGCGCCAGCATGACCACGCCGCGCGCCTGTCCGAGCTTCAGGGTCGAGCCGGGATTGACGTTTACGAACGTCTCCTCGACCGCCGCCTCGTGCGGCTGCTGCACCTCGACGATCGCCGCAACGCCGTCGTAGAGCGCCCGCAGCCGGTCGGCGAGCGAGATACCGGTCTCGACCTTGACGACGCCGTGCGCGACGTGACGCAGGCGATTGCCGTCGACCTCGATCACACCCCAGCCGGTCAGCCGCAGACCTGGGTCGAGGCCGATCAGTCTCATCGCACCGTCAGGCCGCGAACTTAGCCAGAGCGTCGTCCGACACCTCGAAATTGGCGTAGACGTTCTGGACGTCGTCGTTGTCTTCCAGCGCCGCGATCAGGTCGACCAGGGTCTGCACGGTGTCGCCTTCGATCGGCGTCGTCGTCTTGGGCCGCCAGGTGAGCTTGGCAACCGACGGCTGGCCGAGCGATTTCTCGAGCGCCTCGCGCACCGTGTTGAAGCTCTCCTGGGCGCAATAGATCTCATGCACGCCATCCGGCCCCTCGCCGCTCACCACATCGTCGGCGCCTGCGTCTATCGCCTTCTCCAGCACGTCGTCGGCCGAGCCGACCGTGAGCGGGAAACGGAACTCGCCCAGGCGATCGAACATGAACGACACGCTGTTCGACTCGCCGAGATTGCCGCCATGCTTGGAGAACATCGAGCGCACTTCGCCGGCGGTGCGGTTGCGGTTGTTGGTCAGCGCCTCGACGATGACGGCGACGCCCGCGGGTCCGTAACCCTCGTAACGCACCTCGTCGTAATTGGCGTCGGCATCCGAACCCGAGCCGCGCTTGATGGCGCGATCGATGGTATCGCGCGTCATGTTGTTTTCGCGCGCGGCGATCACGGCGGCGCGAAGGCGCGGGTTGGAATTCGGATCGGCCGCGCCCAGCCGGGCCGCCGTGGTGATCTCGCGGATCAGCTTGGTGAAGATCTTGGCCCGCTGGGCGTCCTGGCGCCCCTTGCGGTGCATGATGTTCTTGAATTGCGAATGGCCTGCCATCGCTCGACAACCAGATTCAGTGATTTCCTGGGGCGCCTATACCACTTCTCGTGGCGTTTGGGAGTGTCGCAGACCGAGCAAGCCGCCCACAGGACAAAAAAAGGCGGGGGCCGAAGCCCCCGCTAAAAAACGTCGGAACCTAGATTCCGACGCCCCCTCTAACCTGGAAGACAGCTCGCCGATCCGGCGAAAAATCCTTTAACATCAAAAGGATGCCGATTTTTCCCCAGCCCGTCAACGAGCCTCTTCAGGCTACCGCTAATAGATGAGCATGCCGGGGTGCGACCACAAGATGCAGCAGTCAGGTCGCCTGGGGTAGCTTGCCCCCCAGCCGGACCGGGCGAATGGACCGGGCCAGGCCGGTCTTGTCGTCGGTTTCAACCAGCGCCGCGCACAGCGTTCCCACGCCCTCGGCAGGCGCCAGACGCTCGCCCGGCATCTTCCGGATGAAGCGCTGGACGGCGATCTCCTTCTTCATGCCGATCACGGAATCGTAGTCGCCGCACATGCCGACATCGGTCTGGTAGGCGGTGCCGCCCGGCAAGACCCAGGCATCGGCTGTGGGCACGTGACTGTGGCTGCCCAGCACCGCCGAGACGCGGCCATCGCAGAAATGGCCAACGGACTGCTTTTCGCTGGTCGCCTCGCCGTGGACATCGACCAGGATGAATTGCGCCGAGCCACCCAGCGTATATTTTGCCAGCTCGGCATCGACGCCGCGGAACGGATCGTCGAGGGCGTCCATGAACAGGCGGCACATGACGTTGATCACCAAGACCTTCTGGCCGCGCGCGGTCTGGAACAGGTTGGCGCCCCAGCCCGGCGTGCCGGGCGGAAAGTTGATCGGCCGCAGCAGCCGCTTGTCCTGCGCGATGTAGGGCACGATCTCGCGCTGGTCCCAGACGTGGTTGCCGGTGGTGATGCAATCGACCCCGGCCTGGTGCAGCTCGGCGCAGATCTTGGCGGTGATGCCGAAGCCCGCCGCCGCGTTCTCGCCGTTGACTGCAACGAAATCGAGATCGAGCTCGCGCCGCAGCCGCGGGATTTCCTTTACGACCGCGTCGCGACCGGCGCGGCCTACGATGTCACCACAAAACAAGACCCTCATGGCTCAGACAAAGGCGCAAGCGCGTCGATCGGTCAACAGCCAATCGAGGCGCTGGTCGTCCGGCCCGTGCGGCACCGCCCCGACGACCTGCTCGTCGTATCCGACCCCCACCGCCGTCACTGTGCGACGCGCCCGCAGGCCGGCCAGCGTGCGATCGTAGAAGCCGCCGCCGTAGCCCAGGCGCCAGCCCTCGCCGTCACAGGCGAGCAGCGGCACCAGCAAGGCGTCTGGCTCGAGCACCGCGCGATGGCTGAACGGGTGGAACGTGCCGAACACGCCGGCCTCGAGCTCGTCGCCCGGCGACCAGGCGCGGAACTGCAAGGGCTGGCGCTTGCCCTGCACGACGGGCAACGCCAACCGGCAGCCGGCCTCGGCCAGGACGTGCATCAGCGGCCGGACATCGAGCTCTTCATTGATCGGCCAGAAGGCCGTGACCACGCCCGGGACGTCGAACGGCTTCGCGTCGCGGAAGCTCTCGACCAGCCGTTCGGCCGCGGTTCGACGCTGCCGCTCGCCCAACTCGGCACGCCTCGCCACCATGCGGGCGCGCAGGGCGCGCTTGTCATCGATCAAGGTCATGGCTGATTTGCGCTCGCTCCCTTTCCCGTCATCGCCGGCGCGACAGACTCCTTACCTGCTCCTTTCCCCCGCTAGGCCCGCTAGGGGGAGAGGAACATGAACGCTGTCCATCACCGACCGGAAAATCAGGTGGGGCGGATCCACGATGGGCCGTGGTTCGTAGAACCTCCAAGGCCTGCAAAAGCAGGTGGGCACCGTGTGGCCAGGACCACGGTCTAGGCCAGGAACAGTTCCCAGGAGTTCTTATTGGCCCCGGGGTTTTAAGCGAACCTCGCACCGCGCAGAGTCCGCCCCGCCTTCAATCTAGTGATTGGTGGCGACGGCCGCAATGAGGGGCTCATGCTCAGGGGACCGCGGGCGTCCCGCCCGCTCATGCTTCTCCTCCGAACCGAGGGCGATCCTGCTCGCTCAGCCTATGAGCGGGCGGAACACCCGCGTCCAATGAAGTCGTCAGGCCGCGCCACTCATCTTGCGGCTCATCTTGTCGACGCGCGAGGTGATCAGGTCCTCGAGCGCCGTGGCGAGCGTCTCGGCGTTGTCGGTGGCACTGGCGCGGGCGCGTTCGGCGGCCTTGGCGATGCCGCGCGCCTCGCGGCTCTCCTCGGCCAACAGCAGCGCGGCGAAGACCAGCAACTTGACCTCGGGTGTACCCGGCATCTGCCGGCGCAACTCACTCACCTTTTCGTCGACATAGGCGGCCAGTTCCCTGACGCGCCCTTCCTCGCCGTCGCCGCAGGCGAGTTCATAGGTTCGATTGGCGATCTGGATCGAGACTTCTTGCGGCATTTTCCGCACCTCCGTTTTTGCGCCGTTACGGCGTTCGAGGGGACCTGCAGTCTGACGTCACTTCTGGTCGACGGCCAGCAGAGAACGGATGTATTCCATCGCCCGCTCCAACCGGCCTTCCACCTCCGTCGCAACCTTCTTCAGTTCATTGTGCTGGCGCTCCAGCCTGGCGAGCCGCTCGGCCAAGTCGTCGGCACGTGCCTTCTCGCTGCGCAGCCGCTCGTCGACCATCGACTCCAGGCGACTCAGGGCGTCGTTGACTCGATCCTTCGCACTGGTGGCCTTGGCCATGGCTCTCCCGCCGACGGACGGCAGTTGGTCTCCTGGCTGCACCTGCTCCATCGCGGAATCATAGGTCGTGTGGGCCAGAGCGGTCAACATCTTGGCCCTGTGGAGCAACACAAACCGCTACATGTTGCCGCTCGGCTGTGATGCCCTCCTACGCTTCTCGCGGCGCGCGACCCCAGCAGCAAGCAGGCTCTCACGATCCTCCGGCCGCACGCGATTGTACCGATCGCGCCACTCGGGATCGTGCTGCCACTCGAAAGGCGAACGCAGCGTTGTCCGCGGCGTCGTTGCAGCTTCCAGGAGTGAGAGCGCGCGCCGCACGATTGCGGTCTGCATATCCGGTTTCCAGGGATGGCCGCAGGGATTGCCCAGCGGGAAATCGGTGAACAGAAAGCGCGGCACGCCACAATGCTCGACGATATCGCGCGCCGAGCCGATGACGACGGTCGGGATGCCGTTTGCTTCGAGATGACGGGCGACCAGACTCACGGTCTGGTGACAAACGGGTCAAAGTGCCGCGAGGATCGCTGCGTCGACCTTGTCCTCGCGTAACCGCCGCAGGATCTCCGGGGCGTCTTCTTCATTCGTCTTGCGATGGCTGTAGTCGGTCGGCGCGCCGTGGAAACGCGGCGCCAGCGTGCCGAGCGTCCCGTCCGCCGCCAGCCTCTTCATGGCATCGATCGGCAGGAATGTCTCGCGGTCGTTCGTGTGGGTCGCCTCCTTGTCCCAGGCGACATCGGTATCGAAGCTCGATGGCGGGTTCGCCACCTCGCCAGACCAGACATGCTTGCGATTGCGCGCATCGCGGTTCGACAGGTCCGGCGGGCCCGCCGTCGTGATCAGCGCTACCGTCGCCGCGCTGAGCGGCTTCGACATCAGGGCGAACGGAACGTCGTCATGATACGCCCAGACGTAGTCCGTCTCGTAGCCGAGCGCGCGATAGTAGTTCCTCGTCCGCTCCATGTAGGGAACCGGCGGCCCTGCAGCACGATCACTCATCATATTGCTCCCGTCAGTGTTCGGACGCTGCGCCTGCCTGTCGCGCAATAGCTTTCGATCCACGGCGCCCGGTGGCCGTCGTTCCTCCACTGGACGGGAAAGTAGCTCTCCTCCAGATCAGGATCATCCATTCGTTGGTAGCGCCTCTCGGGTCCCTTCTGCAGAATGACGTCCGGATCCCGAGCAAGGAACTGGCCGCCCGTGTCGGGCTGGCCCCCTCGAGCTGCCATCAGCGGGTCAAGCGCCTGTGGAGCGAAGGTGTGCTCAAGCGGGGTCGCCGAGCGGAAATACCCCTGCTGCTCCGCCTGTAGAAGGCGGCCGCTGCTATGACCTTTTGCCGATTGACGCTCCATGGGGTGGTCGGCATGTTGCGCGCCGCCTCGAAACCCCGTACGGCCTCCGCCTTGAAATGACTGAACAAACTGTCGAACGCCGTGACATGGCCAACGCCATCAGGGCCCTCGCCATGGATGCCGTGCAACAGGCCGACTCCGGCCATCCCGGCATGCCCATGGGCATGGCCGACGTGGCCACCGTGCTGTTCACCAAGTTCTTGAAGTTCGACGCGTCCGATTCGCATTGGCCCGATCGCGATCGCTTCATCCTGTCGGCCGGCCACGGCTCGATGCTGCTCTATTCTCTGCTGCATCTCACCGGCTACGCCGACATGACGCTGGATGAGCTGAAGCATTTCCGCCAGGTCGGCAGCCGAACCGCCGGCCATCCCGAGCACGGCCACGCCAGCGGCATCGAGACCACGACCGGCCCGCTCGGCCAGGGGCTCGGCAACTCGGTGGGCTTTGCGCTCGCCGAGCGCCTGCTCGCCGAACGCTTCGGCCGTGACCTCGTCGACCACTATACCTACGTGATCGCGGGCGACGGCTGCCTCATGGAAGGCGTCGGCCAGGAAGCAGTCACCCTCGCCGGTCATCTCAAGCTTGGCCGCCTGATCGTGCTGTTCGACGACAACGGCATCTCGATCGACGGGTCGACGTCGCTCAGCACCTCCGACGACCACAAGAAGCGCTTCGCCGCCGCCGGCTGGCATGTCCAGGCGGTCGATGGGCTCGACCCCGATGCGGTCACCCGCGCCATCCGCCGCGCCCGCGCTGTCACCGACAAGCCCTCGATGATCGCCTGCAAGACCGTGATCGGCTTCGGCGCGCCGACCAAGGCCGGCACTGCCGCAACGCACGGCTCACCGCTCGGTAAGGACGAGGTCGCCGGGGCACGCGAGAAGCTCGGCTGGCCCTATCCGGCATTCGAGATCCCGGAACCGATCCTCAGCGCCTGGCGCAAGGTCGGTGCGCGCGGCAAGTCGGCCCATTTAAAATGGACGCAGGGTCACGCCGCGCTGCCCGAGGCCGATCGCGCCGAGTTCGACCGGCGCCAGAAGGGTGAGATCCCGGCGTCCGTCGACGAGGCGATCGCCGCCTTCAAGGCCAAGATTGCAAGCGACAAGCCGTCATGGGCGACGCGCAAGTCGAGCCAGGAAGTGCTCGAGGTCCTGAACCCGCTGCTGCCCGACATGATCGGCGGCTCGGCCGATCTCACCGGGTCGAACAACACCAAGACGGCGACGCTGAAGGCGCAGACCGCCGCCGATCCGGGCGGCCGCTACGTCTATTACGGCATTCGCGAGCACGCGATGGCGGCGGCGATGAACGGCATGGCGCTGCATGGCGGCGTGATCCCGTACGGCGGCACGTTCCTGGTCTTCACCGATTACTGCCGGCCGTCGATCCGTCTCGCCGCCCTGATGGGCCTGCGCGTGATCTATGTGATGACCCACGATTCGATCGGGCTGGGCGAGGACGGGCCGACTCATCAGCCTGTCGAGCACCTGGCGGCGCTGCGTACCATCCCCAACCTTCAGGTGATGCGCCCCGCCGACACGATCGAGACGGCCGAGTGCTGGCAGATCGCGCTGGAGTCGCCCAAGACCCCGACCGTGATCGCGCTGACCCGCCAGAACCTGCCGACGGTGCGCGACGCCAGCGGAGGCAATCGCTGCGCCAAGGGCGCCTACATCCTGGCCGGCGACGCCGTCGCCCCCATTCGCCTCTTTGCTTCGGGCTCGGAAGTTCAGCTTGCGCTCGAGGCGCGCGAGCTGCTGGCCAACGACGGCCTTGCGGCCGCCGTCGTCTCGATGCCGTCGTGGGAATTGTTCGCGGCACAAGACGCCCCATATCGGCAGGAGGTCCTCGGCCCCGACGGAACGGTGCGGGTCGCCTGCGAGGCGGCCGCCGGTTTCGGCTGGGAGCGCTGGCTGGGCAGCCGTGGCGCCTTCGTCGGCATGCACAGCTTCGGCGCGTCGGGCAAGGCGGCCGATCTCTACAAGCATTTCGGCATCACGGCCGAGGCGATCGCCGACGCGGCGCGCCGGCTCAACAACCGGTAACGGAGGGGATTATGGCAGTTCGGGTTGCAATCAACGGCTTCGGCCGCATCGGCCGCAACGTCATGCGCGCGATCATGGAATCGGGCCGCAAGGACATCGAGGTCGTGGCGATCAACGACCTCGGCCCGGTCGAGACCAACGCCCACCTGTTCCGTTTCGATAGCGTGCATGGCCGCTTCAACGGCGAGGTCAAGGTCGACGGCGACACGATCGATGTCGGCAGGGGCAAGATGAAGGTCACCGCCGAGCGCGATCCCAGCAAGCTGCCGCACAAGGAACTGGGCGTCGAGCTTTCCCTGGAATGCACCGGCTTCTTCACCTCGAAGAAGGCAGCCTCGGCCCATCTCGCCGCCGGCGCCAAGCGCGTGCTGGTCTCGGCACCGGCCGACAACGCCGACCTGACGGTGGTCTACGGCGTCAACCACGACAAGCTCACCAAGGATCACGTCGTCGTCTCCAACGCCTCGTGCACGACCAACTGCCTGGCGCCGGTGGCCAAGGTGCTGAACGACGCGGTCGGCATCGAGCACGGCTTCATGACCACGATCCACGCCTACACCGGCGACCAGCCGACGCTCGACACCATGCACAAGGATCTCTATCGCGGCCGCGCCGCGGCGCTGTCGATGATCCCGACCTCGACCGGTGCGGCGAAGGCGGTCGGCCTGGTGCTGCCCGAGCTCAACGGCAAGCTCGATGGCGTAGCGATCCGCGTGCCGACGCCGAACGTGTCGATGATCGACTTCAAGTTCGTCGCCAAGCGCAAGACCGACAAGGACGAGATCAACAAGGCGGTCAAGCTGGCCGCCGCCAACCAGCTCAAGGGCATCCTGGGCTGGACCGACCAGCCCAACGTGTCGATCGACTTCAACCACGATTCGCACTCGTCGACCTTCCACATGGACCAGACCAAGGTCATGGACGGCACGCTGGTGCGCGTCATGAGCTGGTACGACAACGAATGGGGCTTCTCCAACCGCATGGCCGACACCGCCGTGGCGATGGGCAAGCTGGGCTGACGCTTCTGGATTCATGGCTGGGACCGCGCCACTCCTGTGGCGCCTCTCCTTCTGCAGCAGAGAACATGAGCGCCACTGGAGTGGCGCGGTCCCGGCGAAAGATCCCTCTCTTCGCTTGACAGGCTTGGCATGCGCCTTGCCTCCTTCTCCGGCAGGAGACCGGGGGAGGTGCAGACGCAACAAGAGAATTTTGCGGCCGCAACGGCGCGGCCTGCGGCGCGTACGCTCGACGTCGAGGACCTGACCGTCCGCTACGGCTCGGCCCTGGCCGTCGATGGCGTGACGCTCGCCATCGAGCCGGGCGAGGTCGTGGCCCTGCTCGGGCCGTCGGGCTGCGGAAAGACCACTTTGTTGCGCGTCATCGCCGGTTTCGTGCGCCAGGCTGCCGGCCGCGTGCGTGTCGACGGCGCGCCGATCGACCACCTGCCGGCCAACCGTCGCAACGTCGGCATCGTCTTCCAGAACTACGCCCTGTTCCCGCATATGACGGTGGCGGAGAACGTCGCCTACGGCCTGCGCGCCCGCGGCATGCGAAGCGCCGACATCCAGGCGCGCGTCGCCCGCTTCCTCGCCATCGTGCAGCTCGACGGCTTTCGCGACCGCCTGCCCCGGCAACTCTCGGGCGGCCAGCAGCAGCGCGTGGCCCTGGCCCGGGCGCTCGCCGTCGAGCCGTCGATCCTGCTGCTCGACGAGCCGTTCGCCGCACTCGATCGAAACCTGCGCCTCGACATGCAGATCGAGGTCAAGCGCCTGCAGCGCGTGCTCGGTCTCACCACCATCCTGGTGACGCACGACCAGGACGAGGCGATGAGCGTCGCCGACCGTATCGCCGTCATGAACAAGGGCCGGGTCGAGCAGTTCGACACGCCGCTCGCGATCTACGACCGGCCGAACACCCTGTTCGTCAACGGCTTCATCGGCACCACGAATTTGCTGGGCGGCCGGATTGACGCGCTCGGGGGCGGCATGGCGACAGTGGTCCTCGACGCCGGAGCTTCTCTCCAAGTCACCGCAACTGCGGACCTCGCCATCGGCGACACGGTCCTGCTCTCGGTGCGGCCCGAACAGCTGGTCCTCTCCTCCGAAGCCGGCCAGCAACGCTGGCGCATCGAGCCCGGCCTCAGCCTGCCGCTCGGCGCCCAGCTGGTGCACGAGGCGCGCACGTCGGACGGCGTCGTCCTCAAGATCGTCGAGCCGCGCCGCCCCGTCCCGCCCCCTGCCGGCCGCATCTACTGCGCCCTCGCGCCAGATGCCCGCCCGTCCCTGTTTCCGCGTACCACCTGACCACGTCCGAGGAGTAAGCCCCATGTCACCCTTCAGAAGCATCACCCGCAGACACCTGCTTGCCGGCACCGCCGCTCTCGGCGGCACTTCCCTGCTGCCTGGCGCCGCCCACGCCAAGGGCGGCCTGATCGCCACCACCTATCCCGGGACGTGGGAGGACGCGTATCGGGCGATCGTCGTTCCAGCGCTCAAGAAGAAGGACGATATCGACCTCGAGATGGCGCCGCTGTTCGCCATGGACCAGGTCGGCAAGGCCAAGGCCTCACGCGGCGCCCCGCCGTTCGACGTCTTCGTGCTCGATCCCGGTCCACGCATCGTCGCGCTCGAAGGTGGCTTGTTCGACAAGTTCGACGGCAAGAAGCTGTCCAACCTCGGCAAGATCCCGTCCGCGCTGGTCGATGATGTGGGCGTCTGCGTCAGCGCCCAGGTCGTCGGCATCGCCTACAACCCGAAGAAGCTGCCGGCGCCCAAGGGCTGGAAGGACCTTCTGGTCGACCCATGGGTGTCGCGTCTCGGCATCACCGGCTTTCAGACGACCTTCGGGACGTCGTCGCTGATCGAGCTGTCCAAGCAGTTCGGCGGCTCGCTGACCAATGTCGAGCCGGCGCTGGTCGAGCTCAAGAAGGTGCTGCCCAAGGTCGCCGCCGTCGGCCTGCCCGCCGCCATGCCCGGCCTGTTCCAGCAAGGCCAGTGCGATGTGATGTACACCAACACCCAGACCGTCGCGACGCTCAAGGGCAAGGGCATCGACATCGAGTTCGTGAAGCCGGAAAGCGGCTCGATCGCTTTCTACACCACCATGCACATCGCCAAGGGCACCAGCGAGGCCGAGAACGCCTACAAGTATCTCGACCTGGTGATCGGCAAGGAGGTGCAGGAAGCGCTGACCAAGCCGCCCTACAATTTCGTTCCGATCAACAAGGACGTGCCGCTGCCGGCCGATCTGCCGATGAAGAACCTCGACGAGATGTCCAAGTACGTCGAGCATGACTGGGCCAAGATCAACCCGCTGCGCGCCGCCTGGATCGAGAAGTTCAACAAGGAAATGGCCAAGTGACATCAGCGCTCGCCGCCGCCGGCAGCGATGCCGGTGGCGGCGGACGCCTGCGCCGTTATCTGCGCTTCGCGGAGTGGCAGCTCGCGCTGCCGCTCGGCCTCGCCTTCGCCGCCCTCTTCCTGGCACCACTGATGCTGCTGGTCGGCGTGAGCTTCTTCGACGACGAGAAGCTCAGCCAGCCCGGCATGGCGAGCTGGGCAAAGTATTTCGGCGATCCCTTCACCTACAAGATCATCGCCGACACCTTGCTGCTCGGCGTCAAGACGGTGTGCACGACCGTCCTGGTCGGCTACCCGCTTGCCCTGGTCTATCTCGACCTGCCGGTCCGCCTGCAGCGCGTGCTGCTGTTCATCATCGTCATGCCGCTGCTGCTCTCGGTCGTGGTCCGCACCTTCGCCTGGATCGTCGTGCTGGGCCGCGAGGGACTGATCAACCAGCTCCTGATGGGCCTCGGCGTCATCTCCGAGCCGTTGCGGCTCCTGCAGACCGAGCTCGGCCTGGTGATCTCGCTGACCCAGATCGAGATGCCGCTGATGCTGCTGCCGCTGATCAGCGTGATGTCGCGCCTCGATCCCAACCTGCGCGACGCCTCCGCAGCCCTCGGCGCTTCGAAATGGCGGACGCTGTTCACCGTCATCGTGCCGCTCAGCATGCCCGGCCTGGTCGCCGGCTGCCTGCTGGTGTTCGCCAGCTCGACCACCGCCTTCATCTCGCAGACCGTGATCGGCGGCGTGCGCCTGATCTACCTGCCGCTCGTGATCTGGCAGCAGGCGCTGATCGTCTTCCACTGGCCGCAGGCGGCCGTCGCCTCGCTGTCGCTGGTCGTCTCGGTGCTGTCGGTGATCGCTGCGTTGTCGTGGCTCGGCCGCCGCTCGACGGGGTATGTGCATGGGTGAGCGAATTCTTCATGGGCAGTCGCCCCACGCCAAACCTCATCCTGAGGAGCCGCGCGAAGCGCGGCGTCTCGAAGGATGGGCCACAGACACCTCGACTGGTTCCCATCCTTCGAGACGCGCCCTTCGGGCGCTCCTCAGGATGAGGTGTTGTTGGGGCTCGCGCCGCGGATTCCTCGAGTGTCCCCATGGGTAGGCACCGCAGCCTCTCGGACATCTCCTATGCCGTGGTCATCGGCGGCATCGCGCTGCTTGCCGTGCTGATCATCGTGACGCCGGTGATCGTCGTGCTGATGACCTCGTTCACCGAGAACCGCTCGCTTAAATTTCCGCCGACCGGCTTCTCGTTCCGCTGGTACGAGCAGCTCTTCGACCCCAGCGCCTCGCGGCCGATCCATCGTGCCGTGTCGAACTCGCTCGAGATCGCCTGCTACTCGACGCTCCTTGGCGTGGTGCTGGCGACACTCGCCTCGCTCGGGCTGGCGCGCAACAAGCGCACGCTGGCGCGGGTCACCGACAGCCTGTTCATGTCACCCCTGGTGCTGCCCGGCATCACCTTCGGGCTGGCGGCGCTGATGTACTTCACCCTGATGGGCTTCCGTCCGTCGCTGAACCTGATCATTGCCGGCCATCTCGTCGTCACCATGCCGTTCATCCTGCGCACCACGACGGCCAGCCTCTCGCAGCTCGACCCGGCACTGCTCGATTCGTCGGCCAGCCTCGGCGCATCGTGGTTCTACACCCTGCGCCGCGTCACCCTGCCGATGATCTTCCCGGGCATTGCCGCCGGCGCCTTCCTGGCCTTCATGGCCTCGATCGACAACGTGCCGGTGTCGCTGTTCCTGTCGAGCGCCCGCACCGAGGTGCTGCCGATGCGCATGTGGGGCATGATGGAATCGACTTTGGACGTGCGGGTCGCCGCGGTATCGGGAGTCTTGATTGCCGCCGCCTTCCTGCTGATGCTGGTCATGGAATGGACGGTGGGGCTGACCCGCCGCATGCGCGACTAGCGAGGGATCTGTCGATGGAGGTCACACCGCAACCGCTCAGCCGCGAGGCCTTTGCGCCGTTCGGCGATGTCATCGACATCCCCGATGCCGCCGGCCGCACCTACTACGACGATGCACTGGGCAACCTGCGACCCCACGCCCGTGCCAGCCTGTCGGCGATCCTCAAGGCGGACTCCGCCGAACGTCCGCTGCGTGCCGACCTGCTCGAGCGCCACGAATTCTCCTCCCAGACCTTCGTGCCGATCGATGTCGGGCGCTGGCTGATCGTCGTGGCGCCGCACGCCACGACCGGCGGTCCCGACCGCGCCGGCGTGCGCGCCTTCATCGCCAGCGGCAAGCAGGGCGTCACCTACAAGCCCGACACCTGGCACCAGGGCCTGACCGTGCTCGACCGCCCCGGCCGTTTTGCCGTCTTCATGTGGCTGGACGGCAGCAAGGACGACGAGGAGTTCGTGCCGGTCGAGCCGTTCATCATCCGCGTCCCCTAAGTCCGGAGCCTGCGATGCCCTATGAAGTTCGCCGCGATTTCGTCGGCTATGGCGCCAACCTTCCCGATCCGAAATGGCCCAACGGCGCGCGCCTCGCCGTCAATTTCGTCATGAACTACGAGGAAGGCTCAGAGCCTTCGGTGCAGGACGGCGAAGGCCACACCGACATCGGCCTCACCGAGGCGCACGGCATGGGCCAGACGATCAACGGCCGCGATCTCGCCGGCGAAAGCCTGTTCGAGTACGGCAGCCGCGTTGGCTTCTGGCGGCTGACGCGCCTGTTCCAGGAGCGCAACCTGCCGATGACGGTCTATGGCTGCGGCCTGGCCTTCGAGCGCAATCCGGAGGCTTCCGCCGCGATCGCCGAGGCAGGCTACGACATCTGCTCGCATGGCTGGCGCTGGATCAAGCACTACGAGCTCAGCGAAGCCGACGAGCGCGACCATATCCGGAAAGCCATCACCTCGACCGTGAAGATGATCGGCGAACGTCCTCAGGGGTGGTATTGCCGCTATGGACCCGGCGAGAACACCCGCCGGCTGGTCGTCGAGGAAGGCGGCTTCCTCTACGACAGCGACTACTACGGCGACGAGCTGCCGTTCTGGCTCACGGTCGACGGCAAGCCGCATCTCGTGGTGCCCTACTCGCTGACCAACAACGACGGCAAGTACATGACCGGCGTCGCCAATTCGGACCAGTGGTTCGCCTTTCTCAAGGACGCCTTCGACATGCTCTACCGCGAGGGCAGGACACAGCCCAGGATGATGTCGGTCGGCATGCACATGCGGCTGCTCGGCCATCCGGCACGCGCCGTCGGGCTGGAGCGCCTGCTCGACTATATGCAGAAGCACGCCGGCGTGTGGATCACGCGGCGCGTCGACATCGCCAGGCACTGGATCGCGACGCACCCGTATCCCGGCAAGGGGCTGAATGAGTGAAGCGACTTCCTATTCTTCCGGACAATGACAGGCCCGTCCTCGTCCGCGACTGGCGAACGATGGCCGTGGCGTTGACGGCGGCGCGCGAGGCCGGCCGGTCGCCCACCCTGGTGACGCCGGAGGACGCTGCCGCGACTTACGGCGCCGGCTACCTTGCCGCCCTCGAGGAGCGTGGCCGGCAGGAATTCCCCGACGTCGGCTTCACGCTGATCGTCGATTGCGGAGATACGCCCGGCTATGCGCTGGCCTGCCTGCGCGCCGGCGTGCGCCGCATCTCGATGCACGAACCCAACGACAAGATCGCCGACATCGCCCGACAGGTGGGCGCCGAGCTGGTGAGGAGACCGACATGAGCTGGCAACCGACACGCGACCTGATTGGCTATGGCGCCAATACGCCCGATCCGAAGTGGCCCGGCGGCGCCCGCATCGCCGTGAACTTCGTCGTCAACTACGAGGAGGGCTCCGAGCCTTCGATGCAGGACGGCGAGGGTTACACCGAGACCGGCCTCACCGAATCCTCCACCTCGTCGCAGGGGCTCACGGGCCGCGACCTCGCCGGCGAGGGCATGTTCGAATATGGCAGCCGCGTCGGCTTCTGGCGCATCATGCGCGCCTTCCAGGAGCGCGGCCTGCCGCTCACCGTGTTCGGCTGCGCGCTGGCGCTCGAGCGCAATCCGCCGGCCGCCGAGGCAATCCGCAAATCGGGCTTCGACGTGTGCTGCCACGGTTGGCGCTGGATCCGCCACTTCCAGCTCACCGAGGCCGAGGAGCGTGAGCACATCAGCAAGGCCATCGTCTCCTTGAAGAAGACGGTCGGCGAGCGCCCGGCCGGCTGGTACTGCCGCTATGGACCCAGCGTCAACACGCGCCGTCTGCTGGTCGAGGAAGGCGGTTTCACCTACGATTCGGATTACTATGGCGACGAGCTGCCGTTCTGGCAGACGGTCGCGGGCAAGCCGCACCTCGTCGTGCCCTACTCGCTCACCAACAACGACGGTAAGTACGCCGCCGGCATGACCCATGCCGACCAGTGGTTCGGCCTGGTGCGCGACGCCTTCGACGTGCTCTATCACGAAGGTGCCACGGCGCCGAAGATGATGTCGGTCGGCCTGCACCAGCGCCTGATCGGCCATCCCGGCCGCATGGCCGGCCTGTGGCGCCTGCTCGACCATATCCGCAAGCGAGAAGGCGTCTGGGTGACCCGCCGCCTCGACATCGCCAGGCACTGGATCGCCACGCATCCGTACCCGGGGAAGGGACTCAACGAGTAAATCGGATGTCATGACTTTCCCGCGACCCGCCGCACCTTCCCCGGCGAAGCACGCCAGATGGCGAAGGCGCCCACCGCGCAGAGCACGATCGACAGGATGAAGGCGATCTCGTAGCTGCCGGTGCGGTCGTAGATGAGGCCGGTGAGCCATGGGCCGGCGGCGCCGCCGGCGAGCAGGGCCACCATCACCAGGCCGAAGATCGACCCGAAATGCGGGCCCTCGAAGATCTCCAGCACGATCGGCCCCATCACCGACGTGAGCGCGTACCCCAGCAAGCCCTGCGACAGCACCATGGCATAGAGCAGGACCTCGGACGGTCCGCTCTGCAGGCCAAGCAGTGCCGCGTAGCAGATCGCGAAGCCTGCGTTGGTGATAGACCAGACGATCTCGCGTCCGACGCGGTCCGACAGCGCGCCGAGCGCGATCTGGCCCGGCACGCCGACCATGGCGACCAGGCCCAGCGCCCACGCCGACTGCATGGGGCTGAAGCCGACCTCGATGAGGTACTTGGTCTGATGGACCTGCACGCCATACCAGACGAAGCCACCGCAGAAGAAGGCGAGAGCGATCCACCAGAAGCGCGCCGTCCGCACCGCCCGCGCGGTCGTCCACACGGTGCCCGCCCACGCCGCGTCGACGACCCGCATCGTTCGCGCCGCTGGTCCCGCCCCTGCACTGCCGCCGTCGGGCTGCAGGCCGAGATCCTGCGGCCGCTTGCGCACGATCCAGTTCAAGGGAAGAAGGACCACGAGCGAGATCACCCCCAGCATCCAGCACGAGGCCCGCCAGCCGTCGTGCTGGATCACCGCCTGCATCCACGGCAGCAGGGTGATGGCGCCGACGCCCACGCCGGAGAAGGCGAGCCCGATCGCCATGGCGCGGCGGCGCACGAACCAGTTCGGCAGATACTGCGACTGCACGCTGAAGCTCATGCAGTTGGCGCCGCCGCCGACCAGCACGCCGAGAGTGGCGTAGAGCTGCCAGGGCGACGCGATCTGCGTGGCGCCGATCAAGCCCGCGGCCATCACCAGCACGCCCACCTCGATGACGAAACGCGGGCCGCGCCGGTCCATCAGCCGGCCGATGATGGGGCTGAGCACGGCCGACACCAGGAAGCCGAACGAGAAAGCACCGGCTGCGAGGCCGCGGTCCCAGCCGAACTCGGCGACGATCGGCGGGAAGACCAGGGAGAATGCGGTGCGCGCCGTGACGCTCAGCGCCACGGTGACGAAAGCCACCGCAATGATCACCCAGCCGTAAAAGAAGGGCAGGCGCGCCGCCAGGGCCGGGCGCGCTTCACTTTGCATCGACATGTCTACTCATCGTTCGGCTGGCCAGGCTATGCAACGGTCACCGCAAGTTTCGCCAGCCGCGTTATCATTGCGTCACACCCTGTCCAGCCCGCTCCGAACGGTCAATGACTTGCGGGGTAGTCGACTGGGCCGGACTTGAACGAGAAGGCCCCGCCCGCTATCACCGGCGCCGCTTTAGGGCAATTGGACCTTGGGAGCACAGCCAATGAAGATCACCCGGACGGTCAAGAAGATCCTCGACAACTACGAGAGCGACAATCCCGGAACCAAGGGAAATCTCGCCCGTATGCTGATGCACGGCCGGCTCGGCGGCTCGGGCAAGATGGTCATCCTGCCGGTCGACCAGGGCTTCGAGCACGGCCCGGCCCGCTCCTTCGCGCCCAACCCCGACGCCTATGATCCGCACTATCACTACCAGCTCGCGATCGATGCCGGGCTGAACGCCTATGCCGCCCCGTTGGGCGCGCTCGAGGCCGGCGCCGACACCTTTGCCGGCGCCATCCCGACCATCCTCAAGCTCAACTCGGCCAACTCGCTGTCGACCAACAAGGACCAGGCGGTGACGGCCTCGGTGCGCGATGCGCTGCGCATCGGCTGCTCGGCGATCGGCTTCACGATCTATCCCGGTTCGGAAGACCAGTACGAGATGATGGAGGAGATCCGCGAGCTGGCCGAGGAAGCCAAGGCGGTCGGTCTCGCCGTCGTCATGTGGTCCTACCCGCGCGGCGGCAAGCTCGACAAGGCGGGCGAGACGGCGCTCGACGTCTGCGCCTACGCCGCCCACATCGCCGCCCTGCTCGGCGCGCACATCATCAAGGTCAAGCCGCCCACCGACGTCCTGTGGCAACCCGAGGCCAAGGCCGCCTACGAGAAGGCCAATGTCGACAGGTCGACGCTGGCGGCGCGCATCAAGCACGTCATGCAGGCGACCTTCAATGGCCGCCGCATCGTCGTCTTCTCGGGCGGCGAAGCCAAGGACCTCGAAGGGCTGTTCACCGAGATCCGCGGCCTGCGCGACGGCGGCGCCAACGGCTCGATCATCGGCCGCAACACCTTCCAGCGCCCACGCGATCAGGCGCTCGACATGCTCGACAAGATCATCGGCATCTACCAAGGCAAGATGTAGAGCCCGCCGAAGTCAAAGCGCCTGCTGGCTTGGCGGCCGGCGGGCGCCATTCGCGTGGCGGCCGTATCTTCCTGCCTATTTGCGCTTTCTCTTTGCTGCCGCTCCGCGCGACGACTGGCGCGCCGCATGCGGCGACTTCGTTCGCGGAGTCTTCGTACGACGGGAAATCGCCTTCGTAGCGACCTTCTGCAGCGAGCGCCCTGTCTTGCCGATGCGCGCGGCGCTTCGCTCGACGGCGGTCGTGGCCATTTCAACGGCGTTCGACGCGGCCTCGGCTACAGCGTCGGCCGCCGCCTTCGCCGCCTCGGCTGCCTTCGTCATAGTGCTCTTGCTGCTGGTGCTCGTGCTGCTCATCATCACTCCCCACCCGTCGTCTTGGCCGCGACTGGGATCAACCTGCGTCGGCCAATTGATGACGGTTCAACGGCGCATACCATCCGTGGTTGCCACGCCGATTTCGTCCCCTTTGCATGGAACTTGGCTGGTCTTCAGCCGTAACCCCTCCACGAAGCAAGTGGAGGTCAAGATGGCACGCGCTGGTTTGCTATGGTTGCTGGGCATCCCGATTCCGATTCTGTTGCTCATGTGGGCCCTGGGCTGGCTGCACTAGCCGGAGCGCCACGCGACATCCCCATCGAACGACGGTGGGGTGTCGCGCCCTCTGTCGGCGCTGGGTCGAGGCTGCGGCCTGCCGCACGCAGAGCTATGATGGCGGCTGCATCATGCGCCATCGCCTCCTTCTCCTCCTGCTCTGCCTTGCCGTCCTGGCGGTCCTGCCGAGGCTCGCCTTCGCCAACGATCCGTGGGATGCACAGAGCGGCTCTCGGCTCGAGAGAGGGAGCGACGTCGCTGGTTGGCGGGATTGGAACAGCCCTGCGCAGGTGATGCGCAGCACCGGAAAGATCTACACCATCCGAGGCCTGCGGATGTGGTCCCCCGATCGCTCGCGATCTGCCGACGTGGCCTGATCGGACTCCCGTGACACCGTCCAGCCACAAGCCGACCGCCGCCGGTCACTGGCCGCGACGCATTCCTTGGCTGCTCGGCTGTTTCATGGCAGTGGGCCCTGCCGCGACGGATATGTATCTGCCGGCCTTTCCCGACGTCGAGACCAGCCTGCACGCCGTCGCGGGTTCTGCACAATTCACCCTGGCGTCGTGGTTCGCCGGCCTCGCCGTCGGGCAGGTGCTGCAAGGCTCCCTGTCGGACCGCTTTGGCCGGCGCTTGCCGATGGCCGCGGGCTTCGCAATCTTCGCTGCCGCCATGGCCGGCGGCGCGCTCGCCACGTCGATCACCCAGCTGACGGTGCTTCGTTTCGTGGCGGCCCTCGGAGCATCCGCAGGCATGGTCATCGCACGGGCCGTCGTGCGCGATCTTGCCGATGGCCAGCGTGGCGCGATCCTGATGTCGAGACTCGTGCTGGTGATGGGCGTGGCGCCGATCGTGGCGCCGACGATCGGCGCCGCGCTCCTTGTGATCGCCGACTGGCGCGTCATCTTCTGGGTTCAGGCGCTCTACGGCGCGGGCTGCGTGGCTCTGGCCATGAGGGCTCTCCCGGAGACCTTGCCCGTCGCGCGCCGCGTGCAGACCGGTCCGCTCCAGGCGGTCGCCCGCTACGGAAAGATCCTGCGCGAACCGGTTTTCTTCACGCACGCCCTGATGGGTGGCGCCGGCAGCTTCTGCATGTTCGCCTACCTCTCCGGCGCCTCCCCGGTGTTCATCCAAGGCTTCGGACTTTCGCCCTCGGAGTTCGCCCTGCTGTTCGGCCTGTGCTCGTGCGGGCTGGTCGCTGGATCGCAGATCAACGCCCGCCTGCTGCGGACCTATGGCTTGCACACGATGCTGCGCGCGATCTGCCGCGTTTCGCTCGCCGCCACGACGACTCTGCTGCTGTTCAGCCTGGCAGGCGTTGACGACCTGTGGATGATCGTCACGCCCCTCTTCATCGTCCTCAGTTGCCAGGGCTTCTCCAACGGCAACACCGCCGTCGGCGCCCTCAGCCGGCACGCGCCGCATGCCGCCTCGGCGGCGGCGCTCCTGGGGGTTTTTCAGTATGTGCTGGGCGCGATCAGCGGCAGCCTGGTCGGCGTGCTGACCGACGGCACGCCCCGAGGCATGG
Organism: Reyranellaceae bacterium; assembly: GCA_046349295.1. Taxonomy (GTDB): domain Bacteria; phylum Pseudomonadota; class Alphaproteobacteria; order Reyranellales; family Reyranellaceae; genus Reyranella. The sequence continues at coordinate 50,092 of JAXMCP010000017.1, forward strand.
CGCTGCTCATGTGTCTCGGCGCACTCTGCGCCGTCGCGGCGGACCTGATCCGGCCGCGGCCTTGAATGCGAACGCGGTTACTCCATCCGCTCGAGCACTTTCGCCGCCCTCGCCAGGGCTTCGCGGCAGCCGGACACGTTGTTGCGCTCGGCTTCCGCCCGCGCGGCCACGAGAATCGCCTGCAGGGCCGTCCTGTTCGCCGCCTGCGTCTTGTCAGGCGCCACGTCAGGCAGGGTCGGCATCGGAGATCGCTGGGCCGGCGGCGAGATGACCGATTGGTCGCGGACCGCCGGTGGCTCCACGACACCACCCGATTCCGCCAGATCGCGCGTGGTCACGTCCTTGTTGCCTTGCCTGGGAACGGTCGGCGGGTCGGTGGAGATATCGTGCGTCTTGGCCACACGAAGCACCTGCTCCAGGCAGGTCTCCGCTGCCGCATCGTCGACTCCGATCGCCAGGGCCGCCAGACAGGTCGCGGCGGCGGCCGCTTGGCGCCATGGGTTGCCGGGTTGGCTCACTCTGAACGTGCTCATCGATCGACCCTGCGTGCTGCCGTAGCAACGACCCGGCCGATGTCGAGTTGCAGAGCTGACTAGCGACTTTCCTCGAGGCGGGCCCGCCATTCCCAAGGCGTGACGCAGTTGTGGCCATGCACTCCCCGCAGGGCGCTCGCTGCGGCGGCCTCCTGCGCGACATAGCGCGCCGAATTCGGCACCTCGGCATAGGCGTAGCCGCCAGTGACCATCGCCGCACCGAGATCGACGTCGTCAGCGCGGCAGATCGCAACGATCTCCCCCGCCCGCTCGCCGGCAATCGGCACGCAGGCGATCTTCTTCCCTTCGATCAGCGTGCCGAGATACTGCTCGGCGGCATAACCGGCCGGCCAGCCGTCGGCGCAGATCTGCGCCACGTCAGGCGCGTCCACGGCGTACAATCGGTACGTCTTGCCACCGACTTCAATCGAATCGCCATCGATGGGCTTCTGCGCGTGCGCAGGCGCAGCGACCATCAGAACAACGGTGGCAAGGGTCAGTCGGTGACGGGAGAACGGCGCAGGCGACTTCATCGATCACGTCCTCTTCAAGATAGAAACCCCGGTTCGTTGCAGGCTTGCACTCTCGAAGGGTTCGAGATTGCCCACAAGGGTGACATCGTCGCGCGCCGCGATCAGGCCTCGTGCACGTCGTGGATGATCGTCAGGAAAGGAACGAGGCCGATCGCCTGGGCAAGCTGACCGATGCCGTGTTGTGGGCGTGAGCGCAAAGCTCGAACTGATCGGCTCCGGGTCGGTCTCCTGTGACAGCTTGAACACAATGCCGGCGTCGCCCGGAAGAGGGGGCAAAAGTGACGCCGTGAGGTCCGGGTGATCGCTCGAGACGAAGGCCGCCATGGCGGCTCGTCGATAGGCATGCCGATCGTAGGCACTGACAGCGACATCGAGCGCAACCAGCATCGCTGTCCCGGCGGCGCCGCAGGCACGATGGATCTGCACAGGGTCCGGATAGGACCGGAGCTGCTTCAGCAGCACGACATGACGAAGCGGATCGCGGGCGAGCGCGTCGATGGCATCCCGCACCGACAAACGCACGCTCATCGGCTCGCCCCCACGGCAAACGCTGCACGCCGCCTGCCATCCGCAGGGGCGCCGCGTCTGCGTGCATCGTGCAGCCGGCAATGATCACAGGAGCCTCGCTCGACAGGGCAGGCGATCTGCCTCAGGCTCGTGATCGTTGCGTTCGGGAGGGTTGCATGGCCGATTCGATTTCCGACGAGTTCGCAATGGCGACCGGCATCGCGGCCCTGGTTCTCGTCCAGGTGACCCTGGAGGAGATGCAGCTGCTCGGTGTGCCGTCGAGCAAGATCGACGAGATCATCACGCGCTCGCTGCAGATCGTCACCGACCTGACGACAAAGCAGCGCCATGCCGCGCTGCCGATCTCGGCGGACCTGTTGCGTGAGATGCTGCACAAGCGGCAATCGATGCACGCTCGGCGTGCACCCTCGACGCCGACGACGCACTGACGGGCCGACGTCGCTCACTGCAGAAGCTTCTCGCGGTCGATGTAGCGGGCGATCTCGTCGGCGATGATGGCGTGCGCCGCGGCGCTGGGGTGGCCGTCACCGACAATGTAGACGTTCGGCCCGCCCTCTTCCTTGTTGCGCTTGAAGCGGTCGGTGAGATCGAGGAAATGCAGACGGCCGCCGATCTCGGCGATCATGCGCGACAGGGCGGGCGACGGACCCCAATAGTTGGTCGGGATGAAGACCACGAGGACCTCGCTGCCCATCGCGGCCGCCGTGCGTTCCATCTCGCGCAGCAGGAAGGCCAGCGCCTGCTCCTTCTTCGCCTCGTCAGGTTCGTTCTGCACCGACATCCCATAGGTCATCCGGCCGTAGATCACGTCGGCGCCGTGCGCCAGCCAGGTCGCGGGATTGGTGAAGTCGCCGGTGAGATGCTGCTCGAGCCGGCGCACGCCGTTGCTCGCCGGCGGTGCGATCGAAGGCTTGCCCTCGCCGTTCCATTCGATGTGCGAGACGTCGAGGCAGAACGGATAGTAGGACGGCGCGCACGCCGACACGTTGCGCTCGCTGTGATGGGCGATGTTGCCGTAGATCACCAGCCTGGGCGCGAGATCGCGATTGCGCCGCAGCATCTGCAGGGCCTGGACGGTGCCGTAGCTCGCCTCGGAGAAATTGGCGACGCTCGCGCCGAGGGTCCGCGACAGCCGGCTCGAATAGGTCTCGCTGTTCGGCAGGGCGTAGCCCCAGCTGAAGGAGCAGCCGATCGTCATGATGTCGGTGCGCGGGGTGCTGCGTCGTCCCGGCCCGTCGACGCGCGCGCCGCGATCGTCGGTGTAGACGTCGAAGACGAAGGTCGCCCGGTCCTTGATCGCCGGATAGGTGCGTTTGGTGTGCGCACTGGGATGCGGCACCATGCCGATCTCCGGATCGAAGACGACCATGGCGTCGCCCTCGGACGTCAGGTGGATCGACGGCACCGTCAGGTAGGCCGCAACCTCGATCCCGATCAGGAGACAGACGACCGTCGTAGCCGTCGCCAGCAGGATGTTCTTTGCTCGTTTGCCCAAAGTCACACGCGCCTACCCCGTCCCCCTCCCCCCGAGGCATATAGCCAGAATTCCAACGAAGAACGAGGCCCTCGCCCCGTAGAACGACCGCCTGCGGGAAGCGCCCCGGCAGGACGTCGAGAAGGACATCTGAAAACTTGCGTCCGTTGCGTCACAGCGTCATTTCCTTTTCACCTCAAGCACTTGGACCTGACGCAAGCGGATTCGCCGAGTGGGGTTTGCGACAGGCGCCAGGATTGCGGCAGCCGGACTGGTCGACACGGCCATCAGACGGGTGAACCGCAGGCCCCGCATCCAACGCGCGAGATCCGCCATGCGCGGTGCCCCTTATCAGGCTGATCTGCGGCAATCGCGCCCGTCCGGCCTTGCCGGCCAGGGCAACCAGCCGCGACGCGCCGACGCCACCGCCCCTTGCGACCTGCAACGCGTTGTCCCACAGCTTGGTATCGGACGACCTGTCCCGGCAAGGTTCCGCCGCGAACGCAGCCCTCGACGTGCGCATATGCCATCCTCCTTGATGATGCGCGCTACCGGCAAACTTCGAGCCGACATTCATCACGCTAGGCAGATTTTCTCCGCCGTCAAGAGGGGTCGAGCGCGGATCGTCAAAAAAGAACCGCTCTATGCAACGAACAGTTGTAGTCCATCATGGCAAGATGCAAAAATCCCACGTTCAGCGAAGGTGTCAGGTGTTGTCGCATTCGCCCTTGGCTTGCCTCCCTGCGCGAAGCGCAGGGAGGACAGCATGATGTAAATGCGACAGCCGCTTCGCGGGGGAGAGGCTAGGAGAAGCGGGTCAGGGGGTCGCTGCCCGATGACAGCGATGACAGGGGGAAGTGAAAGAAAGGCGCGTATCGCAAGAGACCTTTCCTTTCGGCCGGTCCTGCTCCAGAAGGACGCGATTGAAAACGTGCCCACACCATGAATACCCGCCTCTACCTCATCTCCCCCGAACGGCTCGATCATCCGGACCTGTTCGCCGCCGACCTTCGTGCCGCTCTCGATGGCGGTGATGTCGCGGCGTTCCAGCTCCGGCTGAAGGACGTCGACGATGCCGCCATCGCCCGCGCCGCCGACACGCTGCGGCCGATCTGCCAGCAGCGCGGCGTGGCCTTCATCATGAATGACCGGCCCGACCTCGCGGTGAAGCTCGACTGCGACGGCGTGCATGTCGGGCAGGAGGACATGCCCTACGCCGAGGCGCGGCGCATCGTCGGGCCCGACCGGCAGATCGGCGTCACCTGCAAGGCCTCGCGCCATCTCGCCCTGGAGGCCGCCGAGGCCGGCGCCGACTACGTGGCGTTCGGCGCCTTCTTCCCCTCCACGACCAAGACCGTGACGACGCCCGCCGACCTCGACATCGTAAGATGGTGGAGCGAGCTGATGGAAATCCCCTGCGTGGCGATCGGCGGCATCACGGTCGAGAACTGCCGGCCGGTGATCGAAGCGGGCGCCGATTTCCTCGCGGTCGCAGGTGGCGTGTGGAATTACCGCAACGGTCCCGAGGCGGCAGTGCGCGCCTTCAACGAGATCTTCTCAGCGCACGGGTAGCCACAGCACGTCCTCGATGTGCGACGCCCCGGTCGCCAGCATCACCAGGCGATCGAAGCCCAGCGCGATGCCGGCGCAGTCGGGCAACCCATGCTCCAGGGCGGCGAGGAAATCCTCGTCGACTGGCCAGCGCACGCCATACAGCCGTTCCTTCTCGTCCATGTCCGCCGCGAGGCGGGCGCGCTGGAGAACGGGATCCGTGAGCTCGCCGAAGGCGTTGGCGAGCTCGACGCCGCAGACATAGAGCTCGAACCGCTCGGCAACACGCGGATCGCCCGGCTTGGCGCGCGCCAGGGCGGCCATGCCGATCGGGTACTCGCACAGGATGGTCGGTCGGCCCATGCCGAGCCTGGGCTCGATCCGGTCGAACATGATGCGGAAGAAGACGTCGTCCCAGCTGTCGCCGGCATGCATGGCGATACCGGACACGCCGGCAAGCCGCTCGGCGCTGCCGACCGTGGCGAGAAGATCGACGCCGGCATGGCGTTGGAAGGCGTCGGCCACGGTCAGCCGTTCGGGCTCCAGCCGGGGATCGCAGACGTGCTCGCCCCAGCGGAGCTGATCCACGCCGGCGAGCGCCAGCAGCGCGTGGCAATCCTGCATGATCGCCTCGTAGCCTGTCCCGGCGCGATACCATTCGAGCATGGTGAATTCGGGATGGTGCAGCGCCGAGCCCTCGGCATTGCGGAACACGCGGGCGAACTGGAACAACCGTGGCACGCCGCCGGCCAGCAGCTTCTTCATGGCGAACTCGGGCGAGCTCTGCAGCCAGCGCTCGCTTTCCTCGCCGTCCGGCAGTTCCCAATCGGTGGCGAATCCGGCGAGATGCACCTCCGCGCCGGGCGACACTTGCAGGATGGGCGTCTCGACCTCCACGAAGCCCTGCGCCTCGAACCATTGGCGCATCGCCGCCTGCAGGCGCGCTCGCGCCTGCAGCCTGGGCAGGCGCTTGGCCAGCCTGTCGGGACGCCAATCATTCATGCGCCATCTTCACACGCTCACTCGACGAGAGGGAAATGAAAGAGTCGGTCCCGGCACACGTGCTTCATCGCAGGCAACCACGCCCGCCGCTTCCCGTTGTCCCCTGACAAGCAATCGACAGAGGAGACCTTCATGCTGCGCACGACGACTTACCTGGCTGTCCTGGCAGTGCTCGCCACCGCGACGGCTGCCTGTGGCGATCGGCCGGTCGATCGGGCCCTGACCGGCGGCGCAATCGGTGCCGGCGGCGGCGCGCTGGTCGGCGCGGCGGCAGGCAATCCCGTAGCCGGCGCCGTGGTCGGCGGCCTCGGCGGCGCGGCCATCGGCGCGGCGACGGCGCCCTCCAATCGCTGGTAGGGACCTACTCGCCCTGCTTTGTCGACCGAACGGGGACGGCGCGGACAACCGCGCCGTTCACCTCGATATCGACTGTGGGTGGCCGATGGTCCGGTCCCCATTTGCGGCCTTCGACGACGTCGACCGGGCCGCTCGGAAAATTGAGCCGCTTGACGACCCCGCCCGGCACGTTCTTGCCATCGACATCGATCACGAACGGCCGGCCCTTGGCAAACTTCGCGAAATACTTCGCCATCTGGAACGCTCCTGCCACTTCAGCGGCAAGGGCTAGAGCGATTCCCGATCAGATGGAACCGTTCGCGGTTCCATCTGATCGGGAATGCGCACACCGGCGTTCCTTGCCGCAACGGGCACATCCGTTCAGCTGTTCCAGCCGAACGGATGTGCTCTAACGAAGTTGTGGGTTCTTGCCAAAGGGGAAATCCCAATCCGGGTAGCAGGTGCCAGAACCAGCGGCATGGCCCGCCGCGCAGCCCGCCCCGGGTGCTGAAGCGGGGGGATTATTTTCCCGGGGCGGGCGCCGGCGTCTTTGGGGCCCGCCGGCACGAGGGCAATGCCCCAGCGGCGCAATGGTTCCGATGGCCGGACGTTGGGGCATGGTCGAGACAACGTCGTCGAACTGGACGCTTCGGCTGAAGCTCTTGACACCTCCGCCCCGCATGGCGGGGCACCTCCCCAGCAGAGCTGGGGAGGAGAATGAAAGGCGCACCGAGCGCGGCGGGGACCGTTACAAGTTCCCCCTTCAGCCCTTGATGAAGGCCAGCAGGTCGGCGTTGATCGTGTCGGCGTGGGTCGATGGCATGCCGTGCGGGAAGCCCTTGTAGGTCTTCAGGATGCCGTTCTTCAGGAGCTTCGCCGACAGCGGGCCCGCGTCGGCGTAGGGCACGATCTGGTCGTCCTCGCTGTGCATCACCAGGACCGGCACGGTGATCTTCTTCAGGTCCTCGGTGAAGTCGGTCTGGGAGAAGGCGACGATGCCATCGTAGTGCGCCTTGGCGCCGCCCATCATGCCCTGCCGCCACCAGTTCCAGATCAGGCCCTGCAGCGGCTTGGCGCCTGGTCGGTTGAAGCCATAGAACGGGCCGGCCGGCACATCGTAGTAAAATTGCGCGCGGTTGGCGGCGAGCTGAGCCTGGTAGGTGTCGAACACCTCCTTCGGCAACCCGCCCGGGTTGGCCGGCGTCTTGACCATCAGTGGCGGCACGGCAGAGATGATGGCGGCCTTAGAGACGCGGCTCTCGCCGTGACGCGCGATGTAATGCACCACCTCGCCGCCTCCGGTCGAATGGCCGACATGGACCGCGCCCTTGATATCGAGATGCTGGATCACCGCCGCCAAGTCGTCGGCATAGTGGTCCATGTCGTGGCCGCCGTCGGTCTGGCTCGAGCGGCCGTGGCCGCGCCGGTCATGCGCGATCACGCGAAATCCGTGACCGCGGAAGAACATCATCTGAGCGTCCCAGTCATCGGCCGAGAGCGGCCAGCCATGGCTGAACACGATGGGTGGTCCCGCGCCCCAATCCTTGTAGAAGATCTCGGTTCCGTCCTTGGTGGTGATCACAGGCATGTCACATCCTCCTAGGCACACGGAGGTAAGGATACCTCCATGCGCTGGATCATACGATGCCTGGGGCGTATTGCGGATTGGCGACCGAAGGATCACTCCTCGTCGTCGTCGTCTTCCTTGCCGCCGTCCATCAGGGCGCCGGCCAGGATGCCGGCATTGGAACGCACCTTGTTCTCGATCGCCTGCGCGATCTCGGAATGTTCCTTGAGATAGTTCTTGGCGTTCTCGCGCCCCTGGCCGATGCGCTGGCCGTCGTAGGAATACCAAGAGCCCGACTTCTCGACCACGCCGGCCTTCTCGCCGAGGTCGATCAGCTCGCCGGTCTTGCTCACCCCTTCGCCGTACATGATGTCGAACTCGACGACCTTGAACGGCGGCGCCACCTTGTTCTTGACCACCTTGACGCGCGTGCTGTTGCCGACCACCTCGTCGCGGTCCTTCAGCGCGCCGATGCGGCGGATGTCGAGGCGGACCGAGGCGTAGAATTTCAGCGCATTGCCGCCGGTCGTGGTCTCCGGGTTGCCGAACATGACGCCGATCTTCATGCGGATCTGGTTGATGAAGATCACCAGGGTATTGGATTTGGAGATCGAGGCGGTGAGCTTGCGCAGCGCCTGGCTCATCAGGCGGGCCTGCAGGCCGGGCAGCGAATCGCCCATCTCACCTTCGAGCTCCGCGCGCGGCACCAGGGCGGCCACCGAATCGATCACCAGCACGTCGATGGCGCCGGACCGCACCAGCGTGTCGGCGATCTCCAGGGCCTGCTCACCGGCGTCGGGCTGCGAGATCAGCAGATTGTCGATGTCGACCCCGAGCTTCCTGGCATAGCCCGGATCGAGCGCGTGCTCGGCGTCGACGAAGGCGCAGGCGCCACCTTTCTTCTGCGATTCGGCCACGACATGCAGGGCGAGTGTCGTCTTGCCCGAACTCTCCGGCCCATAGATCTCGACGATACGGCCCTTGGGCAGGCCGCCGATCCCAAGCGCGATATCGAGCCCCAGCGAGCCGGTCGAGATCGCCTCGATCTCCAGGGCCTCGCGCTGGCCCAGCTTCATGATGGAGCCCTTGCCGAAGGCCCGTTCGATCTGGGCCAGAGCGGCGTCGAGCGCCTTGTTCTTGTTTTCCATGCCGTCCTTCTCGACCACTTTCAGAACAGCGGACATTGGCTGTCTCCTCGTTCTCCCACGCCCCTGTCGGGAGCGGCAATGCGGAAAAGTTCCGCCGGGGCTGGAACCAATGTACGCTTTTTGTTCTGTTCAGCAAGTGGACAGTCAACCTACTGATATAAAATATCTTCTTGACTTATGTTCTAGGTATGTTCGGAGAATCTAAAGTAGAGTGATTCTAGATTTTAAGAAACCGCGCGCGGTTCCGACAAATCCAGACGCGCGTACGGAGGATTGGTGCCCCAGCAGCACATTCCGTTGGGCTGTTTCAGCCGAACGGAATGGGCATCTAGCGCTTCCTTCTCGCCGTCCCGGGGCCCTTCACTCCCAGCCATCTGTCAGCCCCCTCCGGCTTGCGGACAACCTGCAGGCATTGGGCATAGGTCCGCAGGATCCAGGCACGATCGGCGACGGAAGTAGCCGTCCGACCCGGCGCGAACCGCCGGCCTTCCGATCGGGCGATCAGCTTCATCAGGTCGAGGGCCACGGATTCGTTGATGATGTCGGCCATGACGCTTTCCTCCCGATAGTGTGACCGACCATTCCTTGCTCGGGATCGAATTGGCAAGGTCCCAGCCGCCACTTCGCGCTAGGATCGCATCGCCCCTCGCCTCGACCACCTGCCCCATGACAGCAAGCCACGTCGTCAAATGCGCACGCTGCAATGTCCCCCTCGAGGGGCCGGACGAAGCGCACCCCGACAGCTTCATCTCCTGCCCAAGCTGCGGCGCGGGCGACACGCGCGAGAACGTCGAACGCGAGGTCACGGACTACGCCACGCGCCGGGTCTCGCTGGCGCTCGACGAGATGGTCGAAGGCTTCGCGGTCGGCCGCGGTCACGCGACCAATCTCGAAGGACCGCGCGAGCATCGCACCTATCGCTTCATCCTCGACGACGAGGCCTGATCCGTCGCCCATGAAAATCGAGGCGGGTCGCGCCCCGATTTTCTCAGCATCAGGGTGCGCGCGGGCGTGCTGGGGGTCTTCTCAGAGCACGGACTTGAGCGTGCTCCGGCTGACGGTGGCGCCGCATATCGCGATCTGCGAACAGCCAGCGGTCCACCCTGCTCCGGCCGCGAGAGCACCAGCGATCGCAACGCCCGCCGATCCCTCGAGCAACATATGGTGGGCATCGATGAAACGCGTCATCGCTGCGCCAATCTCCTCTTCCGAGACCTCGATCCAGTGATCGACAAGATCGCGGCAGAGCGTACCGTAGATCGGCGTCGCACCACGGGTAACCTCGTCCTGAGGAGCCACGCGCAGCGTGGCGTCTCGAAGGATGGACCACAAAGACGACCTTTGGTGCTCATCCTTCGAGACGCGCCCTACGGGCGCTCCTCAGGATGAGGTCATTCTGGATGCTCCAGCTCAAGAAGCCGCTCTACCCATGCGCGTGCAGCGGCTTGCCGTCATGCTCGACCGGCCGCGCGTCGATCAGCACGAAGGCGACGACGCAGGGCGCGGTCGAGCGGTTGACCCAATTGTGGATCGTGCCGCGCTGCACCAGCACGTCGCCGGCGCGCAAGGTGACCACGCGATTGTCATCGAGCTCCATGTCGATCTCGCCCGAGAGCACCACGGCATAGTCGATCGAATCGGTGCGGTGGTTGCGCGGCGCCACGCCGGGAGCGTACTCGATTACGCGGAACACCGTGCCGTCGTCTCTGGTCGTCGCGGTGATCTCCTTGGCGCCGTCGGCGGCCGTCATGTTGTCGACCGGAAATTTCGCCGTCGACCAGATGTTGTGAATTGTGGCACCCGGCCGATAGGAGACGACGTCGCGCGTCACCTCGTCGATCGCCACCATCGCCTTGCCGTTGCCGTCGTGCCCCGTCACCACCCGCCTGATGTTCATGTCGCCTTCCTTGGTCCCAGCATGCCAGCGGCGCCGAGCGCCGCGATCGCCTCGGCATCATAGCCGATCTCCGTCAGCACCTGGTCATTGTGCTGGCCGACCGTCGGCGGATCGGAGGTGAGTGGCGGCCGCCAGCCCAGCATCTGGAACGGCAGCAGCGGCAGACGCGTCTTCACCCCGCCCGGAAGGGTGGTCGGTGCCAGCGAGCCGTTGGCCAGCAGGTGCGGATGATCGAACAGGTCCTGCGGCCGCGCCACCGGGGAGAACGAGATGTCGGCCTCGAGCGCCAGCGCCTCGATCTCGTCCTTGGTGTGGCGCTTGAAGATCTCGGCCACCTTGGGAACCAGCCAGGGCCTGGCCTCGATACGCTGATTGTTGGTGGCGAGCCTGGGATCGGCCGCCAGCTCGGGCTGACGGAAGGTCTCGCAGAAGCGCTTCCACTGGCCGTCGCTGGTGATGCCGATGAAGACCTGCAGGCCGTCCGCCGTGGCGAAGATCTCGTAGACCGCCCAAGAGCTCACGCGCTCGGGCATGGGCGGCGGCGGCGCGCCATTCATCGCCGTGATGGCGAGGTGCTGGCCCATCAGGAACACCACCGATTCGAACAGCGCGCTCTCGACCAGCCCGCCCTTGCCGGTGCGCTCGCGGGTCTTCAGCGCCAGCACGGTGCCGAAGGCGCCGAACAGGCCGCCCATGATGTCGACCACAGACGTGCCGGCGCGCAACGGACGGCCCGACGGGCCGGTCATGTAGGCCAGCCCGCCCATCATCTGCACCACCTCGTCGAGCGCCGGCCGCTTCTCGTAGGGGCCGGGCAGGAAGCCCTTGAGGGCGCAGTAGACCAGCCTCGGATTGATCTTCTCGAGATGCTCGGGCCCCAGTCCGCGCTTGCGCATCGAGCCCGGGGCGAAATTCTCGATCATCACGTCGGCCGACTGCAGCAACTTCACAAGCACTGCACGGCCCTGAGGGGCGTCGGCGTCGAGAGCCAGGCTCTTCTTGTTGCGGTTGAAGTAACCGAAGAACCCCTCCCCGAAACCCTTCAGCTTGCGCGTGCGATCGCCGTCCACCGGTTCGACCTTGATCACCTCGGCGCCGAGGTCGGCCAGGATCATGCCACACGAGGGCCCGAGGATCGTATGGGTCAGCTCGACGACGCGGATGCCGGCAAGCGGTGGGGTGAAGGCTTCGGTCATGCCGGCATGCATACCGCAGTCGTCCGGCAGGTCCAGCGCCAACAAGACCATTGCCGTTTCGACGATCGGTGGCATTCTTGGCGAGGAAACAGCGTTCTTGAGCTTGACCCGAGCATAATTCGATCGAGCGTACTCTTCGATTCCCATCGCATTCGAGAGGGGGGAGATCGGTGGCCGCAGCGTTTCTCATCGTTCGCACACGGCTGACCTACACGTCAGACCGGCAGAAATTCGACGACTGGTACCGCACGGAACATTTTCCGGACGCGGTGAAAAGCTTTGGCGCGCTGCGCGGATGGCGCAGCTGGAGCAGGACCAATCCCCTGGTGCATATCGCGCTCTACGAATTCTCGAGCGTCGAGGAGGCCGAGGCGGCGCTCGATTCCGAAGCGCTGACCCGCCTCAGCGCCGTTTTCGACCGCGCCTGGGGACCGCGGCACACCCGCACCCGCGAAATCGTCGAGTTGGCGGAAGAGCTGATCCCGCGGTGACGCTCGCTCGCACATCTCAATTTCAAGCTCCTCTCCCCCGCTAGGGGGAGAGGTTGGGTGAGGGTGTTGGAGGCGACGCCACCGCACGTCGGCGCCCCCTCACCTAGCCTCTCCCCCTAGCGGCGGAGAGGAACATCAACAACGGCGTCTCCACACGCGCCCAAGATCAATGTGCGAACCAGTCCTCGATATCCTTGACCAGCGGCAGGCCCGCCGCTTCGCCAAGGACGCGATGGGCCATGCCGGCGCCGACCAGGAAGGCTTCCTGACGGGGGACGGCGTTGGCCTTCAGCATGTCGCGCACGGCAGGGCCGTCATGGCCCCAGCCGATCGCTTCGACCTTGCCGTCGAAGGCCCGGTTGAGGGTGGCCAGGAATTCGGCCCGCTCGGCGTCGCTCAGCGCCGGTACGGCGTCGATATCGCCCAGCACCAGCAGGCGGCCGCGGAACCGGGCCACCAGGGCGGCGACCGAATTGCGCGGCTCGACGATGATCTCGCGGCCCGGCCCGCGGCGGACTCGGGCCGCCAGCGACAGCGGCAGCACGGCGGCGCCGAGATGGGCGCCGCTGTCCATGATCACCGAGGCGAGCTCCTTGTAGGTGATGCCGAGCCGCTCGGCCCGCTTCAGTCGCATCATTGCCACTTCGGGCTTAGGGGTCTTCCAGGCCTTGGCGGTGGCGCGGCGCCATACCCAGGCCTCCCACGACATGTCGAACGTCGGGCCATTATTGTGGCCGATGCCCGGTCTGCGCAGCAGGGCCTCGACATTGGCATGCCGGACCCCTAGACGGTCGAAACGATCACCCATGACGGTATTCTAACCTCGAATTATCGCATGGGTAGGCAAGAGGGGTGCCAAAGTGGACGATTTCCAGGTCGATGTACTCGTGGTTGGTGCGGGAAACGCGGCAGCCTGTGCGGCGCTGGCGGCGCGGGACCAGGGCGCAACGGTGGCCATGCTGGAGGCGGCGCCAGAGGCCGAACGCGGCGGCAACAGCACCTACACGGCGGGCGCCATGCGCGTGGTGTTCCACGGCGTCGACGACCTAGCCCAACTCTACGACCTGACCGACGAGGAAAAGCGCGACGTCGATTTCGGCAGTTATTCCGCTGATCAGTTCCTCGACGACATGGGCCGGGTGACCAACTACCGCTGCGATCCCGAGCTGACCGACATCCTGATCGGCCGCAGCTTCGAGACCTTGAAATGGATGCGCACCAAGGGCGTACGCTTCCAGCCGAGCTATGGCCGGCAGGCCTTCAAGGTGAACGGAAAGTACAAGTTCTGGGGCGGCCTGGCAGTCGAAGCCTGGGGCGGCGGGCCGGGCCTGGTCGATCTCGAGCACAAGGCCGCGGTCAAGGCCGGCATCCCCATCCACTACGAGACGCCGGCGGTGTCGCTGATCGAGGAGGACGGCGTCGTGCGCGGCGTCATCGCCCGCCATAAAGGCCGCCGCGTGCGGATCGGCGCCAAGGCGGTGGTGCTGGCCTGCGGCGGCTTCGAGAGCAATGCCGAGATGCGCACGCGCTACCTCGGCCCGACCTGGGACCTCGCCAAGGTGCGCGGCACGCGCTTCAACACCGGCGCGGGCATCAACATGGCGCTCGCGATCGGCGCCAAGCCGCACGGCAACTGGTCGGGCGGCCACGCCGTCGGCTGGGACATGAACGCACCCGAGTTCGGCGACCTCGAGGTCGGCGACAATTTCCAGAAGCACTCCTATCCGCTCGGCATCATGGTGAATGCCAATGGCCTGCGCTTCGTCGACGAGGGCGCCGACTTCCGCAACTACACCTACGCCAAGTACGGCGCGGTGATCCTGGCCCAGCCGCAGCAATTCGCTTGGCAGATCTTCGATTCCAAGGTGCTCGACCGGCTGCGCGACGAGTACCGCATCAAGCGCATGACCAAGGTGCGCGCCGACACGATCGAGGAGCTGGCCGGCAAGCTCGAAGGCGTCGACGCGGCGCAGTTCCTGAAGACGATCAAGGAATGGAACGCCGCCGTGATGACCGAGGTGCCGTTCAATCCGGCGGTCAAGGATGGCCGCAGCACCCGCGGTCTCGCCGTGCCGAAGAGCCATTGGGCCAACACGATCGACGAGCCGCCGTTCGAGGCCTACGCCGTGACCTGCGGCCTCACCTTCACCTTCGGCGGCCTCAAGATCACCAACCAGGGCGAGGTCGAAAGCACCGACGGCAGCGTGATCCCCGGCCTGTTTGCCGCCGGCGAGCTGGTCGGCGGCCTGTTCTATCACAACTATCCCGGCGGGACCGGGCTGGTGTCCGGCGCCGTGCTGGGCAAGCTCGCGGGCGACGGCGCCGGACGTTATGTCTCGGGCAAGAACTGAGCAAGCAAGGACAACGGAGGCCTTCATGACCTTGATCACCCGACGCAGCGCCCTCGCCCTCGGCTCGTCCGCCCTCCTCCTGCCGTCCGCCGGGCGCGCGCAATCCTGGCCGAGCGGGCCGGTGACGTTCGTGGTCGGCTATGCCGCGGGCGGCGGCGCCGACATCAACGCGCGCGAGCTGGCGCACATCGAATCGCCGCTGATCGGCCAGCAGATCGTGGTCGACAACAAGGGCGGCGCGGCGGGATCGATCGGCCTGCGTGCCGTCGCGAGCGCCAAGCCGGACGGCCAGACGCTGTTCTACGCCGTCGGCACCAACGTGATCATCAATCCGTGGGTCCAGAAGGGCATGATCGACACGATCGCCACCCTGGCGCCGATCTGCCAGACCACGGCCTATCAGTACGTGCTGGCGGTCAATCCCAAGGTTGCCGCCAACAGCGCCGCCGAGCTGGTGGCGCTGGCCAAGAAGGACCCCGAGAAGCTCACCTATTCGTCGTCCGGGGTCGGCGGCAACAACCACCTGGCCGGCGCCCTGTTCGCCGATGCTGCCGGCATCAAGCTCACCCACGTGCCCTACAAGGGCACCGGGCCGGCGCTGGCCGACGTGATCAGCGGCGTCATCACCATGAACTTCTCCTCGCTGCCGCCCGCGGTCGGCCAGGTCAAGGCCGGCAACCTGAAGGCGCTCGCCGTCACCGGCGAGAAGCGCATCAAGTCGCTGCCCGACGTGCCGACGCTCAAGGAGCAAGGCATCGACGTCGTGGTCAACGGCTGGCACGGGTTGTTCGGCCCGGCCAAGACGCCCGCCGCCATCCTCGACAAGATCGAGAAGGACACCAAGCAGGCGATGAAGGACCCGAAGTGGGAGGAAGCGCTGGCCAAGGACGGCCTCGAGCTGCCGCCCGACCGCACCCGCGCCGAGTTCGCCAAGTTCGTCGCCGACGAGCACGCCTTCTGGGGCAAGAAGCTCAAGGAGCTGAAGATCGAGATGGAATGATCGGATTCTCCTCCCCGAGCTTCACTTGGGAGGTGTCGCCGTCTATGCGCTCTCGCGCTTCGCTCGAAAGTCGCACTGGCGACGGAGCAGTCGGGTTCATCGCCGGGAGCGCGCCAATCCGCGCCGCTCATGGGCCATACGTTCGAGGGGAAGAGCGCCATGGAGCGGCGCGATCCCGGCAATGATCATGGTCGATCGGGCAGGTACTTCTTCAGGACGGCGGCGCCAACCGTGTATTTCGGATCCACGAAGTTGCCGAGCCGGACCCTGCCGCACTGGCTCAGCATCATGTAGGCGTCGAGCTGATCGAAACCGTAGTCGGCGGCCATCCAGCGGATGAGCTCTCGATAGGCGATCCGCGCCGCGTCCTCCAACGGCCGCGTGCTGCCGATCGCCATGATGAAATCCTCGGCCTCGAGCCGCGGCCATTCGATGCTCCAGCGCTTGACGACATCGACGCGGAACGTCGTCGTGCTGGCATGCTCGACCGCCACGCCGCAGACCTCGCCGTCCCCCTGGCAGGCATGAGCATCTCCGATGAACAGGCGTGCTCCTGGCACACGCACCGGCAGGTAGGTCACCGTACCCGGTCCCATGTCCGGCAGGTCCATGTTGCCGCCGTGATTGTCGGGCGTCAGCGAGCTGATCGAATCGATCTCGGGCGAGCAGCTCAAGGTCCCGATATGCGGCTTGTAAGGCAACTTGACCTTGTCGCTCCAATGCACGGTGTTCTCGTCGACCAGGATCTTGCGCACGATCTCGGGCAGCGGCTGGTTCAGGGTCGCGGTGTAGTAGGTTCCGGTCAGCGCGCCGAACTCGGGAATGAGGGCGCACGTCCCGCGTGGCTGCTCGCCTCGCGGCACCATGTCCTCGATATGAACGGCCAGCGCATCGCCCGGCTCTGCGCCGTCGATCATGATCGGGCCATTCTGCGGATTGGCGAACGGCAGGCGGATCTTCTCGCTGGGCTTGTCCGCCTCGGTCCTGATGCGACCGCTGAAAGCGTCTCGGGTGTCGACCACGACGCGGTCGCCCGGGGTGACGGTCAGCACCGGCTTCGAATAGGGGCCGATGGTGAAATGGAACTCGCCCTGCTGCTCTTCGGTGAGCGTATGTGTCTTGCCCGTCCTGCCGGCAGCGCTGCCGCGCCGGTTCATGATCGAGCGCGAGACCCAGCTGTTGTAGCCCATGATCCTGTCCCCGTGTTTCAGTGCGGTGGCCGGCGCTCGTGCCAGTCCGTCGCGAGCTGGAAGGCGTGTCCTGCGCGCAGCAGGAGGTCTTCCTCCAGAGGCCGCGACACGAGCTGGAAAGCGATCGGCAATCCCTTGGCGGTGAATTCGCCCGGCAGGGTGATGGTTGGACTGCCGCCATCGACAGTATCGATCCGTTCCAGCATCACCTCGGTCAGCATCACGGGCGATAGCGCACCGACCCTGATGCGGCGCGAGACCTCGGCCAGCTCGAGGTAGTGAAGGTCGTTGGAGCTCATGTCTTCCTCGCTTCGAACGCGGTCCCCGCCTCGAACAGGCGGCCTTCCTCGAAGTGGCGCCCGATCGGCATCATACTCCGTCGCAGGGCGATGTCCCGTAGCGAGACGACCGAGGCCGTCAGCACGACATCGTCCTCGCTCGGATCGTGCCACCGCTGCGGAGGAGATGCCGCCGCAGTGGCGTGATCCCAGCGAAGGGCCCTCTACTTCCGGGCCGGCACCATGCAGAAGCCCTGCGCTTCGACGCGCAGCGGCACGGTCAGCTTGCTGCGGAAGTTCTCCAGCGCGATCACTGCGGTGAGCTCGACGATCTGGGCCTCGGTGAAATGGCGCTTCACCTCGGCGAAAAAGGCGTCGTCGACGTCCTGGTCGGTGTAGGTGATGCGTTCGGCATATTCCAGCGCCACCCGCTCGGCGGCGCTGAACAGCTTGCTGTCGCGCCACGTCATGACTTCCGCGACCTTGTCCAGACCACCTTCGGTTTCCGTCACACGGACGGAATTGATGTCAATTCAAAACGGGCAGCCGTTGATCGAGGCGACCCTGAGATAGATCAAGGGCGGCAGCGCCTTGGGCAGCTGGCCCGACTGCTCGATCGACTGCCCGAGCAGCTTCGACGCGCGCAGGATCGGCGGGCAATGCGCCATGACCTTGGTGGAATTCAGAAGGTCACCGAAGATCTCGCGTTCCTTGGCGAAGGTCGCGGCGAGCGTTGGGTCGCCGCCGTCATTGTCGATTTCACGCACTCGGGGCATCGGTTCGCTCCTCCTGTCGGGCAGGTGGACCCTAGCGCCCCACTGAAGGCCGCGACGAAGAATCTTTTCTCATGCCTCGTCATAGCGAGGCATAGTCATCCCGTTTCGAGAAGGAGCAGCGTGATGACGGCAGGACCCGTGAGCGAAGCGGAAGTGCGCGAGATGGTCGCCCGATGGGGCGCCTTGCACGACCTGCAAGCCGGCCTGTCGGCCTTCATCCCCTTCATTGCCGCCACCGGTTTCTACATGGAGTTCGGCGGCAAGCGCTGGGAGGGCTACGAGGATTTCGAGACCCACCAGATCAACAAGCGGCGCTTCTTCGACGAGACGCACGAGACGGTGGAGATCCGGATAACGCCCGGCCCCGACGTCACACGCGCCTGGACGCTGTCGCACTGGAACGCCCGCTATCGCCCCGACAACAGCCCGCGCAGCCGCCTCATCAAGACCGTGCTCGAGCACGATTGGGAATTCCGCCGCGACCCGACGACCGGACGCGCCTTCATGCAGGGCCACAAGGTGACGCGTTTCGAATACCTGCCGGGCTTCGGCCACGACGACCAGCAGGCCTACGACCCGCACTTCGATCCCAACGTGGCTGGCCGGGTGAGTTAGAGCGGAGCACGAGGGCGGCTTCTTGACCTCCCTGCGCGAAGCGCAGGGAGGGGACATGATGGGCCTTCGGGCCAACGCGGCGGTCCATCACTCGCCGGGCTCGCCCTGGGTTAGGCGTCGGCCGGCGAGCTGGCGCGACCGTTCGACATGAGCCAGCCCGCCATCTCCAGGTGACCACCACGGTGCACCGAAGCCCGCGACGGCATGCTGAACTGCCCGATGGCCGGCGGCGTGGCGCAAAGCTACGATCGCCTGGCGGCGATCCTTCAAGGGGACAAGGCGGCAGAGACCGCGCCGTAGAGGAGACGCGTATGACTCGTTCCTTGGGCGGGGTGCCCTATCGCTGGGTGATCGTCGGCGCCGGCATGCTGATCTCCTGCATGAGCATGGGCTCGGTGTTCTCGCTGGCGGTGTTTCTGCAGCCGCTGACCGCCGACACGGGCTGGTCGCGGACCGGCGTCTCGACAGCCATGACCCTCGACTTCCTGGCGATGGGCGTGTCGGCGTTCGCCTGGGGCATCCTCACCGACCGCTTTGGAGCGCGCAGCGTCGTGCTGGCGGGCAGCGCGATGATAGGCGCCGGCCTCGTGCTGGCGAGCCGCGCCACCAGTCTGCTCGAGTTCCAGCTCCTCTATGGGCTGATCGTCGGCAGCGCCGCCGGCGCCTTCTACGCGCCGCTGATGACAGTGGTCACGGCGTGGTTCGAGAGGAACCGCAGCCTGGCCGTCGCCCTGGTATCTGCCGGCATGGGCATGGCGCCGCTCACCGTGGCGCCGTTCGCGCGCTGGCTGATCACGACCTACGAATGGCGGCCGGCCATGCTCACCATCGGCATCGTCGCCTGGATCCTGATGATCCCGACATCGCTGCTGATCCGTCGCGCGCCTGTCGTCATACCGGAGCCGACGCCGCTGCGCGGCGTCGCCACGGCGGTTGGCGCGGTCGCCAAGCCTGCGCTGATGACCGCCGGCGAAGCGCTGCGCACGCCGCAGTTCACGGCGCTTGCGCTCGCCCATTTCGCCTGCTGCGCCTGCCATTCCGGCCCGATCTTCCACATGGTGACCTACGCCATCGGCTGCGGCATCCCGGCGATGACGGCGGTCAGCGTCTACAGCGTGGCTGGCCTGGCCGGCCTCGGGGGCCGGCTGCTGCTCGGCGTCTCGGCCGACCGGCTCGGCGCCAAGCCGGTGCTGGTCACCGGACTGGCAGTGCAGGCGACGGCTGCCGGCGCCTACATCTTCGTCGGCCAGCTCGACGAGTTCTACGCGCTGGCGATCGTGTTCGGCATCGCCTACGGCGGCGTGATGCCGTTGTACGCCATCCTGGCGCGGGAGTATTTCGGCGGGCACATCATGGGCACGACCTTCGGCGCGATCTCGATGGCAGCGAGCCTCGGCATGGCGTTCGGGCCGTGGGCGGGCGGCTGGGCGTTCGATACCTACGCCAGCTACTCGCTGCTCTATATCGGCTCGTTCACCGTCGGCCTCGCCGCGGTGGCGGTGGCGCTCACCTTCAAGCCGGTGCCCGCGGCCGCCAAGCTGCGGGCGGCGGCCACATGACCCGCTCAGCGATCGAGCAAGCGGACGGCTGAGCGCGAGCCCATCACCGTCCCGGGACCGACCCGGGTGAGCTCCGCGCCTTCCGCTGCCGTCGTCATGTCAGGTCTCCTCGACGCAGACGGTCCGTTCAGGCCCAGGCTGCGAAGCCCAGCCCGGTTCCCGTGCCCGCCGGCGTGCGATAGCCCGGGTAGTAGTTCGCCCAGCGCAGATCGAGATGCTCGAGCGCCCCGGCCGCGCAGATCCAGTTGCGGATCTCGGAGCTGCCGGAATTGAGCTGCTCGCGCGGCAGGCCCTGCAGCGCGCCGGAGTCCTTCTCCCGGATCGCCCGGATGATCTCGCTGTCGAGCGCCTCGTCGACGGTGAAATGGCTGAGGCCGCCCGACGCCACGACGCCGACCCGCATGCCGTTCTCGTAGCCCTCGACCGCTTCGCGAATCGCCTGGCCGAGCTTGTAGCAGCGCTTGGGCGATGGCTGGTTGGGCGGATAGTAGGTGTTTAGGAAGACCGGAACGATCGGGATCGACGTTTCCTTCAGGAGGCGCTGATGGATGAAACCGAACGCATGCCCCTCTCCCTCGCCCTCGGGCAGGGCATTGGCCGACGCGATGTCGAACTCGCGGTCGACCAGGGCGGCGATGAGATGGTTGGCGAGCCTGGCATCGACCGCATAGTGCCTGGTCTCCTTCTCCTCGTAGTAGCGGGCGGAGGCGCGAAGCGCCCAGGCCGGCCGCATGCCCCAGTCCCTCGCCAGTGTGCCCGTCCGGTTCGGGACATTGGGAATCGTCTCGCCGCGATAGACCAGGACGCTCGGCATGACGTCGTCGTGGTAGATCTCCTTCTGGTCGTCGCCCACGACGACGACCGCGTCGAGCCGAGCGCCGACCAGCTCGTCACGCAGCCGGTTCACGGCCGCCATCGCCTCGCGGTGCCGCCAAGCGAGCTTCTCCGGCGCGATCTCGGCCCTCAGCGACGCCGGCGCCACCGCCAGCAGATCGTCGTAGGTGGCGGGACGTCCGTCCTTGTGGAGATGGGCGCGCTTGCGGTCGATCTCCTCGAACATCGGCCATTCCTCGGCGGCCGAATTGAGCATCGGCGTATGCGAGGTCGCGGCACCGAAGACGATGCTAGCCATGGATGCAGACCCCTCCCATGGGCGTCAACTTTGGTCGAAGACCCAACAGAATCTTCATCCAGAGCACAGCGCCCGTCCCGAGCGAAGTCCAAGGATAAGGATCTCATCGCCAGAAGGTCCAAAGGAGACCTGCATCAGATGGCGATGAGGTCCTTCACTTCGTTCAGGACGACAACATAAACCGCCGAAGGCTACTCCACCTCAAGCATGGAAGACACCCCGCCTAGAAGCTCAGCAGCTTGGCCTGCACGACGCCCTCCAGGCCGGCGATCTGGCCCAGCAGGTCGGGGGAGATCGGCTGGTCGACCTGGACCAGGGCGATCGCCGAGCCGCCGGGGGCATCGCGGCCGAGGTGGAAGGTCGCAATGTTCACCTTGTTCTCGCCCAGGATGGTGCCCAGGCGGCCGATGAAGCCCGGCTTGTCGTCGTTGGTGATGTAGAGCATGTGCGGGGCGAACTCGGCCTCGACCTCGATGCCCTTGATGTCGACGATGCGCGCGTGCTTGCCGCCGAACAGCGTGCCGCTGACCGCCCGCGTGTACTTTTCCGTCGTGACGGTGAGCCGGATCATGGCGTGGTAGTCGCTGGCCCGCTCGTGCTTGACCTCGGCGACCTCGACGCCGCGCTCGCGCGCGATCACCGGGGCGTTGACCATGTTGACCGAGGTGAGCTGCGGACGCAGCACGCCCATCAGCGCCACCTGGCTCAGCGGCTTGACGTTGAGTGCCGCCACGTCGCCCTCGTATTCGATCGCCACGGCCTTGATGTCGGTGTCGGTGAGCTGGCCGGCGAACGAGCCCAGCTTCTCGGCGAGGTCGAGATAGGGCGCGAGCCTGGGCGCGTCCTCGGCCGATACGTTGGGCATGTTGAGCGAGTTCACCACCGCGCCGGTCAGCAGGTAGTCGGACATCTGCTCGGCGACCTGGAGGGCCACGTTCTCCTGCGCCTCCACGGTCGCGGCGCCGAGATGCGGCGTGCACACCAGGTTGGGCGCGCCGAACAGCACGTTCTGCTTGGCCGGCTCCTCGGTGAAGACGTCGAAGCCCGCGCCGGCGACATGGCCCGACACCAGCAAGTCACGTACCGCCAGCTCGTCGACCAGACCGCCGCGCGCGCAGTTGATGATGCGAACGCCCTTCTTGGTCTTCATCAGGTTGGCGCGGCTCAGGATGTTCTTGGTCTGCTCGGTGAGCGGCGTGTGCACGGTGATGAAATCGGCCCGCGCCAGCACCTGGTCGAGGGTCGCCTTCTCGACGCCGAGCTCCTGGGCGCGCTGGTCGGACAGGAACGGGTCGTAGGCCATCACACGCATCTTCAGGCCGAGGGCACGCTCGGCGACGATCGAGCCGATATTGCCGCACCCGATCAGGCCCAGCGTCTTGAAGCTGAGCTCGGTGCCCATGAAGCGGTTCTTCTCCCACTTGCCGAGCTGGGTGCTCGCATTGGCGTCCGGCACCTGGCGGGCGACGGCGAACATCAGGGCGATGGCATGCTCGGCCGTGGTGATGGCGTTGCCGAACGGCGTGTTCATCACGACGACGCCATGGGCCGTGGCCGACTTGATATCGACATTGTCGACGCCGATGCCGGCGCGGCCGACCACCCTGAGCTTCTTCGCCTCGGCCAGCACCTCGGCCGTCACCTTGGTCGCCGAGCGGATGGCGAGACCTTCATAGTTGCCGACGATGGCGCGCAGCTCGGCCGGCTTCAGGCCGGGCTTGAAATCGACGTCGCAACCGCGCTCGGCGAAGATCTCGACGGCGCGCGGCGACAGCTCATCGGAGATGAGGACCTTGGGTTTTGCCATGAACGTCACTCCTTGGAAGTCGCGCTCCGCGCGTCTTATTCCTCTCCCCCGCCAGGGGGAGAGGTTAGGTGAGGGGGTTACGCACGTACTGTGCCCCCTCACCCAGCCTCTCCGCCTAGCGGGGGAGAGGAGCGCAGAGCGTGTTGATTGCTAAGCCGCCGCCTTGCCGAACTCGCGCTCGATCTCGCCGTAGGCCCAGTCGAGCCATGGCAGCAGCGCTTCGAGATCGGACTGCTCGACCGTGGCGCCGCACCAGATGCGCAGGCCCGGCGGCGCGTCGCGGTACGAGCCCGCGTCGTAGCCGGCCTTCTCCGCCTCGAGCAGGTCGGCCATCTTCTTGGCCGCCGCCGCCTGCTTGTCCGCCGCCAGCGCCGTGAACCACGGCGCGACAATGGTGAGGCAGACCGAGGTGTTGGAGCGGATCGCCTTGTCGGCGGCGAGGAACGAAATCCAAGGCCGCGCCGCGACGAACTTCTCGAGCACGGCGAGATTGGCTTCCGAGCGCGCCTTCAGGGCCGGCAGTCCGCCGATGCTCTCGCCCCAGCGCAGGCCATCGATCGCATCCTCCACGCAGAGCAGCGACGGCGTGTTGATCGTATCGCCCTTGAAGATCGCTTCGGAGAATTTGCCCCCCGAGGTCAGGCGGAAAATCTTGGGCAGCGGCCATGGCGGGCTGTGGCTCTCCAGGCGCTGGATGGCGCGCGGCGAGAGCACCAGCATGCCGTGCGCGCCCTCCCCGCCCATCACCTTCTGCCAGGACCAGGTGACGACATCGAGCTTGGCCCACGGCAGGTCCATGGCGAACACCGCCGAGGTGGCGTCGCAGATCGCCAGCCCCTGCCGGTCGGCCGCGATCCAATCGCCGTTCGGCACCTTCACGCCCGAGGTCGTGCCATTCCAGGTGAAGACCACGTCGTGGCTCCAGTCGACCAGGCCCAGATCGACGATCTGGCCGTAGGGCGCCTTGAGCACGCGGGCATCCTTGAGCTTGAGCTGCTTGGTGACGTCGGTCACCCAGCCCTCGCCGAAGCTTTCCCAGGTCAACATGTCGACCGGACGCGCCCCGAGCAGCGACCACAGCGCCATTTCGACGGCGCCGGTATCGGAGGCCGGAACGATGGCGATCCGGTAGTCGGCGGGAATGCCCAGCAGGGCTCTGGTGCGATCGACGGCTTCGACAATCTTCTTCTTGCCGAGCTTGGATCGGTGGGACCGCCCCGTGGCGGCATCATTCAGGGCTTCGGGCGTCCATCCCGGACGCTTGGCGCAGGGTCCGGACGAAAAGTCGGGACGCGCCGGACGCATGTTCGGCTTCATCAAACCTCTCCCTTACAGAAGAGCTGCACTCCGGTGGGGGAGCGTGGCCCACCGCTGAGATGCCTGAACAAGGCATTGAAATCAACCGTCGGTTTGACGCAGGCAGCCCCCCTCGGATCGGCCCTCGATAGCGATGGTCTGAACCGCTTCGTCTGGCGTGATCGCGAAAGGAACGATCCCTCGCCAAGGTCACATCCTCTGCGTGGCGTTCGTGCGCGAGACTCAGTAGTTATGGCGGCCGATGCAAGTGAGGCTGCCGACGTCCTTCCGCGCCTGGCCGCGGGCCATCCTGGCGACGCTCGTGGTCGTCGTCGTCTCGGCCTTTGCAGCGGAGTTCATCGCCCGGCAATTCTTCGATCTGGAAACGCTGGAATATCGTCGGCCCTATCAGCCGATCTTCGTATCGGGCGATTACCACTACCTGATGCCCAACGAGGAGCTGCCCTTCGTTCCGGGCGGCCCCGTCGCCATGGGATACCGGCCCGGTCCGTTCGGATTCTACTACAGCGCCGACACCCCTCCTCCCCATTCCGCCGCGACGCTGGCCGACTACCTCTTTGCCCACAAGCGCTCGCGTTACGACGCCGCCGAGATCGATCGCCTGTCCTGCGCCGGCGGCGATCCGATCCTGATCTACGTGCTGGGCAGCTCGGTCGCCCAGGGGTTTTCGTCGGACGACAAGGCGGACACCTGGCATGCCGGACTGCAACGCGCGCTGCGACGCCAGCTCGGGCGAGAGGACGTCCATGTCTTCAACGGCGCCATGGGCGGCTTCATCTCGCTGCAGGACCGCCTCGCCTATCATCTCGCCGTGGCGCCACGGCCGGCGAGGCTGGTGCTGATCGTCAACGGCTACAACGACCTGACATTACCGGCCAACTCGGCGGTGCGGCCCGGCGACCCGTTCCAGCTCGGCCTGCGCTACAGCCAGCTGTTCGACGACGGCTTCATGTGGTGGGTCGCGCGCCACAGCGCGATCGCCCATGCGGTGCTGCAGAACGAATTCACCCGCCGCATCACCGAGTTCCGGCAGCGGCTCGAGCAGGACGACGCGGTCTTCAGGAAGCAGGCCGCGGCGATGACCGACATCTACATGGAGAACATGGAGGAAGTGCTCGACGCCTGCGTCGCGCGCGGCCAGGCCTGCCGCGTCGCCATCCAGCCCGCTCGCGCGCTCACCGCCGAGCATGTCGGCACCAACGCAGGCGACGTCCTTTCACAAAAGCGCATGGTGCAGCTCTATCGCCTGCTGCTGCAGAAGGTCGCGGCCAGTCCCCATCGCGAACGCTTCATCGATCTCACGCACGTCTTCGATCGCGGCGAGAAGATGCAGCACTATGCCGATTCGGTTCATCCCAACTATGCCGGCCAGCAGGTCCTGGCACGGGCGCTGCTGGCGCCGACGCTGGCCGCCCTGCGCTCGGCCCAGACGGTCCCGGCGCCGGCCGCTCGGTGCGCGCGCCTGTCGGGCGCTAGCGGCGGGTGAGCTCGTAGTAGGTCCCGGCGACCGGGTCGCTGAACACCTCGCGGCCGGCGAAGCCCTCGTGCAGCATGGCATGGATGGCCGGCGCGCGATTGGCGGCGGACAGTCCGCCCAGCTGGCCGGTCAGCTCGCCCACGCTCCAGGCCCAGACGTCCGAGGCGATGACGCGATAGCCCTTGTCGAGCGCATGGTCGATGTCGCGGCGCAGGGCCTGCGCATTCTGCTCCGGTGTCCAGTCGGGATGTCGGATGGCGCCGGCATCGACGGCGATCCATTTGAACTTCGGATCGGCCTGCGGCGCCGGGCCGACCGGCGCCGCGGCATCCGAGTCCCAGGTCCGGCTCCACAAGGCGTACTGCCACATGGTGATCGGCTCGAAGCCCCAGTACAGGAACACCGTCTGCTGCGGCGGAAAACGCTGTTCCAGCGCCGCGATGGCCGCGACCGCCGCTGCATCGCCGCCGCGATGGCGGGCGAGCTGGCTGACGTTCCAGGCCAGCGGCGCGAGCGAGAGGAATGCGAGGCCGATGGCGACAGCGCGTCGTCCGGCGAGCAATGCGCCGAGCAGCAGGCCCCACGCCACCGTCAGCCACGGCATGACGTTGACCTGCATCTGCGGATCCTGGGGCTGCGAATAGAAGTTCAGCACCTCGCCGGCACCCAGAGTGCCCAGGAAGACGATGGCGATGGCGCGCAATCGCGCGTCGCCGCGGCGCGGCCACAGGACGGCGATGCAGGCGATGAAGATGGCGGCCTGCAGCAGCACCGAGACGACGAGCGGACCGGCAGCGCGCTTCGCCGACAGGGGATCGACCCAGCCGCCGACGATCAGAAAGTAGTTGCCGACGCCCGACAGCATCATCCAGGCCTTGTCCCACGACAGGCCGGCCCATCCCGTCGCCACGCCCTTGCCGGTCCACAGGATGTCGTGCAGGCCGACCGCGCCGTTGTGGCCCTCCCACATCAGCTGCACGATTCCCGATACGGCCAGGATGACCACCATCAGGATGCCGATCAGGGCGAAGCGCCGCTTCACTGGTACGGGCGACAGTGCGAGCGCCAGCACCAGCGCCGGCAGCGTCGGAAAGATCAGTCGCCATTCGATCAGCCAGCCCAAGGTGAAGACGGCGCCGACGGCCGCCACGCGCGCACAGGTCGGTCGGTCGAACCACAGGCCGGCCGTCAGCATCGCGCCCAGCACCAGCGCGTAGCCGGGCATGATGTCTTCGCTGATGACGGCGAGCAGCAGCACGAAGCCCGTGCCGGCATGGAAGCAGGTGGTCAGCGCCGCCGCCCGGGCACTTCCCGTCACGCGCTGCACGAAGGCATAGATGAAGACGTTGGCGAGGCTTGCCCACAATGCGTTGAGATAGGCGAACTGCTTCCACGGCACGCCGCGCAGGATGCCGATCGCATCGAGCGCGGCAGCGAGGACGCCGTACAGGGGAAAGTAGAGATAGTTCGACGGATCGAGCCGGGCGCGTCCAGGGGCCGCGATCCAGGGCTCAGCCTGGATGCTCTTGTACATGCCGTTGCTGGTGATGATGTGCACGTTCTGCAGCCACGCGATCAGGCTGCAGAACAGCAACGCCGACAACGCGAAGACGAGCAGAAGGTGCCAGGCCGGGTGTTCAGTGTCTTCCGGACCGCGGGCGGTTCCGCCCGCCCATGCGATCATGAGCGGGCGGAACGCCCGCGCTCCGGAAGAGCATGAGTCTACTTCTTGCGGCCGACCAGGGTCACGGCGCCTTCGGGGCCGTAGCTCTCGGAGTGCAGGCAGCCCCGGGTCATGGTGAAGATCTCGCCGGCCCGATAGGTGCGGCTCTGGCCTTCCGACGTGAGCGTCAGCGCGCCCTCCACCACCATGGCGCGAACGTCGAAGGGATGGCTGTGCTCGGGGTTCACCTTGGCGCCCGTCGTGGTGTTCGTGAACATGTCGTAGCCGTCGCGTTGCAGCTCGGCTTCGAAGGTCTGGCGATTCATGGCGGTCTCCCTTTCAGGCAGTCTTGCGCGCTGCCACGACATATTGCGCGCCGAGCGGCAGCCACGCCAGCAGGCGATCGACCCCGCGGAGGGCGGCGATGCCGGGCGGCATGAACATCAGATAGTCGGCATGGATGTCGTAATGCGCCGAATCGAGCAGCCCATGCCGCACCTCCTTCTCGTCGAGCAGGATGGCGTTGGCGTCGATCGGCGTGCGCGCGATGACGTAGCGGACCAGCGGATTGCGCGGATTGTGCTCGAAGACATAGAGCCGCCCGCCCGGCTTCAGCACCCGCGCCAGCTCGCCGTAGACGGCGGCGCGCTCCGCCGGCGGCACGTGGTGCAGGACGGCGCTGATGGTGACGATGTCGAAGCGGCCGCTCTCGAACGGCGTGCTCGCGCCGTCCTGCACGGCAATCGCCGGCGCCGGCCCGAGCGCGGCCGGCCAGCGCTTCTCGACTTCCGCCAGCATGCCCGTGGAGACATCGCAGCCGGTGAAGGCGGCGCGTGCCCCGAGGCCCGCCAGCACCCGCATCAGGTCGGCCGTGCCGCAGCCATAGTCGAGCAGTTCGAGACCTCCCTCGGCCAGAGCCGGCTCGCGGCGCAGCAGCCAGCGCGCCTTGACGGCGATGAACTGGTCCTGCGAATTGCCCATCAGACGCTTGATCGGGTTGTCCAGCCCGCCGTCATAGTCGGCGGCGTGGCGGTCGAACTCGGCGGGCTTCATCGCGGCCCTCCGATGATGTCGCGGATCATGAACAGGGGCCGGCCCTTGCTCTGGTCATAGAGCCGGCCGAGATAGGCCCCGATGATGCCGAGCATCAGGAACTGCATGCCGCCCAGCAGGCCGACGGCGGCCATCAGCGAGGTCCAGCCGGGCAGCGTCTGGCCGAGCAGCCAGCCGACGATCGAGTAGATGAAGAAGGCAAAGCCGACGCCCGCCATCACCCAGCCGATGGTGAGCGAGGCCATCAGCGGCACCACCGAGAAGGCGGTGATGGCATCGACGGCGAAGCGAAGCATCTTGGACAAGGGATACTTGCTCTCGCCCGCCACCCGGGCCTGGCGGTCGTACAGCAGCGGCACCTGCTTGCCGCCGATCCAGGCCACCATGCCGCGCACGAAGCGATGGCGCTCGGGCATGGCGAGCAGCAGGTCGAGCACGCGGCGATTGACCAGCCGGAAGTCGCCGGTATCGGCGGGGATCGCCACATCGGTCATGCGGCCGATGAGACGGTAGAAGATCGCCGCGGTGGCGCGCTTGAACACGCTCTCGCCATCGCGCTGGCGGCGCTGGCCGTAGACCACGTCGGCGCCCTGCTCCATCAGCGCCATCATCTCGGGCAGCAGCTCGGGGGGATCCTGAAGATCGGAATCGATGATCAGGATGCGGTCGCCGCGGCAGACCGACAGGCCGGCGGTGAGGGCGAGCTGATGGCCGTGATTGCGCATCAGCCGCACCGCCACGATGCGCGGATCGCGGCCGGCCGCCGCCGACATCAGCGCCCAGGTCTCGTCGCGCGAGCCGTCGTCGACCAGCACGATCTCGCTCGAGCCGCCGATGCCGTCCAGCACCGCGCCGACCCTGCGCACGAACTCGGGCAGCGCTGCCTGCTCGTTGTAGCAAGGGGCCACCACGGAGAGCGCGGGGCGGTCGATCTCGGTCATCGCCGCGAGCATTAGCCGTTGTTCGCGGCGGCGGCTAGCCGGTCCTCGCCCTCCTCCCCAGCGAAGCTGGGGAGGAAAGCTTGAGGTGGGATTTTTCCCACTCAATCGGCTATCAACCGGCCCCATGACCGCCAACGACAACGACCACCGCGGGCTCCTGCCGGCCGGCCTGGCCGACCTGCTGCCGCCCGATGCTGCCCGGGAAACCGACGCCATCGACATCGCCATCGAGAGGTTCGCCGCCTTCGGCTACGAGCGCGTCAAGCCGCCGCTGGTCGAGTTCGAGGAGTCGCTGCTCGGTGGGCCGGGCGCGGCGCTGGCGTCGCAGACCTTCCGCCTCATGGACCCGGTGTCGCAGCGCATGATGGGCGTGCGGCCGGACATGACCGTGCAGGTGGCACGCATCGCGGTGACCCGCCTGAAGCACGAGCCGCGGCCGCTGCGCCTGTCCTACGGCGGCAACGTCATCCGGGTGCGCGGCAACGCCCTGAAGCCCGAACGTCAATTCGCCCAGGTCGGCACCGAGCTGATCGGCGTCGACTCGGCCGCGGCAGATGCCGAAGCGGTGTTGCTGGCGGTCGATGCCTTGCGCGCCGTCGGCGTCGCCCATTTGTCTGTCGACCTCAACCTGCCGACCTTGGTGGCCGCCGTGAGCGCCGGCCTCGGCCTGCCGGAAGACGCCATGCGCCGCGCCCGGCGGGCGCTCGACCGCAAGGACGAAGGCGGCATCGCCAAGGCGTTGGCCAACCAGAAGCAGGCTGCCGATCTGCTGGCCGGATTGCTGCGTGCTGCCGGGCCGGCCGAGCAGGGCATCGCCAAGCTGCAAGCGCTCGACCTGCCGGCGGCCGGCGCCGCGGAGGCAGCCCGCCTCGCCGAAGTGGTGGCCCTGGTCCGGGCGGCCGACGAGGACCTGCCGATGACGATCGACCCGGTCGAATATCGCGGCCTCGAATACCAGACCGGCGTGTCGTTCTCGGTGTTTGCCCTGGAGGGGCGCCAGAGCCTGGCGAGCGGCGGCCGCTATTCCGCCGGCTATCCGGAGGACGGTGTCAGCGAGGCCGCCACCGGCTTCACCCTCTACATGGATGCGGTCCTGGCAGCGTCCGAGGCGACGCCGGAACGGCCGCGGCTCTATCTGCCGCTCGGCACGCCGTGGCGTGACGCCGCACCGTGGCAGGCCAAGGGCTATGCCGTGGTGCGTGCGGTGACGCCTGCCGAGGAGTCGCGTGCCGAGGCAAAGCGCCTGCGCTGCAGCCACGCCCTGATCGACGACGAGGCCGTGCCCCTGTGACCTTTCTTGCTCCTTCCCAGCGTCTTCGCTGTGGCCGGCATTTTGGCCGCAAGCGGCCAAAAGCCTCGGGAGAGCTGAGTTCTCGACTCGCTTCGCTCCGTTCTGCGTGCTATCGGACGCCACGCCTCCCTGGGCCGCCGTAACCGGTTCCCCTGGGGAGGCGTTTTTCGTGTCTGAACACCTCCATCAGGACGAGGCAAATGGCCAACGTGGCAGTGATCGGCGCCCAGTGGGGTGACGAGGGCAAGGGCAAGATCGTCGATTGGCTGAGCGAGCGCGCCGAGGTCGTGGTGCGCTTCCAGGGCGGTCATAATGCCGGCCATACGCTCGTCATCGGCAATCAGACCTACAGGCTCGCCCTCCTGCCGTCCGGCGTGGTGCGGCCGGGCAAGCTCTCGATCATCGGCAATGGCGTCGTGGTCGATCCCTGGCACTTCCTCGAGGAAGTGAAGAAGGTGAATGGCCAGGGCGTGTCGGTGACGCCCGATACCCTCAAGATCGCCAATCACGCCGTGCTGATCCTGCCGTTGCACCGCGACCTCGACGGCTGGCGCGAGGACGTGCCCGGCACCATCAAGATCGGCACGACGCGGCGCGGCATCGGTCCGGCCTACGAAGACAAGGTCGGCCGTCGCGCGATCCGCGTCGGCGACCTCGCCGAACCGGAGGACCTGGCGCTCAAGGTCGAAACCCTGCTCGCCCATCACAACGCTCTGCGTCAAGGGCTCGGCCGGCCGACGATCGAGCCCGAGGCGCTGCTCGCCGAGCTGCTCGAGCTCGCCCCCAAGCTGCTGCCCTACGCCGAGGATGTATGGGAACGGCTCGACGGCCTGCGCGCCTCGGGCAAGCGCATCCTGTTCGAGGGCGCGCAGGCGACGATGCTCGACATCGATCACGGCACCTACCCCTTCGTCACCTCGTCCAACACCGTGGCCGCCCAGGCGATGATCGGCAGCGGCATGGGCAACGGCGCAGTCGGCTACGTGCTGGGCATCGCCAAGGCCTACACGACGCGCGTGGGCGACGGCCCCTTCCCGACCGAGCTCAAGGATGAGATCGGCCAGTTGCTGGGCGATCGCGGCATCGAGTTCGGCACCAACACCGGCCGGCGCCGGCGCTGCGGCTGGTTCGACGCCGTCATGGTACGGCAGGCGGTGAAGCTGAACGGCATAGACGGCATCGCGCTGACCAAGCTCGACGTGCTCGACGGCCTGCAGGAGATCAAGGTCTGCGTCGGCTACGAGCTCGACGGCAAGCGCATCGAACGCTTTCCCTTCACCATGGGTGCCCAGGCCAAGCTGAAGCCGATCTGGGAAACCTTCGAAGGCTGGGGCCAGAACACCCGCGGCGCCCGCTCCTTCGCCGAGCTGCCGGCAACTTGCATCAAGTACGTGCGCCGCGTCGAGGAGCTGGTCGGCTGCCCCGTCGCCCTGCTCAGCACCAGCCCGCAGCGCGAGGACACGATCCTGATGACGGACCCGTTCCGGGATTGAGCAAGCTCTCTCCTCCCCAACTTCGTTGGGGAGGAGTAACTACTTCAAGCTCACCAGCGTCAGGTCGACGAACCACGATTGCGGAGACACGAAGCCCTGCACGTTCTTCGACATGGCGCGCGGGTTGAGGTCGTGGACGATGTAGAGCCACGGCGGATTGTCGACCAGGCGCTCGTGGGCGATGCGGAAGTGCTTCAGGATCGTCGCATCGTCGCTGGCCTCGGACAGCGTCTTCAGCGCTTCCTCGAACGTGTCGTCCTTCCACTGCTCCCAGTTCGAGCCGGTCGGCGAGAAGTTGGTGGCGGCGAAGTAGCGGAACATCATGCCGACGTCGCTCGACGGCGAGCTGACATTGAGCGCCATGGCGCCGTTCAGCGACGGACTGTCGGGCACGGCGCGGGCGGCGTTCAGCAGCACCTGCCATTCGACGGCCTCGACCTGCACGTCGACGTTGCAGGCCTGCTTGAGATTCTCCTGCAGCGCCTCGTTCATCGGCAGCGGAAGCATCTGCCCCGAGCCCGAGGTCGAGATCATGACCTTGAACGACAACGGCTTCTTGTCGGCATAGCCCGCCTCGGCGAGCAGCTTCTTGCCCTTCGCCGGGTCGAACGTGTAGCGGTGCTCCGGATTGCCGAAGGCGGGATCGTTGGGCTTCAGCCAGCCGACCGACGGCTCTGCCGTGCCGTTCAGCAGAGACACCAGGGCGCCGCGATCGATGCAGTAGTTCAAGGCCTGGCGCACGCGCACGTCGGCGACCGGGCTGCTCTTGGCGGCCATGTTGTAGAACCACGGCCAGACGTGCGGATAGGAACCCGTCGTGATGACGAAGCCGGCCTGCTTCAACGACGGAATGCCGTCGGGCGGCGGCACCTCGATCCAGTCGACGCGGCCCGAGCGCAACGCCGCCAGCCGCGTGTTGGCTTCCGGGATCGGCAGCAGCAGCACCTGGTCGACCTTGGGCATCCGGGTCTTGTCCCAGTAGCCGTCGTTCTTCGCCAGGGTCACCGACTGGCGCGGCACCACCTTGGTGATCTTGAACGGGCCGGTCCCGGCGGCCGGCAGCTCGGCAACCTTGGCCCAGTCGCGGCCGGCCTTCTCGAACGACGCGGGCGAGGTCGACAGGATGTAGGGCACCATCCACGGGAAGTATGACGCCACCGTCGTCGTGGTCATCGAGAGCGTGTAATCGTCGATCTTCCTGTAGGTGGCGAGGATCGGCACCCGCGAGCGCATGATGCCCACGGCATTGGCCTCGAATTGCGGGCTGTCCTTGTTGAAGATGCGCTCGAGATTCCAGATCACCGCATCGGCGTTGAAGTCGGTGCCATCATGGAACTTCACGCCCTTGCGAAGATGAAAGATCCAGGTCTTCTTGTCGTCGGCCGCCTGCTCCCATTTCTCCGCCAGCCCCGGCTTCAGGGTCGCGGGTTGGTCGGTCCGGGTGAGATCGAACTGGATCAGCCCTTCGAAGATCGGGAAGCCCAGGAAGCGCATGCCTTCGAAGCCGTTGTTGGGCATGCCGGTCGTCGTCGGAATGTCGGACGCCGTCATGGCGATGCGCAGCACCTTGTCCTGCGCCGATACGGACGACAGGGGCAACAGCGCGGCGGCAGCCAAGAGGCCGATGTAAAGGCGTTTTTTCATGCAAGGGCTCCCGGATTGGGGAGCTCCATGCAAGACGTGCGCCACGGGGAGAGCAGCCGCTACTCATGTCACCCACGCCGCAGCAACCTGAACCACCTCATGCCGAGGAGCTCGCGCAGCGAGCGTCTCGATGCATGGGCAACAAGCACCGTGCCTGATCCCCATCCTTCGAGACGCCGCGCTCTGCGCGGCTTCTCAGGATGACGTGTGGTGCTGGCCGATCCGTCGCAGCATCTGAACGCTCGGTTCAAATGCTCAGATCGAGCAGATTGTAGTCCTTGATATCGGCCTTGGCGGCGGCGTCCCAGTGATAGGTCAGGCCGGCCGCCGCATGCGGCTGGTAGACGAAAGGAGTCTCGTCGGGGAAGCGCTGGCGGCGGGCGTCGATGGCGTAGCCGATCATGCGGGCGCGCTTGGCGATGCGCGCGTCGTCATAGACCGCCGCCGCGTTGTGCACGCCGCCGGCCTCGACGCCCAGCACCGACTTGCGGCGATGGAAGCCCATGTTCACCGTGACGCGCCAGTCGCGGCTGGTGTTGGCGAACGAGCCGTGCAGCGCCTGGCGGTTGGTGATGGCGACATCGCCGGGCCTGGCGATGATCGGCACGGCATCCGGCAGCCGCTCGCTGCCCGCCGCCTCGACCAGCGCGCGGATGTCGGCCTTGCCGTGCTTGTGCGAGCCCGGCACCACCCACACGCCGTTGGCGGCGGTGCAGCCGTAGAGCTGGCCCATGAAATTGAAGCCGTGCGAGCCCTGGTCCCAGTCCGGACTCTGCCAGTGGGTGACTCCGTCCTGATGCCAGGCCACCGAGGCGCCGCGGCCCGGTTCCTTGATGAACAGCGCCTCGTTGAACGGCGTGAAGTCCGGGCCGTTGATCGCCGCGGCGACGGCGAGCAACTGCGGATGGCCGTAGACGCGCAGAGCCGCCTCGGAGAATTGCAGCGAGCCCAGGATCAGGTAGACGACCTCCTCGGGGGCATCCTCGGCCGCCTTGGGCTCGAACATCTTCACCGGATGGCGGCCGTTGGCGAGGGCCGTGCCGCCGAACGGATCGCCCAGCGGCTTCGACCACAGGAGTGTCGGCGCCGTGCAATCGGCGGCGATCGCCGGCCGGCCCTTGGCATCGACCGCCGCACCGCGCGCGGCCGGCAGACGATCGAGGATGTCGTGCAGGTCGCGCTCGATGTCGACGAGCTCGTCGGCCCTCAGCACGCCCTCGAAGACGTAGAAGCCGCAACGCCAGTAGGCCTCGACGATCTCGGGGTGCAGCGCGCCGTCCGCCGTGAAGCGGATCGGGCCGCGGTTGCCCAAGGTCGCGGCGCGGCGCTCGCCGTCGCGCAGGTAGGCCTGCATGGCGGCCTCTTCGGTCCCGTAATCGACCGCAGCCTGCCTGGATCCGTCCATCGCACTCCCTCCGGAAAAAGCCCTTCCCGAAGGATATGCCCAACTCAGTTCGCTGCGAAGCAGTAGAGCAGGCCTGCCCCGCCCGTGCTCTTCAACGCCTCGGCGCCGCAGCCGCGCGAGGGATGGGAGGCGTTCCACGACTTCGACGGCGCGTCGTCGCGCAAGCCGGCCCGGTCGTGATGACCGACCATCGCCGATCCCTCGCCGCTCTTGGTCCAGTTGCCACACGTCATGTCCTTGTCGGGCGGCGGCGCGGTGCCGTTCTCGAGCGACCCGGTCAGGATGTCGTGCTGGTTGACCACGAAGTAGCGGCCGGGAATGCGGCGGCCGTTCTCGGACTGGCCGGTCTCGGTGCTGATCTTGTTGTTTCCCGAATGCAGGTCGTCGACGCTGGCCGCGATCTGCACGCCATCGGCGTTGGCCCACGGCCCCTTGCCGATGCGGTCGCGGGCGTTGATGGCCGTCGCACCGCCGACCGCCTGTACGCTGAGATAGGCGCGCCAGGTCTTGCTGCCGGCGCCCGCCGTCGCGGCGAGGGTCTGGCAGTGCCGGTCGGCGCCTTCGATGCCGCCGAAGTCGGCGCCGGTGGGTCCGCTCACGCTGGTGATGAAGAACGTCATGTTCGGGAATTGCGGTGGCGGCTGCTGCGCCCACGCCGCGTTGCTCGCCAAGGCGGCGACGGCGCATGCCGTCGCCCACGTGATCTTGCGCATATCCCGATTCTCCCCGTTCTTGGCCCGGTGGCCGGGCCGACCGGGTGCAGTCTGGAACCGACTGCAGACCTTCCGAAGTCAACTTTCCGTGGGGTTGTCAGCCATCGAGGCCAGCCGTCGCCGTCTCGAAGCGCTCGATGTAGGTCTTGGCGTGCGCCTGGTAGTCGACGCCCTCCGTCCGCAGATGGACATCGGACACCATGGCCCATAGCGCCTCGCGCAGCGCGCTCGCCGCCTTCATCGCGGCAAAGGACCGGCGCAGGTCGTCGCCGACCGACCCGAAATATCCCTGCAGCAACGCGGCATCCTCGTCAGGGCCGAAATCGCCGTTGGAGGAGAGGTTGGCGAGGTCGAACAGGGCGGTACCGAAGGCGCCGTATTCCCAGTCGATCAGCCAGAGCCGGGCGCCGTCGTCGATCACGTTGCCCGGCAGCAGATCGTGATGCCCGAAGACGATCGGCAAAGGCACCTGGGCCCGCTCGAGACGATCGGCCCAATCGAGATAGCGCCGGTCGGCACCGATCAGGCGGACATAATCGCGGATCACCTGGAACACCCAGAAGGCATTGGCCGGGCCGCGCAGGCATTGGCCGACGCCCGAATGGCAGTCCTTGAGCAAGGGGACCAGCCGGTCG
Organism: Reyranellaceae bacterium; assembly: GCA_046349295.1. GTDB lineage: Bacteria > Pseudomonadota > Alphaproteobacteria > Reyranellales > Reyranellaceae > Reyranella. Next base: position 86,688 of record JAXMCP010000017.1, read on the forward strand.
ACATTGGCCCGCAGGTCGGCCTCGGCGAAGGTGCGCCCCGTGATGAAGCGCATGACGGTGATGCCGGCCTCGGTATGGACGATCTCCGGCGACAGACCGGCCTCGAAGGCGGCGATCGACGCCGCGCGCTCGCGGTCTCGGAAGACGTGATGCACGGGAATGTCCGACCCATAGCGGACGACGAACTTCTCGCCGCCATCGGTCACGACGTAGGAGATGTTGGTGAGCCCGCCCTTCAGCGGCTCGAACGACACCGGACCACGCCAGCAGGGCAGTGTCGCAACTTTGGCTTCGAGTTCTTCTTTTCGCATCGCGGTGAGCTGATCATTTCATGCCTGGGCGCGGCAGGCTACCTTGTCGCCCGGGAGGATCATCAGATGCCTGACGCGCGCGTTTCGAACACCATCACCGGCCGCGACGCCTTTCTTCGCGTCCTGAGCGACGAAGGCGTGACCAAGATGTTCGGCAATCCGGGCACCACCGAGCTGCCGATCATGCACGCCCTCTCCTCGGCGCCGGAGATGGGCTACGTGCTCGGCCTGCAGGAGGCGGTGGTGATCGCCATGGCCGACGGCTACGCCCGCGCCTCCGGGAAGCTGGTGTCGTGCAACGTCCACGTGGCACCGGGTCTCGGCAATGCCATCGGCTCGATCTACACCGCCCTGATGTCGGGTACGCCGATGATCGTGACCGCGGGCCAGCAGGAGCAGGGCCATGGCCTTACCGAGCCGCTGCTCTATGCGCCGCTGGTGCCGATCGCCTCGCCGGTTGTGAAATGGGCGACCGAGGTCAATCGCATCGAGGACCTGCCGCGCATCCTGCGGCGCGCCGCGAAAGTCGCCACGACAGCACCGACCGGGCCGGTTTTCATCTCGCTGCCGGGCGACATCCTGAACAACGAGGCGGCGCTCGACATGGGCGAGGTGACGCGGGTCGACACCGCGGTCCGCCCCAGCGATGCCGCGCTCGAGCAGCTCGCCCGGCGCCTGATTGCGGCGAAGAAGCCCGTCATCCTGGCCGGCCATGAAATCGCGACCGCGGACGCCTTCGCCGAGGCGGCCGAGCTGGCCGAGACCCTGGGCGCGCCCGTGCTGCAGCAGACGGTGGTGCATGGCGCGCACTTCCCGTCGCTCCACCCGGCCTTCATCGGCTCGCTCAATCGCGACCAGAAATACGTGCGGCGGGTGCTGTCGGACTACGACCTGATGTTCTGCGTCGGCTCCGACGTCCTCAAGATGTCGGTATGGAGCGAGGTCGATCCCCTGCCCGAGACCACGCGGGTGGCGATGGTCGGCCTGCGCGACTGGGAGATGGGCAAGAACTTCCCGGCCGAGATCGCGCTGCGCGCCGACGTGAAGGAGACCTTGAAGGCGCTGGTGCCGGTCCTGAAGCGGCTGGGTGGCGCGGCGCTGGCCGGGCGCGCCAAGGCGTCGCTGGCCGAGATCGCCTCGCGCAACTGGGCGGCGCAGCGTGCCGCGCGCAAGGCCAAGCTCGCCGCGCCGACCGAAAAGCCGCTGGCAGGCGAATGGGTCATGATGCGGCTCTGCGAAAGCCTGCCCGACACCGCCATCATCGTCGACGAAGGGCTGACCACCGCCAACAGCCTGATGAGCTACTTCCCGTTCCGGGATCGCAACAGCTATTTCGGCAACGTGAGCGGCGGCATCGGCTGGGGCATCGCCGCCGCGGTCGGCGTGCAGATCGCCGAGCCGAAGCGGCGCGTCGTCGCCTTGATCGGCGACGGCAGCGCCATGTACTCGATCCAGGCGTTGTGGAGCGCGGCCAACCAGAAGCTGCCGATGACCTTCCTGATCTGCAACAACGGCGGCTACCAGATCCTGAAGAACCGCCTGAAGCTGTTCCACGGCAACGACCAGCCGATCGGCATGGACTTCAAGGACCCGCCGATCGACGCGACGACGCTGGCCCGCGGCTTCGGCGTCGCGGCCGAGCGGGTCGATACGGTCCCCGGCTTCGATGCGGCCCTCGCCCGCTCGCTCGCCAAGACCGATGGTCCCAGCCTGATCGAGGTCATGGTGAAGAGCTGACCATGCACCTCGACCTCGACCATATCGGCCAGATCGGCCTGCCGGTCAGCGATCCCGATCGCTCGGAGGCGTTCTACGCCAATGTGCTTGGCCTGCGAAAGCTCTACCGTTTCGGCGGCCTTGTCTTCTTCGACTGCGCCGGAGTCCGCCTGCTCCTCGAGACGGTGGCCAAGCCCGACGACCTGGTGCCGCGCGGCTGCATCTATTTTCGCTGCGCCGACATCGCACTGGCGGTGAGTGAGCTCGAGAAGCGCGGCCTCGCCTTCACCGGCCGGCCGCACCTCATCGCCCGCATGGACGATCACGATCTGTGGATGGCGTTCTTCAAGGACCCCGACGGCCATACGCTGGCGCTCATGCAGGAAGCGCCGAAGGGATATACGCCTCCAACGTGACCACGGGTCGAGTACGATGACGGTCGAAGAAGATCAGCTTCGCGACAAGCTTCGCAAGATCGAGGCCCTGTTCGCCGGTGCCGGAACAACCGGCGAAAGGCTGGCCGCCGAGGCGGCACGGGCCCGCGTGCAGGCGAGGCTGAAGGAGCTCCAACAGCGCGCTCCGGCGACCGAGATGCAATTCTCGATGCCCGACCAGTGGTCGCGCCGGCTCTTTGTCGCGCTATGCCGGCGCTACGGCCTGTCGCCCTACCGCTATCGCCGCCAGCGCCTGACGACCGTCATGCTGCGGGTGCCCAGCGGCTTCGTCGACCAGGTGCTGTGGCCCGAGTTCACCGAGCTTAACCGGGCGCTCCGGACCTATCTCGACGAAGTCACCGTGCGCGTCATCCGCGAGGAGATCTACGCCGACGCGAGCGAGGCGAATGAAATCGCCCAGCCCCTGGCCTCGCGCTGACGCGAGGACACTTCTGTCATCCTGAGCGCATGTCATCCTGAGCGCAGCGAAGGTTCTCACCGCCAGGAGCAACAACGTACGCTCGTGCAAACGGCGATGAGGTCCTTCGCTCGGCTCAGGACGACAGCAAGGTGCGCGGCCGCTCGAAGGTACTTTCGTACTCTAGCGCCGCATCACGTCGAACACCGCGTCGCGCAGCTGCGCCTCGACCTTGGCGCCCTCGCTCTTGCCGCCGGGAACGGCCTTCGATGCCGTGGCGAAGAGATAGAACGACCCGTCATCCAGCGGCACGACCGTGTAGTAGAACTGGTACGCTTCGTTGCCATCCTGGCAGCCGGTGAAGACGCGCACGACCTCGGGGTTCTTCTCGTCCTTGGTCGAGCCGGAGACCGACTGCCCCTTGCAGTTCTTGGTGTCGTCGGCAACCACCGCCGAGGCGATCTGCCGGGCCGTTGCATTGACCGATGAGGCGATGATCCGCAGCGTGCCGATGATCCCGTCGGCTGCCCAGACGACGTCCGAGCTCGACAGATAGTCGTTCTTCAGCTCGGCGATCTCACGGGAGGTGAGGATGCGGAAATTGCTGAGGCTCGCCGCGCGAAGAATGTTGGCGACGATCTTGGTCGCCTCCAGACGTTCATCCGCGGTCGAGCCGCGCGAATTCTTGGGTTGCGGCGGAGGGGAGTCGACGCCTGCGGCTTGGGCATGGGCGACGGTGCAGACGAGGCGATGGCCTCGTAGCGCTCGGCGCACGCCAAGGTCTCGGTGAGCGCCGCATAGGTGCCGTCGAGATTGAAGGCGTAGTTGTTGCCCGCCGCACGGACCGTCATGCGGGTGCCCCGCCGCAGCAGGTCGAACAGCGCCGCCTTGGGCGGCAGCTCGGCCAGCGCCAGCTTCGGGGTGACCGCGTTGGCGCGCAGGGTGATCGGCCCGACGCCATCGACGAAGACATCGACGATGACGCTCTGCCCCTTGGTGAAGTTCCAACCCTCGTGGGTCCAGCCGACGCGCCACGTATAGTCGCCGGACACCGAGAAAAGCATGGTGATGCCGCTGCGGTACAGCGTCGACATGGCGCAATGGGAGAACCGGCCGTCGCGCGTGTAGGCGCCGATATCCCATCCTGCGATGTTGGTCTGCGACCCTGGAACCAAGTCTGCCCACGCGGCCTGTACGCTGACAAACAGGCTGACGGCCGCGATAGCAAGCCTACGGATCATCGTAACCCCCAAATGAAGCGCGTGTCCCGATTCCTCTCGAACGAAACGGCCGCCCCGCGGACACCGCCTCGCCCGCGAACGATACCATCGGCTGTGGCAGCTGCACTAGAGCGATTCCCGCTTTGACCGAACCGCAAGCGGTTCCGTCAAAGCGGGAATGTGCACCAAGGTTGGTGCTGCATCGGGTACATGCCGTTCGGCTGTTCCAGCCGAGCGGCATGTGCACTAGACGAATTGGACCACGTTCTCCGTCCCGATCAGGTGACGGCCGACCATCTCGACCAAGGGCAGCATCGCCTGCAGGTGCTGGCTGGCGCTCAACGCATCGCGCAGGCGGCGCTCGAACGGCGCCGAATTCATGATCGCCGCCGTGCCGGCGCTGCGATAGCAGGCGATCGACACGTCGGTCGCCTCGTTCATGCCGTGGGTCGTGGCGAGCCGCAGCCGCATGCGCAGGTCGACGTCGAGCGTTCCGGCAGCGGAGGCCGCATAGGCCTGGCCTGCCGCCTCGTGAAGAAAGGCGCGGGCTGACGAGAGACGGGCTTCGAGAAGGCCGACTTCGCGCTGGACGGCGTTGTTCAGGGCCATCGTCTGCGGCGACGCCCGACTGTGCCGGCTGCGCGCCAGATCGATATAGGTGTCGAGCATGCGCCGGGCGAGGCCGATCGTGACGCTGCAGAAGCCACAAGCATAGAGCAGCGTCGAGCCGATAGGATAGATCGGTCCATGCTCGCGCCGCTCGTCGGCAATGTCCCGCGCCGGTGCATGGTCGTCGGGCACGAACAGGTCAGTGACCGAATAGGTGTCGCTGCCGGTGCCACGCAGGCCCAGCACGTGCCAGTCGTCGATGATCTTCGCCTGGGAACGCGGGAACAGGAAGGTGCGGTCGTCCGGCTTGCCGTAGCGGATGTGCGGCGTGCCGTCGGGGTTCTGCACGGCACTGTGGGCGCCGAGCCAGGTGGTGTGCCGGCCACCGCTGGCGAAGCTCCATGTGCCCGTCAATCGATAGCCGCCGTCGACACGGATCGCCGTGCTGTTGTTGTGGCGGGCCCCCCAGGCGAGCCCGGCGCGAGGGCCGGCAAAGACAGCAGCCGCCGCCTCGTGCGGCATCGAGGCTGCGGACGTCGCCGACGACACGTTGGACTGATTGACGAACCAGCCGGTGCTGGCGTCGGCCCACGCGACCGTCTCGTTGACCTTGCAGAACTCGACCAGCCCGATCTCCTGTCCCCCGAGGCTGCGCGGCAACAGGAGACGCAACAGATCCTGAGCGACCAGCGCATCGACCACCTCGGGCGTCAGCTCGCGCCGGCGGTCCATCTCCGGCCCGTGCTCGTCCAGAATGCTCTGCACGGCCCGCGCCCGTTCGACCGCTCCGGCGAGCGGAGCCGCCCGGACCGTGCTGGTGGTTTGCAACTGAACACGACTCTCCATGGCGGTTCCTCGGCTTTTCAACCGAAATCTATAGAGCGCCTGTCCATCTTGTCTCGATCCGTCGCGCGCCGAATCGGCCAAGCGAAATTCGCCCGGCGGTGCTACTCCGCGGCCATCGCCTTGGGCTTGGCGAGCTCCTCGGCGATCTGCACCGCGTTCCAGGCCGCGCCCTTTAGAAGCTGATCGCCGGAGACGAACAGCACGAGGCCATTGGGATTGGAAAGATCGCGGCGGATACGACCGACGTGGATATCGAGATCGCCGCTCGCCTCGAGCGGCATCGGGAAGTGATTTGCACTCGCGTCGTCGACCAGCTTTATGCCCGGCGCGCGCGCCAAGATGTCGCGCGCCTCCGCCGGTGTCAGCGGCTTGTCGAGGTCGAGCGTGATGGCCTCGGAGTGCGCACGCAGCACCGGCACCCGGATGCAGGTCGGGACGATCGGGAGATCCGGCATGTGGAACATCTTCCGCATCTCCTCGATCACCTTGTTCTCTTCCTCGTTGTAGCCGTTCTCGCCGATCTTGGTGTTGTGCGAAAACAGATTGAAGGCGATCTGGTGGGGAAAGACCTTGCGCTCGATTTCCTTGCCGGCGGCGTAGTCACGCACCTGATCTTCGAGTTCCTGCATCGCCTGGGCACCGGCGCCCGAGGCCGACTGGTAGGTCGCCACGACGACCTTGCGGATGCCAGCCGCCTGATGGATCGGCCAGACCGCGGTCGCGAGGATTGCCGCGGTGCAGTTCGGGTTGGCGATCACGCCCCCATGACGGACGAGGTCGCCGGCATTCACCTCCGGCACCACCAGCGGCACCGACGGGTCCATGCGGAACGCCGACGAGTTATCGACCACGATCGCGCCGGCTGCCTTCGCTGCCGGCACGAACTCGCGCGACCGGCTCGCGCCGGCACTGAAGAAGGCGATGTCGATTCCCGCGAACGCCCCGGCCGTCAGTTCCTCGACGGGATAGGCCTTGCCCTTGAACTCGAGGGTTTTGCCGACCGAACGCGCGGAAGCGAGCAACCTCAGGGAGGCGACGGGGAAGTTCCGTCGCTCGAGGACGCGGAGGATTTCTACTCCCACCGCGCCGGTGGCGCCGACAATGGCGATATTCTGGGCGTTCATGATGCGGGCAAAATACAGGATCGCCCGTCGGGCGTCATGACGCCCGATGACGCCGATCGCCGAGAACTGCTCATACCGGCCTCAAGCAGGGCTTGGCCGTGTTCATTCCTCCCCAGCTTCGCTGACAGCAAAGCCGGGGGAGGAGGAGAACCTCACTCCGCCGCCTGCTCGCGCTTCTTGATCGCCGGCATCAGGCCGGTCGGATCGATCAGGCGGCCATGGGCCAGCATGTTGTGGGCGTGCGCCAAGTGATGGAGGGCGAACGAGGTCTGCATGGCGCTGACACGCCCCTGGGCGTCCTGCGCGGCGTTCACCGCCTGCTTGGTGAGCTTCAACGCGAAGAGCGGCTTCTTGGCGATCTTCTCGGCCATCGCCAGGCCGAACGTCTCGAGCTCGGCGCGCGGCACGACGTGATTGACCATGCCCAGCCGGTGCGCCTCGCGGGCGTCGATCCAGTCGGCCGTGAACAGGAATTCCTTGGCCTTGCGCACACCCAGCTCCCAGGGATGGGCGAAGAACTCGGCCCCGCCGACGCCCATCGCCACCGTGTGGTCGAGGAACTCGGCATCCTCGGAAGCCACGATCAGGTCGCACGGCCAGATCAGCATCAGGCCGCCGGCGATCACCTTGCCCTGCACCAGCGCCATCGTCGGCTTGGGAATGTTGCGCCAACGCTCGCAGAAACCGACATAGATCTCCTGCTCGCGTGCGTACTGAGCCTCCGCGCCGGGCTTGCCGAAACCGGACCAGGTGCCCACCGTCTCGTGCTTGCGCATGTTGCCGTGACCGTCGACCTCGCGCAGGTCGTGGCCCGAGGAGAAATGCGGTCCGTTGGCCGAGAGCACGATCACCTTGATCTCGTCGTCCTGTGCCGCCCGGTCGAACGCATCGTTCAGCGCATAGAGGAAGGCGGTGTCCTGCGCGTTCCTCGTGTCGGCCCGATTGAGGACGATGCGCGCGATGCCGGGGCTCGGGGTCTCGTAAAGGATCGCATCAGTCATGGGTTCCTCCTGCTCGTCGTGCGACAGTCTAGCCATGCCCGACACGACACACACCTTCATCGAGACCCGCGGCTTCACCGCTCATGTCGCCCAGCGAGGCGACGGCCCGCCAATCCTGCTGCTGCATGGCTGGCCGGAATTCTGGGCGACCTGGGAGCCGATGTTCGATCGCCTGGGCGATCGCTATCGCCTGATCGCGCCTGATTTCAGGGGCTTCGGCGAAAGCGGCAACCCGGCGCCGGGGCGGACCGACCAGGCCGGTCCCGACATTCTCGCCGACGATATCGCCGAGCTGATGGACCGGCTCGGCATCGCCCGCGCGGGGTTCGTCGGCCACGATGTCGGCGCCTTCGTCATGCAACGCCTCGCCCTCAACCACCCCGATCGCGTGGCCGGGCTGTTCTTCTTCAACTGCGCGACCCATGGCGTGGGCGCGCGCTTTCGCGAACCGAGGCAGATCAACGAGATCTGGTACCAGACCTTTCATCAGATGCCGTTCGCTCCGGCCCTGGTCGGCGCCTCGCGCGGCGCCTGCCGCGCCTATATCGGGCATTTCCTGAAGCACTGGGCCTACGACAAGACGGCCTTCGACCGGGTGCTCGAGCGCTGGGTCGACAATTTCATGCGGCCCGGCAACCTGCAGGGTGGCTTCAACTGGTACGTCTCGCAGAATGCCGGCCGCCTGGCCGTCATGGCGGGGACGGCGCCCAAGCCGCCCAAGATCCACCAGCCGACGCGCGTGCTGTGGGGACGCCACGACCCGGTGCTGCGCTGCGACTGGATCGACGTGGTGGGCGAGCACTTCGAAAACGTCGAGGCCGGCATCGCGGAGGATGCCGGCCACTTCGTGCACTACGAAACTCCTGACCCGGCGGCGGTCGAGATCGACCGCTTCTTCCGCCGGATCGGCTATCGGACCTAGGCCGACGGCTGCGGCGCCGCCTTGCCGATGCGGCGCGAGGACGTCTGGGTGGCGGCCTCGACCACCATGTTCTTCATCGCCTTCTGCAGCTTGTCGAAGGCGCGCACCTCGATCTGGCGCACTCGCTCTCGGCTGATGCCGTATTTGGCCGACAGGTCCTCGAGCGTCTTGGGCTCGTCGATCAGGCGGCGCTCGACGATGATGTGCCGCTCGCGGTCGGTGAGCTGCTTCAGGGCGGCAGCCAGCATGTGCTTGCGCTGGCCAAGCTCCTGGCTCTCGGCCAGCCGGGCTTCCTGGTTGGGCGCATCGTCGACCAGCCAGTCCTGCCATTCCATGTCGCCCTCGGTCTTGACCGGGGCATTGAGCGAGGAATCTGGCGCGGCCAGGCGGCGGTTCATGTTGACCACCTCTTCCTCGGGCACGCCGAGGCGGGTGGCGATGCTGGTCACCTGCTCGGGCGACAGGTCGCCCTCCTCGATGGCCTGCATCTGGCCCTTGAGCTTGCGCAGGTTGAAGAACAGCTTCTTCTGCGCCGCCGTGGTGCCCATCTTCACCAGCGACCAGCTGTGCAGGATGTATTCCTGGATCGAGGCGCGGATCCACCACATGGCATAGGTGGCGAGGCGGAAGCCGCGGTCCGGATCGAACCGCTTGACCGCCTGCATCATGCCGACGTTGCCTTCGGAGATCAGCTCGGCGACCGGCAGGCCGTAGCCGCGATAGCCCATGGCGATCTTGGCCACGAGACGGAGATGGCTGGTCACCAGCTTGTGAGCGGCTTTCGAATCTCCATGTTCACGCCACGCCTTGGCGAGCATGAACTCCTCCTGCGGCTCGAGCAGAGGAAATTTGCGGATCTCCTGCAAATAGCGACTGAGATTGCCCTCCGGGGTCAATGACGACGGCAGGGCGGGAAGACTGGCGGTAGCACTCATGAGGCTCCCCCTTTCAAGTACGGACTAGGATGAACAAGCGTTTAGCACTCTCGCTCATCGACTGCTAAAGTTGACTGTACAAGTCGGATGATGATCAGGTCAAGGAAATCCGACTAATGCTCTCGGATAATAGAGCTAATACTTAACGCTGTTCAGTTCGGCCACGAGCCTCGTCATGTCTTGCGGCAATTCTGAGGCGAATTTCATCTCCCTCCCGGTCCTTGGATGCGGGAACTCGAGCACCGCCGCATGCAGCGCCTGGCGCCCGAATGCCGTCAACGACGGTGGCGCCGCGACGTTGCGCGAGCGCCGCCCATAGACCGGATCGCCCACCACCGGGCAGCCGAGATGGGCCATATGAACGCGCACCTGGTGGGTCCGCCCGGTCCACAGCCTGGCTCCGACCAGGCTGGCCAAGGGAGACAAGGCGCTCCCGAACCGACGCTCGATCCAATAGTCCGTCCGCGCGGCGCGGCCGCCGGAGCGACGGACGGCCATGCGCTTGCGGTCGACCGGATGGCGGCCGATCGCCGCCTCGACGGTTCCCTCCTTGGCGGACGGGCTACCCCATACCACCGCCCGATAGATCCGGGTGAGGTCGTGCCTGGCGAACAGCTTGGCCAGCGCCTGATGGGCGGCGTCGTTCTTGGCCACCACCATGACGCCCGACGTGTCCTTGTCGAGGCGATGCACGATGCCCGGCCGGCGGACCCCGCCGATGCCCGACAGGCTGGCGCCGCAATGGGCGAGCAGCGCATTGACCAGCGTGTTGTGGGGATGGCCCGGTGCGGGGTGGACCACCAGCCCGGCCGGCTTGTTCAGCACGACCAGATCGTCGTCCTCGAACAGAATGTCGAGATCGATCGCCTGCGGCCGCGGCTCGGCCGGCTCGGGCTCCGGTATGTCGACGACAAAGCGCTCACCCGTTTTGACCTTGCGGGAGGGCTCTTCTATCGTCGGGCCATCCGCCAGCGCCACCCGGCGGCTTTCGATCAGCGCCTTCACGCGGCTGCGTGTGAGGGTCGGCAAGGCCACCGCCAGCGCGCGGTCGAGCCGTTCGCCGGCGGTGCTGTCGTCGACGGTCACGAGGTGGCGGCCGGCGTCGCTCATGGAGTCTTCTTGGCGTCCCCTGCTCAGGCCTATGCGCCGCTCTGGCTGAAAGTGCTGGTCATCGTGATGGGCCTGCTGATCGTGGCGGGCTTCGTCGTCATTGCGGCCGAGATCGCCCGCCGGATGTCTACGCCCAACGCCGGCCGATCGCCAGCCACCTCCGGCGCCTTCAGCGAGCGCATCGCGCTGCCGTCCGGCGCGCGCGTCGTGTCGATGACCGCCGCCGGCGATCGCCTGGTGGTCCATGTCGAGACGCCGGGCGGTCCATCGGCCGCCTATATCGTCGATCCGCGCAACGGTGCGCTGCTCGGCACCGTCGACTTCCCGCCGGGCGTGGCGCGCTAGCGATGATCGATCATAAACACTACGCGGCCTTCGTGAGCGATCCTGACGCCAATCGGATCGAGGCCCTCACGCGCCGCCCCGAGGAATCAGCATGAATTTCCGCAGCGACAACGAAACCGGCGCCCATCCCGCCATCATCGAGGCGGTATCCCAAGCCTTCTCGAGCGGCAGCGCGCATTCCTACGGCGCCGACCAATGGACCCAGCGGGTCGAGCGCCGATTGCGCGAATTGTTCGAAAAGCCTGATCTTGTCGCCTACCCGGTCGCCACCGGAACGGCGGCCAACGTGCTGTCGCTCGCCTGCTGCACGCCGTCCTGGGGCGCGATCTATTGCCATCCCCAGGCGCACATCGTGGTCGACGAGGCGAACGCGCCGGAGTTCTTCACCGCAGGCGCCCAGCTTCATCCGATCGATGGTCCCGCCGGCAAGGTCGATTCGCGCCGGCTGGCCGACGCGCTGGCCCAACCCGTCTACGGGGTCGTGCATCATCCGCAGCCTGCCGCTGTCAGCATCAGCCAGGCCACCGAGTGCGGCACGGTCTACGATCCCATCGAGATCGCGGCCATCGCCACGTCGACCCATCGGCATGGCCTCAAGCTCCACATGGACGGCTCGCGCTTCGCCAATGCCCTGGCGTTCGTCGGCTGCTCCGCGGCCGAGCTCTCATGGCGAGCCGGCGTCGATGTCCTGAGCTTTGGCGCGACGAAGAACGGCGCCCTCGGCGCCGAAGCGGTCGTGTTCTTCGAGCCCGGCCTGGCGCGCGAGTTCGAGTTCCGGCGCAAGCGCGGCGGCCACCTGTTCTCCAAGATGCGCCTGCTCTCGTCGCAACTCGACGCCTACCTGACCGATGGCCTGTGGCTCGCCAACGCCCAGCACGCCAACGCCATGGCGCGCCGGCTCGTCGCCGGGCTGACGCCGCTCAAGGGCACCCAGCTCCTCTATCCGGTCAACGCCAACGAGATCTTCGTCGTCCTGCCGGCACGGGTCCACGATGCCCTTCAGAAGGCGGGAGCGCAGTACCATCCCTGGCCGTCGGACCGGCCCGGCGAACGGGCCTACCGCCTCGTCACCGCCTTCGACACCGACATCGACGACGTCGACAGGTTCCTCTCCATAGCAAAGGCAGCCTAGCTCCCATGGCCCATCAGCGTACCCTCACGGCCGCCCATTGGGGCGTCTACGAGGTCGAGTACGACGACGCCGGCAAGGCGGTGCGTCTCCACCCATTCTCGAAGGACCCCGACCCCTCGCCGATCGGCCTGCACATGCTGTCGGACGAGGTCACCCGTCTGCGCGTGCGCCGGCCGGCGGTGCGCAAGAGCTGGCTCGACAAGGGCCCCGGCGCGAATCCGGAAGGGCGCGGCCAGGAACCGTTCGTCGAAGTGCCGTGGGACGAGGCGCTCGACCTGGTGGCGGGCGAGCTTGCGCGCGTGAAGAGCACCTGGTCGAACCGGGCGATCTTCGGCGGCTCCTACGGCTGGTCGAGCGCCGGCCGCTTCCATCATGCGCAAAGCCAGGTCCATCGCTTTCTCAACGCGATCGGCGGCTACGTGCGCCACCAGGATTCCTACAGCCTGGGTGCGGCTCGGGTGCTGATGCCGCACATCGTGGCGCCAATGGACGAGCTGATGTCCATGCACACGAGCTGGGACGTGCTGGCCGAGCATTGCAAGCTGTTCGTCACGTTCGGCGGCGTGCCGCACAAGAACAGCCAGATCAACGCCGGCGGCGCCACGCAGCACCACGTCAAGCGCGGCCTCTACAGCCTGAGGGACAGAGGCGTGCGGTTCGTCAACGTCACGCCGACCGCCGACGACCTCGATACCGGCGGCGCGGTCGAATGGCTGGCGGTCAGGCCCAACACCGATACCGCACTGATCCTCGCGCTCTGCCACACGCTGCTGAGCGAAGGCTTGCACGATCGCGACTTCCTCGACCGCTGCACGGTGGGCTTCGACCAGTTCGCCCCGTCGCTCGCCGGCAAGGATGCCGCCTGGGCCGAGAAGATCACCGGCATCCCGGCCGAGCGCATCGTTCGCTTGGCGCGCGAGATGGCGGCGACCCGCACGATCGTCAGCATCAACTGGTCGCTGCAGCGCAGCCATCACGGCGAGCAGCCGTTCTGGGCGCTGGTGACGCTGGCCTGCATGCTGGGCCAGATCGGCCTGCCGGGCGGCGGCTTCGGCGTCGGCTACGGGCCGGTCAACCTGATGGGCAGCGCCCATCCCAAATATTCCGGACCCACCTTGCCGCAGGGCACCAACGCCGTCCCCGACTTCATCCCGGTGGCGCGCTTCACCGACATGCTGCTCGAGCCCGGCGGCAGCATCCCCTACAACGGTCGCACCCTGGTCTACCCGGACATCCGCCTGATCTATTGGGCCGGGGGCAATCCTTTTCATCACCATCAGGATCTCAACCGCCTGCGGGTCGCCTGGCGCAAGCCCGAGACCATCATCTTCCACGAGCAGTTCTGGACGCCGGCGGCGCGCATGGCCGACATCGTCTTGCCGGCGACGACCAGCCTCGAACGCGACGACATCGGTTACGGCAGCCGCGAGCCGTTCGTGATCGCGATGAAGAAGGCACGCGAGCCGGTCGGCGAAGCGCGCGACGACTATGCGATCTTCGCCGAGCTGGCGCGGCGCCTGGGCGCCGCCGACACCTTCACCGAAGGCCGCGATACCATGGCCTGGCTGGACCATCTCTACGGGCTGGCGCGCGCCAGGTCGGCCGAGGCCGGCGTGTCGATCCCGGCGTTCGACGAATTCTGGCAGGACGGCATCGCCGAGGCCCAGGGCGAGACTCGCGAACCGGTGATGCTGGCGCGCTTCCGCGCCGACCCGGCGAAGCATCCGCTGCGCACGCCATCGGGCAGGATCGAGATCTTTTCAGAGAAGATCGCCTCGTTCGGCTACGACGACTGCCCCGGCCATGCCGTCTGGATGGAGCCGGCCGAGTGGCTCGGCTCGAAGAAGGCCGAGCGCTATCCGCTGCACATGCTGTCGGACCAGCCGGCCGACAAGCTGCATAGCCAGCTCGACCACAGCCCGCACGCGCGCGCCACCAAGGTCAAAGGCCGCCAGCCGGTCACCCTCCATCCCGCCGATGCCGTGGCCCGCGGCATCGCCGACGGCGACCTGGTGCGCGTGTTCAACGATCGCGGCGCCTGTCTGTCGGCGGCACGCGTGTCGGACCGGATCCGGCGCGGCGTCGTGCGCCTGTCCACCGGTGCCTGGTTCGACCCGTCCGACGCCGGCTCGAACCAGCCGCTCGAGAAGCATGGCAATCCCAACGCCCTCACGCTCGACATCGGCGCCTCCAAGCTCAGCCAGGGCTGCATCGCGCAGACTTGCCTGGTCGAGATCGAACGCTTCGACGGCGCGGCCCCGCCGGTGACGGCCCATCGGCCGCCGGAGTTCGTTCGGCGTTGAGCAAAGATCCCTCGCTGTGCTCGGGATGACAGAGGTGAAGTCATCCCGAGCGTCGCGAGAGATCTTTCATTTCATCACCAACAGAAAAGGCCCGTCCTTGCGGACGGGCCTTTCTTACGCGTCTTCGGAACGCAACGCTTACGCAGCAGCCTTGGTGAACTTCTCGAGGCGCTCCTGCACCGGGCGGACCACGTCGTCCGCGGCCTTGCGCATGTAGGCGCCCAGATCCTGGGCCTGCGCGATGCGGGTCTCCAGGCGGCCACGCCAGTACTTGGCGGTGATGTCGAACGCCTCGATCGGAGTCTTGGCGGCAACCAGCTCACGCATCGCGGCGAAGCTCGCGTCAGCGTCTTCCTTGGCGACCTCGAGGGCCTTCAGGCTGATCCGGGTCGCGCCGTCGCGCGCCTGGGTGAACTGGGTGTTGAGCTCGGCCGATGCCGTCTGGGCGGCCTTGTTGATCTGCTCGAAGCTTTCGGTCGCCTTGCGGACGCCGATCTGGGCAAACTCGCGGACGCGCTCGCCGGCGGCCTTGGTGGTCTCGTTGGCGTGCTCGACGACGCTGTCGATGGCGGTGTTGGTGGTGGTCATGGCTGGAGTCCTGGTGGGTTGGAAACGGGGTGACGAATTAAGGATGGGCCGTATATGGGATCGCCATGGTGCATTGCAACATGAATTTGTGCGGTGCGGGAAAGAATCTCATTTATCCTTGGTAATCAATTGATTAGGCTTCAGCCAGAAGAGACGGTCTGAGCCGGCAGGATCGGTATCGGGAGGGACGCCATGGACCAGCAGCTTTCGGGCATCGACGCGTCGTTTCTGTATCTCGAAACGCCGGAGACCCCCATGCATGTGGCGGGCCTCACCTACTTCCAGCTCCCCGAGGGCTTCCAGGGCAGCTTCTACCAGCACTTCCGCCGGTTCTTCGAAGGCCGCCTGCACACCATTCCGATCTTCTCCAAGCGGCTCGCGCCGTCGCTCTACGATCTCGACCATCCCGGCTGGGTCGACGCCGACACCCTCGACCTCGACTACCATCTGCGCGAAACGACATTGCCCGCGCCCGGGACGGAGGCGCAGCTCGAGGAAGTGATCGGACGCCTGCACGCCAATACGCTCGATCGCAGCCGGCCGCTCTGGCAGTTCTATGTCATCTCCGGCCTGGAGAACGGCCAGGGCGTTCTCTACTCCAAGGTCCATCATGCCGCGATCGACGGCGGCGCCGGCATGGCGATCAACAAGGCGCTCTACGACGTGACGCCGACGCCGCGCGAGGTCGCACCTCCGCCGCCTCGTCCGGCGGCCAAGCCGGCGCCGAGCTCGCCCACGGCCGTCGACCCGCTCAAGGGCATCAGCGACATCATGAGCAACATGATGCGCCAGCAGGTCCGCATGTGGCAGGCAGCTCCGGACATCGTCAATGCCATGACCAATGCCTTCCTCGCCAAGCCTGGCGAGACGCCGAAGGCGCTGGGCACGCTGCAGAGCCTGGTCAGCCAGTTGCCGACGCTGAACGCGCCCAAGACGCCGTTCAACGCGACCATCACGCGCGAACGCAGCTACGCGGCGCGCACCATCTCGCTCGGCGACGCCAAGGCGATCGGCAAGGCGAGCGGCGCCAAGCTCAACGACGTGGTGATGGCGGTGTGCGCCGGCGCGCTGCGGCGCTATCTGCAGGAGAAAGGCCAGCTGCCGGACAAGCCGCTGATCGCCGGCGTGCCGATCAGCCTGCGCGAGCCCGGCGACACGCGGCAGAACAACCAGGTCTCCGGCATGCTGTGCCAGATCGCGACCGATATCGCCGATCCGGCCGAACGGTTGCGGGCGATCGTCAGATCGTCGTCGGAGTCCAAGCAGATCGCCGGGACCTTCCGCGATGCCGTGCCGCAGGATTTCGCCTTCGTCGGCGCGCCCATCCTCCTGCAGCTCGTCATGCTGGTCTATGGCCGCAGCGGATTGGCCGACCGCCTGCCGATGCCGATGAACGTCACGATCTCCAACGTGCCCGGTCCACCGATGCCGCTCTACTGCGCCGGCGCCAAGGTGACGGCGCTTCACCCGGTCTCGATCCCGGCCCATGGCGCGGCGCTGAACATCACCGTGCAGAGCTACATGGACGCATTGAATTTCGGGCTTACCGCCGATCGCCGGGCGGTTCCCGACGTCGCCCAGCTCGGCGACTACCTGGTCGAGGCGGCGAACGAGCTCAAGAAGGCCTTTGTCGCCAATTGAATCGCTTTCGTCGCCTTCCCAAGTGTGAGAGTCTGTTTACGATCACGAGGAGTTCATATGACAGCCGCCGCTCAAGCGCTGCATCCCCCGTCACGGACTCTCCTGCTGCTCGAGGGCCGCGCCGTCCAAGAGCTCGGCGCTTTCATGTTGTTGCGGCCCTGGCTGGCCGGCGCGCCGCGGGGTGATGGACATCCTGTGCTGGTCTTCCCGGGCCTGCTCGCCAGTGACCTGTCGACCCGGCCGCTGCGCAGCTTTCTCGAGAACCAGGGCTATGCGGCACACGGCTGGGATCAGGGCCGCAATCTCGGTCTGCGCCCCGGCGTCGAGCAGGCGATGATGGAAAGGATCGAGGAGCTGCATGCCCGCCACGGCGGCCGCAAGCTCAGCCTGGTCGGCTGGAGCCTGGGCGGCATTTACGCGCGCCAGCTCGCCAAGCGCCTGCCCGACAAGGTGCGCTCGGTGATCAGCCTGGGCAGCCCGTTCACCGGCAGCCCGAAGGCAACCAACGCCTGGCGTGTCTATGAGTTCACTTCCGGCCAACGCGTCGACGATCGCGACAACCACATCGCGGGCGCGCTCGCCGAGCCGCCGCCCGTGCCGACGACGTCGATCTTCAGCCGTTCCGACGGCATCTGCGCCTGGCAGACCTGCCTCAACGACGAAAGGGACGAGGTCGAGAACATCGAGGTCTACGGCAGCCATTGCGGCCTCGGCCATCATCCGGCCGCCGTCTATGCCGTCGCCGACCGCCTGGCCCAGCCCGAGGGCGAATGGAAGAAGTTCGACCGCTCGGGCTGGAAGAGCCTGGTCTATCCCGACTGGCGCCGGGGGTAAGATTTCCTCCCCTGTAATCGGGGCCCCGTCAGGGGCGAAGGGGGAAGGCCGCAGGCGGGATTCATGAAGTTCCGACATCGGAATCGGCGAAAGCAACTGTGGGGCTTTCCGCCTCCGGCCCTCCGGGCCACCTCCCCCGACTACGGGGGAGGAGAAGCCTCCTACTTCCTCTTCTCGATGCCGGTGCGGATCTCGTCGTAGGACTCCTTCATCCTCTCCTGGACGATCTTGAACGCTTCGGTGCTCGACTTCTGCACCAGCTCGGCGATGTCGCGCGTGTTGGCGATAGCCGCTTCCATCGCCTTCTTCGCGAACTCGGACTGCTTGGCCATGATCTCCTGCGGGTTGCCCACCGGCTTGTACTGCTGAACCATCGCAGTGACGTCTTTCACCGCCTCGTCGAAGATCGCGCGCTGCTTGTTGGCGATCTCGGTGGCGCCGCCGGCCATCGCCTGCCACGACTTCGTCATGGCCTCCAGGTTCTTCTGGTGATGCTCCATGATCTTCGACATGTCGAGCGACGGGACCTTGAGCTGCTCGCCCAGGTTTTTGAACATGTCCATGAAGTTGTTGGGTGCGTTGGCCATGCGAACCTCCAGTCGATCAGAAACGAAGCTTCAACCCCTGCTCCAGCACATGCAAGGCCAATCCGGCAATGCCGCCGATCAGGGCGCCATTGAAACGGATGTATTGCAGATCCGGCCCGACGGTCAGCTCGATGCGGCCGACCAGCATGTCGATGTCCCAGGACTTGACCTGGTCGGCAATGAAACGACCGACACCGCTCTTCTGGTGCTGCACGAAGTCGGCCAGCACACGCACCATGCCGCGGTTGATCTCACTCCGGATTCCCGGGTCTCGCGCGAGCTGGGCGCCGGTCTCGACCAGCATGACCTCGAGCTGGCGGCCGATCTGGCCGTCGGCGCCCTGCGCGTCGCGTTCGAGGAACGTGCGCAGGCTGTCCCAGGCTGCTTCGGCGATGGCGGCTATCTCGGGCCGCGCCAGCATGTCGCGCTTCAGACCCTCGGCGCGCTGGGCGAATTCGGGTGAACTGCGCAAGCGCTCGATGAAGCTTGTCACGAACTCGTCGAATTCGGCGCGCAGCGGATGATGGAGATCGGCCCGGGCGTCCTGGATGAAGGCGTTCGTAGAGGCCACGATCTTGCGCAACAGATAGGCATCGGCGCGGTAGAGGTTGAACAGCGCCGGCAGCTCCTTGCGAATCTTCTCGCGCATCGCCGCAAGCGTTTCCTCGTTGCCAAGGACCTTCTCCAGCGCCCCCAGCAACTCGTCGAGCAGGCGCTGATGACGGCCCTTCTCGGTAACGGTGCTCAGCAGGCCGGCCGCCAGGGGCGCAAGCTCGACCCTCTCCAGCTCCGTCATGATGCGCCTGCCGAGAAAACCCTTGAGACCCGACTGCTCGATGGCACCCAGCGTCTGCGGCAACAAGCGCAAAACGAACTCGGAGAGCGCGCGCGCCCGCTCGCGATCGGACAGCCACTCGGCCACCAGGGCGGCAAAGTCGACCTCGCGCAGACGCGCCTCGACCGGCTCGGCGGCGAGGAAATTGCTCTCGATGAAGCCGCCCAGCGTATCGGCGATGCGCAGATGATTGCGCGGGATGATCGCGGTGTGCGGGATCGGCAGGCCGAGCGGCCGCCGGAACAGGGCGACGACGGCGTACCAGTCGGCGAGACCGCCGACGGTCGCGGCTGCGGCAAAAGCCGCGACGTAACCCCACGCCCAGTGCGCCGGCTCGAAATGGCGCGCCACCAGGAACAAGGTCGCGGTGGCCGCCAGCAGCGCCGTGGCGGCGAGCTTGATGCCGCGGAGCTGGCGCGCGCGGACCTGCTCGTCCGTCAGTTGCCGGCCCATACGTCGAGCACATAGCGATCCTCGGCCGCGAGAGTCTCCATCCAGGCCTCGCTCGCCTGCTCACCGGCACGCGATTTCTCGCCATGGATCGCCATCAACGCACGTTTCACGTCAGGCTCCATGTGGCTGCCGTCACCGCACACGTAGATGATGGCGCCCTGCTCGATCAGCGACCAGACACTGTCGGCCTGCTCCTTGAGCAGGTCCTGCACGTAGGTCTTGTTGCCGTCGCGGCGCGAGAAGGCGACATGAAGATCAACGATGCCGGAGGCGGCGTGTTCCTTGAGCTCGTCGGCGTAGATGAAATCCTGCTCGGGATGGCGGCAGCCGAAGAACAGCATGGCCGGCCCCAGCGTACGGCCCTGGCTGGCGAGCGCCGCGCGTTCGCGCAGGAAGCCGCGGAACGGCGCGAGACCGGTGCCCGGGCCGACCATGATGACCGGCGCCGCCGGATCGACCGGCAACCGGAAGCCGGCCTTGGTTTCCTTGACGAAAGCCTGCACCGTGGCGCCGGCGGCCTGCCGCGCCAGGTAGTTCGAGCACACGCCATAATAGACGCCGGCACCCGAACGGGCCGGCCCTTCCACCACGGCCGTGGTGATCGAGCAGCGCGCGCCGTCGGCGACCGGCGACGACGAGATCGAGTAGTAGCGGGGCACCATCAGCGGCACCATTTCGAGGAAGGCGGCAAACGGCAGCTCGCAGGCCGGATGCTCCTCGAGCAGGTCGAGCACCGACTTGCGCTTGGCGAGGACCTCGCCGCGGAAACGATCCTCCGCCAGCAGCGATTCGAGCTTCGGCCGCGTGAAAGGACAGCGCGTGTGCTGCGCCATGGTCTGGATCTGCTTGCGCGTCGCAGGAAGCTGCAGCTCGACGAAGTCCGCCAGCAGCCTGTGCACCGCAATCGCCTCGCCGGTCGGCAACTGGGCGCGCCGCCCCTCGGCCGCCGCCAGCACGACATGGGCACCCGGCGCGAAGCCGAAGCGGCGCTGGGCGCGCTCGACCAGGGCTGCCCCGTTCTGCGGCACGATGCTGAGATGGTCGCCGGCGCGATAGCCGACACCGTCGGGCAGGAGAACCTCGATGTGGCGGGTGCTGCGGCCGGATTGCCCGGCGTTCTGCAGCTCGCGGTTCACCAGGACCTGCATCGGCAGGGCCCCCGCTGCGCCGATCAAGGGATGGGCGGGCGGCTTGTCGACGGGTTGCACCTGGTAGAGCGGTTCATGGGCGAGACCCGTGTCGCCTTCGAGCTTCACGCCGAGCTTGTCCGCCAGGGCAGGCAGGAGCGGCTCGTTCCAGGCCTGGAAATGCCCGTCGAGATCTTCCTTGGCGTCGCCCTCGCCGCGCGGATAGAGGCGCTCCGCCCCCTTCTCCGCCATCAGCTCGTCGATGCGCCTCGGCACTGCCTGATAGGTCGATGCCCAGTCGCGATTGCCGCAGCCGAACACGGTGTAGCGCACGCCCTTCAGCGTCCCCTCCGGTGCGTCCTCCAGAGCGGCGATGAAGGCTCCGGCATTATCCGGAGGGCTGCCATTGTACGAGGCGCAGACGATGGCGACCGCCCCTTCGGTCGGCAGCTTGCCGGCGGCATCGTCGAGGCTCCCCAATGACGTGGCGAATCCCTGCACCTCGCCGGCCTCGGCGATCGATCGCGCCAGCTCCTCGGCCGTGCCCATGTTCGAGCCGAACAGCACGGTCAGCCCCGTGCCGTGGCTGCGCGCCGACTTCTTCGCCGGCGCCTTCCTGGCCGCCGGCTTGACGGCGACCGCAGTGCCGCTGCCGCGCACGATGTCGGGCCGCAACCGGACACGCATCATCAAGCCCTCGGGCTTGATGGTTAGCGACTCCTTGATCTTGAGCTGGTAGCGCGCGTGATCGACCAGCCGGAAGCGCTGCAGGATCAACCCGAGCACCAGGGTCGCCTCGGTCATCGCGAACTGCCTCCCGATGCAGGCGCGCTGGCCGTTGCCGAACGGCTTGAACGCGTGCGGCGGCATCTTGGCCTCGCGCTCGGGCGCGAAATTGTCGGGATTGAACACCTCGGCCTGCGGCCCCCACACCGACTTGTCACGATGCAGCATCGCCGTCAGCACGGTGACGAAGGTGCGCTTGCGCAGCTTGTATTTCCCGCCGATCGTCTCGTTCTGGTACGGGTAGAGGCCGAACGCCGGCGCGGTCGGCCACAGCCGCAGCGCTTCCTTCAGGATCTGACCGATATAGACCAGCTGGTTGACCTGCTGCGCGGTCGGCCGGGCATTGACGTCGCGGCCCAGCACGCGATCGACCTCCTCGTAGGCCTTCTGCGTCACGTGCGGATTGTTGAGCAGGAAGTAGATCGCGAACGACAGCATGCCGCTGGTCGTCTCGTGGCCGGCGATCAGGAAGGTGTTCATCTGATAGCGGATGTTGACGTCGTCCAGCCGCTCGCCGCTCTGCCGGTCGACGCCCGACAGCATGTAGCCCAGCAGGTCGGGCTTGGCGCTGTCGTCGACCGGAACCTCGCGGCGCTCGCGGATGATGCGGTCGGCGATGCCGTTCATGAAGCCGACATCCTGCTCGAGCTTCTTGCGGCTCTTGCGCTGGGTGATGTCCTCGAGCGGCAGGCCGCGCATCTTCATCACCGCCTCGAGCGCGCGCACCAGCGACTCGACGTAGGGATGGTTGTCGCTGCGGTAGAACGAGTTGAAACGGTAGTTGAAGCCGCACAGGCCGATCGTGTCGAGGGTGAGCGCCGTCATGTCGCGCACCACGTCGATCTCCTCGTCGGCATTCAGGCGCTCCCACTTGGTGACGAGCTGCTCGGCGATGTCGAGCATGCCCTCGTGGTAGGTCTGCATCATGCGATGGGCGAAGGTCGGCAGCAGGATGTTGTGCGCCTTCTGCCAGTTCGGTTCCTGTGTCTCGGCGGTGAACAGCGCGTCGCCCCCCAGCATGCGGACCCGGCGCAGGGAGCCGCGCACCGCCTTGTCGAAGCGTTTCTCGTCGCACAGCTCGGCCACCAGATCGGCGCCCGACACGACGACCAGGGGCGTGCCCATCATGTCCAGCCAGAAGATCGGCCCTTGTTCGCGCGAGATGCGCATCAGGTCCTGGATCGGCGCATCGCCATCGACAGTGAGCATGTTGCCCAGCACCGGCGTGCGCGGCGGATGCGGAATCGGATGAAGCTTGTTGCGCGCCATGGGCGGGCGGTCCTCCCTGTCCTACTCGACGATCGTCTTGCCGCCATAATGCCCCGCCGCGTTGCAACGCGAAACACCGCGCATCACGATCTGTCGTATAGTCCGTCGTCACTTTTCCCGGGAGGCAAGCGTGAAGGTCGGATTCATCGGCGTCGGCAACATGGGCGGCCCCATGTGCCGCAACATCGTCAAGCGCAGCAATCATCAGGTTTCGGTGTTCGACCTCAATGCCGCCGCGGTCAAGACCTGCACCGACCTGGGCGCCACCGCCGCGAAGTCGATCGCCGACGTGACCAAGGGCGCCGATGTCGTGATGACCTCCCTGCCCATGCCCAAGGACGTCGAGGCAGTCACCCTGGGCGACGACGGCATCCTCGCCAACATCACCAAGGGGCAGACCTTCATCGACCTCAGCACCAACGCGCCGTCGATGGTGAAGAAGATCGGCGCGGCGATGGCGGCCAAGGGCATCGCCATGCTCGACGCGCCGGTGAGCGGCGGCACCGTCGGCGCCGAAGCGGCGACCATCGCCATCATGGTGGGCGGCGACAAGAAGGTGTTCGACGACGCCCTGCCGGTGCTGCAATCGTTCAGCGCCAACGTGATCCACATGGGCGAGCTCGGCACCGGCACGGTGGCCAAGCTGGTCAACAACATGATGGCGTTCTGCAATGCCGCCGCGGCGGCCGAAGGCCTGATGCTCGGCGTGACTGCCGGCCTCGACCCGCAGAAGCTGATCCAGGTCGTCGCCAGCTCGAGCGGCAACTCGAACGCCTTCAAGAGCTTCTCCGAACGCGCCCTGTCGGGCCGGCTGGAGCCGAGCTTTGCCCTCAATCTCGCCTACAAGGATCTTCATCTGGCGCTCGAGCTCGGCGACGAGCTGGGCGTGCCGCTGCCGCAGGGCTCCTCCACTCACAACCTGCAGCGTCTGGCGCGCGGCATGGGGCACGGCCCGAACGACAGCTCGTCGATCCTGAAGGTCTACGAGATGGCGTTGGGGCGGACGGTCAAGCGCTGACCGACGCTCTCCGACGGGTGGCGACGGCGGCCGCGCCGAACAGGACCAGGGCGATGCAGACAAGAGCCGTCATCGCCCAGAAGGCGACTGCCGAGCGTCTTCCTGCATCGGGTGCCATCAGCGGCAATGAGGCGAAGGGGCTCTCAATCAGCCGAGATGCCTGGCGATCAGGGAGGCGACAAGCTCGGCGTGTGTCTGCGCGAGGTCGTGGTCGCCGCCCGGCACGACATGAAGGTGTGCGTTGCCCAGGCGGGACTCGAGATGACGCCCGACAGGGACCGGACTGATGGGATCGGCATCGCCCCAGATCAGCAGCGTCGGCGCGACGATCCTTTCGACCGGCAGGCTGGGCGAGGAACTCGACGCCGTGATCCATTCGGCAGCCTTGGGGAACGACTTGCGATAGTCGGCTCGCCAGTCCGAAGCGCCGAGCCCCGCCATGTCGACGCCGCCTGACGTGACGGTCAGCACCAGACGACGCACGCGTTCGGGAAAAGCCAGTGCGAGACGCGTTGCAATGACGCCGCCCATCGACTGGGCCA
Organism: Reyranellaceae bacterium; assembly: GCA_046349295.1. Lineage (GTDB taxonomy): Bacteria > Pseudomonadota > Alphaproteobacteria > Reyranellales > Reyranellaceae > Reyranella. The sequence goes on from JAXMCP010000017.1 coordinate 110,794, forward strand.
CCAGGTCGACCGGCTCATCCATATGGCCGGCGACCAGAGCGACGAGATCGTCCAGGCCGGTGATCGCCGGGTCGTACGGCTGATTGCCGAGGCCAGGCCAGCCGAAATAGTGCTTCGGCCACTCAGCCGGCAGGTGCGAGCCGACCGGCTTCCAGAAATCGGGCGACGCGCCGGCGCCGGGCAGGAACAGGATCTTGGGCATGTCTTCGAACCGTGTCATGACCGAAAAGCTAACACGCGCTTGCCGACGACCGCGCACGAAGCAACCTCGGCCTGGATGACAAGATCGCTCATGCGTCTGCTTGTCGTGCCCGCGCTCGAACTTGTCGTCATGATCGCTGCCGGCCACTACACCAAAGCCTGCAGGCCGTCATCCCGGCCGGCATCTTCTCGCGGATCGTGCTCCCCGCGGTTGAGGACTGACTGCATCACATCAGGACGAACATCGCGACTGCCGCCGCGGCCATGATGGCCGTCGCTGCCCAGCCGAGCAGGCGCTGCCAGCGCGCGGCGACGAAGTCGCCCATCACCTTGCGCCGGCTGGCAACCACCATCATCGCGGCCATGATCGGCACGACGATCACGCCGTTCAGGACGGCACTCCAGACCAGCGCCCTGATGGGATCGAGCGGCGTGAAGCCCACCGCGACGCCCAGCAGGATGGCGACGGCGATCACGCCATAAAACGCCCGCGCCTCGTTCAACGGCCGCTCGAGGCCGCTGCGCCAACCGCGCACCTCGGCGGCGGCGTAGGCGGCGGAGCCGGCGAGCACGGGAATTGCCAGCAGGCCGGTACCGATCAGACCGAGGCTGAACAGGATGAACGCGGCATCGCCCGCGATCGGCCGCAGCGCCTCGGCCGCCTGCTCGGCGGTCTGGATGTCGGTCTTGCCCGCCGCGTGCAAGGTCACGGCAGTCGTCAGGATGATGAAGAACGCGATCAGGTTGGATATGGCCATGCCGGCCCACGTTTCCCAGCCGATGCGGCTCAATTCACGGTCGGCCTGCTCGGGATGAGCGACCAGCGGGCCGGCTTCGGGATCGGCCTCCTCCTCTTCCACCTCTTGCGAGCTTTGCCAGAAGAACAGATACGGACTGATCGTCGTGCCGAAGACCGCCACGATGAGCGTCAATGCGTCTCCCGTGGCCTCGAAGCGTGGCACCAGAGCGCCACTCGCGACCGCAGGCCAGTCGATCCTCACGCTGAATACGACGCCGACGTAGGCGAACAGCGAGAAGGTGAACCACTTCAGCAGCCCGACATAGCGGTGATACGGCACGAGCACGATGGCGAGCAGCGAGCCGACCGCAAAAGCGAGCGTGAAGAGATGCGCACTGCCGCCTCCCGACATCAATCGAGCAGCTGCTCCCATGGCCGCAAGGTCGGCCCCGAGATTGATGGTGTTGGCGAGGAACAGCAGCAGGATCAGGCCGGTGACGACACTGCGCGGAAAGATCAGAACCATGTTGCCCGCCAGGCCGCGGCCGGTGACTCGGCCGATGCGGGCGCTCACGGACTGAACCGCCACCATCAGCGGCCAGGTCAGCAGCACGGTCCACAGAAGACCGAAACCAGCTTGGGCGCCTGCTTGAGAATAGGTGGCAATGCCGCTCGGATCGTCGTCTGCCGCGCCGGTGATGATTCCCGGGCCCAGCTTCTTCAGCAGAGCCTGGAGACTCAGTCGCTCATTGAAGCGGTACGGCACGACGGTCATCGATCAACGGAACGGCCGCGGACCTTCGTAGTTCCCGATGTAGCTCATGTGTGTGACAAGGCCGGTGCCCGATCGCCACCAATGCAGCGCCAACCCAGGTGGTTCCATCATCATCGACAGTGGCGCTCCTTCGTGCAGGTCGAGCGTGGCCTGGTGCGCCGTGCTGGGTGCGATGGAGGCCATGGTGCCCGCCCAGCGCGCCTGGATCGGTCGATGGACGTGACCGCAAAGGGCGCGCTCGACATTGCCGTGTCGGCGCACCAGCTCGGCCAATCGCGCCTCGCCTTCCAACAATCGATGACCGTCGAATGCCGTGATGCCGCAATCGAACGGCGGATGGTGCAGGAACAGGATCGTCGGCTGGTCGCTTTCGGCGAGCCGCGCCTCCAGCCAATCCAGCCGTTCAGCGCACAATTCGCCGTACGTCTTGCCTGGCACCAGCGTGTCGAGCGCGATCAGGCGCACCGGCCAGCCCTCGATCGTGTATTGCAGGAAGCCGGCTCCCGGCAGGTAGGCGTGATCGGCGAAGACCTCGCGCAGAGGATCGCGGGCATCATGGTTGCCGGGAACCAGATGGACCGGCATCGCGAGCGGCGCCAGCAGACGACGCAACAGGGCGTACTCCTCGGCCTTTCCGCCATCGACGAGATCGCCGGTCGCCAGCACGATGTCGGGCCGCGGATCGAGCGCCATCACATGGGCGACGGCACGCTCGAGGAAGCCGGCCGTATCGACGCGATTGTAGAGCAGCTCACCCGGCGGCTTGATGTGCATGTCGGAGATCTGGGCGATCAACATGGGCAGCCTATCCACGGAATCCGTTGACGATGGGATAACGACGCTCCCGGCTCACGTTGCGCGCCGTGATCTTCACCCCGGGCGGCGCCTGGCGCCGCTTGTACTCGGCCGCCTCGAGCAGCCGCCACACGCGTTCCACCACGGCTCGGTCATGGCCCTCTCTCGCCAACGCCTCGGCATCGAGGTCGCGCTCGATCAGTCCGCGCAGGATGCCATCGAGCGTCGGATAGGGCGGCAGAGAATCTTCGTCCTTCTGGTCGGCTCTGAGCTCGGCCGACGGCGGCTTGGCGATGATCCGGTCCGGGATCACGAGGCCGCGCGGCCCGAGCGCGCCCGCGGGCAGGTGCCCGTTGCGCCATCGGCAGAGCTCGAACACGGTCGTCTTGTAGACATCCTTCAGCACGTTGTAGCCGCCGCACATGTCGCCGTAGAGCGTGGCGTAACCTACCGCCATCTCCGACTTGTTGCCGGTCGTCACCACCATGCCACCCAGCTTGTTGGAAAGGGCCATCAGGGTGACGGCACGGGCGCGGCTCTGGACGTTCTCTTCCGTGACGTCCTCCGCCCGATTGCCGAACAGCGGCAGCAGCATAGTGCGAAACGCTTCGATGGCAGGTTCGATATCGACGATGTCGTAACGCACGCGGAGCGCATGGGCGCACGCCCCGGCATCCTCCAGCGAATGGCCGCCGGTATAGCGCGAGGGCATCATCACGGCGTGCACGCGCGACGGTCCGAGCGCATCCGCCGCCACCGCCGCTGTGAGGGCGGAATCGACGCCGCCCGACAAGCCGATCAGGACCGACGGGAACCCGGTCTTGTTCACGTAGTCGCGCAGGCCCAGCATCATCGCGTGGTAGATCGATTCGAGGTCGTCGAGCTCGCGGGCGATTGCGCTGGGCTGGCATTCCCAGCCCTTCTCGCCGCGCCGGAACGCGATCGTCGCGACCTCCTCGCGAAACGAGGCGAGCTTGGCCTTGAGCGCCCGGTCGGCGCCCAGAGCAAACGAGCCGCCGTCGAACACCAGCTCGTCCTGGCCGCCGACCTGGTTGAGGTAGACGAACGGCAGGCCGCTTTCGACCACCCGCTGGACGCCGAGCTGGACGCGAATGTCGGTCTTGCCGACCTCGTAGGGCGAGCCATTGGGCACGAGCAGGATCTCGCCGCCGGTCTCCGAGATGCATTCGACGACGTCCGGGGTCCACACATCCTCGCAGATCGGGACGCCGATGCGCACGCCGTTGAAGGGGAGTGGACCCGGCATCGGGCCCGGCGCGAACACGCGCTTCTCGTCGAACACGCCGTAGTTCGGCAGGTCGACCTTGAAGCGCTTGCCGATCACCTCGCCCTTGTCGAGGCAGATGACGGCGTTGTGCAGCTTGTCGCCCTCGCGCCACGGCGTGGTGACGAACAGCGCCGGACCGCCGTCGCGCGTGTCGGCGCGCAATGCCTCGACCGCTTCATGGCAGCGCTTCTGGAAGGCGGGCTTCAGCACCAGGTCCTCGGGCGGATAGCCCGAGAGGACCAGCTCGGAGGTCAGCATCAGCTCGGCACCCTGCTTGCCGGCCTCGACGCGGGCGGCGCGGACCCTGGCGAGGTTGCCGTCGACGTCGCCAACCTTCGGGTTGAGCTGGGCCAACGCCACCTTGAGCTGCTCCGCCATGACCACTCGACTCCATTTATGCTCGTTTCGAGTATTATTGTGATATGCTAATTATGAGCATAAATGACGTCAAGAGGCGGCCTATTTCGCCGCGACCGCCTCGATCTCCACCAGCATGCCCGGATCGGCCAGGCCCTGGACGATCAGCAGCGTCGAGGCGGGATAGGGCGCCGCCGACAGGAACTCGTCTCGCGCCGTTCGATAGGGAGCGATGAACCGGCTGTCGGTCAGGAAGACGTTGACCTTGACGATGTCGCGATAGCCCATGCCGGCGCTCTTCAGCACCTGGCCGACATTCTTCCAGGCCTGGGTGCATTGCTTCTCGATGCCGGCCTGCAGCTTGCCGCGCGAATCGACCCCGACCTGCCCCGAGACGAACAGCACGCGGGCCCCCTGCGGCACCTCCGCGCCCAGGCTGTAATTACCCGCCAACGATACCGATTTGGGATTGTGATACGTGATGGCCATGGTGGCTCTCCCCGTTTAAGAGAGCGCACGGTTTCAGGTCGGACGGGATGACGTCAAGCATCAAGACAGTGCACATCGTGGGCGGCGGCCTCGCGGGCAGCGAGGCGGCCTGGCAACTCGCGTCCGCCGGCGTTCCGGTCGTGCTGCATGAAATGCGGCCCACGCGCGGTACCGAGGCCCACCTAACCGAGACGCTGGCCGAGCTCGTCTGCTCCAATTCCTTTCGCTCCGACGATGCCACCAACAATGCCGTCGGCCTTTTGCACGAAGAGATGCGGCGCGCAAAATCACTGATCCTGCGTGCCGCCGACGCTCACAAGCTGCCGGCCGGCGGTGCGCTCGCCGTCGACCGCCACGGCTTTTCCGCCGCCGTGCAGGCAGCCTTGGTGGCCCATCCCCTGGTCGAGTTGCGGCGCGAGGAAGTCGCCGGATTGCCGCCCGCCGAATGGGACAGCGTGATCGTCGCCACCGGACCGCTCACCTCGCCCGCGCTCGCCGAGGCGATCCGCCAGCAGAGCGGTCGGGAGTCCCTGGCCTTCTTCGACGCCATAGCGCCGATCGTGCACTTCGAGAGCATCGATCTCTCGATTGCGTGGAAGCAGTCGCGCTACGACAAGGGTGGGCCGGCCGGCGACGGGGCCGACTATCTCAACTGCCCGCTGAGCAAGGACGAGTACGATGCCTTCGTCGCGGGACTGCTCGCGGGCGACAAGACCGAGTTCAAGGAGTGGGAGCACAACACGCCCTACTTCAACGGCTGCCAGCCCATCGAGGTGATCGCAGCGAGCGGGCCGCAGACGCTGCGCTGGGGGCCGATGAAGCCGGTCGGCTTGCGCGATCCTCGCACCGGCCACCGTCCGTGGGCGGTCGTCCAGCTCCGTCAGGACAACGCACTCGGCACACTGTGGAACATCGTTGGCTTCCAGACGAAGCTGAAGCACGGCGAGCAGACGCGTCTCTTTCGCACCATCCCCGGGCTGCAGCGCGCCGAGTTCGCCCGCCTGGGCGGTCTGCATCGCAACACGTTCCTGAACAGCCCGCGGCTGCTCGATTCGACCTTGCGTCTGAAGGCCATGCCGCGCCTGCGCTTCGCCGGCCAGATCACAGGCTGCGAGGGCTATGTCGAAAGTGCCGCCATCGGATTGATGACCGGCCGGTTCGCGGCAGCCGAGCGGCTGGGTCTATCGCCGACGGCACCGCCATCGACCACGGCAATGGGCGCCCTGCTCGGCCACATCACGGGCGGCGCGGACGCCACGACCTTCCAGCCGATGAACGTCAATTTCGGGCTGTTCCCGCCGATCGAGGGAGCCTTCCGGGGCAGGGAACGCAAGCAGGCGCTATCGGCCCGCGCTTTGCGCGATCTCGACGAATGGCTTTCGCCGACTCCGCTCGCGGCAGATTGACCGGTTAGCCGTGGGCCGCGCGGCGCGAGCAGAGCTCGTTCAGTCGCAACATTATGAAATGTGCCGCAACATGCTGTAACCAATTGTTATTTCCCATTGGCAATGCGTTCCTGTCCGATGTCCTCAGGGTTCGTGGGCGGAGGTTCAGTTGCACAGCATGGATGTTCTGGTCGCCGACAACAGGGAGCTCGTCGCGCTGCAGCTCGAGGTGATGCGCGAGATCCGCCGCCAGCTGTTGCCGTATCATGCGGGAGAAACGCCGATCACCGGTGAAACCGTGATCTCCACGGGTCTGACGATCGATTCGCTCACGGTCATGGATTTGATCATGGAGCTCGAGGACCATTTCGACGTCACGATTCCGATGAATGTCGTGGCGGAAATCCGCACCATTGGCGAGTTGGCCCAAACCGTCCTGACCCTGAGCGCCCGACGTTGATCCCACCAGCGGGCCTGGAGCCCGCGGCCCGATGATGGGATCATGAGATAAGCTCGCGCGCAGCTTGCCGCGCACATGTTACCTGACACGCCATGAGTCCCGCTGACCGCCGGCAGATGATGCTGGCCGGGCCGATCGTGCCCACCATCCTGGCCCTGGCTGCGCCCAACGTACTGAACGTCGCGATGCAGAGCCTGGTCAGCATTTCCGACAGCTGGTTCGTGAGCCAGCTCGGCATCGTCGACCTCGCCGCACTGGCCCTCGTCTTTCCGACCCAGATGGCGCTCGGCCAGATGTCGGCGGGCGCCATGGGCGGCGGCGTATCGTCGTCGATCGCCCGGGCTCTCGGCTCCGGCAACCGCGCCGCCGCCGAAGCGGCCGCCGCCCATGCGCTGGTCATCGCGGTCGGCATGGCGACGCTGTTCGCCATCGTGTTCGTCGGCTTCGGCCGCACGATCTACGGCGCATTGGGTGGCAGCGGCCGGGCGCTCGAGGGCGCCGAGGCCTATGCCTCGATCCTCTTCGCCGGTTGCTTCGCCCATTGGATCGCCAATTCGCTCGCGTCCGTCCTGCGCGGCACCGGCGACATGAAGACCCCGGGCTTTGCGCTGGTGCTGACGGCGGCCCTGCAGATCGTCCTGACCGGCGGCCTCACCCTGGGCTGGTTCGGATTGCCCAAGCTCGGCATCCGTGGGCCGGCGCTGGCCGCCGTGATCGCCTTCACGCTTGCGGCGATCTGGATGGCATCGCGCCTGATCGGTCCCAGGGCCGCGCTGAGGCTGCGCTGGCCCATGAGCGGCTTTCGCTGGGCCTCGTTCCGCGACATCCTCAAGGTCGGCCTGATCGCCTGTCTGGTGGTCATCCTGACCAACGCCACCGTGCTGCTCGTCACCGGCCTGATCGGCCGCGAGGGCGACGCCGCGATCGCCGGCTACGGCATCGGCAGCCGACTGGAATACATGCTGGTGCCGATCAGCTTCGGCATCGGCGCCACGCTCACCACCCTGGTCGGCACCAACATCGGCGCCCGGCAGTTCGCCCGCGCCCAGCGCGTCGCCTGGATTGGCGCGCTGATGGCGGGCTCGATCGCGGCGGCGATCGGCCTGGTCGTGGCGATCTGGCCCGACCTGTGGCTCGGCCTGTTCACGAACGATCCGGCGGCGCTGGCCTCGGGCCGCACCTACCTGCACATCGTCGGACCGGTCTACGGCTTCTTCGGCCTGGCCATGGCGCTCTATTTCGCCTCGCAGGGGACAGGCGAGATGGTGTGGCCGGTGATGGCCAACCTGAGCCGCGTCGCCATCGCCTTGTGCGGCAGCCTGCTGGCGCTCGACGTGCTGGGCTGGGGCACGCGCGGCCTGTTCGCCTTCGTGGCCCTGGGCATCGTGTCGTTCTCGGTCGTGATCGCCTTCTCGACCACGCGCCGCGCCTGGACCGGTTGACCGCGCGAGCGCGCGACGCCAACCGCTGATACAAGGGCCGCGAAGCCCCAGCGGAGCGGCGCCCATGAAGACGATCCTGATCATCGGCATCGGCGCCGGCGATCCCGACTACATCACGGTACAGGCCATCAAGGCCCTGAACCGGGTCGATGTCTTCTTCTTGATGGACAAGGGCCCGGCCAAGGTGAAGTTGCGCGCCCTGCGCGAAGAGATCTGCAGCAGGCACATCAAGGACCGGACCTGGCGCACTGCCGAGGCACCGAGCCCGCCACGCGACACCGCCCCGGCCGACTACCGTGCCGCGGTGGACCTGCTCAATCGCGACAAGCAGACGGTGTTCGAGCACATGATCGAGAACGAGATGGCAGACGGCGAGACGGCGGGCATCCTGGTGTGGGGCGATCCCATGCTCTACGACAGCACGATCCGCAACATCGAGGCGATCGCCGCAAGCGGGCGACACGCCATCGACTACGAGGTCATCCCCGGCATCACCGCGGTCCAGGCGCTAGCCGCCCGGCATCGCCTGCCGCTCAACCGCATCGCCGAGCCGGTCCTGCTGACCACCGGTCGCCGCCTCGCCGAGGGCTTCCCGGACGACGCCGACAGCGTCGTCGTGCTGCTCGACGGTGAGGATACCTATCGGCGCTTTGCCGACGAAGACATGGAGATCCACTGGGGCGCCTATCTCGGCACCCCAGACGAGATTCTCGTCTCAGGGCCGCTGTCGGAAGTTTCGGACGAGATCCATCGGCGGCGCAGCGAAGCACGCCGGGCCAACGGCTGGATCATGGACACTTACCTGCTGCGCCGAAGGACCTGAATAGTCTCGCCCGCCGCGCCCTCGATCTCAGAAATTCTGATCCCAGTTGGGATCGCTGCTGGGGCTGAGCGGCTGCTCGAAGGCCAGGAGGCCCTTGCCCGGGACGTAGTTGACCTCGAGGCGGATTCCGTCGGGATCCTCGAACACGATGTAGTAGTAGCCTGGCGCCCAGCCGCCCTCGATCGGACCGCGGTCGATGAAGGCGCCCATCGCCCGCAGCTTCTCCGCCACCTTGTCGACATCCTCGCGCGAGCGCGCCCTGAGGCAGAGGTGATGCAAGCCGATGCGATTCTGGATGAAGCGCTCCTTCTTGTACTCCTCGGCCGGGCGCTGGATGCCGATCGCGGTGCGGCCGCCCACGTGGTAGAGGAAATTGTTGCCGTCATAGACCTTCTTCATGCCGAGGAAGGGCATCAATTCGGCGTAGAACTTCCGGGACTTCTCCCAGTCGCTGACGGTCAGGATCACGTGCGCTATCCCGTTCACTTCGATCATGGTCTCGCCTCCGCCGCGTCGTGTTCGTAGAGCCAGGCGATGTTGTCGAACGAACGGTCGCCCGATACCGCCATGGTGTGGTCGCGCCTCTGCTGCTCGGGTCCATCCGGCAGATGGAAGCGCACGCGGTTGTTGGCGCTGGCCTCCTGCAGGCGCGTGGCGCGCGGCTTGCGCACCTCCTCGTAACGCTGCAAGGCGGCCGGCACGTCGTCCGGCATCGCCTTCAACAAGGCGGCAAGGGCGGCGCCATCCTCGATCGCCTGGGCCGCACCCTGCGCCATCATGGGCAGCATGGGATGGCAGGCGTCGCCCAGCAGGGTGACCCGGCGCTCCGACCAGCGCGGCAGCGGCAGGCGATCATGCAGGGCCCAGACGAAGGTCTCCGGGAAGGACGAGATCAGGCCGCGCACCGTGGGATGCCAGCCCTCGTAGAGCGCCAGCACATCCTCGACGCGCCCGCGGTCGGTCCACGATTCGCTCGTCCAGGCACCGTGCTCGACGACGCAGACCACGTTGATGAACCGCCCGGCCGAGACCCAGTAGTTCACGCAATGCGCGCCCGGCCCCATCCAGTTGTGAGAGGCCACCTCGATGTCGAGATGGGCAATCCGCTCGGCCGGCACCAGGCCGCGCCACGCCACGCAGCCGGTGAAGCGTGGCTTCTCGGGGCCGAACACCAGATGGCGGACCCGGCTGTGGATGCCGTCGGCGCCGATCAGCAGATCGGCCTCGATCGAGGCTCCGTTGTCGAAGCGCGCGACGACCCGGTCCGCCTTCTCGTCCAGGCCGACCAGACGATGGCCGGTGTGGGTGCGCTCGACCGGCACGGCGTCGGCCAGCAGCGCCGCCAGATCGCCGCGATGAAAATGGAAGTACGGCGCGCCAAACCGAGCCTCGACCTCGGGCCCCAGGACGGCCCGCTGCAAGGTGCGGGCATCGTCCCAGCGCTTCTGATGGACGGCGCGCGGCCGCACGCCATAGCGATCCATCGCCGCCGCCAAACCGTAGCGATAGAGCAGCCGCGAGGCGTTCGGGCTGATCTGGATTCCCGCCCCGATCTCGCCGAACCTGCCGGCCTGCTCGTAGACATGCACGTCGAAGCCCTGGCGCAGCAGCGCCAGCGTCGCCGACAGGCCGCCAATACCGCCGCCGATCACGGCAATGCGCAAGCTCATGGCGCCCTCCCGGCGAGTTGCCCTTTCAACACTCGCGTCCATACGGCGGCGCCGTCCGCACACACGTTGCCGCGCCAGGCGACATGGGTGTCGGGCCGGACCAGCACCAGCCTGGCCTCGTAGATTTGCGCCACCGACGGGTCGTCGATGATCACCGTGTCGAGCGGCGCCGGCGCGGCATCGATCAGCGGCGACGGATCGGCATCGCCGAAGCGCAGCAGGGTGAACCACGGCCCCAGCCGGTCGTAGAGCGCGCTGCCGTCGTGCAGGAAGACGCTGGGCAGCCGCGCGCCCGGCGCCGTCGTCGGCCGGTAGACCACGGGATCGCCCTCGACCCCGTCATAACGGTAGCCGAACTCGATGCCCCAGCTCTCGTTCTCGGCGTTGCCCAGGGCCGCGATGCCGCGCGCCAGCGCGTCGGGATCGCGGGTCTTCTGATAGAGCGCGGCGATCTCGATCCTGACGTCGGTGTGACGCTCGGAGGCGCGGCGATTGCGCAAGCCCACCGGCCGCCGCTCGCTTTCGTAGGACGCGAGCAGGCCCGGCTTCGCGAAGCGCTTGATCGTCGCGGCGAGCTTCCATCCCAGATCGACGGCGTCGCCGATCCCGGTATTCATCCCGTAGCCACCGGTCGGGATGTATTGATGGGCGGCATCGCCCGCCAGGAACACGCGCCCGCCCCGATAGCGCTCGGCCAGCAGGAGATGCGTGAACCACGGATTGGCAACCAGGATGTCGCGCGCGAACGAGCGGCCGGCCCACGCGTCGAGCATGGCGTTGGGATCGATCGCATCGGGATCGACGCCGGCCGGCGGCCGGGTCTGCAGGGTCCAGGTGTCGTCGTCGTCCTGCGCGATCAGCGTGCCCTTGTCGGTCTGGTAGTGCCAGGCAACGCCGAAGGACTGCAGCAGATCGCGCGCCTCGGAGCGGAAATGAATCATGTAGCGATGGGCCACGGCCGCGCGGCCTTCGAGGCCGATCCCGAGCTTCTCACGCACCAGGCTCGAGCCGCCGTCACAGCCGGCGAGGAAGTCGCAGCGCACCGTCTCGGTAGCGCCCGTCTCCACGATGCGCAGCGTCGCCGTCACACCAGTCTCGTCCTGCTGGAAATCCTCGAAGGCGACACCCCAGCGCGCATCGATCAAGGGATCGTCGACGATCGCATCGCGCAGCACCGGCTCGATCATGACCTGGCTGACGCGCATCGCCGGCTCGCGTGGCTGCGTGCCGTCGTTCTTCTGCCGGATCTCGGCGCGCTTCTCGACCACGCTGGGATAGCGGAAGCGATGCAGCTCGCGCCCGCCTCTCTCGCGGGCGAGCGCGGTGATCCATGACACGTCGAAATTGTTGGCTTCCGGCACGGCGACGGCGCGCAGCTTGCCGACCAGCCCGAGCCGGCGGAACAGCTCCATCGAGCGGCCGTTGGTGATGTCCATCTTGGGATGCCGGGTGGTCGACGGGTTGCGCTCGACCAGCAGGCAGCGCACACCGAACGAGGCCAGCGTGCGGGCGAGCGTCATCCCGACCGGCCCGCCGCCGGCGATCAGGACGGGAACCCTCTTCATGCGGACCGCGACCGTCTCGCCCGCTCACGATGCGGGCGAGATGCCTCTGCGCGTCCGACGCGCTCACGCGTCCCAGATATGATCACGCGCGCTGCGCTTCCTTCTCGGCCATCTTCTGCTTGAGCTGCTCGGGTGTGAGCCGGACGATGTGCTCGTTCTGATGGCTGTAGATGTCGTATTTCCCGACATCGAGATCCTCGAGCACGATCTCGCGCGCCAGCACCTTCTGCTTCCAGGCAATGTGCTCGGCCTCGGCGGCGTGGAACTCCGGCATGACCTCGCGGGCGAACAGCTCGAGCGAATCGCAGATGTCCTTGTGGCTGGTCCTCCCGGCCTGGTTCAGCAGGATCACCTGGTCGACCCGGCTCTGCTGGAACTGGCGCAGCTTGCGACGGATGGTGTCCGGCGAGCCGATCAGGCCCGAATCGAGTGCCTTGCGCTCCTCCGGCCCGCCCTTCCAGCTCTGATATTCCTCCCACAGGTTGGACGTGCCTGGCGCGTCGACGCCTTTTCGTCCGTAGTACGACAGCGCGAAGATGAAGAAGGTCCAGCCGGCCGCCTTGGCCTCGGCCTCCGCATCGGTCTCCGCGCACATGAATCCCGACACCATGGCGACGTTGGGATTGCTCGGATAGTCGGTGAGCTTCTGCGAATTGTTCAGGAGATTGTTGTAGTACCTGTGCACCCACGCCCGCGCCGCCTCCGGCGTGACGAACGTGAAGCCCAGCGCGCCCATGCCCCATTCGCCGGCCTTGCCGATGGTCTGGATGTTGGAGCAGGCGACCCAAAGCGGCGGATGCGGCTTCTGCAGCGGCTTGGGAATCACGTTGCGCGCCGGAAAGTCGTAGTACTGGCCGTGGAACTCCCAGCTGTCGCGCGTGAACATCGGCACGATGGCCTTCACCGCCTCCTCCCAGCGCTCGCGCTTGTCGCGGACCCGGATGTTGAACGGATGGAGCTCGGCCGGTCCGGCCGCCTCGCCCATGCCGAGATCGACGCGCCCGCCCGACAGCAGGTCGAGGGTGGCGATGCGTTCGGCGACGCGGTGCGGCTGGTTGGTGGTGAGCTGGACCACGCCATGGCCGAGCCGGATCCGCTTGGTACGCTGGCTCGCCGCACCGAGGAAGACCTCGGGCGCCGAGGAGTGGGAATACTCCTCGAGAAAGTGGTGCTCGACCTCCCAGGCGTAGTCGTAGCCCAGGGCATCGGCCAGTTCGATCTGCGTCAGCGAGTCCTGCAGGAGCTGGTACTCGCTCTTCGGTCCCCAGGGCCGGGGCAGTTGATGCTCGTAGAAGATGCCGAATTTCATGTTCGTTTCCTCCTCAGGCCTTTGCCTGCCTGCAGAATGTCGCAATGCGCTCGACCAGCGTCGGAACCAGCGCTTCCGGCATGTCATGGCCCCAACCGGGATAGGTCGAGATGACAGCGCCCGGCACGAGGCGGGCGACGTCACGGCCGCACTCGACCGGCAGCAGCGGATCCTCCTCGCCATGCAGCACGAGGGTCGGCGCCTTCACGGTCTTCAGGAGCTCTACCCGATTCCCGGAAGCGATGATCGCGAGGTACTGGCGCCCCGCCCCCTCGGGATACCAGCGTCGGTCGACATTGAGGGCGACGACCGCGCGCAGCGCCTCCTCGGACGCCGGATAGCCCGGGCTGCCGATCGCCGCACGCACCTTCATGCCATGGGCGATCAGCTGCTCACGCGCCGGCCCCGGCGGCTGGGCCGTCAGCATCGCCAGCGCTTCGGGCTTGCCGAGCGGCAAGCCCGGGCGGCCACTGGTCGAGAAGATCGACACGAGCGTACGCGTCCGCTGCGGCGCCAGGCCCGCGATCGTCTGGGCGATCATCCCGCCCATCGAGCCGCCGACGATGTGCGCCCGATCGATGCCCAGCGCGTCGAGCAGGCCGGTCCCGTCCGCTGCCATGTCGCTCACCAGGTAAGGTGCCTCGACCTTCTTGCCGGTCATCGCGTTGCGCAGCGCCTCCGGGATGTTCGCCGGTCCCCAGGCACCAAAATCGCTCGACAGGCCGCAATCGCGGTTGTCGTAGCGGACGACGAAGAAGCCGTTGCCCGCCAATCCCTCGCAGAACGAGTTGGGCCACAGGGTGAGCTGCGCGCCCAGCCCCATGATGAGCAGCAGCGCCGGGTCGGACCGGTTGCCGAAGGTCTCGTACTCGATCTCGATGCCGTTGGCCTTTGCGCGCGCCACGCTGCCTCCTCGTTCTTGCTCAGTAACGTCCTGTCTTCGCCGCCCACCAGTAGGCGAGCGGCTTGCGCCATGGTGCCATGGCACCGTCGAGCGACAAGGCCGGAAGTAGGATGGGAAGTGCGGCTTCGTCTACGTCGTTTCGCAAGGCGCGCGCTTCGGCGAGCAGTGCCGCGCGTTCCGGCCCCTCGCCCATCAGCCAAGCCGCACCGATCGTGCGTGCGGCCTGCCGTGTCGTCGCATCGTCCACGCCGAGCACGGCCAACTGCAGATCGGCCAGGGCGTAGCCCGCGCGCACGACATCGAGGGCGCCGTCGATCTCCTCCTCGTGGGCGTCGATCAGCGCTTCTAGAGGCTCGGGCACCAGATGATGACGCCGCACGGTTTCGCTCAGCGATTCGACGATCGGCTGCGCGCGCGGCTTGCCGGGGCCTGCGGCTTCGACCACCGCCTCGCGCCACCATTGCAACCGGATGCGCGCCAGCATCGGCTCGCGGGTGACCTTGCGGGTCCGCGCGAGCTCGTTATCGAAGGCCAGCAGCGCCAACAGACCCGAGCGTTTCGGCTCCGGTGCGAACAAGGCGGCGAGGAAGCGATCCCGATCGGCGTCGCGTACGGTTTCGAGCACGAAGCGGTGCGCGGCGTCCGGTGCGCGGTAGGTGTCGGTCATCGGAGATAAACGCTCATCTGCGACAGTTGAACGCAGTCGGCTCCGACATTACGATAACGGAATGGGGGATTCTCCAATCCCTTCAATAACATAAAGGGGAGATCTGACATGGGTGCCATTTTCACATCACCCGGGCGCACCGTCACCGCCGGCGTCGTGCTGCTGATCGTGATCGTCGTCGTCGTGGGCGCGGTCACCGGGCAGATGACGAAAATC
This sequence comes from Reyranellaceae bacterium, assembly GCA_046349295.1. Classification (GTDB taxonomy): domain Bacteria; phylum Pseudomonadota; class Alphaproteobacteria; order Reyranellales; family Reyranellaceae; genus Reyranella. The sequence continues at coordinate 125,879 of JAXMCP010000017.1, forward strand.
GACCATGCCTGGGCCGCGTTTCTCATGCGCTGGCTGCACGTCATCAGCGGTGTGCTGTGGATCGGATTGCTGTGGTACCTGAACTTCGTGCAGGTGCCGACCATGCCGACCATCCAGCCGGTCGAGAGCCGCACCGCCATCACCAAATACATCGCGCCCAACGTCCTCTTCTACTTCCGCTACGCCGCGCTGGCGACCGTGATCACCGGCCTGCTGCTGGCCGGGATGCAAGGCTACATCGTGAGCGCGCTCACCTTGCGGCCGGGCTTCGTGATGATCGGCATTGGCATGTGGATGGCCCTCGTCATGGCCTTCAACGTCTGGTTCATCATCTGGCCGAACCAGCAGAAGATCCTCGGCCTCGTCGAGGCGACGGCCGAGCAGAAGGCGGCGGCCGCCAAGCCGGCGCTCTATGCCAGCCGCTTCAACACCATGTTCTCGATCGGCATGCTCTATTGCATGGTGGCGCAGCAGAACGCGCCGGTGTGATCGACTGACATTCCCGACGCGTGCAACAACGGGGCCTTCACGGGCCCCGTTTGTTGCTATGGCCCTCGCGCCAGGGCCAGCCCGACTCCTGCTCCGCTCAGCAGGCCGCCGGTCGGGCGATTGCGCAGGCGGATATGGGCGACCAGCAGCGCGCGCTGGCGGTCGGCGAGCAGCAGCGCCCAGACACCGTCGAGCACGATCCCATGGTGGGATTATGGCGAACGCTTCGCAGGAACCCGCGCCATTACCAAGAAACAAGAGCAACGGATCCCCTGCCAAGCTCGATGACAGCCCCTTTGCCATCCCGAGCCCTGCGAGGGATCCTTGTCTCAAGCTTGTTGCTCGCGGCGCGGTCCCGGCTTTGAGCTAAAGCGGCACCAGCGCCGCCGCGACGCGCCGGCTCTCGGCCAGCAGGACGTTGTAGATGCGGCAGGCCGAGCCGGTATCGACCACCTCCAGCGCCAGCCCGGCCGCCTTGAGCTCGGCGCGCAGCACCGGCGGCACGAAGACGGCGCGCGGACCGCAGCCCAGCACCAGCAACTCCGGCCGCGGCTGCGCGTCCTCGAGCGGCGCCAGGGACTCGAGCGACAGATCCGCGGCGCGCGATACGGCCCACTCGACGGTCCGCGATGGCGTCACCAGCACCGGCGTACGCCAGTCGCGTTCGCCGATCAGGAAATGCCCGGGGCCGTAGCTGCGGATGAGCTGGACCCGCGTCGGGTCCGGCGTCGGCAGGGTCTTGTCGTCGGGCGGGCCCGCCGACGGCGTGCTCACGCCTTGGCCTTCTCGGCCTTCTCCTCGTCGCGACGGAGCTGCTCGGGCCGCAGGTTCAGGTAGACCAGGGTGGCCGACGCAATCCAGATCGAGGAGTAGGTGCCGACGATGACGCCCCACAGCATGGCGACCGAGAAGCTGTAAAGAACCGGTCCACCGAACAGCACCAGCGCCAGCACCGCGACGAACACCGTGCCCGAAGTCATCAGCGTGCGGGCCAGCGTCTCGTTGATGCTGAAATTCAGCAGCTCGATGAGGCCCATCTTCTTGTAGCGGCGCATGTTCTCGCGCACGCGGTCGAAGATCACGACCGTGTCGTTGATCGAGTAGCCGGCGATGGTCAGCAGCGCGGCGAGCGCGGTCAGGCTGAAATCGAGGCGCAGCACCACGAACAGGCCGACCGTCGAGATCACATCGTGCAACAGCGCCACCAGCGCGCCGACCCCGAACTGCCACTCGAAGCGGAACCAGACATAGATCGCGATGGCGGCAAGCGTCGCCAGCACGGCGAGGATGCCGTTGCGCATCAGCTCTTCGCCGATCTTGGGGCCGACCGATTCGGTGCCGCGCAGCTCGTACTTGTCGCCGATCGCGTCCTCGACCAGCTTGATCGCCACCTGCTGGCACCATTCGGCGCGCTGGTCCGGCGTCATCTCGACCTTGGCCGTGTTGACCGAGCCGCGCGGCAGCTGGCGCTCCTGAACGGTCAGCCCGACCCGGCTCACCGCATCGCGCCAGCCGGCGGCATCGAGGGCGCTCGGCGCGGTGAACTCGACGTCACCCGTGCCGGCCGCTCCAGGCTTCACGAGCCAGCCGTTGCCCGCACGATGCTTCAGCACGCGGTCGGCATTGGTGACGCATTGGGCGTTGCCCTCCTGCCGCTGCACGCGGATCAGGGCAGTGCTGGCATCGCCGAACTCCTGAAGCGAGACCTCGCCGACGCCCAGCGCGCCGACGGTATGACGCAGCTCGTCGAGATGGATGGTGCCCTGCTTGGCGCGCACCTGGACGGCGATGCCGCCTTCGAAGTCGATTCCGAAATTGAGGCCGAAGATGAAGACGCCGGCGAGCGACAGCACGTTGATCAGCGTCGATATTGCGAGCGCCAGCTGGCGCTTGCCCAGGAAGTCGAAGTTCGTGCGGGCGCGAATGAGGTGGTGCGGTCTCCACAGCATGCTGGCGCCTCAGATCGGCAGTTCGGTCGGCCGCCGCAACCGCACCCAGGTCGCGAGCAGCATGCGGGTGAAGATCGTGGCGGTGAACAGATGGGTGAGCAGGCCGAGCGTCAACGACGTGGCGAAGCCGCGGATCGGTCCGGAGCCGAAGCCGAACAGCAGCACGCCGGCGATCAGGGCGGTCAGGTTGGAATCGATGACCGCGGTCAAGGCGCGCTCGTAGCCCGTCGCGAGCGCGCTGAACGCCGAGCGGCCGTTGGCCTTCTCCTCGCGAACGCGCTCGTAGATCAGCACGTTGGAATCGACCGACATGCCGACGGTCAGCACCAGGCCGGCGATGCCGGGCAGCGTCAGCGAGGCGCCGAGGATCGACATGCCGGCGAAGACCAGCAGCATGTTGACCATCATGGCGAGGCTGGCGAAGCCGCCGAACACCGGCCCGTAGACGGCCAGCATCAGAAGGATGACCAGGCCGGTGCCGACCAGCGCTGCCGTGGTGCCGGCCTGGATGGCATCGGCGCCGAGATCGGCGCCCACCGTGCGCTCCTCGATGATGCTGAGCGTCGCCGGCAGGGCGCCGGAGCGCAGCAGCAGGGCCTGCTCCTGGGTCTGCTGGGTGGTGAAGGTGCCGGTGATGATGCCGCTGCCGCCGCAGATCGCGCTCTGCACGACCGGCGCGCTGATGATCTCGTTGTCGAGCTGGATCGCCAGGCGTTTGCCGATGTTCGCTCGGGTAGCGGCGCAGAAGGCGCGGCCGCCGGCCGAATTGAACGTGAAGCTGATGATCGGCCGGCCGCCCTGTTGCTGCTCGAAGGTCGACTTGGCATCGTCGAGATCCTCGCCGCCCACGACCACGCGTTTCAGCACCGGCAGGCACTGCGGCTGGTAGCGCCGGCAGATCTGCTCCGGTGACAGTCGTGGGTTGGCCGCCTGAATCTCCTCCCAGGCCTTGGGATTGGAACGCCGCAGCTCCTGCATGCCCTCGCGCGTCGGCACCAGGAAGGTGGTGGGCGGCAGGGTCGCCGGGATGTTCTGACCGGCCTGCGCCACGTCCTCGTTGACCAGATGGAAGGTAAGCTTGGCGGTCTGGTTGATCTTGCGCTTGAGGTCGGTCGTGTCCTTGATGCCCGGCACCTGCAGCAAGATGCGATCGTCGCCCTGTCGCACGATGGTGGGCTCGATGGTGCCCGTCTCGTCGACGCGGCGGCGCAGGATCTCGATCGACTGGTCGATGACCTCTTTCTTCTTCTTGAGGAGGTCCTGCTCGGAATAGGCCAGACGGATGGTATCTCCGCTCCCCGACACCGTCAGCGACGGATCGACGGCGCGGATCGCCTCCAGCGCCTTGCTTCGCTGCGCCTCCTCGCGAAGGGTCACGACCACGGCACGGCCGGGCTCGACATTGACGTCCTTGAAGCCGACCTGCTGCTTGCGCAGCTCGCCGCGCACCGAATCCGAAAGGTTGGTCAGCCGCTCGTTGAGCACCGAGCGCAAGTCGGCTTCCAGCAGGAAGTGGGCGCCGCCCCGGAGGTCGAGACCGAGATTGATGCGGCTCTGCTGATACCAGTGCGGCAGGTGATCGAGCACCACGGCCGGCAGCACGTTGGGCAGCGCGAAAAGGGCTGCCAGCGCGGTGAAGACGACGACCGCAATGGTCTGCCAGCGGGGAAGATTGAGCATGCCGGTCTTCTATTTGTCCTTTGCGGCTACTTCTTGCCGCCGAACAGGCTGCCCAGCAGGCTCTTGCGCTCGGGCGCCGGGGCCGGCGGCGGCAGCATGGGCTTTTCGTCCTCCTCGGAATCCTTGGCGCCGCGCACCGATTCGCCGCGCGTCACGATGTCCGTGATGGTCTGCTTGATGATGCGCACTCGCACACCCTCGGCCAACTCGACCTGGATCTCGTTGTCGGAGATCACCTTGGTGACCAGGCCGATGATGCCGCCGCCTGTGACGACCCGGTCGCCGCGCTTCACGCCGGCCAGCATCTCGCGCTGAGCCTTCGCCTTGGCTTGCTGTGGGCGGATCAGCAGGAAATAGAAGACGACGAAGATCAGGATCAGCGGAAACAACTGGACGAGAAAACCGCCGTCGCCACCCGCCCCTTGCGCCCATGCCTGGGATATCAACATCTTCCGCTCCCGATTCTTCGGCCCCATTGGCGCTTCTGGCTGCTGGGCGGCCAAAACGCCCTATCTTGAAAGCGCGCGGACTATAGCGACCCTACCCCGCTTTGCAACGCAAGTGCGGGAGCGATATGGTCTGCCCCTTTTTTCGCGAAGCCATCCTATGGATCAAGACCTTAAGGCTACTCTTTCACGCATTGTCGAAGCCCTCGACCGGCTTGCCCCGCCCACCCCCGCCGGCGCCGACCTCGCGGCGGCCGAGGCCTATGTCTGGCACGCGGCCGGGCATCGCCTCGAAACGGTGGCCAAGGTCAACCGGGTCGACCTCGCCCTTTTAAAGGGCATCGACCGCCAGAAGGAGACCCTGGTCGAGAACACGCGACGCTTCGCCAAGGGCCTGCCGGCCAACAATGCCCTGTTGTGGGGTTCGCGCGGCGCCGGCAAGAGCTCGATCGTGAAGGCGGTTCATGCCCACGTGAATGCCGAGATGGGCGGCCCGCCGGGCCCCCTCGCCCTGGTCGAGATCCACCGCGAGGACATCCCGTCCCTGCCGGTGCTGCTGTCGATGATCCGCGGCTCGTCCCGCCGCTTTGTGGTGTTCTGCGACGATCTTTCGTTCGACGGCCAGGACGCCGCCTACAAGTCCCTGAAGGCCGTGCTGGAGGGCGGCATCGAGGGCCGGCCCGACAACGTGGTGTTCTACGCCACCTCCAACCGCCGCCACCTGATGCCGCGCGACATGATCGAGAACGAGCGCTCGACGGCGATCAACCCGTCGGAAGCGGTCGAGGAGAAGGTGTCGCTGAGCGACCGTTTCGGCTTGTGGCTCGGCTTCCACAACGCCGACCAGGATACGTTCTTCGCCATGATCGAAGGTTATGCCGATCGTTACGGGCTCGACATGCCGGCCGAGGCCTTGCGCAAGCAGGCGATCGAATGGTCCGTGACGCGCGGCGCGCGCTCGGGGCGCGTTGCCTGGCAGTTCATCCAGGAAGTGGCTGGCCAGCTCGGCAAGAAGCTGGAGTAGCGACGGAGGACATCAGGTGGACAGTCCCGAAGACGCGATGTTCTCGCCCGCGGTCAAGGCTGAGCAGACGCGTCTCGGGTCGCGCGCCCAGTTCGCGGACCGCGACTGGAGATCGGAGTTCACCGACGATCTGCGCCAGTTCCTCGCCGTGGTCGACACCTTCTTCCTGGCCACGGCCAGCGGCGACGGCCGGCCCTACGTGCAGCATCGCGGCGGGCCGCCCGGCTTCCTGAAGACGATCGGCACCCATACGCTGGCCTTCGCCGACTTCGCCGGCAACCGCCAGTACATCTCGCTCGGCCATCTCAAGGAAAACGACCGCGCGCACATCTTCATCCCGCATTTCGCCACCCAGCAGCGGGTCAAGCTGTGGGGCCGCGCCCGCGTCGTCGAAGGCGACAAGGAGCTGATGGAGCGTCTCGTCGACCCCAGCTATCGCGCGCGGCCGGAACGAGCGATCGTGTTCCGGCTCGAAGCCTGGGACATCAATTGCCGCCAGCACATCACGCCGCGCTACACCGAGGCAGAGATCGCTCCCGCGGTCGACAAGCTGGCCCAGCGCATCAAGGAGCTGGAGCAGGAGGTCGCGCGGTTGAAGGGCGGAGAAGGATAAGGCCACACCCCCCTTCGTGTTCCTCTCCCCCGCTAGGGGGAGAGGCTGCACAGAGGGGGGAATCGACGTGCGTCGCCCCTTCACCCAGCCTCTCCCCCTAGCGGGAGAGAGAGAGAGAGAGAGAGAGAGAGGAGCATGAATCCGATGTGAAAGGCCGCGGCACGGTCCTTGCTTCCCTGCCTGCGAAAGGGAACACCATGTCCAAGACCCGCACCATCGCTGTCAATCGTCGCACCCTTCTCGCAGCCGCAGGCGCCGCGACTGCCGCTCTCGCCGCGCCGCGCATCCTGCGTGCCCAAGGCAAGGAAGTCGTGGTCGGCGGCGCGGCCAGCCACAAGACGTTCGTCGAGACGGTGATCGCCCCGGTCGTCGAGAAGAAGTTCAATTGCAAGGTCGTGTTCGAAGGCACCCGCTCGCTGGTCAACCTCGAGAAGATGCAGAAGAACAAGGACAAGCAGTATCTCTCGGTCGTCATGATGGACGATCCGGTGATGATCCCGGCCGTCGCCGAGGGGCTGCTCGAGAAGCTGACCACCGCCAACGTTCCCAACCTCGCCATGCTGAAGCCCGGCACGGTCCACATGGAAGGCATGTGGTGCAATTACCTGCAGCCCTGGCTCGGCATCGCCTTCAACCCGCAGGCCCTCAAGGCGCCGCCAACGTCATGGGGAGACATCTACGATCCCAAGTACAAGGGCCGCATCATCCTGCCGTCGCTGCAGAATACCGAGGGCCTCGCCAACCTCTTCATGGCGGCCCATCTCGCGACCGGCAAGCCGATGGCCGAGGCGCAGAAGGACATCGACCCCGCCTTCAAGAAGCTGGTGACCATCAAGCCCAACCTGCTGACCGCCTACACCCAGATGCCGCAGGCCTACAATCTGCTGGAGCAGGGAGAAGGCTTCATGATCTCCAGCGCGATCTCGCAGGTCGCGCTGGAGCGCAAGGCGAGCGGCGCACCGGTCGACATCGCCGTGCCCAGGGAAGGCATATTCGCCATGCCGTCCGGCGTCGCCCTCGTGAAAGGGGCGCCTCAGCCCGAGCTGGGGGCGGGCTACATCAACGAGATGATCGGCCCCGAGGTCCAGGCCAAGCTCTCCGCTGCCACCTTCTCGCTGCCGACCAACAAGGACACGCCGGTGCCGGCCGGCATGCCGACCGGAGTCACCGTCCACGCGGTCGACTGGCAGTTCGTCGCGGCCAATCGCGCCGATTGGGTGAAACGCTGGGATCGCGACATGGCGATGTAGCCTGCCGTCGTGCCGTCCGAGTCTTTTCTCGACGTCGCCGGAGCCGAAAAGGCGTTCGGCGCCGCGACCGTGCTGGGCGGCGTCGATCTCGGCGTCGGCGCGGGCGAGTTCGTCTCCCTGCTCGGGCCGTCGGGCTGCGGCAAGACCACCCTGCTCCGCATCGTCGCCGGGCTGTTGCCGGCCGATCGCGGTACGGTGAAGCTCGACAGGCAGGACATCAGCCGCCTGCCGCCACACAAGCGCGATGTCGGCGTGGTGTTCCAGAACTACGCCTTGTTCCCGCATCTCACCGTGGCGGAGAACGTGGCCTTCGGCCTGAAGGCGCGCCGGCGCGGCGACGCGGAAACGCGCGACGCCGTGCGGCGCTTCCTCGATCTGGTGCACCTGTCCGACTTCGCCGATCGCTCGGTGCGCGCCCTGTCGGGCGGCCAGCAGCAGCGTGTCGCCGTTGCCCGGGCGCTGGCCGTGAAGCCCAAGCTGTTGCTGCTCGACGAACCGTTCTCGGCGCTCGATCGCAAGCTGCGCGAGACCATGCAGATCGAGCTGCGCCGCCTGCTGCGCGAGCTCGGCACGACTGCCGTGTTCGTGACCCACGACCAGGACGAGGCGCTCACCATGTCGGACCGCATCGCCGTCATGAACCGCGGCGCGATCGAGCAGTTCGCCGATCCCAAGGCGATCTATCGCCGGCCGGCGACCGCCTTCGTGCTGGAGTTCGTCGGCCTTTCCTCGCGCCTCGCCGGCAAGGTCGTCGCCAGCGAGGCCGGCACGGTGACCGTTGACACCGCTCTTGGCCGCTTGCGCGGTCCGGGCCAGTTCGTTCACGGTGCCGACGTGCTGGTGGCGGTGCGGCCCGAGCGCATCAGGATCGGCGACGGCGAGAACCAGGCGACGGCGACGCTGCTCGACGCCGTGTTCCAGGGTTCCAAGGTCCAGCTCCACTTCAAGGCAACCGTCGGCGACCAGCTCATGGCGGAGACCGCCGATCTCGAAGGCGGCATCCCCTCGCCCGGCAGCCCGATGACCCTGGGCTGGGCGATCGCCGACACGCTCGTCTATCCGGCCGGACCGGCATGAAGGCGGCCTCGCCGTGGCGCGATCCGGTCGCCCTGCTGGCCGCGCCGGCGGTAATCTACTTCGCGATCGTCTACGCCTTCCCGCTGGTCTGGCTGCTGCTGAAGAGCTTCAGCAGCCCGGCCGGCTTCACCCTGCAGCCATACATCGGCTTCATGAGCGACCCGTTCAACTGGCGGGTCATCGGCAACACGCTGCGCATCGCCGCCTGGGTCACGCTGTTCTGCCTGGTCGTCGGCTATCCCGCGGCCTTCGCGCTCGCCCGCGCGGGGGCCCTGGTGCAAATCGTCATGCTGGTGTCGATCATCCTGCCCCTGTCGATCGGCGCAGTGGTCAAGGCCTTCGCCTGGCAGATCGTCCTGCGACGCGACGGCGTCGTCTCGCAATTGATGGTCGGCCTCGGGCTGTGGGACGAGCCGCAGCGCCTGCTGTTCACCGAGACCGGCCTGGTATTGGGCGCCGCCAACATCTTCCTGCCCTTCATGATCCTGCCGATCTACTCGGTGGTGAAGCTGATCGATCCGCGTCTCAGCGAAGCCGGCGCCACGTTGGGCGCGACGCCCTTCTATCGCTTCACCCATGTCACCCTGCCCCTCACCCTGCCCGGCATCGTCTCGGGCATCGCCTTCGTGTTCTCGATGAGCGTGTCGATGTTCGTCATCCCTTCGCTCCTGATCGGCGATCGCTTCCAGACCCTGTCGACCCTGACCGGCCGGTCGTTCCTGCTGATGCGCAACGAGCAGCTCGGCTCGACGACGGCCGTCGTGCTGCTGGTGCTCGCCGTCAGCATCGTCGTCGCCTCGACCTGGCTGGGGCGTCGCCTCGGGGGCCGGACATGACCGGGCTCGAACGCCTGACGCGGTACGCCGTGTGGGTCATCGCGGCAGCGACCGTCGTCTTCCTGATGACGCCTCTCATCGTCACCATCGCCGTGTCGTTCGGATCGTCCACGGTCTTCACCTTGCCGCCGCCCGACTGGTCGCTCCGCTGGTACCAGCGGCTCGCCAACACTCGCGGTCTCCTGCCGGCTCTGACCGTCTCCCTGCAGGTCGCGGCGATCTCCACGGCGATCTCGATGGTCCTGGGCACGCTGTGCGCCATCGCCCTGGTGCGCGGCCGCTTCCCGGGTCGCGAGGCGATCTCGACCTTCCTGGTCTCGCCGCTGATGCTGCCCGGCCTGGTGATCGGCATCGCCATGCTGCAGGGCTTCAAGTCGATGGGCCTGCGCGACGTCTATGTCAGCCTGCTGGTCGCCCATGTGATCATCACCCTGCCCTACATCGTGCGCACAGTTGTCGGTGCGTTGGGTCTGTTCGATTTCTCCTTGATCGACGCGGCGCGCACCTTGGGCTGCAGCTATCCGGCAGCCCTGACGCGCGTCCTTGTCCCATCGTTGGCGCCCGCCTTCCTCACGTCGGGCATGTTCGCCTTCCTGGCCTCGATGGACAATTATCCGATCTCGATCTTCTTCACCGACGCCTGGACCAAGACCCTGCCGATCCAGATGCTGCAGTATGTCGAGGAGCGGCCCGATCCCACCATTGCTGCAATCTCGGCCGGCCTCGTGCTGCTTGCCATTGTCGCGCTGGTGATCGGCGACCGGCTCGTCGGCCTGCGCAAGCTCGCCGATTTCTAGTGATGCAAAGAAAGAGCCACGGATGCAAATGAACAAGGATGCCTGGCATGAGGATATCGGTTTGAGCCCACCTCTTTATCCGTGTTCATCTGTGTGCATCTGTGGCTAAGAATCGAGAGTCGCTTCCATCAGATTGAACGCACCCATGAAGATCCTGATCGCCAACCCCAACACCTCGACTGGCGTCACCGACCGGCTCGTCGCCTCGGCGAAGCTGGTCGCAAGCCCCGGCACCGAGCTCCTGCCCATGACCGCCCCGCGCGGCGTGCCCTACATCGCCACGCGCGCCGAAGCCGCCATCGGGGCTGCGTCAGCGCTCGAGATGCTGGCCGAGCGGCGCAGCGAGATCGATGCCGCGATCGTTGCCGCGTTCGGCGACCCCGGGCTGGGCGGGGCACGCGAGCTGTTCGACTTTCCCGTGGTCGGCATGGCCGAGGCGGCGATGCTGGTCGCCTGCACCCTCGGCCGATCCTTCGCCATCGTGAGCTTCTCGCGCTCGCTCGAGCCGTGGTTCGCCGAGATCGTGGCCTGGCATGGCCTGTCGGGCCGTTGCGCCGCCATCCGCACCTTGGATGAAAGCTTCCGCTCGATCGACGACGTTCAGGAAGAAAAGGAATCCGTGCTCGTCGACCTGGCGCTCGGCACCGTCACCAACGATGCGGCCGACGTCGTCATCCTGGCCGGCGCGCCACTCGCCGGCCTCGCCAACAAGATCCGCGATCGCGTGCCGGTGCCGCTGGTCGACGGCATCCAGGCCGCCACCGTGATGGCCGAGGGCCTGGTGCGCCTCAAGCCGCGCAAGGCGACAGCCGGCACCTTCCGCCGACCGGGACCCAAAGACTCCAAGGGCCTCGCGCCCGCTCTCGCCGACGTGATCGGTCATCGTGACCCGTGATCTCAGAGGTTACGGCCGCACGCCGCCGGACCCGCACTGGCCGGGTGGCGCACGCGTCGCGGTGTCCTTCGTCATCAACTTCGAGGAAGGCGCGGAGATGTCGCTGTCCTCGGGCGACGCGGTGAACGAGAAGGTCTACGAGGTGACCGACGAGGTGATGGGCGTTGCCGATCGCTGCATGGAATCGCACTTCGAGTACGGCACCAAGGCCGCGTGGTGGCGAGTCGCCGACACGCTCGAGCGGCTGAGCGTCGCCGCCACCGTGAGCACCTGCGGCAGAGCCGCCGAGCTGTCGCCCTGGCTGATCGAGGACGCCGTCGCCCGCGGCCACGAGATCTCCTGCCACGGCTGGCGCTGGGAAAGGCATGCCCACATGGCCGAGCCCGAGGAGCGCCGGGCGATCGCGCGCACCGTCGAGGTGCTGACCGAGATCGCCGGCCATCGTCCGGTCGGCTGGCATACGCGCTCCGCGCCCTCGCCCGATACGCGCCGACTGCTGGTCGAGGAAGGCGGCTTCCTCTACGACAGCGACGACTATTCCGATGACCTGCCGTTCTTCGTCGAGGTCTCAGGCAAGCGCCATCTCGTGCTGCCCTACAGCTTCGACACCAACGACATGCATTACCATCAAGGCTTTCACCGCTTCGTGACGGCGCGCGATTTCGCCGACTACACCAGCGACACCTTCGACGCGCTGTGGCGCGAGGGCGAGCGCCATCCCAAGATGATGTCGATCGGCCTTCACCTGCGCATGGTCGGCAGGCCGGGCCGCATCGCCGCGCTCAATCGCATTGTCGCGCACATGAGGGAGCGCGGCGGCGCCTGGTTCGCAACGCGCCGCCAGATCGCCGAGCATTGGATCGGCCGCTTTGGGTGAAGGACATGATGCTGATGAGCATTCGACAGCGTTCGCATTGCAAAGGAAACCTCATCCCGGGGAGCCGCGCATAGCGCGGCGTCTCGAAGGACGGGCCTCAGGCAAGGTGCGAGAGCACGATTTCCTTGGATTGATGCACCCAAGCATGATCTCGCACTGAGGAGCGACCGCAGGCCGCGTGTCGAAGGGTCGGCGACAGACGTGCTGTGGCCCACCCTTCGAGACGCCACGCTCCGCGTGGCTCCTCAGGGTGAGGTTTCCACTTGAAGCAATCACGCTCGAGTTGCCCATGCTTCGAGACGCGCCCTGCGGGCGCTCCTCAGCATGGGGCCACGGGGCTGCCCTGCCGAGTGACGCCGCTACGCCTTCATCTTCGGCCGGATGATCTTGATCGTCGAGGTGCCGTGGACGATCGTCCTGCCCTTCTCGTCCTTGAGATCGCCGTCGAGGAAGCCGACGGATCCGCCCCAGCGCATCACCCGGCCTTCGGCATAGACGATGCCGGGGCCCATGGCCTCGAAGTAGCTGATCTTGAGCTCGAGCGTCGGTACCGCGACGGCCAGCTTGCCCTTGACGATGGCGGCGTTCGCCATCGCCGTGTCGACCATGCCGGCGAGGAAACCACCCTGGCAGATCGTGCCTTGCGAATGGCAGAAGGCCGGCACGACCTCGAAACGGAACCGCGCATAGCCGCGCGCCGCATCGATGTCGAGCAGTTCGCCGTTCAAGGTGCGGACCGCGTCGGGTGGATTGGCTTGAAGGACTTCGAGGATCTCGGCGTCGTGCGTCAGATTCTTCGGCACGTGCTGCAAGTCGGGATGGGCGGAATTCATGGCGCGCGGACTATAGCGAACGCGCGCCGCGATACACCTTGTCCAGCAGGCCGATCAGGGCTTCCATTTCGGACGCCGAAAGGCCCGCGGCGATCCGCTTTTCGTGAGTCTCGACGAGCCGTGTGAACCGGGCGAGTGCCTTGCCGCCCTGCGGCGTCAGCGCCAGCGCGTGCGTACGGCCGTCGGTGGGGGAGCGATGGCGCACCAGCAGCCCGCGCGACTGCAGGCGATCGAGGATCGGCACCAGGGTCGACCGGTCGATGCCAAGAGCGCGCGCCAGGGCCGTCTGGCTCATGCCGGCATTGCGATCGACCAGAACCAGGAGACCGAATTGGCCGGGGCTCAGTGCCTCGCCCGCTTTCTGGAAGGTCGCGGCGAAGTCCTCGAAGACCGCCGACTGAGTGCGACGGATGACATAGCCCAGCAGCGACGGCAGCAGGCCCCGGTCCAGCCTTCTGGTATGAGCTTTATCGGATGGCCTGGCGGGTAGACGCCCCATGGCCGGAGCGGTAGACGGAGATTGCTTGGGGATCAAACAGATTTTCCCGACGGCGTCATGAGCTTCAAGGTTCGTATCGTTCAGGCCGGCCGCACGATCGTCGTGCCGACCGGCGTTCCTCTCCTGGCGGCAGCGCTGCGCGCTGGCATCCCCTATCCGTTCGGCTGCCAGTCCGGTAATTGCGCCGCCTGCAAGTCGTATCTCCTCGAGGGCGAGGTGACGATGCGCGGCCACTCCGAGTTCGCCCTGGCGAAGGAGGAGAAGGAAAGCGGACTGATCCTCGCCTGCTGCGCCATGCCACAAACGGATTGCGAGATCGCCTGGCTGGAAGAGGACGATATGATCGTCCATCCGAGGTGCCGGCTCGACTGCCGGGTGAGCGGTTTCGATGACGCCACGCACGATATCAGGCGCGTCCGCCTGGAGATCCTTTCCGGCGGTCCATTCGTATTTTCGGCCGGGCAGTTCGCATCGGTGACCTTCCCCGGCTGTCCGCCGCGCGACTATTCCATGGCCAACCTGCCGAGCGAGCCCGTGCTCGAGTTCCATGTGCGCCGCACCGCGGGCGGCGCGACAAGCCGTTATGTCTCCGCGGCACTGAAGATCGGCGACGCCGTGCGCGTGGAGGGGCCTTTCGGCCTGTCATACCTGCACGAGCGGCATCGCGGCCCGATCATCGCCATTGCCGGAGGTTCCGGCATGGCGCCGATCAGGTCGATCGCCGAGCGCGCCCTGGAGGCGGCCTTGCCGCAACCCATCCACGTCTATCACGGCGTGCGTGACGAACGCGACCTCTACCTGCACGATCATTTCACGGCGCTGGCGCGCAAGCATTCGAATCTTCACTTCACGCCCGTGCTGAGCGAGACCGGCGCAACGCATCGCCGTCGTGGCCTGGTGCACGAAGCGGTGGCCGCCGACTTCGCCGATTTCGACGGCTGCAAGGCCTACCTGGCCGGCCCGCCTGTCATGGTCGAGGCGGCCACCACCATGCTGCTGGGACGCGGCATGCGGCGCATCGATATCCACGCTGACGCCTTCTACACGGCGGCCGAGATGGCCAGCGCCGGCAGGAAGACGGGAGCTGACCTTTGACCGGTCCCCTGGAAGGCCGCGTGGCGATCGTGACTGGCGCGGGCCGCGGCATCGGCCGGGCCATCGCCGAGGCGCTGGCGGCCGAGGGCGCCCGAGTGATCGTTGCCGACAACGGGACCTCGACATCCGGCGACGGCGCCGATCCCGAGGTGGCGCGCGCGACGGCCATGGCGCTAGGCGCCAAGGCCCTCGCCTTCACCGACAGCGTCGCCTCGCCCGGTGTCGCCAGGCATCTCGTCGATCTGGCGGTCAAGGAATTCGGCGGCATCGACATCGTGGTGAACAATGCCGCGATCCGGCGCGACGCCGTCATCTCCGCTGCCGATCCGCGCGACTGGGATGCGGTGATCCGCAACAACCTGTCAGCCGCCTTCTACCTCATCAACGCGGCCTCACCTGCGATGGTCAGGCAAGACAAGGGGGGCCGCATCGTCAACATCGTCTCGTCGGCCGGGCTTTACGGCAGTCTCGGGCAGGCCGCCTATGCCAGCGCCAAGGCTGGCCTGTTCGGCCTCACGCGCGTCGCCGCCATGGAGCTGGCGCCAGCGCAGATCACCGCCAATGCCGTCCTGCCGTTCGCCCACACCCGGGTCAACGACGCTCTCCAGCCCGCCGACGATGCGCAGAGCGTCTACAAGGAACGCCCGCTCGAGATTGGCACGCACCATGTCGCTTCTCTCGTGACAGCGCTGTGCTCGCCCGCCGGCAAGCCGATCACCGGCCAGCTGCTGGGCGTTCGCGACCGCGAGATCTTCCTGTTCGGCCAATCCCGCCCCATCGCCCGCCTCGAAGCCGAGGCGCCGGAGATGCTGGCTGAGCAGATCAGCGAGAGGCTCGGCGACAAGTTCACCGACCTCACGACCGACCTCGAGGCGTTCAACGCTGAGCCGCTGCTCTGATCTCCTCCCCAGCTTTGCGGAGGAGATGACGCATGGCGTTGCAAGCTTTACGCTGACGCCGTTCGAGAGGACCATGAGAGCGATGACCAACTATGCGGCCCCGCCGCACACGACAGGTCGCCTGAAGCGGCCGTTCGGGGATCTCTACTACGAGGTCACCGGTCAAGGCCCAGCGTTGCTGTTCGCCCACGGGCTCGGCGGCAATCACCTGAGCTGGTGGCAGCAGGTCGCTCACTTCGCGCCGCGCTACACGTGCGTCGCCTTCGCCCATCGCGGCTTCGCACCGTCGGACGCCATGCCCGGCGGACCCGATCCGGCGGACTATGGCGGCGATCTCGCCGCCTTGATCGATCACCTGGGCTTTGGCGATGTGCGCCTGGTCGGCCAATCGATGGGTGGCTGGAGCGTGCTCGAATATGCCCTTGCCCATCCATCGCGCGTGGCTGCTCTGGTCCTGAGCTCGACCTCGGGCACGCTCGATCGTCGGCGCTGCGATCCGTCGGGCGGCGGGCAATACGATGCCTGGTTGCGGGACGCCACGGCAAAGAGCGCGGCCGGCGCCAAGCGCGGCATTCATCCCGCCATGGGCGCACCCGCGGCCGAGCGCTTCCCTGCCCTGCACCTTCTCTACCAGTCGATCGATCGCATGGCCGGCGCGCTCGACAAGGAGAAGCTGCGCGAAGGGCTGCGCCGCACCGCCCAGCGCACCCCAGCCGAGCTCACCCGCTTCCGGGTACCGACGTTGCTGATCGCCGGCGGCGAGGACGTGGTCTTCCCACCCTTTCTCGCAAGCGCTATCGCGGCAACCCTGCCCTGCGGCGAATCCCGGATGATCGCCGATGCCGGGCACTCGCCATATTTCGAGCAAGCGGCTACTTTCAACCTACTGGTCGAAGAGTTTCTGTCCCGCCGGCGCTAGGAGGAAGGCGTTGCTTCAATTGGGTCGCTTTCCACGCGTGCGTCTGGGCCATTTCCCGACGCCGCTGGAGCCCATGCATCGTCTTTCGGCCCATCTCGGCGGACCGATGCTGTGGATCAAGCGCGACGACTGCACCGGGCTGGCCACCGGTGGCAACAAGACGCGCAAGCTCGAGTATCTCGTCGCCGACGCCCTCCAGCAGGGCGCCGATACGCTGATCACGCTGGGCGCCCTGCAATCCAACCACGCCCGCCAGACCGCGGCGGCCGCGGCGAAGCTCGGCCTGAAGTGCGTGCTCGTGCTCGAAGAGCGCGTATCGCAGCCGACCGACGCCTATCGCCACAACGGCAATGTGCTGCTCGATCGCCTGCTCGGCGCCGAGCTGAAGTACGTGCCGCGCGCTACGTCGATGGGCAGTGCCGCCGAGGCGGCCGCCGAAGAGGTGCGTCGCGCCGGCGGCCGCCCTTACGTGATTCCGGGCGGCGGCTCGAATGCGATCGGGGCGCTGGCTTATGTCGGGTGCGCTTTGGAAATGCTGCACCAGGCGAACGAGCTCGGTCTGCGCATCGATCATGTCGTCCATGCGACCGGCAGCAGCGGCACCCAGGCCGGGCTGATCGCGGGCTTCGAGGGCGCGCGCAGCGGCGTGCAGGTGCTGGGCATCACGGTCGGCCGGCCGCGCGACAATCAGGAGCGCAATGTGGCCTGGCTGCTCGACGAGACGTGGGCGCATCTCGGCCTGTCGGGAACACCTGCGCGCGACTCGATAGCGGCCGACGACGGTTACTTCGGGGAGGCCTACGGCATGCCTACGCCGGGGATGATCGAAGCCGTGGACCTGCTGGCACGGACCGAGGCTCTGCTGCTCGATCCGGTCTACTCCGGCAAGGCGATGGCCGGCCTGATCGATCGCGTGCGCAAGGGCCGGTTCCGCAAGAACGAGAATGTCGTGTTCGTGCACACCGGCGGACAGGCCGGGCTCTTCGCCTACGAGCCCGCCTTCGCCGCCTGAAGGAGGAGACCCGTGTCGAAGGACAATCCGCGCATCGCCGTTCTCGGATTCGCCATCGAGTGCAACCGGTTCTCGCCGGTCGCCACCGCGGCGGACTTCGAGCAGGATGTCGATATCCGCGGCAACCAGATCGTGAGCGAGGCGCGCTCGGCGGCATCGATCACCCTGCCCGACCTGCCGGGCTTCTTCACCGAAATGGATCGCACGGGGCCTTGGACGCCGGTCCCTCTGCGCGTGGCGCAGGCCCAGCCCGGCGGCCCGGTGGAGGAGAGCTTCTTCAAGACCTTGCTGAGCGACATCTCCGCCGGCCTTGCGGCCGAGGGGCCGTTCGATGCGGTGTTCGTGTCTGCACACGGCGCCGCCTTGGCGGAAGGCACGGACGATCCCGACGGCGATCTGTTCGAGGTGGTGCGCCGGGCGGTGGGCCCTGAGATCCCCGTCGTCGCGGTGTTCGACCTGCATGCCAACGTCTCGCGCAAGATGATCGACAACCTGTCGGTGTTCGTCGGCTATCTCGAGAACCCGCATATCGACATCTACGAGCGTGGTGTCGAGGCGGCTCAGCACATGCGCGAGTGCCTGTCCGGCGCGCGCACCGCGATCGAGATGGTGAAGCTGCCTCTCGTGCCGCCGCAGATTTCCCTTCTGACCGCGAAGGGGCCTTATGCCGACCTCGTCAAGTACGGCCAGACCAAGGTCGGCGGTGACATTCTCAATGTCTCGGTGATGGCGGGGTTCGCCTACAGCGACAGCCCGAAGAACGGATTGACCGCCGTGGTGACGGCGCGCAACGGCAATCGCCAGGCCGCGGCCGACTTGGCGCTCGACATCGCCAAGCGCGCGTGGAGCACGAAGGAGCGGTTCAAGCGCGGGATGATGACGCTCGCCGATGCCGTGCAGCTCGCCGTGGCAGTCGGCCGGGACCGGCGTCGCAAGGCGGTCATCCTGGCCGACGTTGCCGACAACCCCGGCGGCGGCGCTCGCGGCAACACCACCTATCTCCTGCGCGCCCTCAAGATGGCCGGTGCGCAGCACGTGATCTTCGGCGTCTTCAACGATGCCGCCCTGGCGGCCCGGGCGCACGAGCTGGGCGAAGGCGCGATCTTCACGGCGTCGTTCAACACTCAGGAGCACCAGGAGTTCTCGCTGCCCTTCGACAGTGAGGCCAAGGTGATCAAGCTGTCGGACGGCAAGTATGTCGGACGCCGCGGGGTGCTGCGCAACGTCTCGGCGGACATGGGACCGTCGGCGCTGCTCGACCTCGGCGGCGTGCAGGTGGTGGTGATCAGCTACCGCTGCCAGTGCATGGACCCGCGGCAGTTCGAGATGTTCGACCTCGACATCGCCCACGCCCGGGTCGTGGTCGTCAAGAGCCGTGGCCATTTCCGCGGCGGATTCGACGAGTTCTTCGAGCCGGAGCAGGTCTACGAAGTCGACTGCCCGGGCTTGACGTCCCCGGTGCTGGCAAACTTCACTTGGAGCAAGCTGCCGCGGCCGGTTTATCCGCTCGACGAGGAGACGACCTGGACGCCGCCGCCTTCAATGTGAAGGAGAAGGCCATGTTGCGTCGTACGCTTGTCGCTCTCGCGACCCTGCTGATCGCCGGACCGGCGTTGGCGCAATCGACCAAGCCGCTGCGCGTCGTCATGCATTCGGATCTCAAGATCATCGATCCGATCTGGACGACCGCCTACATCGTGCGCAATCACGGCTACCTGATCTACGACACGCTGTTCGCCCTGGACGGCAAGCTCGAGTCCAAGCCGCAGATGGTCGAGAGCTGGACCGTCAGCGACGATCAATTGACCTGGACCTTCAAGCTGCGCGAAGGCCTCCAATGGCATGACGGCCAACCCGTCACCGCGGCCGATGTCGTTCCCTCGATCAAGCGCTGGTCGGAGAAGGATGCGCTGGGCGGCCTGCTCGCCAAGTCGAGCAAGGAAATGACCGTCGTCGACGACCGCACCTTCCGCATCGTCCTGGTCGAGCCGTTCGGCCTGATGCTGCAGGCGCTGGCCAAGTCGGCTTCCGTCCCGTTGTTCGTCATGCCCAAGCGGGTGGCCGAGCTGCCGGTCTCGCAGCAGCTTGCCGACACGACCGGCTCGGGTCCCTTCATCTTCAAGAAGGACGAATGGAAGGCCGGCGAAAAGGTCGTCTATGTCCGCAATCCGCGTTACAAGCCGCGCGCCGAGCCGCCATCGGGCCTGGCCGGCGGCAAGGTCGCCAAGGTCGAGCGCATCGAATGGGTGTCCATCCCCGACAGCCAGACCGCGATCAACGCCCTGATGTCGAACGAGATCGACATGATCGAGGCGCCGGCGCACGACCTGCTGCCGGTTCTCGAGAAGGACAAGAACGTCGACATCTTCGTGCCCGACCCGTTGGGCTCGACCTACGTCCTGCGCTTCAACTGGAAGCAGCCGCCGTTCGACGACGTACGCTATCGGCGCGCCGCGATGCTGGCGCTCAATCAGAAGGACTTCCTGCAGGCGGTGATCGGTGACCCGCGCTACTACAAGCTCTGCAAGGGCATGTTCGGCTGTGGCACGCCGCTCGAAACGACAGCCGGCATGGAGGGCCAGCTCGAATCGCGCTTCGACGAGTCCCGCAAGATGCTCAAGGAGCTGGGCTACGACGGCAGGCCGATCGTGTTGATGCAATCGACCGACATCGCCTCGCTCACCAACCTGGCCCCGGTCGCCAAGACTCTGCTGGAACGCGGTGGCTTCAAGGTCGACATGCAGTCGATGGACTGGCAGACGCTGGTCGCGCGTCGCGCCAAGAAGGATCCGGTCGACAAGGGCGGCTGGAACATCGCCATGACCGCCGCGGCGGCGGTGCTGCTGCTCGATCCGGTGAACAACCACTACGCCGAAGCGAGCGGCGATCGCGCCCAGTTCGGCTGGCCGCTCGACGAGGAGATCGAGAAGCTGCGCGCCCAGTTCGTGCGCGAGAGCGATCCGAGGAAGCAGCTCGAGATCGCCGAGAAGGTCCAAACCCGGATCATCAGCGAGGGCGTGACCGTTCCGCTCGGCCAGTTCCTGCAGCCCATGGCGCGGCGCACGAGCATCAGCTGCAACGTCACGTCACCGGTGACGGTGTTCTGGAACGTCGAGAAGAAGTAGCCGCGACGATCTTCGGGTCCTGCACGATCGCAGATAGTGTGAATCCGAATTGATTTTTCCTCCACGGTTCGACGTGCGAACGTCGATCCAACGATATCAAAGGGGGAAGCACCATGATCAAGGAGTCATTGAAAGGCGCTGCATCCGCACTGTTCCTTGCGGCAGGTCTGTCATTGGTCGCGATGAGTGCCGAGGCGCAAGTCCGTCATTTCAAGTTTGCCTACGACCAGCCGAGTTCGACCGGCTACGGCATCGCCGCCAACATCTTCTCCGACAAGCTCAAGGAGTTGAGCAAGGGCACGATGCTGATCGACCAGTATCCCGGCGCCCAGCTCGGCCAGGAACCGCAGGTGCTTCAGCTGGTGAAGGCCGGCGACATCGAGTTCTGCCTTTCGGCTTCGGCCAACGCGGCGACGCTCTCGCCGCAGGCCGGGGTGATGTCGCTCCATTTCCTGTTCCGTTCCGAAGATCACCTCAAGAAGGCGATCGCCGATCCCGGCGTCTCCAAGGCGGTGCGCGACATGATCGAGGATACGGTCAAGGGCTCGCACGTCCTCGCCGTGATCACGCTCGGCCTTCGCAACATCTACAGCAAGCGCGAGGTCGGCAAGATCGAGGACATCAAGGGCATGAAGGTCCGTGTCCAGGCGACCGCGACCGAGGATACGATGTTCCCGGCCTACGGCGCGCAGACCGTTCACATGCCGTTCGGCAGCGTCTACACCTCCCTGCAGACCGGCGTCGTCGACGCCGCCGAGAACGGCGTCAACGTCTACCTCGTGAACAAGCACTACGAGGTGGCGCCGGTCCTGTCGATGACGGGTCACGAGGCCAACAACAGCCTGATCTGGGTCAGCGACAAGCTGTGGTCAAGCCTCACGCCCGAACAGAAGGGTTGGGTGCAGGCGGCGGCCGACGAGGTCGCCAAGCTGCAGCCCGGCCGGGCGCTCGAGCTCGAGGCCCAGTCGGCGACCAAGCTCAAGGGCATGGGCGTCAAGGTGGTGACCAACGTCGACAAGTCGGGCTTCATCAAGGTGGCGACGCCCTACCTCGAGAAGATGGCCAAGGATCTCGGGCCGCACGCATTGAAGGTCCAGCAGCTCGTCGGCGCGATCAACTGACGCTCCTCCTGCGGGTCGGGATCATCGATGGCGAGTAGCGAGAGCTCGCTGGTGCTGCAGCGCCAGCGCAATCTGAAGTGGCGTTCGCTCGACTGGCTCGAGGCGCTGCTGATGGGCCTGTGCGGGCTCACGTTGGCGACCTTCAGCGTCTCCGTGGTCTGCGATATCGTGACCCGCACCATCGGTGCGCCATGGCTGTGGTTGCAGGAGGTCACCTCGACCTTCTTCATCTACGGCATCTTCATCGGCGCCGCGGTGGCGACGCGGCGCAACGATCATCTCTATCTGGCGGCGGTCGGCGAATCGATGACCGGGCGGCCCCGCCTGATCATCGAGGTGGCGATCCGCCTGGTGGTGATCGGCGTCGGCCTGTTCCTCGCCTGGTTCGGTTACGAGAACTTCCTGCGCGGCTTCTCGAGCTTCCGCATGCCGTCGATGACGCCGATCGCCTCGCTCTATGCCGCGATCCCGATCTGCGGCGCACTGGTCGCGCTGTTTGCCTTCGAGCAGCTGATCAACGGCTGGCGCAACGGCTTCGAAGGCCCGTCGGGCGGCGAGGCCGAGGAGCAAGGAGACCGTCCGTCATGACCTCTGCCGTGATCCTTGGCCTCATGACGTTCCTGTTTCTCTTCTTCGGGTACATGGGCGTCCCGGTCGCCTTCTCGCTGACCGCCGGTGTGGTGATCGGCGCGGCGTTCACCGACGTCACCTTCGCCGCCATCGTCCAGAAGATGTTCGACGGGGTCGATTCGGAGGCGCTTCTCGCGATCCCGTTCTTCCTGCTGGTCGGCGAGCTGATGCAGTCGGCCAACGTCGTGCAGCGCGTCATCAACCTGTCGCTGTCCCTGGTTGGCCATCTCAAGGGCGGTCTGAGCCAGGTGGTCGCGGTCTTCAGCATGTTCTTCTCGGAGATGTCGGGCTCAACCACGGCCGACGTCGCCGTCATGAGCCGCACGCTGGGCGTGTCGATGCGCAAGGAAGGCTACGACCCGCCCTTCATCGCCGCCATCATTGCCTCGGCCTCGACCATTGCCGCGCTGGTGCCGCCCTCGATCACCGCCGTGGTGTACGGCGCGGTCGGCAACGTCTCGATCGCCGGCCTGTTCATGGCGGGCTTCCTGCCCGGCTTCATGATCGGCGTCGGGCTGATGATCTACTGCTACTTCTTCGGACCGGTCGGCATCCAGCGGCCGCGCGCGACCTTCAGCCAGTTCAGCGACGCCACCAAGCAGGCCGCGCTGCCCCTGATGATCCCGGTGATCCTGCTGGGCGGCATCCTGACCGGCTGGTTCACGCCGACCGAGGCGGGCGTCGTGGCGGTGTCGTGGATCCTGCTGGTCGTCGTCCCGCTGCTCAACCCCCGGCACATCGGCAAGCTGCCGCGCGACTTCTGCTACGCTGGGCTGATCTATTCGCTGCCCCTGATCACCATCGCCGCGGCAACGGCGTTCGGCTGGATGCTGGCCTATTTGCGCGGCGCCATCGTGATCTCCGAGTTCATCACAGAGCTGGCGGGCAGCGATCCTCACCTGATCATGCTGCTGCTGGTGCTGCTGTTCACCATTGTCGGCGACTTCATCGAGCCCGTGCCGACCATCATCATCTTCATGCCGCTGGTGAATGCGCTCACCGAGATCGGCAGCATCAACCCCGTCCACATGGGCGTGGTGCTGATCGTCACCCTCGCCTTCGGGTTGATCACGCCGCCCTATGGGCTTGTGTTGCTGATGGCGTCGAAATTCGTCGGCGTGCCGTTCTCGAAGGCGCTCAAAGCGGCGCTGCCGATCTACGTGGTGTTCCTCGCCACCATCGTGTTCACGATCTTCGCCCCCAGCGCGATCCTGTGGCTGCCCAAGCAGGTCATGCCGCAGTCAGTCGGTTGCTTCAAGAATCCGAGCGGCACCGGCTACATCTGCCCGAGCTAGTTCAGAGCGTTTGTGAATCCATTGACGATCGTGCACGCCCCTCCCCGCGCTTCGCGCAGGGAGGACAGCATGAGTGGCGTTCACGTTCCAATGGCGGCTACTTGTCCGGCAGCGGGATGAACTCCGGATCGCCCGGCACCTTGGCGAAGCGGCCCTCGCGCCAATCGGCCTTCGCCTTCTCGATGCGCTCGCGAGTCGACGACACGAAATTCCACCAGATGTGACGTGGGCCGTCCATCGCCGCCCCACCCAGCAGCATCGCCTTGGCGCCATTCGCTCCGGCGACGATCTCGGCCGGCTGGGCGGCGTGCAGCACCGCGAGATCGCCGCGGCCCAGCAGGCGATCGCCGACCGCCGCGTCACCATCTGCGAGGTAGATGGCGCGCTCGGGATGCTCGGGCGAGACCGCGATCTTCCCGCCCGGCGGCAGTTCGACGCCGACGTAGAAGATCGGTGAGAAGTGCGTGGTCGGCGCGGTGCGGCCCGCGTAGGTGCCGACGATCAGGCGCAGGCTCGCCTCGCCCTCGCGCCACGACGGCAACCGCGCCCCCTCGACATGCTCGAAGGACGGGGCGGTCTCCTCGTGCGCTTTGGGCAACGCCACCCAGGTCTGGACTCCGTGCATGCGAAAGCCGGTGCGCCGCATCTCCGGCTCGGTGCGCTCGCTGTGGGCGATGCCGCTGCCGGCGGTCATCCAGTTGACGTCGCCCGGCCGGATCGCCTGGGCATAGCCCAGGCTGTCGCGGTGAAAGATGCCGCCCTCGAACAGGTAGGTGACCGTCGCCAGTCCGATATGGGGATGGGGCCGGACATCCATGCCGCCGCCCGGCGCCACGTCCATCGGGCCGAAATGGTCGAGGAAGATGAACGGCCCGACCGTGCGCCGCTTCACGCTGGGCAGCACCCGGCGCACGATGAAGCCGCCCCCCAGATCGTGGCTGTGGCCCTGAATCAGAAGCTCGATGGGATCGGCCATCCTCTGCCCTCCTGCGTCGTCCGCCACCTATGGCCGACGCGTCGGGCACGTCAATCCAAGGACCGTCCGAGCCCTCGCCACGGGCGCCGGCGACAATTGGTGCACTGCACGCAGACGACCTGACATTGCCGCCAAAATCCGTCCGTTATCCCGTGACCATTATCGGTCACGACAAGTGCCGATCCAAAAAACCGTTTGTATACAATCTGTTAGGAGAAATTCACGGGTGTTGCATTTTTGCAACTTTTTGTGGACTTGTGGATATTCCGTGGCCACAGTGGTGCCGAAGAAGGGCAGACGGTGTGGGGCGCCGACCGGGGAGCGGTCGGCGATTTCGCCGGCGAGCCTCCGGAACGACGTACTTGGTTGGAATGAAACGGGAGAGGCTAATGGCGTTCAAGTCGACGCGTAGTCAATACGCGCTCCGCTGGCGAACCGCCCGCAAACTTCTGGCAGCAACCGCCGCTCTTGCTGCACTGCAACTGACAATCACCCCTGGGTCGATGGCTCAGGTCAAGGCACCTACCAAGGCCCATCTCAAGGCCAGCTCCAAGGCTCCCGCAGCGCCCACCGAGGACGTGCAGCCCTTTGCGGTCAGCGCCAACGGCTCGATCTTCGAGCAGCTGGTTTCCCTCAACGTCGATGCGGCAGACGCTCAGGCTGCTTCCGATGCCGTCGCCAAGGCCGTCACCCAGCTCGATGTCAGCAAGGGCGCCAGCTCAGGCCGCGCCGTCTTGAAACCGCAAGGCGCCAGCCAGCCCAAGCGCCTCGTCTCCCTGCAGATCTTCTCGGCCAAGTCGGTCGCCGTCGAGCTGTTCCGCGGCGGCGACGGCAGCTACGGCTACAAGCTCGCCCCCGGCGCCACCGAGAACGACGACGAGCGGACGTCCAGCCTGCCGCGCAGCGCCGCGTCGAGCGGCGCTGCAGCTCGCACCGTTCAGGCCGGTTCGGTCGGCGTGGTCAAGGTCAGTGCCTCGAGCCTCGCCGCCAGCCTGGCGCAGACCGGCGCCAGCAACGCGACGCTGAAGGACCTCACCCAGGCGTTGGCGGGCTTCGCACCGAACGCCAACAAGATCGAAGTCGTAAAGGGCAAGACGACCGACGGCTCGCCGCGCGTCCTGCTGGCCTACCTGGGCGAGGGAAAGAATCGCCAATCAGTCTGGTGGTTCGCGCCGCCGAACCAGCCGGAGGGCTGGTTCGATGATCAGGGCCACCGCCTCGGCGGCTCGGCGCTGGCCGAGCCGAAGCCTGACTCCCGCATCTCCTCGCCGTTCGGCACGCGACGCTACTATGGCCGTTCGAGCGGTGGCGGCTTCCACAACGGGATCGACTACGAGGGCAAGGTCGGCGAGCCGATCTATGCCGCGGCCGACGGCGTGATCAATCATCAGGGCTGGTACTTCAATTACGGCCGAACGGTGAAGATCAGCCACGCCGACGATTTCGAGACCCTGTATGCTCACATGTCGACGTTTGCTGCGGGCATGGGACCAGGCTCTCCGGTGCGCAAGGGCGACCTGATCGGCTATGTCGGCTCGAGCGGTCGCTCCACCGGACCACATCTGCACTTCTCGGTCATCGTGAGCGGCCAGTTCGTCGATCCGCAGCCCTACGTCACCGAGAAAGGCGGTCAGAGCATCCTCGACAGCGAGTCGCTGGTCGCGTTCCGGGTCTGGCAGCAGGAGATCCGCAAGGCCGCCGGCAAGGGCGACACGGGCAACCGGGGTTTCCGCGGCCTGCAGGGTGTCGAGCCCTGGTCGACAAGTCCCTTCTCGTCGCAGAACGTGAACCGCCTCTAGTTCGGCTAAAGCCTGGTTACAGGCCCCCGGGATAACCCCGGCGCGCCGTTGCGCGCCTGGGTTGGATCGCCTAGGAAGTGCGCCATCGACCCGGACGCCCGCGCGAAGCAGGCGACGGGAACAGAGGCAACACAAAGGGATAGACACGATGTTCAACAAGTTCCTGGCCACCGGCGCCGCGGTGGCCACGCTGGTCGGCGCGGCGGGCGCCGCCTACGCGGGCAAGGATCTCGATGCCGTCAAGGCGCGGGGCTCGCTGATTTGCGGCGTCTCCACCGGTGTCGCGGGCTTCGCCTCGCAGGACAGCCAAGGCAAGTGGACCGGTCTCGACGTCGACACCTGCAAGGCCGTCGCTGCCGCCCTCTTCGGCGATGCCGAGAAGGTGAAGTTCGTACCGACCACGGCGCAACAGCGCTTCACCGCCCTGCAGTCGGGCGAGGTCGATATGCTCGCCCGCACCACGACCTATACGCTGACGCGCGACACCGCGCTCGGCTTCGACTTCACCGGCATCAACTACTACGACGGCCAAGGCTTCATGGTGAACAAGAAGCTCGGCGTGAAGAGCGCCAAGGAGCTGAACGGCGCCACGGTCTGCGTCCAGCCCGGCACCACCACCGAGCTCAACCTCGCCGATTACTTCCGGGCCAACAAGATGACCTTCAAGCCCGTGGTCATCGAGAAGGTCGAGGAAGTGCGCGCCGCGTTCTTCGCCGGCCGCTGCGACGTGTTCACGACCGACGCCTCGGGCCTCTACTCGACCCGCGCCGCCAATGCGCCCAACCCGGCCGACTACATCATCCTGCCGGAGATCATCTCCAAGGAGCCGCTGGGTCCGGTGGTGCGCCATGGCGACAACCAGTTCGCCGACATCGTGCGCTGGGCCCTGTTCGCTCAGCTCGAGGCCGAGGAATACGGCATCACCTCGAAGAACGTCGACGAGATGCTGAAGAGCGAGAACCCGTCGATCAAGCGCATCCTCGGCGTGACGCCGGGCATGGGCAAGGCGCTCGGAGTCGACGAGAAGTGGGTCTACAACATCGTCAAGCAGGTCGGTAACTACGGCGAGATGTTCGACCGCACCGTGGGCACGGGCTCGCCGCTCAAGATCGACCGCGGCCTCAACAAGCTGTGGACCCAGGGCGGGCTGCAGTACGCCCCGCCGATCCGCTGACGCCACGCCGTCACCAATCGTT
Source organism: Reyranellaceae bacterium (assembly GCA_046349295.1). Taxonomy (GTDB): domain Bacteria; phylum Pseudomonadota; class Alphaproteobacteria; order Reyranellales; family Reyranellaceae; genus Reyranella. The sequence goes on from JAXMCP010000017.1 coordinate 153,211, forward strand.
GCGACACCGCCGCCCGGCCGGGCGGCGGTTTTCGTTTGCGCAGTCGGTCGCGGCGCTGCCACTGTCGAATTGCAGACATAATGAACAGTGAGGCTTCAATGAACAAAGCAATGATGGCACTCGTCGGCCTTGCCGCGGCCCTCGTGTCGACCACCGCGCTGGCCGGCCGCGATCTCGACGGAATCCGGGCCCGCGGCTCGCTGAACTGCGGCGTCGGCCTGGGCACGGCGGGCTTCATGCTGGCCGACAGCCAGGGCAAATGGAAAGGCCTCTCGGTCGACGTCTGCCGAGCGGTCGCCGCGGCGATCTTCGGCGACGCCGAGAAGGTCAAGTACCAGCCCCTCACCTCGCAGCAGCGCTTCACGGCGGTGCAGTCGGGCGAGGTCGACGTGGTGACCAGCAACCCGACCTACACCCTGACGCGCGACACCGCACTCGGCCTCGACTTCACTGGAGTCTATTATTACGACGGACAGAGCTTCCTGGTGCCCAAGAAGCTCGGCGTAAAGAGTGCCAAGGAGCTGAATGGCGCGACCATCTGCGTGGCGCCGGGCACAACCACCGAGCTCAACCTCGCGGACTTTTTCCGGGCCAACAAGATGACCTTCAAGCCCGTCGTCATCGAGAAGGTCGACGAGGTTCGCGCCGCGTTCTTTTCCGGCCGTTGCGACGTCTACACGACCGACGCCTCGAGCCTGGCGGCGACGCGGGCGGCCAACGTGCCGCCGCCGCGCACCTTCGACGATTTCGTCATCCTGCCCGAGATCATCTCCAAGGAGCCGCTGGGTCCGGTGGTGCGCCATGGCGACAATCAATTTGCCGACATCGTGCGCTGGGCGCTCTACGCCATGGTCGAGGCCGAGGAGCACGGCATCACGTCCCAGAATGTCGATGAAATGCTGAAGAGCGAGAACCCGACGATCAAGCGCATCCTCGGCGTGACGCCGGGCATGGGCAAGGCGCTCGGGGTCGACGAGAGGTGGGTCTACAACATCGTCAAGCAGGTCGGTAACTACGGCGAAAGCTTCGACCGCAATGTCGGCATGGGCTCGCCGCTCAAGATCGAGCGCGGCCTCAACAACCTGTGGACCAAGGGCGGACTGCAGTACGCCCCGCCGATCCGCTAGCAGTCAGGGTCTCCTCCCCACGCTTCGCGTGGCAGGTGTCGCCGTCACACGGCGACTGAGCGGTCATGGGCGACCCGCGTGTGGCTCCCGACTCCTCCGCCCCCGATTACGGGGGCACCTCCCAGCGGAGCTGAGGAGAATGGCGCAGCATGCAATTGGCCTGTTGCTTGCTTGCCCGCGCGAGGAGAGACTTGCTCGGGGAAAGCAAACGGGAGGCAATGATGCGCAAGGTTTCCATGGCAGCGGCGGCGGGTCTGGCCGCTTTTCTGATGTCCACCGGCGCGATGGCCGGCAAGGATCTCGATTCGATCAAGGCGCGCGGCGCCCTGATCTGCGGCATCGGCCAGGGTACGGCCGGCTTCATGCTGCAGGACAGCCAGGGCAAATGGGTCGGTCTCGACGTCGACGTCTGCCGGGCCGTGTCGGCCGCCATCTTCGGCGATCCCGAGAAGGTGAAGTACGTGCCGCTGTCCTCGCAACAGCGCTTCACGGCGCTGCAGTCGGGCGAGGTCGACATCCTGTCCAACAACACCACCGAGACCCTGACTCGCGACACCGCGCTCGGCCTCGATTTCACCGCCGTCACCTACTATGACGGCCAGGGCTTCCTGGTGAACAAGAAGCTGGGTGTGAAGAGCGCCAAGGAGCTGAATGGCGCGACGGTCTGCGTCGCCCCGGGCACCACCACCGAGCTCAACCTCGCCGACTACTTCCGGGCCAACAAGATGACCTTCAAGCCGGTGGTCATCGAGAAGGTCGAGGAGGTCCGCGCCGCCTTCTTCTCGGGCCGCTGCGACGTCTACACCAACGACGCGTCGAGCCTCTACGCCACGCGGGCGGCCAATGTGCCGCCGCCGGCCAAGCCCGAGGACTTCGTCATCCTGCCCGAGATCATCTCCAAGGAGCCACTCGCTCCCGCCGTGCGCCACGGCGACAATCAATTTGCCGACATCGTGCGCTGGACGCAGTACGCCATGGTCGAGGCCGAGGAGTACGGCATCACGTCCCAGAACGTCGACGAGATGCTGAAGAGCGAGAACCCGTCGATCAAGCGCATCCTCGGCGTGACGCCGGGCATGGGCAAGGCGCTCGGGGTCGACGAGAAGTGGGTCTACAACATCATCAAGACGGTCGGTAACTACGGCGAAAGCTTCGAGCGCAACGTCGGCTCCGGCTCGCTGCTGAAGATCGACCGCGGCCTCAACAACCTGTGGACCAAGGGCGGCTTGCAGTACGCGCCGCCAATTCGCTAAGCCGCCGTTCGGCAGGACCTCGGAGGGGATCGGCAATGGTTACAATCAGGCGATTCCCTCCTAGACTGACGGCAACATCTGTAAGGGGCGCGCGGACCAACCGCGGCCGCCAGGGGGAATAGCGAATGGCAGTCGAGGCACTGGGCTCCACGCCGCGCGCCAGAGTGGCGCCGTGGAACGATCCGGTCATTCGCGGCTGGGTCTTCCAGATCGTCGTCGTCGGCCTGGTGGGGATGCTCGCCTGGTATCTCGTCTCCAACACCATGGAGAACCTGGAGCGCCAGAAGATCGCCAGCGGCTTCCATTATCTCGACCGCGAGGCGGGCTTCGAGATCGGCGACACGATGATCTCCTACTCGCCGGCCAGCACCTATGCGCGCGCCATCTTCGTCGGCCTGCTCAATACGCTCAAGGTGTCGGTCCTCGGCATCATCATGGCGACGGTCCTGGGCACGCTGCTGGGTGTCGGTCGCCTGTCCAACAACTGGCTGCTGGCCAAGATCTGCGAATGGTATGTCGAGGCGTTCCGCAACGTCCCGCTGCTGCTCTGGCTGTTCCTGTTCTACAAGCTGATCAGCGAGGCCTTCCCCGGCCCGCGCCAGGCCATCAGCATGTTCTGGAACAGCCTTTTCCTGTCCAATCGCGGCCTCTATTTCCCGGTGCCGATGGCCGACCCGATTCACAAATGGATGGGCCTCGCCTTCCTCGTCGGCATCGCCGGGGCCTGGGTCCTCCATCGCTGGGCCAAGAACCGCCAGGAGACGACCGGCCAGCCCTTCCCGTCGATCCTGGCGGGGTTCGGCGTGGTGATCGGGCTGCCGATCCTGGTCTGGCTGCTGGGCGGCGCGCCGCACCACATGAGCTGGCCCGAGCTCAAGGGCTTCAATTTCGACGGCGGCACGGTCATCCAGCCCGAGTTCACCGCCCTGCTTGTCGGCCTGGTGCTCTACACCTCGGCCTTCGTCTGCGAAATCGTGCGGTCGGGCATCCTCGCCCTGCACAAGGGCCAGAGCGAAGCGGCCGCCGCGATCGGCCTGACGCGCGGCCAGGCCATGCGGCTCGTCCTGCTGCCGCAGGCGCTGCGCGTCATCGTGCCCCCGATGACCAGCCAATACCTGAACATCACCAAGAACAGCTCGCTGGCCATCGCCATCGGCTATCCCGATCTGGTCGCGTCGATCAACGTGACGATCAACCAGACCGGCCAGGCGATCGAGAACGTCCTGCTGATCATGGCCGCCTACCTGTCAGTCAGCCTGTCGATCTCGGCGTTCATGAACTGGTACAACAAACGCATCGCCCTGAGGGAGCGCTGAGCCATGACCGACATGCCCGTCGGCGAGCGCCGCCAGCTCGCCCCGCCGGCCGATGACACGGGGGTCCTCGGCTGGATCCGCAAGAACCTGTTCTCGAGCTGGCTGAACGGCATCCTCACCGTCGTGCTGATCGCGCTGATCGGCTGGGTGCTCTCCTGGTTCCTCGAATGGGCGGTGTTCACCGCCAACTTCACCGCCAAGACCGGTGCGGAATGCCGCGGCGGTGGCGCCTGCTGGGCCCTGATCCGCGAGAAATACCGCTACATCTTCTTCGGCTCATTTCCCTACGAGCAGCACTGGCGGCCATTGTTCGCGGTGGTCGCCATGCTGGCGATGCTGATCCTGTCGGCCGATCGGCGGATGTGGAACTGGCGCCTGCTGGTGATCTGGGGCGTGGGCTCGTTCGTCACCTTCCTGCTGATGTTCGGGCAGATCCATATCCCTCTCAGCCTCATGCTGTTCGTCGCCATGGCGACCGGCGTGGTCGGCATGAACCTGCGCAAGGGCATCGCCTCGCCGTCCGAAATGCTGGCTTATCGCGCCGCAGCCGTGATCGGCGTGATCGGCCTCGCGCTGCGCATCATCGGCGTGCTGCCGGGCTGGAGCCTCGCCATCGCACCGCTGAGCTACGTCGAGACCAGCCTGTGGGGCGGCATCCCGGTGACGATGATCCTCGCGACCTACGGCCTCGTCTTCGCCTTCCCCTACGGCATCCTGCTGGCGCTCGGCCGGCGCTCCAACCTGCCGCTGATCAAGGGACTGTGCGTGGGCTTCATCGAGCTGATCCGCGGCGTGCCGCTGATCAGCCTGCTGATCATGGCCTCGGTCATGCTGCCGCTGTTCCTGCCGAGCGGCGTCACCATCGACAAGTTCCTGCGCGCCCAGGTCGCGGTCATCCTGTTCGCCGGCGCCTACATCGCCGAGATCATCCGCGGCGGCCTGCAGTCGCTGCCCAAGGGCCAGTTCGAGGCGGCCGACGCGATGGCCCTCAGCTATCCGCAGAAGACCCTGCTGATCATCCTGCCGCAGGCGCTGCGCGTGGTGATCCCGCCGCTGATCAACACCTTCATCGGCTTCTTCAAGGACACCTCCCTGGTGCTGATCATCGGCATCTTCGACTTCCTCAACACCGCCAACCAGGCGCTGGTCGATCCCAACTGGGCGGGCTTCCCGGGCGAGATCTACATGTTCGCCGCCTTCGTCTATTTCTGCTTCTGCTTCTCGATGTCGCGCTACAGCAAGTACCTCGAAGTCGAGCTCAACAAGGGAACGCGCCGCTAGGGCGCCGTCGGGAGACACGCATCATGGCCACTGCCGCCGCGCACGATCTGTCGAACGCTCCGTCCGTGATCACGCTCAGGGGCGTCAACAAGTGGTTCGGCCAGTTCCACGTGCTGTCCGACATCAACCTCGACGTCAAGGAAGGCGAGAAGATCGTCATCTGCGGGCCGTCGGGCTCGGGCAAGTCGACGCTCATCCGCTGCATCAACCGGCTGGAGGAGCATCAGCAGGGCGACATCATCGTGCACGGCGTGGCGCTCTCCAACGACGTCAAGAACATCGAGGCGATCCGCCGCGAGGTCGGCATGGTGTTCCAGTCGTTCAATCTGTTCCCCCATCTCACCATCCTGGAGAACCTCACCCTGGCACCGATCTGGGTGAAGAAGATGCCCAAGAAGGACGCCGAGGAGGTCGCCATGGGCCTCCTGAAGCGTGTGCGGATCCCCGAGCAGGCGGCCAAGTATCCCGGCCAGCTCTCGGGCGGCCAGCAACAGCGCGTTGCGATCGCCCGGGCGCTCTGCATGCGGCCCAAGATCATGCTGTTCGACGAGCCGACCTCGGCGCTCGACCCCGAGATGGTCAAGGAAGTGCTCGACGTCATGATCGAGCTGGCGCGCGAGGGCATGACCATGCTGTGCGTCACCCACGAGATGGGCTTCGCCCGCGCCGTCGCCGACCGCGTGATCTTCATGGACCGCGGCGAGATCGTCGAGCAGAACGAGCCGGAGGAGTTCTTCGCCAACCCGCGCAACGAGCGCACCAAGCTGTTCCTCGGCCAGATCCTGCATCACTGAAGGCCAGCCGCGTGCGGCCATGAGGATCCTGATCACGGGCGGTGCGGGCTTCATCGGCTCGGCCGTCATCCGCCATATCGTGCGCGACACCGACTGGACGGTCGCCAACGTCGACAAGCTCACCTATGCCGGCAATCTCGAATCGCTCGGCCCGGCGCGCACCAGCAACCGCCACACCCATTTCAAGGTCGACATCTGCGACCGCCCGGCGATCGGCGAGATCTTCCGCATCGTCCAGCCCGACGCTGTGCTGCATCTCGCGGCGGAGAGCCATGTCGACCGTTCGATCGACGGCGCCGCGCCCTTCATCGAGACGAATGTGACGGGCACCTATGCCATGCTCGACGCGGCGCTGAGCTACTGGCGCGCGCTCGACGAGCCGGCGCGCCGGCGCTTCCGCTTCCAGCACATCTCGACCGACGAGGTGTTCGGCTCGCTGGGACCGACCGGCCGGTTCAGCGAGACCACGCCGTATCAGCCGAACTCGCCCTACTCGGCCACCAAGGCGGCGTCGGACCACCTGGTGCGGGCGTGGCATCACACCTACGGCCTGCCGACGCTCGCCACCAACTGCTCCAACAATTACGGCCCCTATCACTTTCCCGAGAAGCTGATCCCGCTGGTGATCATCCGGGCGCTGCGCGGCGAGTCCCTGCCGGTCTACGGCAAGGGCGAGAACGTGCGCGACTGGCTGCATGTCGAGGACCACGCCGAGGCGCTGACCCTGGTGCTGCGCGAGGGCCGTCCCGGCGAGACCTACAATGTCGGTGGCGACAGCGAGCGGCGCAACATCGACGTCGTCCGCACGATCTGCGCCCTGCTCGACGAGATGCTGCCCGACAGTCCCAACCGTCCGCACGACAGGTTGATCCAGTTCGTGACCGACCGGCCGGGCCACGATGCGCGCTACGCCATCGATGCCGCCAAGATCCGCAACGAGCTGGGCTGGCGGCCGCGCCACAGCTTCGAGGACGGGCTGCGCCAGACCGTGCGCTGGTACCTCGACCACCGGGGGTGGTGGGAGCGCGTCATGAGTGGCGCCTACAGAGGGGAACGGCTCGGCCTCACTGGCTGAGGTCCACCAGCCGAGATCCGGAACCGCGGATCGCCTCGGCCGTTCGATGCCGTACGGAGGACGCGATCATGCGATGGCTACGATGGTGTGCCATCGCGGCCCTGGTTGTGATGGCAGCGGGCTGCGATGGCGAGAACGCGCTGTACCGCAATCCCAAGTACGTTCCCGGCTATGCGCCGGGCGGTGACACGGCCCACGCCTACGACCGCACCGTGAAGGCCGACTGGCGACAGCGATAGGTCGCTCAGGCCAGGTTTTTCTTGAAGAACGCGACGGTGCGCTCCCATGCCAGCTTGGCCGCCGCCTCGCTGTAGCGCGGCGTCGAGTTGTTGTGAAAGCCGTGCTGGGTGCCGGGATAGAAGAACGTCTCGTAGGCCACCTCGTTGGCCTTCAACGCGGCCTCGTAGGCCGGCCACATCGCGTTGATGCGCTCGTCGTTCTCGGCGTACTGGATCATCAGCGGCGCCTTGATCTTCGGCACCGACGCCGTCTCCGCCGCCGCGCCGTAGAACGGCACGCCGGCCTGCAGATCGGCACCCAGCGTGACCGCCAGGAAGTTGGTCGTGCCGCCGCCCCAGCAGAAGCCGGTGGCGCCGAGCTTGCCGGTCGACAGCTTGTGGGTCTTCAGGTAGCGCGCGCTGTTCACCATGTCGGTGCGCAGCTTGGCCTGGTCGAGGCCGGCCTGCAGGGTGCGGCCGTCGTCGTCGTTGCCGGGATAGCCGCCTACCGGGAACAGGCCGTCGGGCGCCAGCGCCACGAAGCCCTCGACCGCCGCGCGGCGCGCCACGTCCTCGATATAGGGGTTGAGCCCGCGATTCTCGTGGATGACCAGCACGGAGGGAAACGGTCCGTTGCCGGCGGGCTGGACCAGGTAGCCGCGCATCGTGCCCGAGGTGCCGCCCGGCGACGGATAGGTGACATAGGTCGCCTTGATCCGCGGATCGGTGAAGGAGATGGTCTGGGCGTTGGCGTAGCGCGGCATCAGTGCCTGCGCCATGGCGAGGCCACCCACCGTCACGGCGGCGGCCTGCTGGAAGAAGGTGCGCCGGTCGATGCGGCCGTGGCAGTACTCGTCGTAGAGCTCGAACACGCGGCTGTCGATCTCGGCCTGCGTCAGGCCCGGTGAGTCGGCCCCCAGTGTGTCGGCCATCGTTTGGTCACCCAGCATATTCGAGATCTCCCCGTCTTATTGGTCGATACTGTTCCGGATCATGCGGCGGCGAAAGGAGATTGCGGCCGGCCTCAAGAGCTTGTGAGTTCGAGCTGGCGCCTGAGCTCGGCCCAGCGGTCGAGGATCGGCATGATGGTGTCCTCCCGCGCCCCCGGCAGGGAGAACACGACCCGATCGATGCCGAGCCGCCGGTAGAGCCTCAGACGCTCGATGTCGTCGGGCACGCGGAACAGGCTGATCGGCAGGTCGGCCGGGTCGCGGCCGGCTTCGCGCGCCATGGCGTGGAACTGGTCGATGACGCCCAGCCCGTCGCGCTCCAGCCAGTCGTCGCGCGGGATCCAGCCCTGCCCGTAGCGGATCGCGCGCCGCGCAGCATGCGGGAAGGCGCCGCCGACGATGATCGGCGGATGCGGCTTCTGCCACGGCTTGGGCCATTGCTTCATCTTGCCGAAGCTCACGAACTCGCCGTGATACTCCGGCTCCTCCTGGGTCCAGATCGCCTTCATGGCCTCGATGCGCTCGCGCGCAAGCTTGTGGCGCGTGCCGAACGCCGTGCCGTGGTTCTCGATCTCGTCCTGGTTCCAGCCGTTGCCGACGCCGAACAGGAAGCGACCCTGGCTGAGCTGGTCGATGGTCGACACGACCTTGGCGGTGACGATCGGATCGCGCTGGATCACCAGCGCGATGCCGGTGCCGACCTTGAGCCGCGTGGTCACCGTGGCGGCGGCGTTGAGGGCCAGGAACGGGTCCATCAGCTCGTAGTAGGCCTGCACCAGCCCGCCGCTCGCCGGATAGCTCGACCTGCGCGACGACGGGATATGGGTGTGCTCGGGCACCCAAAGCGATTCGAACCCGCGCTCTTCCAGCGCCCGCCCCAAGGCCGCCGGCTGCATGGACTCCGTGGTGAAAAACATCACCGCGCCGATCTTCATGAACGCCCTCCCCGCCATCGAACCCGACACACTCTAGAGCCCGCCGCGCCGGCCGGGCAAAGGAACGTTTGTCCAGCGCGCGTGTTGTCGCCTCGACCAGAAGGAGAGGAGACCATGAGACAGGTTGGCCTGGTGATGGCGGTCGCCTTGCTCGGCACGGCAGTGGCCGGCTGCGCCGATCCCTATCGGCCGCGCAACGGCTACGCGCAAACCTATCCTGCGACCTACACGGTCTATCAAACGGCGCCGGCGCAGGTCGCCTATGTGTCCCAGCCGGGATACACCTATGGCTATGGCTACAACTCCCGATCGTATGACTACGGCTACGATCGCCATTACATGGGCATCCATCCCGGTCCCGAGCTGCAGTCCTATCCGTAGCGCTGCAGGGTCGCGCGCACGACGCCGGCAACCTCATCGACTGCCTCGGGCGCCATGTGGGCGCTCATCGGCAGGCTGAGGACGGTCTCGGCGAGCTCCTCGGCCAGCGGGAAGGTGCCGGCCGGCCAGCCCAGATCGGCATAGGCGTCCTGCAGATGCGGCGGGATCGGATAGTGGATCAGCGCGCCGATTCCTGCCTTCTCCAGCTCCGCCATCAACTCGGCACGACGCGTGGTGCGCACCACGTAGAGATGCCAGATCGGCTCGGCCCATTGCGGTGCGCGCGGCAGGCCTAGTCCCGCGATGCCGGCGAGCTTGTCGTCGTAGCGCGCCGCCAGGAGGCGGCGACGCTCGTTCCAGGCATCGAGCCGCGGCAGCTTGGCGCGCAGAAACGCCGCCTGCATCTCGTCGAGCCGTGAATTGAACCCGCGCTCCATGTTCACATACTTCACCCGGCTGCCGTAGTTGCGCAAGACGCGCAGGCGCTCCGCCAACTTTGCATCGTCGGTCGTCACCGCGCCGCCGTCGCCGAAGGCGCCGAAATTCTTGGTCGGGAAGAAGCTGTGGGCGCCGGCATGGCCGAGCGCGCCGGCGCGTCGGCCGCGCGCCTTGGCGCCCTGCGCCTGCGCCACGTCCTCGACCACCTTCAGGCCGTGCTTGTCAGCGAGCGCCATGATCGCGTCCATGTCGGCCGGCTCGCCGTAGAGATGAACCGGCATGATCGCTTTGGTGCGCGGCGTGATCGCCGCGGCGATGCGCTCGGGATCGATATTCGGTCCGGCCGGAGTCGGCTCGACCGGCACCACCGTGGCGCCGACCGCAGTCACCGCGAGCCAGGTCGCGATATAGGTGTTGGACGGCACGATCACCTCGTCGCCGGCCCCGAGATCCCACGCCCTCAGTGCCAGCTCGAGCGCTTCCAGCCCGTTGCCCAGCCCGACGCAATGCGCCGTCCCGCAGAACGCGGCGTACTCGGCTTCGAACGCCGCGACCTCGCGGCCGAGCACGAACCAGCCCGACTCCATGACGCGGTGATAAGCGGCGTCGAGCTCCGGCTTGAGCTCGGCATAGACCGCCTTCATGTCGAGAAACGGGATCATGATCGTGCCATCGCCTCGCGCCGAAAGGTGTCGTAGTCGCGCAGATACTCGGCCTCGTCGTAGAGCGTCGAGGCGGCGACCAGCACGGCGGTCTCGGGCGCAAAGTCGACCAGCTCGTGCCACACGAAGGGGCCGAGATAGAGCGCCCGCACCGGATCGTCGAGCCTCAGCTGCTCGGTCGTCCGGCCATCGTCGAGATCGACGCGGCAGCCGCCGTGCAGCGCCACCAGCAGCAGCTCCGACCGTCGATGGCCGTGGCGGCCACGCCATTGGCCGGCCGCGATGTGGTGCAGCCAGAACAGCCGCTGGGGCGCGAAGGGCAGGCCCTTGCCGAGCTCGACGAAATTGACGCTGCCCCGCGCGTCGGCGACGCCGGGCACGTCGATCCAGCGCCAGTTGCGGCTGCTCATCGGCTGAGCCGCAGCTTGCGCCACTGCATGTAGACCACTCCGGTCAAGGCCACGAGTCCTCCGACGATCTGATAGGCGTTGGGCATGAAACCATAGGCCATGGCCCACAATACGGCGAAAAACGGCACCAGGTTGACCCACAGCGAGGCGATGGCGATGCCGAGCCGGCTGGCGCCGATGTTCCAGAAATAGCCGCCGAGCCCGCTCGCAAGCAACGCCACCGTCACGAGCTGCGTCCAGATCCACGGATCGCTTTCGTCGAACGGCGAGCGCGACCAGCCCAGCGCGATCAGCAGGGCGCTCATCAGGATCGCCCAGCCCAGTGCCGACAGGGACGCGACATAGGCGCGATGCAGTTGGCTGGCGCCGTTCGCGAACCAGACCTGTGCCTTGAGGCTGTACATCGTCCACAGCGTGTTCGACACCAGCAGGATGATCTCGCCGCCGCCGAAGCTCACCGGTCCCCCGGCCACCAGGCTCGACGACGCGAGAATGCCGCCGCCCACCAGGGTCAGCGCCAGCGCCACCGGGAAGCCGGGATCGAAGCGCAGGCCGGTCGCGATCCGGACGGTCACCGCCGCCACCAGCGGGCCGGCAACCTGCACGGCCGCGGCACTGATCGGATTGCTGAACTGGAGCCCCAGCGTATAGACGAAGAAGAACGACGCCATCAGCAGCCCGAGCACCGCGAAGCGCCGGAAGCCCAGCTCGATCCGGAGCGCGCGCGAGCCCTCGACCAGCATCAGCAGCACCGCCAGCCCGGCCGAAGCGACTGCCGTCCGGATCGCCGACATCGGGATCAGATCGAAATGGGCCAGCATGACCTTGGAGACCGGCACGTTCGCGCCCCAGCTCGCGCCGACGAAGATCATGGCGGCAAAAGCACCGAGCAGGTGACGATGGTCGGCGCGTCTCGGCACGCCAAGGGACGGAGCGACCACGGGAGATCCGTCAGGCCGTCGTGCGCCGGCGCACCGCCTCGTAACCGACGCGGCAATCGCCGTAGACGTCGGGCTTCTCGGTCGACACCCGGGCCTCGACCACGCCGGGCTGGGCCAGGCAGAGATCGAGGATGGCGTCGACCAGCGACTCCTGCAGGTTGAAATGCCGGCTTGCTGCGAGCGCAACGATGCCGTCGTGGACGATGTCGTAGTTCAGGACGTTGGCGATCCGATCGCCGTGCGCCTTGTCCGCCGGCGTGAGCAACAGGTCCGCATTGACGATGACGGTCTGCGGCCCCTCCTTCTCGAAATCGTGGATGCCGATCGAAACCTTCAGGCGAAAGTCGCGGATGAAAATGCGCCGGTCCATGTCATGTCTTCTTTTTCTTGTCGAAGGCGATGTCGCGCGGGCGTCCCGTCAGATGCTCGCCGCTGTCGATGATCAGCGTATCGCCGGTGTAAGTGGGTGTCGCCACGATGAAGCGCAAGGCACGCACCAGGTCGGCGGTCGTGACGCCGACCTGCAACGGATTCTGCGTGTGCTGCTCGGCGAAGCGCGTGTCGGTCTGGCTGCCGCTGCGCAAGGTCAGGCCGGGCGCGATGCCCGCCACGCGAAGCCGCGGCGCGAAGGCCTGCGCCAGCAATTTGGTCAGCCCCTGCAAACCGATCTTCGACAGCGTGTAGGTGAGAAAGTCGGGATTGAGATTGAACAGCTTCTGGTCGAGCAGGTTCACGATCAGGCCGGTCTCGTCGGCCGGCAGCTGGCGCGCCAGCGCCTGCGACATCAGCAGCGGCGCCCTGAGGTTGATCGCCATGTGCCGATCGAAATCCTCCGCCGTCGCCGTCGGCGCGCGATCGAGCTTGAACAGCGAGGCGTTGTTCACCAGGCAAGTGAGCGCGACCCCGGGCGCGCGGCACGCACCGACCAGCGCTTCGGCCTGGTGCGCCGATGAAAGATCCGCCTGCACCGCCTTGGCCTTGCCGCCCGCCGCCTCGATCGCGGCCACGGTTTCGCCCGCCCCGTCGGCCGATTCGTGGTGATGGACGAAGACGTAGTAGCCATCGGCTGCCAGGGCCATTGCCAGGGCCCGCCCGATGCGCAAGCCCGCCCCGGTGACCAGCGCGCCTTTCACTGGAAAACCTCTCGATCGTCGGCGCGCCGCTCATCCTCCTCCCCAACTCCGTTGGGGAGGTGTCGCCGTCTTACGGCCACGAAGGGGTCATGAGTCATCAGCCGCGATCTGAGTGCTTGAATCATCGCCCATGACTCATGACCCCTCCGTCCGCGAAGACGCGGACACCTCCCCAGCTGCGCTGGGGAGGAGAATGAAGCTGGGGAGGAGAAAGAAGTGCCTTGTTCACGGGGGTCTACTAGCATGCGCCCATGACTTCGTCCCCGTTCGAAACCGTCGACTGCGTTGTGATCGGTGCAGGCGTCGTAGGCCTCGCCATCGCCCGCGCTCTTGCCCTTGCCGGCCGTGAGGTCATCGTCGTGGAAGGGGCCGAAGGCATCGGCACCGAGACGAGCTCGCGCAACTCCGAGGTCGTCCACGCCGGCATCTACTATCCGAAGGGCAGCCTGATGGCGCGCAGCTGCGTCGCCGGACGCCGCCGTCTCTATGCCTACTGTGCCGAGCACGGCGTGCCGCATCGCAATTGCGGCAAGCTGATCGTGGCCACCAGCGAAGCCGAGAGCGAGATGCTCGCCACGATCAAGGGCCGTGCCGAGGCCAACGGCGTCGAAGGCATGCGCCTCCTGAGCGCCGCCGAAGCCAAGGCGATGGAGCCCAACCTGGTCTGCACGGCGGCGCTGCTGTCGCCCGCCACCGGCATCGTCGACAGCCATTCCTACATGCTGGCGCTGCAGGGCGACGCCGAGGCGCACGGCGCCATGCTCGCCTTCAACAGTCCCGTGCTGCAGGGCCGAGTTACCGACGACGGTGTCGAGATCGAGGTCGGCGGCGCCGAGCCGATGACCCTGCGCTGCCGCACCGTGGTCAACTCGGCCGGCCTGCATGCCCCGACGCTGGCACGAAAGATCGCCGGCATGCCATCCGATCGCATCCCGCCTGCGTACTACGCCAAGGGAAACTATTTCACCTTGACCGGCCGCTCGCCCTTCACCCGCCTGATCTACCCGGTGCCCGTGCCGGGTGGACTCGGCGTGCACATCACCGTCGATCTCGGCGGCCAGGCCAAGTTCGGCCCCGACGTCGAATGGATCGACGGCATCGACTACAACGTCGATCCGCATCGCGCCGACAAGTTCTACGCCGCCGTGCGCCGCTACTGGCCGGCGCTGCAGGACGGCGCCTTGCAGCCGGGCTACGCCGGCATCCGTCCCAAGATCGTGCCGCAGGGCGCGCCGGCGCAGGATTTCGTCATCCAGGGACCGGCCGATCATGGCGCGCCGGGCCTGATCAACCTGTTCGGCATCGAATCGCCGGGCCTCACCTCCTCCCTGGCCCTGGCTGACCTGGTGCGCGACATCGCGATGACATGAGCGTGGCCCGCCGCGGCTTTTTCGCAGGACTGATCGGGAACCTCCTGGGCGGCTGCTCGGCCGCGTCGATGCTGAACGCGACGGTGTCGCGCGAAGGCTTTTCCCTCGAGCGCGACATCGCCTACGGCCCGTTGCCGCGCCAGAGGCTCGACCTCTATCGGCCGGATCGCCCGCGGGCCGACGGGCGCAGCGTGATGTTCTTCTACGGCGGCGCCTGGGACTCGGGCAGCAAGGGTGACTACCTTTTCGTCGGCCAGGCGCTGGCGTCGCGCGGCATCACGACGGTCATCGCCGACTACCGGCTCTATCCCGATGTCACCTACCCCGCCTTTGTCGAAGATGGCGCGCGCGCCACGAGCTGGGCCGCCGAGCGGATCGGTACGGACCGGCTGTTCCTGATGGGCCATTCGGCGGGCGCCTACATCGCACTGATGCTGGCTGCCGACACGCCGTACCTCGCGTCGGCCGGCGTCGATCGCATGAAGCTGCCCGGCGCCATCGGCCTTTCCGGTCCCTACGATTTCCTGCCGCTCACGTCGCATCGCCTGCAGCAGATATTCCTCGGCCGCGACCGCAAGGAGACGCAGCCCATCACCTTCGCAACGGCGCCCTTGCCGCCCGTCCTGCTGATCCATGGCACGGCCGATCTCACGGTGAGGCCCGCCAACAGCGAGCGCCTCGCGGCGGCGTGGCAACGGGCGGACAGCCGCGCCGACCTGAAGCTCTATCCCGAAACCGACCATATCGACGTGGTCGCCGCCCTCTCGGATTTCCTGCACAAGCGCGCTCCCACCCGGCAGGACGTGCTGGACTGGATCGACAAGGCCTGATCCGCTTTGCGGAAGATCATTCCGGGGCTGGTGCACCGGATCGAGGTTCGCTAAGGCTGGCGGCCACGCAAGATCCCCGGGGGAAATCGAGAAATGATCAAGACGCGCTTCACCGAGATGTTCGGCGTCAAGCACCCGATCGTGCAGGGCGGCATGCAATGGGTCGGCCGCGCCGAGCTGACCTCGGCGGTTGCCAATGCCGGCGCGCTGGGCTTCCTGACCGGCCTCACCCAGCCGACGCCCGAGGATCTGCGCAAGGAGGTCAAGCGCTGCCGCGAGATGACCGACCAGCCGTTCGGCGTCAACCTCACCATCCTGCCCACCCTGGTGCCGCGGCCCTACGGCGAATACATCGACGCCATCATCGATTCGGGCGTGAAGATCGTCGAGACGGCAGGCAACAACCCGAAGCCCTTCCTGCCCAAGCTCAAGGCAGCCGGCATCAAGGTCATCCATAAGTGCACCTCGGTGCGCCACGGCGTGACGGCCGAGAAGGTCGGCGTCGACGCGATCTCGATGGACGGCTTCGAATGCGCCGGACATCCGGGCGAGGACGACGTGCCCAACCTGGTGCTGCTGCCGGCGGCGGCGAACGTCATCTCGATCCCGATGATCGCGTCCGGCGGCTTCGGCGACGCGCGCGGCCTGGTAGCCGCCCTGGCGCTCGGCTGCGAGGGCATCAACATGGGCACCCGCTTCATGGCGACCAAGGAAGCGCCGATCCACGACAACGTGAAGCGGAAGCTGGTCGAGAGCGACGAGCGCTCGACTTCTCTCATCTTCCGCACCATGCGCAACACCAGCCGCGTGTTCGGCAACTCGGTCGCCAAGAAGGCGATCGAGATGGAGCACGAGGGCAAGACCATCCAGGAGATCGGTCCGATCGTGGCCGGTGCCAAGGGCCGCGTCGTCTACGAGACTGGCGACCTGGAGCACGGCATCTGGTCGGCCGGCACCGTGATGGGCCTGATCAAGGACATCCCGAGCTGCAAGGAGCTGGTCGAGCGCATCGTCAGCGAAGCCGAGGAGATGATCCGCGGCCGCCTGTCGAAGGCGATCGCCGCCTGAGGGCATCCTCTCGGCGACGTTACACGGTGATTCCCTCGACCAAAAAACTGTTCTTGCCGCCGCGAGTGGTTGCCGAATTATTGGTTCAAGACGTTCCTCTGCTCCCGCGGCGGCGGCAGTCAGGGCAATAACTGGGAATTTTAACAGGGAATTCTTGCCACGGATCAGGGAACGCGCCGCACAGAGCAGGGAAGGCTTTGCCTTGAACAGGGAAGCCCGAACGCGGATCAGGGACCGTCGCCGCGGCAGGCACCGTTCGCCGGCCACGTGCCCGGCACGAGAATCGGCCGTGAACACTTGCGTCACAGCGTCATTTGCCTCTGTCAATGCCCCGGGGAGGAGCGGATGCGCAGAACGGCGGCGCGCAAACGCAACCCTCGCGACAGAGGTCATTGTCCATGCGGGCGAAGATTCGCAGAGCGGCATGCGAACACGCTAGCCATGCCCCATGCGGTGTCGACCCCCTCCAACCCCAATCCAGTCCGGTTGGCGTGGTTCGACACCGATTCACTTACCCATCGTATTGCAGCACGTGCAGGCCGGCGTTCCAGTCGCTCACGAAGATCAGGCCTTCCTTGGTGACATAGAGGTCGGCGGTCTTGGCATCGATCGCGATGTTGGGACGCGGGTCGACCAGCTTCTTGGGCACGGGTGGAACCCAGGAGGCGATCTCCTTGGGCGCAAATTGGTTCCTGATGTCGAAGACGCGCACCCCGGCGTTGTTGTAGGTCGCGAAGATCGTGTCTTCGGTCTGCATCGATCCCGGCCGGTTTTCATGAAGATTGTGCGGACCGAAGGTGCCGGGCGACGCGCACCAGTCGCGGTCGCTCGGCGTCGGCAAGGTCGAGATCGTCACCGGCGAGTCAGGCGCACGCATGTCGAGCAGGAAGGTGTGAAACGTGCCCTTGGCGCATTTCTGCGCATTCGCCTCGTCGGCGACCACGGCGAGCTTGCGGCCGGGCAGCGGCAACGGCGTATGGGTCCCGCCCGGGAACGGCGGCGACCAATTGAGGCGCGACACGAACTTCGGGTCCGCCGGGTCCGTGAGGTCATGCACGGTCAAGCCGCCATCGCGCCACGCGCCATAGCCGACAGTGCCGGCCGTCAGCATGTGATGCAGCGCGTAGCGTTTGCCCTTCGGGTTGGCGGGCGTCTCACCCGCGGCGCGGTTCATGCCAGGCAGCGCCCATTTGGAGACGATCTCGGGCTTGGTGATGTTGTTCAGATCGACCACGCACAGAATGTGATCGGTATAGCCGTCGAAGTGCGCCGACACGTACGCGTAGCGCCCGCCGGGCCACCAGGTCCGGTTGACCCCGATCCCGGGTATCTCGAGAAAGGCGATCTCGCGCATCTCGTCGGGCTTCGAGATATCGTGGATCGACAAGCCGGAGCGGAACTTCCGGCGGTTCGTCAGAGTGTCGACGGGGTTGTTCTCGAAATAGCCGCGCAGGTCACTGTAGCTCTGCATCGCGACGATGTTCGCCCCGTTGGCAAGGAGCAGCTTGTCCTCGGCGGTCTGCAACTGATGCGTTCGCGTGCCGGCACCGGCGGTGAAGAAGTGCACCGGCTTCACCTGGCGCGGATCGCTGGCGTCCAGGACAGTGACGCCATCGCTGAACATATGCCCGACATAGACGTGCTTGCGATTCACCATCACCTGCACGCCGTCCGGTTTCCCGCCCTGATCGCTGTAGGAGAGGTGCGTCATGCCCTTGGCAATGCCTTGGGCCGGGATTTCAGGATCGGCGGCGGAGGTGGCCGTGGGCAATCCCAGGGTCCCCGCGCCAATCAAGGCGCCGAGATGTTGCAGGTGCTGGCGACGCGTAAAGTTGGTCATTGTGGATCGCCTCCAAATCCCGGCATTGGCGCCTTGCGCCACGCCGACAACGAAACCCGGCAGACTTTGCCAGGGATTGGCCGTCTCAGCACGTCACGCCGAGGGTAACGATCGCTTGAGGAGAGTGGATCACGAAAAGACGTAGATCGGGCTCGACCAGATCAAGTGCCCGTCTTCCTGGGTCAGGCACACGTAGAGCGCATTGTCGCCCGCTGCATCGAGCGCGATGCGGCGGGAGAGGCTGACGTGGCGCTGGCCGTTCTCGTCGGGCAGCCGGAAGATGCGGATGCGGCGGCGGATGCCGCCGGCGTCGAACACCAGGTCCTCGCGACCGATATCGGCGACGGCGATCTCGCATTTCACGAGCGCCGTGTCGATGCGCAGCGCGCCGGCCTGCGGGTCGGCCAGCCAGGCGTCGAAGCCACCGAAGCCGCCCGTCGTCAACGCCGTCCATGACAGCGTGCCGGGGCCGGTCTGCTCGATCGTCTTGTCGAGGTTCCACATGTTGATGGGCGCAATGCGCTCGAAGCGGTTGCCTTCGAGCGTGCAGCCGCCGTCCCAGATCGTCTGCCGTCCGCGGCCGCGATATTCCGAGCCTTCCCAGATCACCCGGATGCGCCGGCCGAGCGCCGCGTCGTCGTAGGGCCGCCAGGTCTCCAGCAGCTTCAGGCCATTGCGGATCTCGAGGCGCTCGATCGGCGCCGAGGCATGGGCCTCGACGGTGAATTCAACGGCGCCGTCGGCGGATCGCACGATGTCACCCATCATGGCCCGGCGGCCGACCGTGGGGTTCGCCGCGCCGAGGTTCGGATCGTCGCCGTAGATCCGGGCGTCCGACTCGAAGGAGGCACGCACGTCGAGCACCATGCGGCAGCCGGTGGTGGCGTAGTGATGGCGCCGGCGCAGCGCGTCGAACAGTCCGGCCCTGGTCAGGTCCCTGGCGAGCAGGCAGGACAGGCCGCCATAGGCGCCGAACAGCGAGGCGCCGGGATGGCTGGCGCCGTGGCGTCCCTTGTGGCCGTCCGAATTGGCGAGGATGCCGATGCGATAGCCCTGCGCCAGCGCATCCTCGACCAGCCATTCGAAGGTGCCCCAGTCGGAATGGACCTCGACGGCGCGCTCGATCCGGGCGTCGTGCGCCATCTTGATATCGGCATAGCGGCCGCCGATATGGGCGAACACCACGCAATCCTCGTCCTTCAACGCCTGGAAGAGCTGCTCGGCGCTGTTGGAATCGCTCGCGACATCGGTGGTATCGTCGACCAGGGCGTGGGACGAGCGATGGATCTGCCGGCCCTCGTGCATGAACATGACGTTGCGGTCGCCGCCCAGGCCGGTGTTGCCTGACCATTCGTAGCCCGGAAAGATGATGAAGCGGCCGTCCTCGTTGTAGGTGCGGGTGAGCTGGTTGAGATCGTTCCAGAACGGGGTGGTGATCTGGAAATCGTTGCCCTGGTGGCTCATGCCATCGAGAAACGCCTTGTCGCGGGCGAACTCGATCAGATCCCGAGCCGAGTTGGTGCCGATCGTCTCCTCGGACTGGCCGTGCAGATCGCACCAGTATGATCGCAGCGGCGCCGCGGCCGCGATGCGCAGCGGATTGCTGCGGCAGAGGAGCCGGCCCCCGACGTCGAGCACGTCGATCAGCAGGTCGCCGGGCTCGGAAACCGACAGGCCCTCGATCGACTTGGCGGGCTCGCCACGCCGCATGGCAAAGCCCGGGGGCAACCCGCCAACCGGGAGATTGGCGCGCAGCTCGAAGTCGCCGTCGACCTGGTCGCTCGGGTTGCCCCACTTGTCCTCGCCCTTGAAGCCCAGGCGAAAGGTCTCGCCGGTCCGGCGCAGCGTCGGCAGCAGCGCCTTCCACGACGCCGGCGGCCCGGCGACGACGGGGATCGTCGGCTGCAGGGGCAATTCGACGTAGTTGTAGGTGGCGAAGGCATCGACCAGCACGCGGAACTCGAAGGTCGGCTCGACGAAGGTCTGCATGCGCATGCCGGGCGAGCCTTGGCGGCGATCGCCGAAGCGCACCGTGATCGTGTCGCCCTCGTTCAGGAAGCCGCGCACCACCCGGATGAACAGGGTCTTGTCCCACGGCCGGATGTTCATCTTGGGGTCGTAGCGCACGTCGAGCACGGCGCCGTTGGACGCCTCGACGGTGGTGTAGTTGGCGGCCTTGGGATCGCTCCATTGCGGGCGGCCCATATCGCCGGCGAAGCGCTGGACGATCTTGATCGAGCCCGTGTCGTCGATGCCGAAATAGCCCGCCGTGTAGACCAGCGTCAGCGACTGGAAGCTGCCGGCCTCGACGGCCGAGGTGGGCGTGATCGCGGCCGAGCCCATGCGCTCGGGCAGGTAGGTCGAATGCGGCATTTGACAAGACGTATTAAGTCGTCTTATGAGCGAGTCAAGGAGATTCAGTGCCGTCCCAGCAGGCCAGACCGCCCCATCAATCCAAGCCGCTCGCGTGGATCACGCCCGAGCGCAACAGCCCCGTTCCGCTGCAGACCCAGATCGCACGCTGGCTCGAGCAGCTCATCGTGTCGGGCAGCCTCGGCGCCGGCGATCGCCTGCCCGCCGAGGCCTCGCTGGTCGAGCGCCTGGGTGTGAGCCGGGTGACCGTGCGGCTCGCCATGGACGACCTGGTATCACGCGGCCTGATCACGCGAGCGCACGGCAAGGGAAGCTTCGTGTCGACCGCCATGGTGCGGCACGACATCCTGTCGGAGCAGGGCTTCTTCGACATCCTGCTGGCCAAGGCAGTCAAGCCCCAGGTGCGATTGCTGGCCTTCGAGCCGGCCGTCCCGCCTTCGGACGTGGCCGAGCTCTTCAAGCTCGCGCCCGGGCAGAAGGCCATGAAGCTCGACCGGCTGTCGCTGTCGGCCGGCCGTCCCGTCGTGTTTGCGGCGAACTGGCTCACCCCGGACGCGACGACACTGTCGGCGGCCGACATCGAGGGCAAGTCGACGGTCGCGGTGCACAGCCAGCTGCGTCATCCCATTGCGTCGGCCAGCAACGTGATCAGTGCCGGGCTCGCGGGCGCCACGGTCGCGCGCCGCCTCGGCATCGGGGCGCGGAGCGCGGTGCTCGTGCTCACGCGAACCCGCTTCGATGCCCGGGGCCAGGTGCGCGAATTCAACCGCTTCACGGTCGATCCGTCGGCCTATGAGTTCACGTTTTCGACCAAAGGTGACGTCGCGGCGTCGGCCGGGCTCAGGGCCGTCGCCGCCTGAGGGGAGATCTCGCATGCGTTCG
The DNA here is from genome assembly GCA_046349295.1 of Reyranellaceae bacterium. Lineage (GTDB taxonomy): Bacteria > Pseudomonadota > Alphaproteobacteria > Reyranellales > Reyranellaceae > Reyranella. The sequence goes on from JAXMCP010000017.1 coordinate 174,488, forward strand.
ACGAAACTGTTCGCCATCCTGTGCGCGCTCGCGGCGCTGCTGACCGGACCGCCCGCCGGCGCTCAATCCGCGCCGTCGCGGGTCGTGACGCTGGTCGTGCCGTTCGCGCCGGGTGGCGGACATGACAGCGCCGCTCGCATCATGGCGCCGCGTCTCGCCGAGCGCCTCGGTCAGACTGTCATCGTCGAGAACCGGCCCGGCGCGAACGGCATGATCGGCGCCGACTACGTCGCCCACGCCAAGCCCGACGGCATGACGATCCTGCTGGCCTCGCCCGCCGAGATCGTGATCGCGCCGACGGCCTACAAGTCGATGAACTACGATCCGATGAAGGATCTCGCGCCGGTGACGCTCGCCTATACGACGCCGGTGGTCATCGTGGCGAACCCCGCCGTCGGCGTGCGCACGCCGGCCGACATGATCGCGCTTGCCAGGCAGAAGCCGGATGGCCTCGCCTACGGCACGCCGGGCGAAGGCAGCTCGCAGCATCTGGCCGGCGCCTGGCTGGCACACCGTGCCGGGATCAAGCTGCTGCACATTCCCTACAAGGGCGCGGGGCCCGCGACCAACGACGTCGTGGCCGGTCACACCCCGCTCGCCATCGTCGGCATGGCGCCCGTATTGCCGTTCATTCGCGACGGCAAGCTCGTCGCGATCGCCGTCACCTCGCCCGAGCGCGTCACCTGGGCGAAGGACGTGCCCACGGTCGCCGAGCTGCCCGGCATGGCGGGCTTCGCTGCGTCGCACTGGATGGGTGTCATGGTGCCGGGACGGACGCCAACCGACGTCGTGCAGCGCCTGAACGCGGCGTTCGTCGATGTGCTCGAGATGCCCGAAGCACGGGACCGTCTCGCAGCGCTGGGCGTCGATCCGGTCGGTGACAGCCCGGCCGAGTTCCGCGACTTCCTGGCGGCCGAAGGCCGGCGCTTCGCCGAGATGTACAAGTTCTCGGGCCTGACGCCCGAGTAAGGAAGGTAACGCCATGCCCGCCAACCCTCCTCCCTTCGCCTTCGTGCCCATCGATTCCCGGCGCAGCACGGCAAAGCCGCGCCGCACCGGCCTTTCCATGGTGATCGACGATGGCCTGCCGCTGCCCTACATGCGGGGCGTGCTCGAGCTCGCCGCGCCTTACATCGACCTGATCAAGATCAAGACCGGCACGGCACGGCTCTATCCGCGGGACCAGCTCGTCGACAAGCTCGCGCTGTACGAGCAATTCGGGATACGGCCCTTTCTCGGCGGCCAGTTCCACGAGTACGTCTTCGCGCTGCTGGGCGAAGCAGCCCTGCCCCGCTTCTATGCCGAGGCGCGAGCGCTGGGCTTCCGCACCATCGAGATCTCCGACAACACGGTGCCCTTGACGCCGCAGCAGCGTCACGACCAGATCGCGGCCGCGGTCGCGAGCGGGCTGTCGGTGTTCGGCGAGGTCGGCTCGAAGGAGACGCTCAGCAATCCGGGATTGCTGGTGGAGCAGGCGGAGATCTGCCTGAAGGCGGGTGCCGAGCTGGTCCTCGTCGAAGCGGCCGAGCTGGTCGAGAACGGCCGCGTGCGGCGCGACAGCCTCGAGGTGATCAAGCGCGGCCTGCCGGCGGACAAGGTCATGATCGAGCTTCCCGGCCCGTGGATCGCGGGCGTCCGAAGCTGCGACATCGAGGAGATGAAGAAGATCCTGTTCGCCGAGTTCGGACCCGACGTGAACCTCGCCAACATCGCCGTCACGACCATCTACGACACCGAGGCGCAGCGCGTCGGCCTGGGCACGGGCGGGCCACTGCATGGCTGAGCTGGCGGAGGGGCCGAACGTGTTCAGAATCGCGACGCTCAACCTCGAGCAGAACCACAAGCGTTGGACCGAGCGCCACCCTCTCATCAGTGCCGAGCTCGCGGCGCTCGAGCCGGACCTCATTGCCTTCAACGAGGTTTGCGTTCCGATACAGTCGGCAAGAATGCTGCGCGATGCCGTCAGTGCTGCGACAGGCGTCTCCTACAGCCTGGTTCAGCAGACCAAGGTCAACGGGCTTTCCGAGGTCGAAGGCGAGGCGCTCCTGAGCCGCTATCCGGTGATCGAGACCGCAAACCTCGATTTTCAGACCCGAGACATGGTGGCACTCGTTGCCCGCGTGCTGGTCGACGGCGTGCCGATCGACGTTTACGTGACGCATCTCTTCATGTCGCGCGGCGACGATTCGCTCCGCTTGTTCCAGGTCCAGCGCCTCTTGAGCTGGATCGACAGCCGGCCGGATGCGGCGGCGTCCATCGTCTGCGGTGACTTCAATGCCGCGCTGGACAAGCCGTCTGCCGCCCTGATGGCCTCGCGATTCCGACCGTCGCAGACGACCCAGCCTACGGCCTTCACGCCGCTGGCCGGCGCCGACGGGATGGTCTCGCATCCCTACTGGCCGCGCATGGACCGCTGCATCGACTACATCTGGGTAAGCGAAGCGATCAAGGTGATCGCGAGCCAAGTCTGCTTCAATCGACCAAGCCCGCTGGATCCGTCACTCTGGCCGTCCGACCACGCAGGCCTGTGGGCCGACTTGAGCTTGTAGACGAGTGAGGCGGCTCTAGTCCGCAGTCGTGACGGAGCCCGTCGCATCGACGATCAGGAGAACCTCCGTCTTGCCGCGGAGCGCCTTGGCGCGAAAGACGCCGTCGCCCTTGCCCACGATGCGCACGTTCTTGTAGCCATCGGCCTCGATGGCGGCGCGCGCTGCGTTCTCGGCGGCGGGATCGGGAGTGGCGGCCGGCGGCACGGTGCCGGAATCGCCGGCGGCGGGAGTCGCCGCCGTATCGCCGTCTGGCAGCTTCGCAGGCACACGAGACTTCAGTTGCAGCGGGACGGGTGTCCCCAGGGGTTCGAGTGCAGCCTTTTGCACTTCGGTCGGTGAGGCCTTGGCGACGGTGTTCGGGCGCAGCTCCGATGGGCGGTCGACGGCAACATGAGGCGCCGTGCTCGTCGCCAGGAGGGGGGACTTGCCGCCCTCCGTGGGCCTCATGGAAATCGTGGCGCCAGCCACGCCGACAACTGACATCGCTGCGACGAGAGCGATGATGCTGCGTTTCACGATCGCCTCCCTGCCCGGCCGTCATTGCACGAGGATGCTTGTATCGGTCTTCCATGTCCCGGCAGTGTTATTTTTGGGACGAATTGTGTCGTCTGTATCGCGGCGGTCCTCCGGACCTAGCCGGCTGGCACTCCAGCCTCGCGCCGCCCACGCCAGCGGGTCACCCAGCGCACCAGCAGCCCGGTGATCGGCGGCGCCAGGCAGACACCGGCCACCATCAGCCCGAGGCCGGACAGCATGCATCCCCAACCGGTCTTCCGGCCGATCAGGCACTCGTACTCATCGATCGAGTAGGCGATCCCCGCGAGCAACAGGGGATTGACGAGGGTCGCCGTCAGCCAGAGCTTCCAGGCGGCGGCCTCGAAGCCCGGCCGCCACCAGCAGATCAGGCAGACGATGACGGAGTTGGCCGCCAGCACCGCCGGAAAGACCAGCATGGCCTTCAGATCGACGAAGGCGCCAAGCCCCGCACCGATCAACACGGCGCCTGCGACGTTGCCATAGACGAAGGACGGAATCCGACGCACAGGTTCATATCGGCATGATGCCGCGGCGCGGCGAGGCGCTGGCGTAGGTATCGCTGGCGATCGGAGCGCCCATCGCCTTCAGCGCGTTGCGCTGTTCCTGGATCGGCGTGCGCAGGATCGCATCCTCGATCTTCGCCAGGGCCTTGAACGGCGGCGAAGCGAGCGTGCGTCCCATCCAGGCAGCGGCACGCGGCCAGCGTGCAGCGTCGATCTGGACCCTCGCCCAGGCGGCGTTGCGGAAGAAGCAGGCCGGCGCGACGTCGCCGATCGACAGGGTCGGCCCGAATCGGAAGCCGTCGGCCGGCGCCTCGCTCTCGAGATAGTCGAGCACCGCCGGCACATCCTCCTTGATGGTGCGCTCGACCATCTCGCGATCGCCCTTCTCGCCCCACACCGAGGGCCGGATGGCGATCTGGTTGAACAGGCGCCAGACGATGACGTCGCCCATGCGCGTGTCGGCGAACTCCTCCAGCCAGCGCGCCCGCGCACGGTCTCGGATGTCGGCCGGAAAAAGCGCCGGCTCGGGCTGCTTGTCCTCGACGTATTGGCAGATGACCGAGGAGTCGGAGAGCACGAGGTCGCCATCGATCAGCACCGGGATGCGGCGCAACGGGCTCAGCTTGGAGAATCGGTCGTCGCCGAAGAACGGCACGATCGGATCGACCTCGTAAGGAAGCCCCTTGGCCTCGAGGCAAACCAGGACCTTGCGCACATAAGGCGAGAGGTAACTTCCGACGATCTTGATCACCCCTGCCTCACACGAGGTTGATGCGGCAGCCGCAGACCTCGACCTGCGAGGGGCCGCGCTTCTTGCCGCGCTTCTCGGCGGCGGCGAGGACCCTGGCCTTGTCGACGGCCTTCACGTCGTACGCCGACACGCCCTGCCCGCGCCCGTCGGTCGCGGCAACAAAGCGGATCTCGCCGCCGTCGAGGGCGATGCGGTTGTTCTGCACCGGACGGCCGAGGATCTTCGACCAGTTGGCAGCGGCGGCGGCCGGATCGGGATGCTGGATCTCGACGCCGGCCAGCCCGCTGGTGACGTCGGAACGCGCATGCTTCAGCCAGTCCTTTTCCGCCGGCGGCCACCACAGCGCCGGATCGACGCCCTTCGGCGCAAAGGTCGTGTCGAGCGACAGCAGGACCCCCGCCGTGTCGGATGGATGGAAGTGGGTGTACTGGTATTCCGGCAGGTCCTTCTGCGCCACCGCGCGGATGCCGAGGTCGGTCACGCGCTTGCGCTCGGCGCCCGCATCGGCCACCTGGATGATCACCATGTAGCCGCCGTCGCCCTTGCGGCGGTCGATGTAGCGGCCGGCCGACGTCCCCTCCTGGAACGGCGTCACGATCTCGAGGAAATCATGGCCAATCGGGCAGACGACGTTGACGAGGCCCCACTTGGCGACGCCGGGATCGCGGAAGGCAACCTCGATGCCCAGGATGTCGCACAGCTCCTCGCGCGAGCTCTCGAGCTCCTTGGTGACGAACACGCACTGACGCAAACGCATCGCTTCCCTCCCTTTTCCGGCCGTTACCGTCTATCGTAACGCCATGCGGACCGTGTGGACCATGGCTTTCGTGGCGGCGGCCGCGCTCTCATTCTGCTTTCCGGATTTCATCGTCTTCCGCTTCACCCAGGCGGCGATCTGGGCGATCGCGCTGGTCGGGCTGGTGATCCTGTGCGGCGTCAGCGGCCAATTCTCGTTTGCCCAGGCAGCGCTGTTCGGCATCGGCGGCTACGCCGCGGCGATCCTGGTCAACCAGACATCGCTCTCGGTCTATCTCGGATTGCCTGCGGCGGTGCTGATGGGCTTCGCGGCAGGTTATGGGCTGGGCCGCATTGCCGGCGGCCACAGCCTGTGGACGCAGGCGCTGGTGACCTACGCCTTCGCCATCGCCTTCCCGCAGCTCCTGCGCTGGCGCCTGATCGAGGGACTCACCGGCGGTGTCAGCGGTCTCTATCTCGACTTCCCAAGGCCGCCCGTCGACTTCCTGAGCGACGATCGCTGGCGCTTCCTGATGACGCTCGGGCTGCTCGGGGGCGGTCTCTGGTTCGCCTACAACCTGATCGACAGCCGCTCCGGCCGCGCCATGCTGGCCGCACGCGAGCACGATCTCGCCGCAGCGGCCCAGGGCATCCGTGTCATCCAGGTGCGCGCCACGGCGTCGGGGATTGCCGGCGCCTACATCGCGCTGGCAGGCTGCCTGTCGGCCTATCAGTTCGGCTTCGTCGGCCCGACCGGCTACACCTTCGGCCTGTCGATCCAGATGCTGTTCGGCGTGGTGATCGGCGGCATGCACTCGCCGGGCGGCGCCGTGCTGGGTGGGCTCATCCTGCAGTTCCTGCCGGATTTCACCGCCGGCCTCGGCAAGGGCCTGTCGGCCCTGCTCTACGCGGTGCTGCTCATGACCGCGATCGTGGCGCTGCCGGAGGGGCTGGCGGGGATGGTGCAGAGACTATCGTTGCGAATCCGGAGCGTGCGCCGCGCTCCTTCAAGCTCCTCTCCCCCGATAGGAGGAGAGGCTGGGTGAGGGGCTTGCGGGTGCTCTCGCAGCCTTCGAGGCCCCTCGCCTGGCCTCTCCCCGTCATGGGCGGCTCGGCGAAGCCGAACGCGCTCATGAGGGCGGGGGCGAGAAACCTGAAGAGCGGCCGCTCAGTACCCCTTGAACACCGGGGCGCGCTTCTCGACGAAGGCGCGGGCGGCTTCCTTGTGGTCTTCGGTCTCGCCGGTGCGGATCATGCGGGCGGCCTCCGAATCGAGAGCCTCGGAGAGCGAGCCCTCCTCCGCGATCTTCATGTTCTTCTTCACGTGCCACCATGCCACGCGCGGGCCGGCGGCGAGCTTCCTGGCGAACGCCATTGTCTCGCTCTCGAGGCTGGCGTCGTCGACCACGCGGTTGGCCAGCCCGAGCTTCTCGATCTGCTCGGCATTCAGGATCTCGGCGGTGAAGTAGAGCTCGCGCGCCTTGGCGGTGCCGACCAGCTTGTGGAGGAAATAGTGCGAGCCGAAATCGCCCGAGAAGCCCACCTTGGCGAAGGCCGTCGTCATGCGCGCGCTCTTAGCCACGAAGCGCATGTCGGCCGCCAGCGCGAGCGACAGGCCCGCGCCCGCCGCCACGCCGTTCACCATGGCGATGGTGGGCTTGCCCATCTCGTGCAGCAGCTCGGAGACCACCATGCGCTCGCGGATGTCGTGTACCTTGTCCTCGTAGGTCTTTTCCTGATCTCGGCCGGCCGCCATCGACTTCACGTCGCCGCCGGCGCAGAACGCCTTGTCGCCGGCACCGCGCACGACCACGCAGCCGATGCTGCGCGAACCGGCCGCTTCCGTCAGCGCATCCTGCAGGCCCGTCATCATCTCGCGCGAGAGCGCGTTCATCGCCTCGGGCCGGTTGAAGACGATCTTCATGACGCCGTCCTCGACGGATTTCAGCAGGTGAGACATCGGGTTCCTCCGGTATTGCGAAAGCCTTGGCAGGCGGCGAATGTTTCGTAAAGCACGCAGTCGCGCAACGGTATTCGGCCTCGCTGCGCGGAACCATTCAGGAGAAAACAGGCGCCCATGACTTACGAAACCTTGGCTACCGAGCTCAGCGACGGCGTGATGACCCTGACCCTCAGCCGGCCGGACAAGCTCAACGCCTTCAACACCGTCATGAGCCGCGAGCTGATCGATTTCTTCCAGCGCGTGAACGAGATGGACGATGTCCGCGCCATCGTCGTCACCGGCGCCGGCCGCGCCTTCTGCGCCGGCGCCGACATCTCGGGCGGCAGCGGCGCCTTCCAGGTGTGGAACGACGGCAAGGCGCCGCAGAAGCGCGAGGCGCGCGATTCGATCACGCTCGCCATCTTCAACTGCCTGAAGCCGATCGTGGCGGCGATCAACGGCGCCGCTGTCGGCGTCGGCATCACCATGTGCCTGCCGATGGACATCAGGCTGATGTCGAGCACGGCCCGCATCGGCTTCGTTTTCAACAAGCGCGGCATGGCAATGGAGGCCGGCTCCTGCTGGTTCCTGCCGCGGCTGGTCGGCATGCAGCAAGCCCAGGAATGGGTGATGACGGCCGAGCTGTTCGGCGCCGAGGAAGCGCTGAAAGGTGGCCTGGTTCGCTCCATCCACGCGCCGGAAGACCTCGTTCCGGCGGCGCAGGCTCTGGCGCGCAAGTTCGCCGCCGGCACCTCCTCCGCGGTCGCGGCCGCGGTCAACCGCCGCCTGATGTGGAGCATGCTGGGCGCCCAGGACCCGCTCGACGCGGTGACCCTGGACCTGCAATGCGTCGGCTACCTCGCCGCGGGCGCCGACGCGCAGGAAGGCATCAAGTCGTTCTTCGAGAAGCGGCCACCCGCTTTCCCCCTGAAGCCCAGCAAGGACATGCCGCCCTTCGGTCCCTGGTCGAAATAGCGGCTTGGAAGGCGGCGCCGGCGGGCGTCTAATGTCGGCATCGCCGAAGGTTGCCGCTGGAGATCGTTGCCATGCCGCCTGACTCAGTCACCGCCGCGAGTACGCGCCCCGATCCTGCCTACGCCACGCTGCGAGAGCGCGTGATGGCGCGTGACCAGAAGGGTGCGAGCGAAGTCTACTACGGGCTGGTGCGTGATGGCCGACCGTTGCCGGAGATGCTGCGCGAAGCCGTGCGCATCCATGCGCCCTACACTCACGTGCCGTATCACGAGCGCATGGACGACGGCTTCGTCAATTTCGTCAACAACGACCACTGCCTGCTGAGCGCGCGCGCGACATTGCACCTCTCGCGCCTCCTGCCGGGCGGCGCATCGGGCCTGCCGATGGCGCAGACCATCTGGTACATCCCGACCGGCCTCGACATCTGGAACCAGAAGATCGGCAAGGCGCCCGGCCACTACTCGCGCGGCTTCCAGATGCCGGAGGGGCCGCCGCCGGAGCCGGTGGTGCACTGGCCCGACCAGACGCCGCTCGCGCTCGACGGCCCGCTCAAGGAGCGGCTCGGGCAATGGATGACCCTGGTCCATCGTGGCCAGGTGGTCGAGGCCTACCGTGTCTTCCTGGGCCTGATGCAGAATCCCGCCGAGCGCCGCGCCGCCCTGGCCGAGCTCACCTTCGCCGGCCTGATCGACATCCAGGACCGCTCCTTCCATAACAAGTCCTACACGACCGGCCACAAATCGTTCCGCGCCCGCGCCACCGTCGAGCTGGGCGAGGCGATCGGCTGGGACCAGGCGCACGACGTGCTCTATGCCGGCGCGCTCGACATCGCCGTCGGCCCGCGCTGGTACTCGCTCTACGAGACGGCCTGCAACGCCACCCTGATCTATCTCGAAGGCCAGACCCTGCATGCCGTGCCCTACGGCGGCACGACCGAGCAGGAGCGCGCCATCCTGGCCAACAACAAGGCGCCCCTCGATGGCGTCGAGACCGAGGCGCTGATCGAGGTCCTCCTGCGCGAGCCCGAGCCGGCATTCGCCGTGCATCTGACGACCCTGCTCAAGGCCGGCAAGAGCCCGCGCGCCATCCTCGATGCGATCCAGGTCGGCGTGGCCCAGACCGTCATCGAAACCCACGACGAGCTCAACTTCTCCTTGCCCCAGCACTGCTATGAATACTGCAACACGCTGGGCTGGTTCTGGGACACGTTCGACCATCCGCAGCGGCTGAAGCTGCTCTACCTGGCCGCCGCCTATCTCAACCAGGCTGCCTGGCACCAGAAGCTGACCGGCGACCTGACGTCTCCGCGCCTCGAGATGCCGTCCCAGGCGGAAGCCCTGAACGGCAACGAGCTCGCGAATCGCGTGGAGGCGGCCTGCGTGGCGCTCGATGCGCCCAAGGCGATGGGTTGGACACAGCTCTATCTCGATAGCGGCCTCAACACCGCGCCGCTGGTGCGGGGGCTGGCCTACGCCTGCTCGCGGCTGGGCAACGATCCGCACAACCAGGAGATCGCGTTGTGCATGCTGGAGGACTACGAGAAGAACCGGAACCCGCATCGCGGCCGGCTCCTGCTCGCCGCCGCCCAGCACACGGCGCGGCATCGCAAGTACGGCGACCCCTTGGACTGCAGCCGGAGATTCGGCAAGGCGTTGGGGGTCTCGGAGTTGGTCGCCTAGCAGCCGTAGTCCATCGGATCGAGGGTCGTCCTGAGCGCGTCTGAGGACGGCGGCGAGAACACGCGGAACGATCACTCGTTGCACCCTGGATGACTCAGGGGGCACACGCCCGCGAGCAAAATCTCTACCAAAACACCACGGTTTCTACAGGTCGTCTTCAAGCAGCCCGGATACCGGGGCTCCATGATCGCCGCCTCTTTAGCTTGGAGGCTGCCATGATCAACGAAGAGAAGCTCAACAAGTTCGTCGGCCAGATGCTGGGTGACCTGGGCGGCGCCTCGAGCATCGCGATGGTGCGGATGGGCGACGGACTCGGTCTCTACAAGGCGCTGCATGGCGGCGGCGCGATGACCTGCGCCGCGCTGGCCGAGCGCACGAAGGTGGACAACCGCTACCTGCGCGAATGGCTGTCCCACCAGGCGGCCTCCGGCTACCTCGACTACGACCCTCAGACCACGACCTTTTCCCTGCCGCCCGAACAGGCCATGGTGTTCGCCGTCGAGGACAGCCCCGTCTACATGATGGGCGCCTTCGATCTCATGGTCGCCCTGGTCGAGAACCAGGCGAAGGTCCAAAAGGCCTTCCGGACCGGCGAGGGCGTCGCCTGGGGCGACCAGGCGGGCTGCATGTTCTGCGCCGTCGCCCGCTTCTTTCGCCCGGGTTACGTGAACAGCCTGATCTCGCAGTGGCTGCCCGCGCTCGATGGCGTCGTCGCCAAGCTCGAACGCGGCGCCAAGGTCGCCGATGTCGGATGCGGCCATGGCTGGTCGACCGTGCTGATGGCCAAGGCCTTCCCGAACTCGCAGTTCGTCGGCTTCGACTTTCACGAAGGTTCCATCGGCGACGCGCGCGCCCATGCTGCCGCCCATGGCGTCACCGCCAACGCACGCTTCGAGGTCGCCAAGGCGAAGGAACTTCCCGACCAGGGCTTCGATCTCATCACCTGCTTCGACTGCCTGCACGACATGGGCGATCCTGCGGGCGCCGCGGCGAATATCCGGTCCGCCCTGAAACCCGACGGCACGTGGATGATCGTCGAGCCGATGGCGGGCGATCGCCTGGAGGACAACCTCAACCCGGTGGGGCGGTTGTTCTATGCCGGCTCGAGCCTGATCTGCGTGCCGACGTCGAAATCGCAGGAGGTTGGCGCCGCGCTCGGCGCGCAAGCCGGCGAGAGCCGGCTGCGGGAGGTCATCGGCGGCGCGGGCTTCGGCTCCATCCGCCGGGCAACCGAAACGCCGTTCAACATGATCCTCGAGGCGCGGCCGTAGCTGCATTCCGGGAACGACGGTCCTGAACGAGGCCGATCGCAATGTCGGCGACCAGGATCAGGCGACAGCGAAGGCATGGCCGACCGGCCTCCCGTTCTCCTCCCAAGCCTCGGTTGGGGAGGAGAACGATTTCGTACGGGCATCGTAAGGACGAAGCGTAAGAAAACGCGATTGTTCCCCTGCTCTCAACTGCCGATGCAGCGAGATTCGGCCCGATCGCCATCGGCAGCGCATCCCGTCACCGGCTTGTTCGCCTTCATCCCCAAGGGTGAGGGCATGTTGCTGGTTCCAGTACCGTCGCTCGAGACCCTGTCAGGATTGGCGCGAGGCGCGAACCGTCGAGGATACCGCGAACGAAACGATCGGACCTGATGCGGCTCGTCGACACTTCGGCTTGGATCGAGTGGCTGGTAGGCTGTGAGCACCAAGCATAAGCTCGCGACGGCAGACGCAATTGTTTACGCGACTGCGCTCGCCCATGGCGCCGATATGCTGACCTGCGACCGACATTTCGCGAATCTGCCCGGAGTGCACCTCTTGCCCAAACAGACCCGATAGTGCGCAGTCGATGCCGACCGGATTGACATCGCCGACTCGGCGGCGGAAAATTTCGCCGTTGCAGTAGGGCGCATCGGCCGAGGCCGAAGGGGCTATGCCCACCTACGTCACATACCCCAGTTGCGCCCATGCGGAACCTCGAGAATCTCAAGAAGCAAGCCAAGCTCTACGTGCGCTGGCATCGCGACCGCTACTACCCCGTCGCGGCCCAGATCCGCTCGCTGCTTCCCCGTTTCAAGGACCTGACCGATCGTCAGGTCCTGGAGGCGGAGTTCAAGCTCAGCGACGCCCAGGAGCTGGTCGCGCGTCAATCGGGATTCGAAAACTGGCAGGCGCTCAGAGACGGAGTGCAAGCCATGCCCGATACCCTCAAGCCCGAGATCGAAGCGCCGGTCCTGACCGTGGTCGAAGCAGAGCTCTACGTCGGCAATATCAAGGCGTCGTGCGACTACTTCACGAAGCTCGGCTTCACGGTCGCCTTCACCTACGGCGAGCCGCCCTTCTATGGCCAGGTCAAACGCGACAGCGCGCGGCTGAATCTCAGGATGGTCTGCGAGCCGGTGTTCGTCGGCGACATCCGCGAGCGCGAGCAGCTTCTCGCCGCCTCGATGTGCGTCGACAGCGCCGCCGAGATCCGCCGGCTCTTCCTGCAGTTCCAGGCTGCCGGCGCCGATTTCTTTCAGACGCTCAAGCAGGAGCCGTGGGGCGCCAGGAACTTCATCATCCGCGACCTCGATGGCAATCTCCTATTGTTCGCCGGGCCCGCGACGTAGGCATTGCCGCCCGCCAATGAATGAAAGGTCGCCCGCTACGCCTGGGCTGACAGTCACGCGCGGCGAGGCGATCTTTCTTCCAAGGCATTGTCGACTGGTTCGGCCTGTTGCTGGAATGCCTCACACGCATGATCGCTTGCTGGAGATTTCAAACCGTCCCGCGTCGGACGTTCGAATAGATCTTCCTGCGATGCCCGGCGAGCCACAAAGGTACGCTCGCTGCACTGCTTCGTGCTCGCCGCGCCGCATAGGCAAGCGCCGAGGCAACAAGTTGTAAGATTGGCGCAAGTCTCCCGCCGCATTCTCGCCGCGCCCGACCTGGCAAATGGGCGCCGCTCGCAAGCGGCGGGCAACTCTCAGGAACGGTGGAGGCTCACATGACCAAGACGATGATCAAGAGCATGAGCGCGACTGCGGGAGCCATGCTGGCGGCGATGATGGTGCTGCCGACGGCGGCCTCGGCCAACTCGGCGGATGCCGCGTACTGCACGGCCCTCGTCCAGACCTACGAGCGCCACATCGACTTGAGCTCCCGCAGCCGGATGCCGCAGGGCGTGGAGGCCCGTCACGGCGTCGAGCTCTGCAAGCAGGGCAATACGGCAGGCATCCCCGCGATCGAGCGGGCGCTGGACGCGGCCCGCATTCCCCTGCCGTCGCGCGGTTAGCTTGCCCGGCAGACGCGGTGCCACTGATGGGGGCGGCACTGCATGCGAGGGGCCAGGCCCTGTGGACCTGGCCCCTTTGATTTTGGCCACGTGGACGCAGAGATTGTTCTGCAGGTGACACGCGCGATCTGGAACGATCGGGTGCTGAGCGACTTTGAGGCATGGAGGTCCTCATGTCGAAGGGTCGTTGCTGCTGCAAATCGTCGGAGGACGCCATCCGCACCTTCTGCGCCAGGTTCACGGGGCGAGAAGCCAGATCGACGGCTATGCCCCCGCGGCAGCGGCATCCGCCAGCTTCGAGCTTGTCGTCAAGCTGGTGGGCGTAGACGCACACGACATCGCCCCCGCCGGCTGAAGGCGACACGAAAGCCCCGCGCGCAACCGCGGCGCGGGGCCTTTTCCGGCTCTCCTGAATCGAAGCGCAGGCTGCCGCCGCCCGAGCGGCAGCACTCTCCGCGGTTGTCCAACAGTCTGGCGCCAGCTAGCGTCGGCCCATGCCGCCTCTCCTGGACCGCTTGATCCTCCTCCCCAACGCTTGCGTCGGGGTGTGCCCTCGCGAGGGAGTGGAGGGGACATGAGCGACACGCGTGCGATGGAGCACGAGGTTGCGACCGAGTCGCCGAAGCGCACGCTTCGACCGAGGCTCTTGACCCCTCCGCCCCGTATGACGGGGCACCTCCCCAGCAAAGCTGGGGAGGAGAATGAAAGGCGCACCCATATGCGAATGCCTGCCCTGCGCGAGGAAGCGCTGCGATGACCAGACTCCTCCGTCGCCTCGTCCTTCGCACGCTCGCCGCGGCGTTCCTGCTCGGGCTGGTTTCGGCCGGGGCCGCGGGTCAGGAGCCCGTACGGCTGACGTTCCTCCACACCAATGACAATTACGAGATCGCACCGACGCGGGGCTGGGGCGGTTTTGCCCAGCTCATGACCTTGTTGAAGGAGCAGCGCGCCCTTTCCCCCAACACCCTCGTGACCTTCGGCGGCGATCTGCTGTCGCCTTCGATCATGTCGGGGCTTCTGAAGGGCGCCCAGATGATCGAGCTGATGAATGCCGTCGGCACCGACCTTGCCGTGCTGGGCAATCACGAGTTCGATTTCGGACCCGAGGTGCTCGCGCAGCGCCTCGAGGAATCGCGCTTCCCGTGGCTTGCCACCAACGTCACGCGCAATGGCCAGCCGTTCAAAGGCACGACGGACCTGGTCGTGCGCGACTTCGGCGGAATCAAGGTGGGCTTCTTCGGCATCGTCACGCCCGAAACCGCCTACGAGTCCAGCCCCGGCCCCACGGTTGCATTCGCGCCTTATCGGCAGGCCGCGACGGATGCCGTGAAGCGCCTGAAGGAGCAAGGAGCCGAGGTCGTCGTGGCCTTCACGCATCTGAACTTCCTGGAGGATCGCGAGCTCGCCCGGACGGTCCCGGGCCTTGCGCTCATCCTGGGCGGGCACGATCACGACGCGGTGACCATGCTCGAAGGGTCGACGTTGATCCACAAATCGGGGGCGGATGCGCGCTACCTCGGTGTCATCGATCTCTTCCTGACCAGGCAGCCGGCGCCGTCGGGGCCGCCGACGATCGACGTCACCCAGGCCTGGCGCATGATCCCGGTCCGCGGCATCGCCCCCGACCCCGAGGTGGCCGACATCGTCAAGCGCCGGACGGACCAGCTCGACAAGGAGCTCGGGGTCGAGATCGGGACGACCAAGCAGCGCCTCGACAGCACCCGCCTCCTCGTTCGCGAGCAGGAAGCGGCGATCGGCAACCTGATTGCCGACGCGATCCGCGAGACGCTGGGTGCCGAGGTGGGCCTGATGAATGGCGGCGGCATTCGCGGCGATCGGATCTACGACGCCGGCACGCGCCTCACACGGCGCGACATCCTGACCGAGCTCCCGTTCGGAAACTCGATGGTCCTGCTCGAGCTGAAAGGCGCCGACCTGCTGCAGGCACTCGAGAACGGCGTGAGTCGCGTCGAGGAACGGCAGGGCCGGTTCCCACACGTGTCGGGGCTTCGCTTCGTCTACGATCCCAAGCGGCCGCCCATGCAGCGCGTCGTCGAAGCCACGGTGGCAGGCGTCCCGATCGATCCCGACAGGACATACCGCGTGGCGACCATCGACTTCCTGGCCGCGGGCGGTGATGGCTTCGGCGCGCTGGCGAAAGGGAAGAAGATCATCGATGCGAGCGCCGGCCAGATCCTGGCATCCCGCGTCATGGCCCATATCGAAGCCCGCAAGACCGTCGACGCTTCCGTGGAAGGGCGGATTCAGGCGCGGCCCTGAGCCGTCGGCCGCCCCCAGGCCGCCATCAACGCCTTGACGATTGCCGCTGGCGACTTCTTGCCGGGCCGGTACCAGGTCGCGGTCGAGTTGAGCGCGCCCAGCAGGTGCAGGCGCCACAGGGTGCGGTCGGTCCCGGCAGGCAGCGCCAAGTCGTCGACGAGCTCGACAAACCGCCGTTCGTAGCGGTCACGCAGCACGACCAGGCGCCGGCGCAGGCGGGGATCGAGGCGACGCAACTCGGCGGTCATCACCGCGGCATGTGCCGAATCGGCGAGCAGCGTCTCGAGATGGGCGATGCATGCCGCCTCGAGGCTTTGCCAGGGGTCGCCGCCCCGCGCCACCGCCCCGTCGACCGCGGCGGCAATCTCGGCCACGCCGGCCTCGTACACGGCGGCGATCAGGTCGTTCTTGGACGGAAAGTGATAGTACATCGAGCCGGCCAGCATGCCGGCCTGCTTGGCGATGTCGCGCATCGACGTCGCCTCGAAGCCGCCGAGGGCGAACAGGCGGGCCGACACGGCAAGCAGCTTCTCGCGCGACATGGCACAACCTATCACCAAACACTTGTTTGGTAAGGGGTCGCGCGCTAGCGTCGCGCCATGGCTTACGTGTTCGATCTCGGCAATCCCGCCACCAACGCCAACCCGTTCCCCGAGTTCGCCCGGCTGCGCGCCGACGACCCGGTGCACTGGTCGCCGGCCATGAAGGCCTGGATCGTGACGCGCTACGCCGACGTCCGGCAGGTCGCGCTCAACAACCGCGAGATCTCGGCCGACCGCCTCACGCCGTTCTTCAAGTCGAACCCCGACTACCGCAACGGCTCGCTCGAAAGCCTGGTGCGCTATCTCAACCATTGGATGGTGTTCCGCGATCCCCCCGACCACACCCGCCTGCGCCGGCTGTTCACCAAGGCCTTCACGCCGACCGCCGTCGCCAACCTGCGGCCCAACATCGAGGACATCGTCGGCCATCTGATCGACGGCATGCTGGCCAAGGGCCAGCGCGGCGAACCGGTCGATTTCATCGCCGACTTCGCCTATCCCCTGCCCGCTTCCGTGATCATGGATCTGCTGGGCGTGCCGCGCGCCGATCTCGACCAGGTCAAGGTGTGGTCGGACGACATCGCCCTGTTCATCGGCACCGCCCAGGTCGCCGGCAACAAGTACCTGCGCGCCGAGGTCGGCGCCAAGGCGATGGCAGGCTACTTCCGCAGCCTGGTCGACGACCGCACGCGCGAGCCGCGCGCCGACATGATCAGCCAGCTCGTGCTGGCGCGCGACGATCGCGATGCGCTCGGCACCGACGAGATCATCGGCACCTGCATCCTGCTGCTGTTCGCCGGCCACGAGACGACGACCAACCTGATCGGCAACGGCTTCCTCTACTCGATGAAGCATCGCGACCAGTGGGACCGCCTGGTCGCCGATCCGGCGCTGGCCGCGAACGCCGTCGAGGAATACCTGCGTTACGACGGACCGTCGGGGGCGCTCGCCCGCGTCGCCGCCGCCGATCTCGAGATGGCCGGCCGGACGATCCGCGAGGGCCAGCGCGTGTTCGCCTTCATGAACTCGGCCAATCGCGATCCCGACGCCTTCGACGACCCCGACCGCTTCGACATCGGCCGCGCGCAGAACCCGCACATGACCTTCGGCCACGGCATCCATTTCTGCCTCGGCGCACCGCTCGCCCGCCTGGAGGCCGAGATCGCGGCGATCCGTCTCAGCGAACGCCTGCCCGACATCCGGCTCAGCGGCGGCGAGCCGGACTGGCACGATTCGCTGATCCTGCGCGGCGTGAAGAAGCTGCCTGTAGTCCTCGGTGCCTGACGTCGCTGCTTCTGTTCAGCTCATGCCCTGGACGGAAAAGGCCGTTCTCGTCGGGCTCTCGTCTTGTCGACTATTCTCCAATCAGGACGAGGGAGATCCGTAGATGAAGGCAATGGTCTGCCGCCGCTGGGGCGAGCCCGAAGACCTGGCGCTCGAGGAGATCGAGCCGGCCCCGCTCGAGGCGGGCCAGGTGCGGATCAAGGTCCACGCCGCCGGGGTCAGCTTCGCCACGACCCTGGTGATCGCCGGCAAGTACCAGAGGCGGCCGCCCTTCCCGTTCGCGCCCGGCACCGAAGTCTCGGGAACCGTGGTCGAGGCCGATCCGGCGTGCCGGCGGCTCGAGGTCGGCGACGAGGTCGTGGCGGTGCTGGACTGGGGCGGTCTCGCTGAGCAAGCCGTCGCCCACGAGGTCAACGTCTTCCCCAAGCCGCGCAACGTCGGCTTCGTCGAGGCGATCCAGCTCGCGATCTCCTATCCGACATCGGCCGGTGCACTGACCTGGCCTGCCGTGCTCGATGTCCAGAAGGGTCAGACCCTGCTCGTCCACGCCGCGGCGGGCGGCGTCGGCATGGCGGCGGTCGAGATCGGCAAGATCCTGGGCGCCACGGTGATCGCCACCGCCGGCGGACCGCGCAAGGTCGAGTTCGCGCGCAAGCGCGGCGCCGACCACGTGATCGACTACACGGCGGGCGATTTCCGTGACGAGGTGATGAAGGTGACCGGCGGCCGCGGCGTCGATCGTGTCTACGATCCGGTCGGCGGCGACGTCTTCGCGCAATCATTGCGCTGCATGGCGGTCGAAAGCCGCATCTGCCCGATCGGCTTTGCCGGCGGCACCATCCCGCAGATTCCAGCCAACATCCTGCTGGTCAAGACCATCGCGGTGACCGGCTTCAACTACGGCTACTATGTCGGCTGGAGCCCGCACGATGCACGCTTCGAAGAGGCCGACCGCACCTTCGCGCTCATGGAGCGCATCCGCGGCTGGTGCGAGGCCGGCCTGTGCCGGCCCCATGTCGACCGGACCTTCAAACTGAAAGAAGCGCCCCAGGCCATGCGGGCGCTTCTCGAACGCAGTGTCACCGGCCGCGTGGCGGTGGTGATGGACTGATCTGACCGACCTACTTCTTGGTCAGCGGTCCCTCGAACTTGCAGTAGCCGTCGAGCTTGATCTTGGAATCGCCGTCCTTGATCTGGCCGATGACATCCATGATGCCGCCGCCTCCGACTGCCGCCGCCGTCTTGATGGCGCCGCCCTTGCCCAGCGTGGTTTCGAAGTGCCGCTCCGGACGGCCCTCCTGCTGGAACAGACCCTTCACCGCTTCGCCGTCGACGGTGACGGTGATGGTCATCTTGTAGGTCGGACACTTCGAGCTGCCCGGAACGTTCACGCCGTAGCCGGTCCACGTATAGACGTTCGACTGTGCCTGCGCTGCAAAACCGAGCAGCAGACCGGCGGCCGCGCCGGCCAACGCCACAACCTTCTTCATCGACACCTTCTCCCGTCAGAAATGATCCTTGATCGCCTCGAGCACGGCCTGCGGCCTTTCTTGTCCCACCGCATGGCCGGCGCCAGAGACCTTAACCAGTTTTGCCTGGGAAATCGCCTTTTTGAAGGCGTCTCCGTAGACCGGTGGAATCATCACGTCCTCGGCGCCCCAGACGATCAGCGTGTCGGCCGTTATACGGTAGAGTCGCTGACCCAATCCCCGGTCGGGGATGGGAAAGAGCAACTTGCCCGCCATGCCCAGGCGCCGGGCATTCATGACCAGGAACTGCTTCAGGAACTCCGGATCGTCCATGTTGCCACCGGAGGCCAGCAGCTTCTGCCCGGCCTCGGCGTCATGGAACAGCAACCCGGGCAGCTCGTAGGGCAGCTTGGTGAAGATGTCGACCACGGGGTGGTCATCGAGCCACAGGCCGGCGGGCGCGAGCAGGCACAAGCGGGTGACCTCGGTGCGGGCGATCGCCGCCATCTCGGCGGCGATCATGCCGCCCATCGAATGCCCGACCACGATCGGCTGGTCGAGCTTCAGCGCCTGCAGCACGTCGAGCGCGTGCAAGGTCACGTCGAGCATGTCGCGCAGATCGTCCTCGCCGGCCGATTGCCCGTAGCCCGGCAGCAGCGGCGCCACCACGCGATACTGGCTGGCGAGAGCCGCGATCAGCGGATCGGCCGGCATGTGGCCGCCCGCGCCGTGCAGGAACAGCAGGTCGCGCCCCGTGCCGGCTTCGACGACCTCGATGCGACGGCCCGACGGTTCGAGCACGAGAAAGCGGGAGGTCATTCGGCGGCGGTCCGCAGCGCAACAGGCTGGTGCATGGGATGGATCCAGAAGCGATCGTCGTGGTTGTTCCACTCCGGCCACAGATGGCGCAGGTGGGGCATCACCTTCTCGGCGAACAGGCGGGTCGAATGGCGTACCTTGTCGTCGGGCATGTTGCCGACATGCATGAGGCAGAAGATGTTGCCGACGCGCAGCGTCTTGATCAGCTCCTCCATCTGCTGGCGCACCGTCTCGGGCGAGCCGGCAATGACGTAGCGATTTTCGATCAGGTCCTTCCACGACATGGTGACGTAGTTGCGTGCCGAGGCGGCGGTGAATTGCGACAGCGCGCCGGTCTGGATGGTCTTGATGGTGCGGTAGCCCGGCGCGTCGGCGAAGCCCGGATAGACGTGCAGGCACCTGTTGTAGAAATAGTTGATGTGCGGCCCGTAGAGACGCTCGGCCTCGGCATCGGTATCGGCAACGCAGATCACCTGGGCGAAGCCCGCGCGATAGGGCGATTCGTCGACGCCGCGATCGGCCACCCGCTTCCAGTAGCCCTCCATTAAGAGCTTGGCGCGCAGGTAGCCGGAGTAGCTGAGGTAGGAATAGGAATAGGTGTTGTCGAGGCAGAAATCGTAGGTCTCGACCGAGCCGCCGCCGGGAATGAAGACGGGCGGCGCCGGCCTCTGGATCGGCTTGGGCCAGCAATTGACGTAGCGCAGCTTGGTGTAGCGGCCGTTGAAGGCGAACGGCTCGTCGGCTGCCCATGCCTTGCGGATCAGGTCGTGCGCCTCGGCGTATTTCTCGCGGGTCAGGGCCGGGATCGTGCCGTAGGCGTAGTTGGTGTCCATCGACGTGCCGACCGGAAAGCCGGCCACCAGGCGGCCGCCCGACAGCACGTCGAGCATGGCCATCTCCTCGGCCACGCGCAGCGGCGGATTGTAGAGCGCGATCGAGTTGCCGAGCACCACCAGCGCCGCCTTCGACGTGCGCCGCGTCAGGGTCGCCGCCATGATGTTGGGCGACGGCATCAGCCCGTAGGCGTTGGCGTGATGCTCGTTCACCCCGATGCCGTCGAAGCCCACGCTCTCGGCGAACTCGAGCTGGTCGAGATACTGGTGATAGACGCCGTGGCCGCGCTCCGGCTCGTACATCCTGTTGGGAAGGTCGACCCACACCGACCGATGCTTCTCGCGGAAATCGTCCGGCATGTACGGCCAGGGCATGAGATGGAACCAGGTGAACTTCATGGGGCGTCTCCACTTCTTCTTCCCTCTCCCGTCTCATGGGGGAGGTGGCCCGCAGGGCCGGAGGGGAAGGCCCCACCGACGATATCTGAAAGGCCAGATCATGATCTGAAACGTGCTGCCGTCTTGACTGGGGCCTTCCCCCTCCGCCCCCTTCGGGGGCACCTCCCCCGATTACGGGGGAGGTCAATGGTTCATCTTCCCTTGAACTGCGGCTCGCGTTTCTCGAGGAAGGCCTCGATGCCTTCCCTCATGTCCTCGGTCTGCATCAGCGGCAGGAGCTGCAGGAAGACGTGGTGGACGTGCTCGTTGAACGGCTCGTTCCAGGCCATGCGCATCATGCGCTTGGCGGCCTGGATGGCGAGCGGGGCGTTGGCGGCGATCTCGAGCGCGAGCGCGCGCGCCGCGCCCATGACCTCGGCGTCGGGCACGACCCTGTTCACCAGGCCCATGTCGAGCGACTGCTCGGCGCTGAGCGTGCGGCCGGTGAAGATCAGCTCGGCGGCCTTGGCCCAGCCCAGCAGGCGCGGCAGGTACCAGGTGCCGCCCGATTCGGGCAGCACGCCGCGCTTTGCATAGGAGGCCGCCAGCTTGGCCGACTGCGCCATGACGCGGATGTCGGCGCCCAGCGCCAGGTCGAGACCATATCCGGCCGCGCCGCCGTTCAGCGCGGCGATCACCGGCTTGTCCATGGCGTGCAGCACCGGCGGCGGCGTGTTGCGCAGGTCGATGTTGGTCGGAGAGGCGCCCGAGCCGACGCTGAGATTGTCGGTGCCCTTGCTCTGGGCCTCGAGGTTGAGGCCGGCGCAGAAGGCGCGCCCGGTGCCGGTCAGGATCACGACCCGCACCGCGCGATCCTCGTTGGCCCGCACCAGCGCCTCGGTGAGCTGCTTCAGCATCGGGCCGGAAATGGTGTTCATGCGCTGCGGCGCATTGAGGGTGATGGTGGCGATGGCGCCGTCGACGCCATACAGCAGTTCCTCCGGTATCGCCGAAGCTGCGGGCTGGGCCGCAAACTGGCTCATGTTTCCTCCCTCTGCGGAATGCCGCTATGGTGGCGCAGGAGTACCCGACACGCCATGCAAAACCGATTCATCGATCTCTACAGCGACACCAAGACCAAGCCCTCGCCCGGCATGCGAAAGGCAATGGCCGATGCCGAGGTCGGCGACGAGCAGAAGATGGAAGACCCCACCGTCAACCGGTTGCGCGACCGCATCTGCGAGCTTCTGGGCAAGGAGGACTCCGTCTTCCTGCCCAGCGGCACGATGGCCAACCAGATCGGGATCCGCGTGCATTGCCGGCTGGGCGACGAGGTGATCGCCGACCGCACCGCCCACATCATCAATGCCGAGACCGGCGGTCCGGCCGCCAATTCGGGCGTCATGATCCGCCCGATCGACGGACCCAACGGCGTGTTCACCGGCGATCAGGTCAAGGCGGCGCTGCGCGATCCCAACAGCCGCAACGCCCCGCGCACGCGCATGGTGTCGATCGAGAACACCTCGAACGGCGGCTTCGGCACGGTATGGCCGCTGGCGACCATGCAGGGCGTGGCCGACGTGGCGCGCGCAGCCGGCGTCGCCTTGCACATGGACGGCGCGCGGCTCTGCAACGCCTCGGTGAAGTCCGGCACCAAGGCCAGCGCCTACGCCGCCTGCGTCGACACGCTGTGGCTCGACTACACCAAGGGCCTGGGCGCACCGGTCGGCGCCAGCCTCGCCGGATCGAAGGATCTCATCAAGGAGGCGTGGCGCCAGAAGCAGATGCTGGGCGGCTCGATGCGCCAGTC
Organism: Reyranellaceae bacterium; assembly: GCA_046349295.1. Lineage (GTDB taxonomy): Bacteria > Pseudomonadota > Alphaproteobacteria > Reyranellales > Reyranellaceae > Reyranella. The sequence goes on from JAXMCP010000017.1 coordinate 196,841, forward strand.
CGGCGTCATCGCCGCGGCGGCCTTGTACGCCCTCGAGAACAACTGGGACCGCCTGGCCGAGGATCACGACAACGCGCGCCACCTCTCGGAAGGCCTGGCCAACATCAAGGGCATCGCCATCGACGTGCCGCGCATGGAGACCAACCTGGTGTTCTTCGAGATCACCAAGCCCGGCTGGAATTCGGCCAGGCTGGTCGATGCCTGCCGCGAGCGTGGCGTCGGCATCGGCGTCAACACCGCGACCCGCATCCGCGCCGTCACCCATCTCGACGTCAACCGCAAGGACATCGACACTGCCCTCAAGGTGATCAGCGACGCGCTGGCGGCGTGACGTGTCATCCTTCCTCCCCAGCTTCGCTGGGGAGGTGTCCGCGTCATCGCGGACGGAGGGGTCATGAGTCACCGATTTCATGCTCTTAAGGATTCATGACTCAGTTTTCATGGCTCATGGGTTTGCGTCTCTCATGAGATTCATGACCCCTCCGTCGCGGAAGACCGCGACACCTCCCCAGCAAAGCTGGGGAGGAGAATGAAGAGCATCGGAGTTCCCCTCGATGAACGCACCCGCCCCCCTCAAGCTTGGCCAGTCGATCGCGCGCCGCGAGGACCAGCGGTTCCTGACGGGTCGCGGTCGCTATGCCGATGACACGGCGCCACGGGACGCGCTGGCGGTCCTGTTCGTGCGCTCGCCGCACGCCCATGCGCGCCTGACCGGCATCGACATCGCGGCCGCCCTCGCCTCGCCCGGCGTCGCGGCGATCTACACGGCGCAGGATCTTGTCGTCGACAAAATAGGCCATCTGCCGACGGTCAGCGAGATCAAGGACGAGGCCGGCAACCGTCATCGCGAGCCGCTCCGCCTCCCCATGCCGCCCGACAAGGTGCGCCATGTCGGCGACATCGTCGCCATGGTGGTCGCAGGCACGCTCGACCAGGCGCGCGACGCCGCCGAGCTCATCGATGTCGGCTATGACGAGCTGCCGGCGGTCGTGACGGTGGCGCAGGCGCTGGCCCCGGGAGCGGCGCAGCTGCACGACGAGGCCCCGGGCAACCTGATGTGCCGCTGGGCCAAGGGCGACAAGGCCGCGACCGATGCCGCCTTCGCCCGGGCGGCCCATGTCGCGTCTTTGTCGATCCGCTCGCCGCGCCAGATCGTGCACTACATGGAGACCCGTGCGGCGTGGTCGTCCTACGAACCAGCCGGCGACGTCGTCACGGTCACCTTGGCCTCGCAGGGTGTCCAGATCCCGCATCGGCTGATGTGCGAGCGCGTGCTCAATGTGCCGAAGGAGAAGCTCAGGCTGATCACCGAGGATGTCGGCGGCGGCTTCGGGCCGAAATATCCGATCTATGCCGAGCCGACCCTGATCGCCTGGGCGACGCGCAAGCTCGGGCGCGGCCTGCGCTGGACCTGCGAGCGCGGCGAGCTTGCACTGTCCGACAGCCACGCCCGCGACCTGGTGGCAGAGGCCGCGCTGGCACTCGATGCGTCCGGGGCCTTCATCGGCCTGCGCGTCAAGGCGGAAGCCAATTTCGGCGCCTATCTCTCGATGTTCGCGCCGACCATCCCGACCACCGGCCTCGCCAAGGTGATGTCCGGGCTCTATCGCATCCCGGCAATCCGCATCGATTTCGACTGCGCCTTCACCAACACCGTGCCGGTCGATGCGATCCGCGGCGCCGGCAAGCCCGAGGCCCTGTTCCTGCTCGAGCGGCTGATCGACATCGCCGCCCGCGAGACCGGGCGCACGCCGGCCGAGCTGCGTCGCCGCAACCTGCTGACGCCCGAGGAAATGCCTTACGCGGCGGCGAGCGGCTACACCTACGACGCGGCCGATTGCGTGCGGCTGTTCGAGACCGCCCTGAAGGTCGCCGACGAGCCGGGCTTTGCCGCGCGGCGCGTCGGCAGCGAGGCGCGCGGCAAGCGGCGCGGGATCGGGCTCTCCTGCCATCTCCATGGCACGGGCGGCATCGCCGACGAGCATGTCGTGGTGCAGGTCGGGCCGGACCGGCTGGTCGCCTCGGTCGGCACCCAGAGCCAGGGCCAGGGGCACGAGACGGTGTTCGCCCAGATCCTCGCCGCCTCCCTCGGCGTGCCCGTCGAGCGCATCGAGATCCGCCAGGGCGACACCCGGACCATCCCGCGCGGCGGCGGCACCGGAGGCTCCTCCTCGACCATCATCAGCGGATCGACGCTGCGGCGCGCCGCCGATGTCGTGATCGAGCGCGGCCGCGATCTTGCCGCCGACCGGATGGAAGCGGCACCGGCCGATATCACTTATCGCGACGGCACCTTCGAGGTCGTCGGCACCGACCGCCGGCTCGGCCTCTTCGAGCTTGCCGGCAGCAAGCCGTTTTCAGGCGACGCCTTGTTCGGCGACAAGATCGAGTCCTTCCCGACCGGCGTCATGGTCTGCGAGGTCGAGGTCGATCCCGAGACCGGCGAGGTGCATATCGATCGCCTGACGGCGGTCGCCGATTGCGGCACCGTCGTCAATCCGCGCCTGCTCGCCGGCCAGATGCATGGCGGCATCGTGCACGGGCTGGGCAACGCCCTGTCGGAGGAGGCCGTCTACGACGAGGAGACGGGCCAGCTCCTGACCGGCACTCTCATGGACTATGCCCTGCCGCGCGCCGACAACGTGCCCAACTTCACCGTCGAGACCATCGCCACCCCCTCGCCCAACAACTTCCTGGGCCTCAAGGGAGTGGGCGAGCTGCCGACCAACGGCGCGCCGGCGGCGCTCGCCAACGCCGTGCTCGACGCACTGGCGCCGCTGGGCGTGCGCCATCTCGACATGCCGCTGACCGCCCACAAGATCTGGCAGGCCCTCAACGCCTCCTAAGAGAATTCGCGAAGGGGCCTCGGCAAGGCGAGGCCTCGGCCACCGATGACGGCCGCGGCACCCTCAGGCATCCAGGACGGCGAGCGCGCCACGGCCTCCGACATAGACACCGGCGGCCATGACGAACCAGGCGAACACGCGGGCCAGAGCGCCCTTCCGGCTCGCCAGTCTGGCATTGGCCCTGGCACCCACGATGGCGCCGAGCGCGCCGCCGGCGACCAGCAGGCCGGCGACGGGCCAGTCGATCATTCCCGACCAGGCGTAGCTCGAAGCCGAAGCAATGCCGAACGACGTCACCGCCACCAGCGAGGCGCTGGCGGCTTCCGGCAGATCCATGTCAGCGGCCAGGATGAGGCCCGGCACGATCAGGAAACCGCCGCCGATGCCGAAGAAGCCGGACAGGATTCCGACCGCCGCCCCGAGCGCCATCAGGCGCGGCAGCAGGTGGCGCGCGGTAGCGGCGCTCAGCCAGCGCGAGGGAGTGGTCCCGGCGCGGCGCGGCGACAACATCAGCAGGCCAACCACGATCATCAGCAGGCCGAACAGGGCCAGCAGCTTCTGGCCATCGACCATCTTGCCGAGAGCGGCCCCCGCCAGGGCACCGCCGATGCCGGCGGCGCTGAATACCAGCGCGCATGGCCACCGGATAGGGGCCCGCCGGGCATGCAGCCCGAGGCTCACGGCAGCGTTGACCGCGACGGCGAAGGCCGCTGTCCCGATGGCGACGTGCGGCGAGGATTCGCCTACGGCATACACCAGCAAGGGGACGGCGAGTATCGAACCGCCACCGCCGATCAGCCCGAGGACGAGACCGATCAACGCGCCCGACCCGACCGCGAGGAGGGCGATCGACGTCATGCGGCAACCGCCTTCCGGACTTGCCGGTTCCACGGCATCAGCGCCAGCAGCTTGGCCATGCCGCACCAGCCGGTCGTGCCGGCGAAGACCAGGCCGGCTCCGACAAAGGCCGACAGCGCGAGGAACGCCGGCGCGACCCACACACCCAGCGCAACGCCGACGAGCACCAGGCTGCCGGCCGTGATCTGCACCTGGCGCATGATCTCGATGGGCTGCCGATCGTCGATCGTCACGGGAAGGCCGGCTTTCTTCCAGGCCTCGAGCCCGCCCTCGAGGATATAGGCCTCGCACGCCGCCGCCTTTCCGAGGCGCTGCGCGTTGGCGGCCGTGCGGGCGCCCGAACGGCAGTGGAAGATCACGGCCTTGGCGCCGGGTGCATCGACCGCGGCAAGTCGGGACAGCGGATTGTGACGGGCGCCCGGTACGTGCTCGCGGGCACGCTCGTCGGCTTCACGGATGTCGACGAGGACGGCGCCCTGGTCGAGCAGACGCTTGGCGCCGGCGACATCGATCGTTGATAGAGACATGGTCGGTTCCTTTCGTGTCCAGGTCAGTCCTGGCAATAGAGTCGATGCAGGGTCGCGAGCAGACTTTCGACCCGCGGGTCGGCGATCCGGTACCACAGCGTCTGGGCATCGCGCCGGTAGGTCACGAGACCCTCCTCGCGCATGCGCGCGAGGTGCTGCGACAAGGCCGACTGAGACAGCCCCACCTCCCCGGCCAGCCCGCCGACCGTCGCCTCGCCGTCCTCGACGAGCTTGCAGAGGACGAGAAGGCGCCGGTCGTTGGCGAGAGCGCCCAGCAGGCTGGCGACGGCCCCGGCTCTCTTCTCGAGAGCCTTCGGCTCCATGCGGCGGATCGTCTTCGCTTTCATATCAGGCTTTGCTAATTTAGATATTACTAATATATAGGTCAAGACCTTCCAGGGAGAAAACCTTGACCGCTCTTCCGACCATCGATCAGTTCTTCGACGAGGCGACCTTCACCATCACCTACCTCGTCAGCGATCCGCTCTCCCGACGCGCCGCCATCATCGATCCGGTACGCGACTACGATCACCGCTCAGGCAAGGCATCCACGGCGTCGGCCGATCGCGTCCTCGCCAAGGCGGCCGAACGTGGCGTCACGGTCGACTGGATCCTCGAGACCCATGCCCATGCCGATCATCTGACCGCGGCGCCCTATCTCAAGGCCAGGACCGGCGCTCCGGTGGCGATCGGCGAGCACATCCGCGAGGTCCAGGCCACCTTCAAGAAGGTGTTCAATGCCGCCGACGTGAGCGAGAACGGCGGCGAGTTCGACCGCCTGGTGCGCGACGGCGAGCGCCTGCCGCTCGGCACGCTCGAGATCGAGGCGATGCACCTGCCCGGTCACACGCCGGCCGACATCGCCTATCGGATTGCCGACGCGGTGTTCGTGGGTGACACGATCTTCATGCCCGACTACGGCACCGCGCGTACCGACTTTCCGGGCGGCGATGCGCGCCGGCTCTACCGCTCGATCCGCCGCCTGCTCGCTCTGCCGCCGCAGACCAGGCTCTTCATGTGCCACGACTACAAGGCCCCCGGCCGTGACCACTATGCCTGGGAAACGTCCGTGGCCGAGGAACGCGCTCGCAACATTCACGTCCACGACGGCGTGAGCGAGGCTGCCTTCGTCGAACTCCGCACCAGGCGCGACGCGACGCTCGCCGCGCCGGTGCTGCTGCTGCCGTCGGTCCAGGTCAACATCCGGGCCGGCAACTTTCCGCCGCCTGACGCCAACGGCACCGTCTACCTCCGCATCCCCATCCGCTTCGAGACCTGAGCGCACGTCGCCTCGTGCCTGCCGTGATCCAGGTCAAGGGCCCCCATGCGATCAGCCGATAGACAAAGCGAATGGCCCGCAACATCCTGATCCTGAACGGACATCCCGATCCCGCGAGCAAGGGGCTCTGCCACGCCGTCGCCGAGGCCTACGGCGAGGAAGCGAGCGACGCCGGGCACGTCGTCCGACGCCTCGACATCGCTGCCCTTCAGTTCGGCCTGCTGCGCAGCCAGGCCGAGTTCGACCAGAAGGCGGACTCGCCGGCGATCGTCGGCGCGCAGGAGGCGCTGACATGGGCCAACCACCTGGTGGTGATCTTTCCGCTGTGGCTGGGCAGCATGCCGGCGCTTCTGAAGGCCTTCTTCGAGCAGACCCTGAGGCCGGGCTTCGCCTTTGTCGATGGGTCGCGTGGCTTTCCGATCGGCAAGCTGAAGGGGCGGTCCGCCCGCGTCATCGTGACCATGGGCATGCCGGCATTCATCTATCGATGGTACATGCGCGCCCACTCCCTCAAGAGCCTCGAGCGCGACATTCTGCGCTTCGTTGGCATGGCGCCGGTACGCAGCACCGTGCTGGGCAGCATCGGTCGGCGCAGCGGGCCGTCGATTGAACGGGCGCTGGATGATGTCAGGGCGCTGGCACGACGCGCCGCCTAGAGGGGTGATGATCTCATCGCCCGGAGCGCACCACTCTTAAAAGGTCCCGCTCCGGCTGGATCAGCGGCCGCCGAGACGCTTCAGGGTCGCGGCGATGGCCTCACGCACCGGCACGGGCTGCCCGGCGATCGCCTGCCCCAGCAGGTCGAGCTGGCGGCGCAAGGTGTGGACCTGGTCGAGCAGGTCGACGACCGTCTCGACGGCCTCCTCGTCGAAGCCCATCTGGTCGCCCAGCTCGGCAAGAAGCTGCACGCGCGCGACGTCGATGGTTTCGAAGTTCCAGGCACCGCCCGTCTCGGTCGGACGGAGCAGGCCGCGCGCCACCCAGCGCTCGACATGGACGGTCGTCACGCCCGTGCAGGTGTGCAGCAATTCGTCGAGGGTGGTCATGTGAACTGCTCCATCGCCTGCCGCGGATCGTGGCTGCGGCCCTCTGCCCATTTCTCGGCAAACTCCTTCAGCGCGCTGTCGGGCGCATCGGGCAGCACGAGCTTCAGCTTGACGTACTGGTCGCCACGCTGGCCCGACTTGCGGTCGAGCAGCCCGCGTCCCTTGAGCCGGAGCGACGTGCCGCTGTTGGAGCCGGCCGGCACCGACAGCATCACCGGGCCGCCCACCGTCGGCACGCGGATGCGACCGCCCAGGACAGCTTCGGGCACGGTCACCGGCACCTCGACATGGATGTCGCTGTCGCGCGCCTCGAAGAAGGCGTGCGGCTCGACATGGATCTCGACATAGGCGTCGCCGGCCGGGCGGCCCTTGGTGCCAGGCATGCCCTGCCCCTTGAGCCGCAGGGTCTGGCCGTTGATGGCACCTTCGGGAACGTCGATGTCGAGCGTCCTGCCGTCGGGCAGGTTGACCCGCTGCTTGCCGCCGCGCGCCGCCACGAGGAAGGGCACGCGCAGGCTGTAGGTGACCGGCAGGCCGTCCATCTCGAACTCCTCGCCGTCGCCGCCCCGGAAGGAGAAGCCGCCGCGGCGGCCGCGCTGGCCGAACATCTCGGAAAAGATGCCGCCCATGTCGACGAAGGATTCGTGGCCGCCGGCATGCGCGTACTTGTCGCCGGCGAAGCCGCCCGCCTGGTCGCGATAGAAGCCGCGCGGCGGCATCTCCTGGCCGCTGGCATCGATCTCGCCCGCATCGAAGCGCCGCCGCTTCTCGGCATCGGACAGGATCTCGTTGGCCTGGGAAATCTCCTTGAATTTCGCCTCGGCTGCCTTGTCTCCCGGATTGAGATCAGGGTGGTGCTTCTTGGCGAGCTTGCGGAAAGCTTTGGAGATGTCCTCGGCGCTTGCGGTCTTGGCCACGCCGAGGACGGAATAAGGGTCGTTCATAGGCCACAATTTGATGTCGATTCAGGGAGTTGCAAGGGCCTTGGCATGTTGCAGACTGGGCCGATGTGGGGTGAATGGAATGCGGGCCGGTCTGATCCTTTGCATCGTGACCATCGCCGTGGGGCTGTTGGTGGCAGAAATCGTCAGCCGCCTCAACGATCCCACGGCGTCAATCCTGCGCTTTCCCAACTACATCGAGGTTTACACCGCCCCCAGCCCTGAGGAGCGCCCGCAACTGGGCTACGACAGCATGCTGGGCTACCAGACGCTGTCCAACGTCTCCGGCACGCTACGCGGCAAGACCGCGTCCTATTCCGCAGAGGGAACGCGCAACCACAATCTCGGCTCGCGGCCGTCCGGTCCGCCGATCCTGGCGGTGGGCGATTCCTTCACCGAAGGCTACGAGGTCGCCAACGACGAGACTTGGCCTGCCCATCTCGAGCGGGATACCGGCCGGCTTGTCTACAATGCCGGGGTGCGGGGCTATGGCCTCGATCAGATCGTGCTGCGCGCCGAACAGCTGATCCCGCGGCTGAAGCCCGAGGCCGTCGTCCTCGCCTTCATCGAGAACGACATCGAGCGCGGCGGCATGTCGGTGCGAGAGTTCCGCCGCAAACCCTATTTCGTGCCCGAGGGCGAGGGCCTGTCGCTGCGCGGCGTCCCGGTACCTACGGCTGCGTTCACCGAGCCGCTCGATCACCTGCGCCACGTGCTCGGCTATTCGAAGCTGCTCGACTGGCTGATGCGCCGCCTCGGACGGTTCGAGCTGTGGTACGGCGGCGTCGTCCATACCGGCGTCGATACCGACCTCGTGGCCTGCCGCCTGATGGACCGCTTTGCCGCGCTGGCTCGCCAGGAGAAGGTGAAAGCGCTGGTCGTCGCCCTCCCCCAATCGGACCGCTGGACCGATGCTCGAAATGGGGCCGCTCGACACAAGCGTGCCGTGGCCGTCCTGGCCTGCGCCGCACGGGCCGGCCTCGCGACGCTCGACACCTACGACGGCTTTGCCGCGGCCGGCGCGGCGAGCGACGTCGACCGCTTCTACCGCGAATGGCATCTCACCGATCAGGGCAACGCCCTGGCCGCCAGGCTGATCGCCAATGCCCTGGCAACGGCGAAGGATTAGACGCTCAGTGCCGGGACGCCTGGAGGAAGCGGATCATCGACGCTTCCGCGCGCTGGCGCTGGGCGGCCTTCATCATGCCGTGGTCGAGGTCGGGCACCACCTCGAGCGCAGCCCCGGGAAAATCATCGAGACCTTCGCCATCGTGGCCGAACTCGCGGGCGAACATCTCGCTTTCCCCGGCCGCCGGGGAGAACACGAACAACGTCCTGACGCCGCGCCTGGACAGCGTTGCCATCGACCGGCGCGCGAAGCTCTCGCGACCGAGCCGCCGCACGACGCTGGTCGCCCGGCCGATCGCGTGCGCCGGCACGTGGACGAACTGTCCGCGTGCAGCCTTCGCGAGATCGACCTCGCCATGCAGCACGGCGCGCCAGCGCTCGACCGACATCAGGCGACGCACGTAGTGCAGCGGCGGCAGCCAGCGCTGGTCGAGATAGCCCTGCACGTCGCGACCCGGCAAGGTGAACAACGGGATGTTGACCAGCATCAGCGCGCTGATCCGATCGTCGGCCAAGGCGGCGTGGAAGGCGTGATAGGCGCCCGAGCAAAGCCCCTGCATGGCGAAGCGATTGAAACCCAGATCCTGCAGCCGGTCGATCGCCGCGCTGATGTCGGGCCGGCGATCGACCTCGAACACGTGGCTGCGCACATGCTCCTTGCCGGGCTGGCCGATGCTGTCGCCCAAGCCGCCGAAATCCAGCCGTAGCGATGCCACGCCCTTCGCCGCCAGACGCCGCGCGAAGGTCACGGCCTGTCGCGCCGGCCCATGATGGGGGTCGCGCCCCGTGTTGGGGATCAGCACCACCTCCTGCGCGGCAACGCTGTCGGGCTGGCAGAGGATGCCGAACAATCGCCGGTCGGCGCCGAACCGCAACGGCGCTTCGAAGCACCCCGGCAGGTGGATCGCCGCCAGATGATCGACCAGCTCGACCCGGGGTGTCTCAGCGTCCACCGGAATGGCTTCTCGCAACCACGCGAAGACGCCGCTGAAATCGGCCAGCGGCACCTCTTCGATCGGGTTGTCGCGCACCAGCGTTTCCAGCCCGTTCCAGTCAGGGCAGGCCACGCGCGCCCCGGCCGCGCCCCAGGCCTCGGCGCAGTCTTCGATCAGTCGGATCGCGGAGCGCGTGAAGATCGCCACCGACGTGCCGGCCGGAACGACGACGCGCCGCAAGTCGACTGCGGCGACCTGGGCCAGCGCCTGCGCGCTGAAATACATCCCGTGATGGTCGAGGCCTTCGTCCCGGCTCGGGCTGCGCCCGGTCAGCAGCTCTGCTTCGAGGCGAAGCTGGCGCACGTAGGTTTGGCCGACGATCACCGGCTCGAACAGCAGAAGGCCCGCGACATCGTCGCGATCAGCGGCGGCCAGGGTGGCGAGCGTGGCGCCGATACGCAGGCCGCACAGCACGACCCGACTCGCGCCCGTGGTGCCGAGCAGCCAGTCGGCGGCGCCGTGGACGCTCTTTCGCCAAGCCATCCAGTGGCCATCGTCGCGGTCGAAGTCGACGTCGAGGGAATCGCCGGTCCCAGGGTAGTCGAACCTGAGAGTGGGAAAGCCCGCTGACGCGAGTTGATCGGCCAGCAACCGTAGCGAACAATGCGCGATCGCCCCGTCGGTCGAGAATGCTGGACACAGCACGACCGCCACCTCGCCGCCAATCGCCACCGGCGACTCGTGCATCCAGCCAAAATTGCCGTTGAACGCCACCGGCGTCATCGTTTTCCCTACACCACCCATTTTTATATTGCATCAAACTTGCAGTTTACCTAAGGGCTTATTCATGGGATTTCATGTATTTTCACCACAATTGCATATTCCTCTTGGGATGCGCACTTGGTGATGTAAATATGGATTCGGGTGGGTGTGGGTGTTCCATGTCTTCGATGAGGAGTGCGGACCGGTCGCTGCGCCAGCGCATCCGTTGTCTGCTGGAGCAGAGTGGCGCCTTGCAGGTCGATCTTGCGAGCTTGGGCGACGAGTCGGACCTCTACTCCGCGGGGCTGACGTCGCATGCCACGGTGGGACTGATGCTGGCGATCGAGGATGAATTCGACATCGAGTTTCCCGATCGCCTGCTGCGTCGGCGAACGTTCTACAGCGTGAAGTCGCTCGCCGAGGCGCTGGCGGAGATCTGCGGGCAAGAAGAGAGCGCCTGATGTCGCGCCTCGCCGCGGCGCGCGCGGTGGGCGTCGAGGTCGCCGCGCGACATGCCAACGACGTCGACGCCCAGGCGCGCTTTCCGCGTGAAGCCATCGCGTCCCTGAAGGAATCCCGCTTGCTGGGCCTGCTGGTGCCGCAAAGCGTTGGCGGCCCCGGCGCCGGCATCGCCGAGGTGGTATCGATCTGCCACGAGCTGGGTCGGCACTGCGCCTCGACGGCGATGATCTACGCCATGCATCAGATCCAAGTGTCGTGCATCGTGCGGCACGCCGGCGAGAGCGCCTGGCATCGTGCGTTTCTCGAACGCCTGGCCGGCGAGCAGCTCCTGCTCGCCTCGGCAACGTCGGAGGCAGGCGTCGGCGGCGACGTGCGCGCCAGCCTGTGTGCCGTCGAGCAGCAGGGCGAGCGGCTGTCCCTGGTCAAGGAGGCGTCGGTCATCTCCTACGGAGCGGAGTGCGACGGCATCCTGGTGACCGCGCGGCGCACGCCGCTATCGCCGGCCTCCGACCAGGTCCTCGTCGTCGCGCCGCGACCGTCCTGCACGCTCGAGCAGCTCGGGAGCTGGGATACCTTGGGCATGCGCGGCACCTGCTCGAATCACTATCGTCTCACGGTGGCGGGCGAGAGGGCGCAGGTCATCCCGGCGCACTACGCCGACGTGTCGGCGCAGACCATGCTGCCCGTCTCGCATCTCGTGTGGAGCGCGCTATGGCTCGGCATCGCATCGGACGCGGTGCGTCGCGCCCGCGCTTTCGTGCGGGCGGAAACCCGCAGGAAACCTGATACGATGCCGCCGGGCGATCGCCGCCTGGTCGAGGCCAACAGCCTGCTGCAGGTCATGAAATCCACCCTCACGGCATCGCTGCGCGACTACCAGGCCAGCCTGGGCCACGAGGACCATCTGTCCTCGCTCGGCTTCGCCGTGAGCATGAACAACCTCAAGCTCACGGCTTCGCAACTGGCCGTGCGCATCGTCGAGCATGCCCTGCTGGTGTGCGGCCTCGAAGGCTATCGCAACGACTCGGCCTACAGCGTCGGGCGCCATCTGCGCGACGCCTTCTCCGCCGTGCTCATGGTGAGCAACGACCGCATTGCCGCCAACACCGCCAGGCTGCTGCCGGCGCTGCACGAGGATCGCGAGCTCCTGGGATGACTGCCCTGGTCGACGCCCATCGTCGCTATCGCGACGACCTGCTGAAGCACGGCCTGCTGATCTCGATGGGGGTCGACGGCCTCTATGGCCGCGGCGCGCTGTTCGAGCGCGTCGTCGACGGCATCAACCGCGCCTTCACGGCGCTGGGCGAGGCCGACCGGCCGGAGGTCATGCGCTTCCCGCCCGGCATCGGAACGCGGCAGCTCGAACGCAGCGGCTACCTCGCGAGCTTCCCGCATCTCGCCGGGACGGTGCACAGCTTCTCCGGCACCGACCACGACCATCGGGTTCTGGTCGAGGCTCTGCAGCGGGGCAGCGACTGGGCAGGACGCCAGCATGCCACGCAGGTCGCCCTGACGCCGGCCGCCTGCTACGGCGTCTATCCGGCGATCGCCGCGCGCGGCCGGCTGCCAGCCGGGGGCACGCTGGTCGACGTCTTCACCTGGTGCTTCCGCCATGAGCCGGCGATCGATCCGGCGCGCATGCAGATGTTCCGCCAGCGCGAGCATGTCCGCCTCGGCACGTCGGAGCAGGTGCTGGCCTTCCGCCAGACCTGGATGGAGCGCGCACAGACCCTGTTCGCCGCGCTCGCGCTGCCGCACGAGGTCGACGTCGCCAACGACCCCTTCTTCGGTCGCACCGGTCGCCTGCTCGCGGCCAGCCAGCGCGAGCAGAGCCTCAAGTTCGAGCTGCTGATCCCGATCAGCTCGGCCGACCATCCGACGGCGTGCGTCAGCTTCAACTTCCACAGCGACCAGTTCGGCCGCGCCTGGACCATCGCGACCGCCGATGGCGCCATCGCCTGCACGGCCTGCGTGGGCTTCGGCGTCGAGCGCATCGCGCTGGCGCTGTTCCGCCATCACGGGTTTGCGCCCGGGGACTGGCCCGACAAGGTCCGCGATGCGCTCGGACTCTGACGCCGCCGACCTGCTGGACCTCGATCCCGCGACTCATCCGACGCCCGCCCTGCATGGCGCGGACCGGGTATGGCGCGAGACCAACTGCTACGTCGATCTGTGGATCGAGCTCTTGCCGGCGCTCGGCCATCGGGCCGAGGCCGCCCTCGCCTTCACCGTGCGCCAGGATTTCGAGGGCGACCAGTTCACCTTCTTCAAGTTCCCGCCGGAGGATCTGCAGGCGTTGTTCGGCCTCGCCGTGCAGGAGCTCGCGATCTTCGACACGGTCGAAAGCCACACGCTGCAGCAGCTGCGTCGCGGCCGACCGGTGCTGATCGAGGTCGACAGCTATTGGCTGCCCGACGTCGCGACCTGCTATCACCGCGACCATCAGAAGACCACGGTGGCCGCCATCGCGCTCGATCCGCAGGCGCGGCGCTTCGGCTATTTCCATGGCACCGGCTATCGCATGCTCGCCGACCAGGATTTCGACGGGATATTCCGCCCGCCGGCGATCGACGGCGCGCTGTTCCCCTACGTCGAGTTCGTCAAGCGTGATTTCGCGCGCGATTCGGGCGAAGCTCTGGCCGCCGTGTCGCGCGCTCTGCTGCGTCGCCATCTCGCGCTTCGCCCCAGGAGCAATCCGGTGTCGGCATGGCGCGACGCGCTGCCGTGGCATCTGGAGACGCTGGCGGCACGCGACATGGCGTATTTCCATCTCTACGCCTTCAACCTGCCACGCCAGCTCGGCGCCAATTTCGAGCTGCTGGCGAGCTACCTCGACTGGCTCGCGAGCGAGGGCGAGAGCGATCTCGGCCAGGCGTTCGCGGCGGCGCGACGCATCGCCGATGCGGCCGCCGCGCTGCAGTTCCGGTTGGCGCGCATGGCCAACCGCCGGAAGTTCGACGCCGCCAGCCTCGATCTCGGCCCGATCGAGGCCGATTACGATCTCCTGTTCGAGATCCTCGTCAACCGGTTCGCCTGATGCGCATCGCCTCCGTCAGTGGACGCCGCGTCACGCCGCTCGTGGAGGACTGGCAGTTGACCACGACGGCCGCCAACGCGGCCGGCAACCCTGCCCTGCTGACCCCGGCGCTGGAGTGGATCCCGGCCATCGTGCCCGGCACCGCCGCCGAAGCGTTGCGCCGCGCCGGCAAATGGAACGACGACGAGCCGCCGCCCCTGCACGATCGCGACGTCTGGTATCGCACGCGGTTCGTCGCCAGCGGCGATCGCACGCTGCGCTTCGAAGGCCTCGCCACCTTCGCCGAGGTGTGGCTGAACGGCGTGCGCGTGCTGGTCTCCGACAACATGTTCGTGGGCCACGAGATCGATGTCGCGCTGACCGGTGCCGTCGAGCTGGTGATCGCCTTCCGTGCCCTCGATCGCGTGCTGGAGGTGCATCGGGCGCGTCCGCGCTGGCGCACGCGCCTGGTCCAGAACAATGCGCTGCGCTGGGCTCGCACCACCTTGCTGGGCCACATGACGGGCTGGCAGCCTGCCGTCCATGCGGTCGGCCCGTGGCGGCCCATCGAGCTGATCGAGCAGGCGCCCGGCCTGCGCCTGCGTAACGTGGACCTGCGGGCGAGCCTCGACGGCAACGACGGGCTGGTCGCGGTCGACCTCGACGTCGACGGGCCGGTCGATCGACCAACGGCGACCCTGACCGTCGGCGGCACCAGCGGCCACCTGGACTGGGCTGAGCCGCGCCGCCTGTCCGGCACGCTGCGCCTGCCGCAGGTCGAGAAATGGTGGCCGCACACCCACGGTACGCCGACCCTTCATGGCGTACGGATCCATATCGGCGACGCCGAGATCGATCTCGGCCGCATCGGTTTTCGCAACGTGGTGCTCGACCGCGGCGAGGACGGCCAGGGCTTCGGCCTGGCGGTGAACGGCCAGAAGATGTTCGCCCGCGGTGCCTGCTGGAGCGCTGCCGATCTCGTGTCGCTGGCCGGCGATCGTCAGAGGCTCGCGCCCTGGCTCGAGCTGGCGCGCGATGCGCACATGAACATGGTCCGTGTCGGCGGCACCATGATCTACGAGAGCGACGAATTCTTCGATCTGTGCGACGAAATCGGCATCCTGGTGTGGCACGATTTCATGTTCGCCAACATGGATTACCCGATCGCCGACCTGAGCTTCCGCACCGGCATCGAAGCCGAGGCGGCACAGTTCCTCGATCGCACGCAGGGCCATCCCAGCCTCGCCGTGCTGTGCGGCGGCAGCGAGGTGGCGCAGCAGGCCGGTATGCTCGGCCTGCCGCCGGCATCGTGGAGCAGCCCTCTCTACGACGACATCCTGCCCGAGGCGGTGGCGCGGTTTCGCCCCGATGCCGTCTATGTCCCGCATTCACCGGGCGGCGGCGACCTGCCCTTCGCCGTCGGCAGCGGCGTCTCGCACTACTACGGCGTCGGCGCCTATCATCGCCCGCTCGAGGACGCACGCCGCGCTGGCGTGCGCTTCACCTCGGAGTGCCTGGCCTTCGCCAACGTGCCGATCGCCGCCACGGCGAGCGCGGCATGGGCCGACCCGGCGCGCTGGCAGGCCGCCGTGCCGCGCGACCGCGGTGCCGACTGGGATTTCGAGGGCGTGCGCGATCACTACGTCGAGCAGCTGCTCGGCATCGAGCCCAAGGCGCTGCGTCGCGACGATCCCGCGCGCTATCTGCGCCTCGGCCGCGCCGCCGCGGCCCTCGCAATGGAGCAGGCGATCGCCGAATGGCGTCGCCCCGCATCGTCGTGCCGCGGCGCGCTGGTCTGGATGCTGAAGGACTTCCTGGCCGGCGCCGGCTGGGGTGTGGTCGATTCGACCGGTGCCCCGAAGCTCGCCTGGCACGCGCTGCGACGCGCCTTCCGGCCGGTGCAGGTGGCCATCACCGACGAAGGGCTGGACGGTCTTGCGATCCATCTGATCAACGACACGGTGGCGCCGGTCCAAGCCAGGCTCTCGCTGCTCTGCCTGCGCGATCATGCCGTCCCCGTGCTGCGCCGGCAGCGCGAGGTCGAGCTCCCGCCGCACAGCGGCCACACGCTGAGCTCGGCCGAGCTGATCGGCTCCTTCTTCGACATCACCTACGCCTATCGCTTCGGTCCACCGCCGCTCGACGCCACCATCGTCACCTTGGACGACGTCGCCAGCGGCCGCCGCCTGAGCCAAGCGCTGCACTTTCCGTCCGATCGGGAAGAGCCGATTGCCGGGCCGGGCTTGGCGGCCGAGCTCGTGGGCGACGCGAGCGGCTGGGCCCTGCGCCTCCATGCGGCTCGCCTGGCGCCCTGCATCCTGATCGAGGATCCGCACCATCGCGCGATCGACGAGGGCTTCGCCCTGCTCCCCGGCGAGCAGCGCGACGTCCCCCTGGTTGCTGTCGGCCGCGCCAGCGGGCCACCGCGCGGCCACGTCTTCGCATCGGCTCTCGCCGAGGGTATTGCCTATTAGAGCGTGATCGTTTCAACAGGGGTCGAGTCTCCCGGTCGTCCTGGGCGCAGCGAAGGGTCTCATCGCCAGAGGCTTCGAAGCGCGATCTGGCCGGCGACGATGGGGTCCTTCGCTGCGCTCAGGACGACAGAGACTCAGGCCAGCCAAGGGGGAACCCTTGCCTCCAAGGCGCACACGCCGACGATGAGCGCTGCTGAAGTGGCGCGGTCCCGGCGATAGGTTTCACTGTGGTAGGGTCGTCCCGTGCTGCACATTCGACACCAGCTCATCATCCGGCATCCCACGAGGCCGGCGATCCTGTTGACGAAAGACGCCGGTGGGTCGCGACTCCCCGCCTTCGTGTCCGAGGACCGGCATACCGCCGATGTGGACCATATCAATCGGGAGATCGCGAGACGCTTCGGTCTGCGGACCACGGTGCTGCGCAGCCTGCGCCATTCCGAGCCACTCGACGACCTGGTGGTCCGCGTCCACGAGCTCGAGCTTCACGGCGAGGGTTCGCAGCCGCCCCCGGGGCTGCATTGGTGCAGCCGGGAAGACTTGCCTTTGATGGGCGGGGACGCCGACGACATCGCCGCCTGGTTGGCGGCCACCGCGGTGCCGCGTGCTGCAGCAGCGGATGGTCGCGACTGGACACTCCCCGGCTGGTTCGACACCGCCTGTGGTTGGATGGCGCACACGCTTGCAAAGGCCGGTGAGGGCAAGATCCAAGAGGTGGTCCAGCAGCGCACCTGGCCCTCGTCCTGCGTGCTCTTCGTGCGCACCGAGCGGGGTGAATACTACTTCAAGGCCGTGCCCGAGAGCGCAGATCGCGAATGCAGCGTCACCTCGTACCTGGCGCAGCATTTTCCAGGCGCGACCGCGCCCGTTGTTGCCGTCGAGCCGGAACGCCGGTGGTTCCTCATGAGAGGCATCGGCGGACGCAAGCTCGAGGAAGTCGACGATGCCGCGGTTTGGGAGCGGGCTGCGGCCGCCTATGGGGAGCTGCAGGTCGCTTGTCAGGCACGGGTCAGCGACTTACACCTGCTTGGATGTCCAACCCGTGGCCTGGACACGCTTGCCGACGAGATCGAAGCACTCCTGACCGCCCCGACAGTGCTACGGCCCGACGAACCCGGCGGCCTTTCCGCTGACGAGGCAGACCGCCTGCGCGTCTGCGGGCCCGAGTTGCGCCGAAGGTGCGAGCGTTTGGCGGCCTGCGATATTTCCCTGACGCTCGAGCACGGCGACCTGTGGCCGAGCAATGTCTTTGTCGACGACGAAGCGTGCGCAGTCATCGACTGGGAGGATGTCGCGATCGGCCATCCGTTCATCAGCCTGGCACCGTTCATCGTCGGGCTCGGCATGTTCCAGCCAGGCATCGCGTCGACGGCGGTGACCGAACGCGTGGAGTTGGCGTATGTCGCGCGCTTCACGGGTTTCGCCTCGGAGGAGCGATTGCTCGAGGCCCTGCGCCTTGCCCGCCCGCTCGCCTTCATCGACATGGCAATCCGTTATCGTGGGCAGCGGACCTCTGTCGTGCAAATTCATCCCTGGATGCGCGATCTCGTGCCGCAAGCAATCCGACTCGCCCTGGCGCAGCTCGACCGCGAGCAAGTTTAGATTTGGCCGACGGTGATCGGCCATGTCGATTATGCGTGCCTTCCGCGTCTCGCCGTTGGCGGACATGACACAGCGGCCTTTTCTCAGGTCGAAGCACCGGGAATGTC
>JAXMCP010000018.1:0-210321 GCA_046349295.1 Reyranellaceae bacterium
GGCGGCGCGCGATCGCATGGAGACGGCGCGCACCGTGCAGATGGTCTTCCAGGATCCCTACGCCTCGCTCAACCCGCGCCAGACCGTGCGCCGCACCTTGGCCGATCCGCTGCGCCTGCACGGCGTCACCGACAAGGCCGAGCGGGACGACCGGGTGATGGACATGATGGCCAAGGTCGGCTTGCGGCCCGACCACGCCGACCGCTATCCGCACGAATTCTCCGGCGGCCAGCGCCAGCGCATCGGCATCGCCCGCGCGCTGATCCTCAAGCCCAAGCTGGTGATCTGCGACGAGCCGGTGTCGGCGCTCGACGTCTCGATACGCGCCCAGATCATCAACCTGCTGCTCGAGCTCAAGGACGAGATGGGCCTCGCCTACATCCTGATCAGCCACGACCTCGGCGTGGTCGAGCATGTCAGCGACCGCGTCGCCGTCATGTATCTCGGCCGCATCGTCGAGCAGGGCGGCTGGCAGGAGATCTTCGAGAACCCGCGTCATCCCTACACCAGAGCCCTGATCGCGGCGATCCCCGACCCGTTCCATCGCGCCGACGCGATGGCGGCACGATCGAAGGCGCACGGCGAGATCCCGAGCGCCCTCAATCCGCCGCCGGGCTGTCCGTTCAATCCGCGCTGCCCGATGAAGGCCGACCGCTGCACGAGCGAGCGGCCGCTGCTCGAAGCCGTGTCCCCCGGCCATGCCGCCGCATGTCACTTCCATGACCGTGCGGTGGGGTGAGCGCATTTCATGCCTCCTTCCCGGCGTCATCGCTGGGGAGGAGGAGTGAGAAGCATTTGATCCAGATCAATGAAGGGCCATTGCCCCTGCCGAAGCATATCCTTGGCGAGGGCATGGATATGTTGGATGCATCCTATTATTCGTTGATCGAGCGGGCCGACGATGGACTATTCGTGGGCTGGGTGCCTGATCTGCCAGGCGTGACGGCGGCTGCCTGCACGGAACACGAAACGGTGCAGCTTCTGTCCCGCAACACACGCCAGCATCTCGGCAAGCTGGTCGTCGCTGGCAAGCCTTTGCCGACGCCGCGTCCGGCAGAGGAATTGCCGTGCAGTCGCGGTCATCGAATCCTGCGACGCCTGTTGCTGATCGTCGGATAGGTCCACGGCCTCGACGGGGGCGCGATGGCGCCCCATATGAAGGGGATGCAGGCCAAGGACGTCGACCGCATTGCCGACTGGCTCGTCAGGCATGGGCTGGTGGGCACCGCTGAAACCGATCTGATGCGCGAATTCTGCGAGCAGTGCGATGCAGCGGGCCTGCCGATCTCCCGCGCGCTGTTCATCATCGACACGCTCCATCCCGTGCACGAAGGCACGGTCTTCCGCTGGCGCAACGACGATGTCGAGGAAGAGGCGGCCACGCAGTATGGCCGCACCACCGAAGGAGCGGCAGCGGAGTCCTGGCAGCGCAGCCCATTCTATCACCTGCTGCAGTCCGGTGGGGAGGAGCTTCGCCGGCGCCTCGCTTTCGGCGACCCGGCCGATTTCCCCTACATTCAGGAAGTGAAGGACGCGGGCCATACCGATCACGTCGTCTTCGTCCATCGGTTCGCGCGCGAAGCCACCATCGGCGAGATGGATTGCGTCTGCTCGAGTTGGTCGACGCGCGCGCCCACGGGCTTCAGCGATGCCGACATGATGGCGCTGCGCCGGCTCGTGCCGGCGCTCGGCCTCGCCATCAAGAGCGCGGCGCTGGCCCGCATCGCCGACACCCTGGTCGAAGTCTATCTCGGCCGCGATGCCGGCCGGCGCGTGCTCGAAGGCCGCATCCAGCGCGGCGTCGCCGATCGCATCGATGCGGCGCTGTGGTTCTCCGACCTGCGCAGCTACACCACCATCACCGACTCCGCGCCGCCGGGCGAGATCATTCCACTGCTCAACGACTATGCTGAAGCGGTGATCACCGCGATCCATGAAGCGGGCGGCGACGTTCTGAAGCTGATCGGCGATGGCACGCTCGCGTTGTTCCGCGCCGACGATCCGGCCGAGGCCGCCCGGCGCGCACTCCAGGCCGAGGAGATCCTGCGCACGCGCCTGCACGAATTGAACGAGCGCCGCCGCGCCGAGGAACGGCCGACGACCTCGATCTATATCGGCCTGCATGTCGGCGAGGTGTTCTACGGCAATATCGGCAGCGTCGACCGACTCGACTTCACCGTCGTCGGACCGGCGGTCAACGAGACCAGCCGCATCGCCTCGATGTGCCGCTCGGTCGACCGGCCGGTGCTGGTCTCGGCCGATTTCGCCGATGCGTTGCCGAGCGAGGACCGCCAGCGCCTGGTCTCGGTGGGCCGCTTCGCCTTGCGCGGCGTCGGCCGCGCGAAGGAGCTGTTCACGCTCGATCCCGAGCTGCTCTCATGATCCTCGCCAGCTTCGCTGGGGAGGAGAATGACATCACACCGTCCAGTTCGGGCGCTCGTAGGCGATCGCGAACCCGGCGCGCTGGATGTTGGAAAAGCTGGGGTGTGGCTCGCCGGCGAGCGGCTTGCCGGTCTCGGTGGCGAACAGGCGGACGCCGCGGTCAAGGCCGTCGGCCACGCGGCGTGCCAGCAGGGCGCTCTGGCCGCCACGCTGTCGGGCATCGGCCTGCACCGCGCCGATGCCCAGCCAGGCACGCTCGCCGGCGATGTACATCGCGGCACCGCCCACGATCCGCTCGCCGTCGCGCGCCACGTAGGCATGCCAGTTCGGGCGGCCGACGATGGCGGCGAGCCATGGCGCGAGGCTGGGCGGCATGCCGAAGCCGGCAACCACGGCAGATGCGAATGCCAACGCCTCCGAAGGTGTCGCCGGCGCGATGACAAGGTCGGTGTCCGGAGACGGCATGCGATCAGGTCCGCGGGCGAACTTGACCCAGACGCGCTCGACTTGCCTGAGACCGAGTGCTCCCGCCTGCCGCTCCAGCTCGGCCGCGCGAGCGCCCGGAGCGATCTGCAGATAGGCGCTCGCCAAGCCGGCGCCGCGAAAGCGGCCGGCAGCAATCTCCAGCGACTGGCCCCTATCGCCGCCAAGGCCGCCGCCGATCAGCCGGTTGAACTGGTAATGATCGATACGCTTGCACATCGCCAGCAATGGCCCGTCGAGCTCGGCCGTCTCCAACCCGACCGCCTGGGCGAAGCCCAACGGAGCCGCCGCACAGTAGTCTCGCCAGGCGTCGATCTCGATCTGCTCGAGCGCGTCGGTCGCCGTCATGCCCATCGTCCTTACAACGTAAGTCTAGTGAAATTCATAGCCTTACAATGTAAGCTCGGCAACAATGACGCATGACCCGACGATCACGTTCGCGCGAGCCGCAGACCGGCGCCGGCCGTCTCGACCGCGAGACGGTGATCGACGCGAGCCTCGCGCTGATCGCCGCCGAGGGACTCGAAGGCCTCAGCATGCGGCGGCTCGGCCGCGCGCTCGGTGTCGAGGCGATGTCGCTCTACCATTGGTTTCCGGCCAAGGAACGCCTGCTCGACGCCGTCGCCGACCGCCTGCTGGCGGAGGTGATGGTGCCGCCCACGCCCTCCGCCGCGACCTGGCGCGACTGGCTGACTGCCGTCGCCCAGTCCTATCGACGCGTCGGGCTCGCCCATCCGCGCGCCATTCCCCTGCTGGCCGCACGGCGCCTGCTGTCGCACGGCGCCGTCGCCTTCCTGCGCGCCAACATCGCGGCCCATCTCGCGGCGGGCTTCAGCGCGCGTGAAGCGCTGCGGGTGACGCGCAGCCTCGGCGCCTACGTGAACGGCATGGTGCTTGCCGAGGTCGCGCCGACGCCCCCGATCGATTCGTCGGCCGGCAGACCCGCGTCGGGCGAGCCGCTCGAAACCCGGCTTTGGGACGAGACCGTAGCGGCGCTCGGCGCACCGGCGCTCGACGGCGCCTTCGACTACGGCCTCGCCTGCCTGATCGACGGCATCGAGCGACGACGGCCAGCGATGGACCGGCGCGGCTCACGCGCGCAGCCGCAAAAACCCCGCTGAATCGCTTGCGCCGTGCGCATCGTGACGCCTACGATAGACGGATAAGCAAGTCGTCCAATGAGGCGGCAGTCTTGGGAGGAAAATTCAGATGTCGAAAACGAAGCGTCGTAGCGTGCTTAAGCTTGCCGGCGGGACTGCCGCTGCCTCGATGGGTGGCATGGCGGGT
Source organism: Reyranellaceae bacterium (assembly GCA_046349295.1). Lineage (GTDB taxonomy): Bacteria > Pseudomonadota > Alphaproteobacteria > Reyranellales > Reyranellaceae > Reyranella. Next base: position 4,153 of record JAXMCP010000018.1, read on the forward strand.
ATCCTCGCCACCGGTCGGACCCCGGCCTATGCCCAGCAGAAGACCGTGCACTGGCTCAAGTGGGTCGATTTCGTTCCCGCCACCGACCAGATGTTCAACAAGGAGATGATGCCGGCCGCCGAGAAGGCGCTGGGCATCAAGATCAAGCTCGAGACGGTGAACGGCAACGACCTGCAGCCCCGTATCACGTCGGGCATCCAGTCGGGCGCCGGTCCCGACATCATCATGTCGTTCAACAGTTACACCCATCTCTACTCCAACAGCGTCGTCGATCTCAGCGACATCGCCGAAGAGGTCGGCAAGCGCGAGGGCGGAATCTACAAGTACGCCCGTGCCATCTGCTCCAACGGCAAGATGTTCATGGGCATGCCATGGGCCGTGATCGGCGGCATGATCGCCTACCGCAAATCCTGGTTCGACGAGGTCGGCGTCTCCCAGTTCCCGGACACCTGGGAAACCTATCGCGATGCGGCCAAGAAGCTGAAGGCCAAGGGTCATCCGATGGGCCAGACGCTCGGCCACACCTTCGGCGACGCGCCGGGATTCACCTATCCCTACCTCTGGTCGTGGGGCGGCAAGGAGGTCGAGGCCGACGCCAAGACCGTGGTGATCAACACCAAGGAGACGATCGAATCGGTCAAGTTCATGCAGGCCCTGTGGAAGGAAGGCATGGACGAAGGCGGTCTCGCCTGGGACGACACCAACAACAACCGCGCGTTCCTCTCGCAGACCATCTCGGCCACCCTGAACGGTGCCTCGATCTACATCGAGACGCTGCGCAAGCCGGACCAATACCAGACGGCCGCCGGCAAGCCGATGAACACCGACATCCAGCATGCGCCGCTGCCCAAGGGGCCGGCCGGCCAGTTCGGCTTCCATCTGCTGCAGTCGAACATGCTGATGAAGTATTCGAAGAACCAGGACGCGGCGAAGGAATTCCTGAAATACCTCCACACCGAGGCGAACTACCGGAAGTTCTTCGAATCGCAGAAAGGCTTCGCGACCCCCTGCACGGAGAAGTGGGAATCCGACAAGCTGTGGAACGTCGATCCCGTCATGGCGCCCTTCAAGGTCGCGGCCAAGCTCGGCCAGGCGCCGGGCTTCGCCGGTCCGCCGGACGCCAAGGCCCAGGAAGGCCTCAGCAAGTACATCATCACCGACATGTACGCCAAGGCGGTGCAGGGCATGCCCGCCGAGGAGTCGGTGAAGTGGGCCGAGGGCGAGCTGAAGAAGATCTATTCAGCCTAAGGCGTCCCGGTTGCGGCGTAACAGGATCGGCAGGTAGCGCATGGCAGTCACCGCAGTCTCGGGCCTCGAGGCCCGTCGCCCCGTCCCGCGACTGCGGAAGCTGGAGGACGAGCGCTGGCTCGCCCTCACCCTGCTCATGCCGACGGCGATCCTGCTCGGCCTGTTCATCGCCTACCCCTTCTTCGAGGGCGTGCTGCTGTCGCTGACCAATCAGCGGGTCGGCGTTCCCGGCGAGTTCATCGGGCTGAAGAACTTCGTCAAGGTCTGGAACGACAGCATCTTCCGGACCACCGTGTGGAACACCTTCTGGTACACGGGGGTCACGACGGTCTTCAAGCTGGCCCTGGGGCTCTGGCTGGCGATGCTGCTCAACCGGCACTTCAAGGGCAAGGCGATCATCCGCGCCTTCATCCTGCTGCCGTTCATCATCCCCACGGTGCTGTCGACCTTCGCCTGGAAGTGGATGTTCGACCCCACGTTCAGCGTCATCAACTGGGCGCTGTTCCACATGGGCATCATCACCCAGCGCATCAACTGGCTGGGCGATCCCGACCTCGCCATGACCTCGATCATCGTGGTCAACATCTGGCGCGGGGTGCCGTTCTTCGCCATCAGCCTGCTGGCCGGCCTGCAGACCATCAGCCCCGAGCTGAACGAGGCCGCGGCGATCGACGGCGCGCGGCCGTGGAACCGCTTCTGGTACGTCACCTGGCCGCTCCTGCTGCCGGTCACCATGGTGGTGATGCTGTTCTCGGTGATCCAGACCTTCGCCGATTTCCAGCTCATCTACGTGATGACCAATGGCGGGCCGGCCAACGCCACCCACGTCTTCGCGACCTACGCCTACCAGCTCGGCATCGGCACCGGGTTGCTATCGGAAGGAGCCGCGATCTCGCTCGCCATGTTCCCCTTCCTGTTCATCATCGTGGTGGCGCAGCTCCTCTACATCCGCCGAGTCGAAACCCGATGAGCTGGGAGTCGCGCTGACATGATCGAGGGTGCGCTTTGGCGGAAGTGGGTGTTCTACAACATCCCGCTGATCCTGTTCGTCTTCGTCCTGCTGTTCCCGTTCTACTGGATGATCATCACGACGTTCCGGCCCGACGGCGAGCTGTACCGGCCGTGGAACGCCGCCAACTACATGCCGTTCTGGACCAACAATCCGACGATCGAGCACATCCAGTACCTGTTCGAGGAGACGAGCTTCGGCCGCTGGATGCTGAACACGATGTTCATCGCCGTCGTGTCGACGATCATCTCGCTGTTCTGCGGCGTGCTCGCGGGCTATGCGCTGGCCCGCCTCAATTTCCCCTACGCCGGCAGCCTCGGCACCATGATCTTCATCACCTACCTGGTGCCGCAGACGCTATTGTTCATCCCGCTCGCCCAGATCATCCGCAACTTCGAGCTCGGCGACACGCCGTGGTCGCTGATCCTCACCTATCCGACGTTCCTGATACCGTTCTGTACCTGGCTGATGATGGGCTATTTCAAGGCCATCCCCAAGGAGCTCGAGGAGTGCGCCCGCATCGACGGCGCCTCGCGCTGGAAGGCGATGGTCTACATCATCATCCCGGTCGCGGTGCCCGGCATCCTGTCGTCGGGCATCATCGCCTTCACCCTGTCGTGGAACGAATTCATCTACGCCCTGGTGTTCCTGTCCTCGCCCGACCAGAAGACCGTGCCGGTCGGCGTCACGTCGGAGCTGATCCGCGGCGACGTGTTCTTCTGGGGGCCGCTGATGGCCGGCGCCCTGCTGGGCTCGATCCCGGTCGCGATCGTCTATTCGTTCTTCGTCGAACACTACGTTTCGGGCCTCACCGGCTCGGTCAAGGGATAGCGTCATGGCTGAGGTCGTCGTCCGCAAGCTGAACAAGAAGTTCGACGTCACCCACGTGGTGAAGGACGTCGATCTCGAGATCCACGACAAGGAGTTCGTGGTCTTCGTCGGGCCTTCGGGCTGCGGCAAGACCACCACCTTGCGCATGATCGCCGGCCTCGAGGCGGTGACGTCGGGCGAGATCCTGATCGACAACACGGTGGTCAACGAAGTGCCGCCGATGGATCGCGACATCGCCATGGTGTTCCAGAACTACGCGCTCTATCCGCACATGAGCGTCGCCGGCAACATGGCGTTCGGCCTGAAGATGCGGAAATTCCAGAAGAGCGAGATCGAGACGCGCATCAAGCGCGCCGCCGACATCCTCGGCATCGGCGACCTGCTCCATCGCAAGCCGCGCCAGCTCTCCGGCGGTCAGCGTCAGCGCGTGGCGCTGGGCCGCGCCATCGTGCGTGATCCCAAGGTGTTCTTGTTCGACGAGCCGCTCAGCAACCTCGATGCCAAGCTTCGGGTGCAGATGCGGGTCGAGCTCAAGAAGCTGCACGAGCGGCTGGGCACGACGGCGGTCTACGTGACCCACGACCAGGTCGAGGCGATGACCCTGGGCGATCGGGTCGTCGTCATGAAGGACGGCGTGGTGCAGCAGGTCGGCGAGCCGCTCGAGCTCTACAACACTCCGGCCAACCGCTTCGTCGCGGGCTTCATCGGCTCGCCGGCCATGAACTTCGCCGACGTGACCCTGGCCAGCGCCAACGGGAAATTGTGGGCCAACGCGCGGGGCTTGCAGATCGGCCTGCCCGAGGCGCTGGCCAGGCGCGCCAACGGCCACAACGGTGCCAAGGCCACGGTCGGCGTCCGCCCCGAGGACATTCACGTCGCCGGCCCCGCCGACCCCGCCGAGCTGTGCTTCGAGGCCGAAGTGGAGGTCGTCGAGCAGCTCGGCTCGGAGATCCTGCTGGACACGCGGGTCGGCGATGCGACCTTCGTCGCCTCGGTCGACCCGACCCTGCGCATGCGCGTGCACGACCGCCTGAAGCTCGCGCTCAACCCCAACCGCCTTCACCTGTTCGACGCCCAGACCGAAGCGGCGATCTGATCAGCACCGATATAGATGCCGCCTGCGCGGCTTTCGTCGAGGAGCACAAGCTCCCAGGCCTCGTCGCGGGCATCGTCGAGGACAGTCGGCTCGTCCATGTGACCGCGCTGGGGTTGGCCGACCGCGAGGCCGGGCGCCCGGTCGGACGGGACACGACCTTCCGCATCGCCTCGATGACCAAGCACATGACGTCGCTCGCGATCCTCTCGCTGCGCGACGCCGGTAAGGTGGTGCTCGATGCTCCGCTTTCCGAGTACGTGCCGCAGTTTGCGACGGTCACGCCCGCCACCGCCGACAGCAAGCCGGTCACGGTGCGCGACCTGATGTGCCACGTCGCAGGCTTCGTCACAGACGATCCGTGGGGCGATCGCGTGCTCGGAATGACGCCGGCCGAGCTCGACACGCTGATCGCCACGGGCCGGCTGTTTGCCCGCGCACCGGGGATCGCGTTCGAATATTCCAACCTGGGCTATGCGCTGCTCGGCCGGGTTCTGACCAACGTCAGCGGCGAGCCCTACCAGGCGTACGTGCGGCGCACCCTCCTCGCCCCGCTCGGCATGGCGCACACGACCTTTGACGCGCTCGCCGCGGCGCGCGGCGACTATGCCTTCGGCTACCGCCTCGACGGCGCGGTGTGGTCGCGCGAACGCATCGAGCCGGATGGCGAGGTCGGCGCGATGGGCGGCCTCGCCACCACCGTGCCGGACTATGCGCGCTGGGTCGCCTTTCTGCTTTCGGCCTGGCCGGCGCGCGACGATCCGGAGAGCGGGCCGGTGCGGCGCGCCAGCGTGCGCGAGATGGCGCTTTATCACGCACCCCCCTTCCAACCCGACGCGGGCGACCCCCTGCCCAGCGCTTACGGCTACGGGCTGGTGAATGCATCCGACGCGCGCCTCGGCCGCCGCCTGCATCATCCCGGCGGCCTGCCGGGCTACGGATCGCATGTCCTGATGCTGCCCGACCGGCGCTTTGGCGTGTTCGCCTTCGCCAACCGCACGTATGCCCCGCTGTCGAAGCTGACGCCGCGGCTGGCGGAGCTCCGCCTCGCGCCGCCGCAACCTTCGTCAGCCGCACCGTCGCCGGCGCTCGGCCGGGCGATCGACGCCGTCGTCGCAGCTTACGCCTCGGGCCGCATCGAATCGATCGCCGACTCGTGCGCCGTCAACCTCCTGCTCGATACGCCGCCCCGTCTGCGCAATGCCGAGCTCGCTGACCTGAAGCGGAGGCTGGGCGGGGGCATGGCCGAGGGGATCGAGCCGGTGCACGCTCTGGCCGGTCGCTTCGTGCTGGCCTGCGAGCGCGGCCGCCTGAAGGTCGCGCTGACCCTTTCCCCTGAAGCGCAGCCCCGGATCCAGAAGCTCGTCTTCACCGTGGAGCAATGATCCGGCCGCCATGACCTGCGGCATCGGCACATGAAGCGCACTCGATTGTCCTCCCCAACGCTTGCCTTGGGGAGGAGAATGAAGGCAGCAGCGATTCTGGCTAGACGGCCGGCCGCCTACTTCGGCCCCACCCAGGCCTCGATCACGTCCCACTTGGCCTTGCGCTGCTCGGCCACCGGCTTCTTGAAGTCGTGGCCGTAGGTGGCACTGTCGAACGAGCCGTAGGTGGGGTTCGGAATCATCAGCCACTGCTTGCCCCAGTAGGCCATGTCCGAATCGAAGGCCTTGACGCGATCGGCCTCGCTGGTGCGGTAGCGGTCGTCGAAGTCCCCGAAATTGTCGCCGATGTTCAAGAGGATGCGGTAGTCCTTGGCGATGGCGGCACGGCGCGTGCTCTTGGCGCTGCCCCACTCCGGCTTCTCGTTCTGCATCAGGAAAGTGTCGACATTGCCGCCCATCGGGAAGCCGAGCTTCTCCATGTTGGCCCGCGTGTCCTTCTCGGTCTCGACGCCGCGGTTGGTGACATAGAACACCTTGACGCCCTTCGAATCGGCGTACTTGGTGAACTCGACGGCACCGGGGATGGCGCGCGACACCTGGGCGGCGCAGAACTCGTTCCAGGTCTTGACGCTGAAGGTCTGGTTGGCCCGCATCATCCAGGCTTGGTAGAGCGAGTTGTCGAGCAGGGTCTCGTCGACGTCGAGCACGACGGAAGGCGGAAGGTTCTGGAAGTCGCCCTTCTGCTCGCCCGGCGCCGCCGTCCAGCTCTTGTTGGCCAGCGCCTCATCGAGCCGGATCTTCGCCAGCGCGAACACGGTGATGGTGTTGGCCCGGTATTCGACCGAACGCTGCGTCCACAGCGTGGCGAGCAGCAGGTCGTTGGGCGCCACCTCCTGCGCCTGGACCGCACTTCCGGCCGCCATGCCGGTCGACAGAGCGGCGAGCACGCCGCCCAGCACCAGGAACTTGCGCACGATCATGGCTCGATCTCCCTCAACAGCCTCTGCCTTGTCGTCTCGTCGGCAAACGATGCCTCGAGCGCCGTCCGCGCGATGCGCCTCAACGCTGCCTCGTCCAGTCCCGCCAGGTCGTACTCGGTGCCCAGCGTGGTGTGGAAGAAAGGCGGATCGTCGGAATTGAGGGTGACGCGAACGCCCGCCTCGATCAATCGGTGCAACGGATGGGCCGCGCGGTCGGGATAGAGGCCGAGCGCGACGTTGCTGCCCGGGCAGACCTCGAGGACGATGCCGCGACGGGCGAGCTCGTCCAGCAGCTTGGGATCCTCGGCCGAACGCACGCCGTGACCGATGCGGGTCACCGGCAGATCGCGGATCGCCGCCCATACGCTTTCCGGCCCCCTCACCTCGCCGGCATGGACGGTGCAACCGAAGCCATGCTCGTGGGCCAGCCGATAGGCCGGCGCGAAGTCGATCGGCGCGAACTGCGCTTCATCGCCGCCCATGCCGAAGCCCACGACATAGCGATGCGGCTCGGCCACCATGGCCTGGGCCATGGCGAGCGCCCGCTCCGGCCCGAGATGGCGGATGCAGATGACGATGATGCGGCCCTCGATGCCGAAATCCCGGCGCGCCCGGTCGATCGCCTCGGCGAGCGCCTCGAGCCAGGCGCCGTAGGAAACGCCGAGCGCCGCCGGCCGCTCGGGCGAGCAGAACATCTCGACATAGACCGCGCCCTCGCGCGCCGCGCCGGCCAGGTAGCTGTACAGCACATCGCCGAAATCGCGCGCCGTGCGCAGGGTCTGACAGACCCGGTCGTACGCCGCGAGGAAACTGAGGAAATCCTTCCAGACGTAGAAACCGTCCTGGCCCATCAACCCGGCCGGCAGGTCGAGATCGTTGCGCAGCGCCAGCTCGCGCGCCAGTGCCGGCGGGATCGAGCCTTCGAGATGACAGTGCAGTTCGGCCTTGGTGATCACACAAAACCTCGTAGGGGCAGGGTTGGCCTTTGCAACCAGTTGTCTGCCGGATAATCGGCCCGGCCGTCGATCACGTGCAAGGAATAGGCATGGCGCGGTCGCGCCGAGCGGTTGGGGGCGCTGGCGTGCGGCAACAGCCCGTGCAGGACGACCAGCGTGCCGCGCCGCGCTTCGATGGCCACCGCCTGCGTCGCCGGCCACGGCGTCTCGTCGAGCGTCTCGCCGGCCAGCCGCTCACCGCGGCGCCGGAAGCGCTGGCGCAGCGGCCCGCGATGGTCGCCGGGCAACGCCATCAGGCAACCATTGTCGCGATCGGCGTCATCGAGCGCGATCCAGAAGCCGGTCACCGTCGAGGGCTCCGTGAAGAGCCAGGTCGCGTCCTGGTGCCAGCCGACCTCGGCGCCGATGTGCGGCTGCTTGAAGAGGTACATCGATTGCAGCAGCAGTGGCTGCACCAGGCCCAGGGCACGCGCCAGAGCGGCAAGCTCGGGCCGCCGCGAGACGCGGTCGAACAACGGGTCGAGGTCATGCAACGCATGGCCGATCTTGTTCAGCGCCAGCGCGGTCGGCTGGTCGGTCGCCGCCTCCTCGAAGAAGAAGCCGATGGCTTCACCCGATTCGCTGAAATAGCGATCCTCGGCGTGGCGCTGATCTTCGGTCGAGAACACCGTGCGCCGGGCGGGTGGCACGAAGCCCGCCACCAGCTCGGCCGCGCGCGCCTGCAGCGCGTCGCAGTCGGCCGGCGGCAGGAAATCCTCCAGCACGAGGAAGCCGTCGCGATCATAGGCCCCGAGATCGACCGTGCTCATTGGACGATGCGCTCCATCACCACCGGCCTTGCCGGCCCGGCGCCAGGCCCGATGCGGATCGCCCGGCGCACGATGGCGATCGCTGCATCGGCGGCATCATCGCTCGCGGCATGGACGATGCAGAGCGGGCTGCCGGCGCGGACCGGCACGCCGACATCGACGACGCCGGTGAGGCCGACCGACGGATCGATCGCATCGTCGGCGTGGCTGCGGCCGCCGCCCAGCGCCACCACGGCGATGCCAATGTCGCGTGCGTTCATGCCCGCAACGTAGCCCGACTGCTCGGCATTGCACGGCCGGATCACCGCGGCGTGGCCGAGATAGCGGTTACTGTGCTCGAGGAAATCGTCCGGCCCGCCAAGCGCCGCCACCATGCGCCCGAAGCGCTCGGCCGCCCGCCCGTCGGCAAGGACCGCCTCGGCAAGAACCCGGCCGGCCGCGACGTCGGGCGCCAGGCGGGCCAGGGCTACCATCTCGCCGGCCAGCGCCATCGTCACCTCGTGCAGGCGTGGGTCGCGCGTGCCTTCGCCCTTCAGATAGTCGACCGCCTCGACGACCTCGAGGGCGTTGCCGACATTGCGCCCCAGCACGCGGTCCATGTCGGTGATCAGCGCGACGGTCGGCAGGCCGGCCTGGTTGGCCACCGCGACCAGGCTTTCAGCGAGATCGTGCGCCATCGCCTCGGTGTCGCAGAACGCGCCCGATCCGCACTTCACGTCCATCACCAGCCCGTCGAGCCCCTCGGCGATCTTCTTCGACAGGATCGAGCTCACGATCAGGGGGATCGATTCGACGCTGGCGGTGACATCTCTGATGGCATAGAGGCGCCGGTCGGCCGGCGCCAGATCGTCGGTCTGGCCGATCACAGCGCAACCGACCTCGCGAACGACCCGGCGGAACGTGGCGATGTCGGGCTGGGTGTCGTAGCCCGAGATCGCCGACAGCTTGTCGAGCGTGCCGCCGGTATGGCCAAGCCCGCGGCCCGAGATCATCGGCACGAAGGCGCCGCAGGCGGCAACGATCGGCGCCAGCATCAGGCTCACCTTGTCGCCGACGCCACCGCTCGAATGCTTGTCGACGATCGGCCCCGGCAGGGCGAGATCCGTCCAGTCGAGCTGCCGGCCCGAGCGGCAGAGCCCCTGGGTCAGCGCCGCCCTCTCCGCCGTCGTCATGCCGCGAAAGAACACCGCCATGGCAAAGGCGGCGACCTGGCCCTCGCTCAACCCGCCGTCATGGATGCCACGCGCGACGAAGGCGATCTCCTCGGCCGACAGTTCGAGGCCGTCACGCTTCCTGCGGATGATCTCTTGCGGCAGCATGGCCTAGAGGCGGCAGCCTTTCTTCTTCGCGCTCTCGCCGATGGCGATGCGGATCTCCCGCAGCTCGGCGAGCGTTTCCTCGGCGTCCGAGTTGTCCTCCCAGGTGACGAAACCGAAACCCAGCGCGGCAAAAGCTGCGAGGCCTGCGATGTTGGCGGCCGCCGTTCCGGCGTTGGCCTTCCGGATCTCGGCCTCGACCTGGCGCTCGGCGGCGGAGTAGTTGCGGTATTCGCGCTGAATCTCCTCGCAGCTCGCCGCGTCGATAAGCCTCTGGTCCTCAGGATCGAGGGCAGACCATGCCCCCTGCCCGGGAAGCATGAGCATCGCCGCAAGCGACAGGCACGGCAGCACTTGCTTCATCGATAAGCCTCCAGGAACGCCCACAACAAGCGCTGCACCTCACCCGCCGACGCGCTGGCGACGGCGACGGTGTGGTCGTGGCCCAGCGCGCCGGGCACCAGCCCGGCGGCGTAGTTGGTCATCAGCGACAGCGCCGCCACCTTCATGCCGACATGGCGGGCCAGGATGGTCTCGGGCGCCGTCGACATGCCGACCGCGTCGGCGCCCAGCACCCGGGCGGCGCGGATCTCGGCCGGGGTCTCGAAGCTCGGGCCACTGAACCAGATATAGACGCCCTGATGGCACACGACCCCGGCGGCATCGGCCGCCGCGAGCAGGGCCTGCCGCAGCGCCGGGTCGTAGGCGTCGACCATGTCGACGAAGCGGCTGTCGCCCGGGCCGACGTCGAACAGCGGATTGACCCCGGTGAAGTTGATGTGATCGGTGATTGCCATCACCGAGCCCGGCGGCATCTCGAGGCGCAGGCTGCCCGCCGCATTGGTCTGCAGCAGCGTCTCGCAGCCGATCTCGGCAAGGGTGTGGATGGCGACCTTCATCTCGTCGGGCCGGCCGCGCTCATAGTAGTGGGCACGGCCCTGCAGCACCGCGACCGGCGTCGGCCCGACATGGCCCAGCACCAGGCGGCCGGCGTGGCTGCCGACGGTGGTCTGCGGAAAGCCCGGCAGGTCGCCGTAGGGAATCGCCGCCACGGGGGCCACCTGGTCGGCGAAGCGACCCAGGCCGGAGCCCAGGATGACGGCCACCTTGGGCTGAAAGCCTGGCGCGCGACGAGCGATCACCTCGCTCATGGGGCGCCGACATGGTGCGGGCCGAAAGACATCGGCAGAAGATGACCCAGGGTCACCGTGCGATGCAGCCCGTCCGGGCTGCAGAGATGGATCGGCAGATCGTCCGAGGCGAACTCGCGCAGCTTCTGGCGGCAGCCGCCGCACGGCGTGATGAGCTCCGGTCCCGGACCGATCACCAGGCATTCGAGGATGCGCTTCTGGCCCGCCCCCACCATCGCCGCGATCGCCGAGGCCTCGGCGCACCAGCCCTGCGGGTAGGCAGCGTTCTCGACGTTGCAGCCGCCGTGGATCGAGCCGTCCGCGCTGCGCAGCGCCGCACCGACATGGAATTTCGAATAGGGCGCGTGGGCGTGCAGCATCATCCGTCGGGCGAGATGAAGCAGGTCGTCCATCATTGTTCCTTTCTGCAGCGCACTAATGCTCCTTTTCGTAGGGGATGCCGGCGGCCTTGGGCGCCACCGCGCGACCGATGAAGCCGGCCAGCAGGAACACGGTGAGAAGATACGGCAAGGCCTGGAACAATTGCACCGGAACCTCGCCGATGCCCGGCAGGCGCACGCCCTGCAGGCGGATGGCGATGGCGTCGAGCAGGCCGAACAGCAGGCAGGCGCCGAAGGCCGCGAAGGGCTTCCACTTGCCGAAGATGATGGCAGCCAGCGCGATGAAGCCCTGCCCTGCCGTCATGTCGCGGCTGAAGCCGGCATTCTGGGCGATCGAGATGTAGGCGCCGGCGAGGCCGGCGAACAGCCCGCACAACAGCACCGCGCGATAGCGCAGCCAGGGCACCGAGATGCCGGCGGTGTCGACGGCCAGCGGCATCTCGCCCACCGCGCGCAGGCGGAGGCCAAAGCGCGTGCGCTCGATGATCCACCAGGTGAGCGGCACGGCGGCGAGCGCGACATAGACCAGGATGTTGTCGCCGGCGCCCGGCAGCAGGATCGGCATCAGGCGCTGATCGCCGACCAGGGCCGGCGTCTGGCCGCCCCGGCTGAACCAGGCGTTGCCCAGCACGATGGTGAGGCCGGCCGCCAGGATGTTGATGGCGACGCCGCTCACCACTTGGTTGCCGCGATAGGTGATGCAGGCCACGCCGTGCAGCAGCGCCATCACCTCGGCGGCGATGATCGCTGCCGCCACGCCGGCCCAGGCCGACCCGGTGACGGCGGCGGTTGCGGCGGCGAAGAACGCCGCCATCAGCATCTTGCCTTCGAGCCCGACATCGATGATGCCACCCTTCTCCGAGAACAGCCCGCCCATGGCGCACAGCACCAGCGGCGTCGCCACGCGCAAGGTGGCGGCGAGGGTGAGCAGGACGAAGGAGAGGGTGTCGTCCATGAGATCAATTTTCCTCCCCCGTGATCGGGGGAGGTGCCCCGTCATACGGGGCGGAGGGGAAAAGCCTCAGCCGAGATGCTTCTGATTCCGACGTCGGGATTGAGGCCGCTCGACTGAGGCTTTCCCCCTCCGGCCCTTCGGGCCACCTTCCCCGATTACGAGGGAGGAACGATAGACTTGTCATGACCCTCGCCCTCGCCGCCCTAGCGAAGGCGCGAGCGCCAACACCCACTGCAGCCACGGCCTCGGCAGGTTCACCAGGGCACCGGAGAACAGGATGATCAGGCCCTGGATCACCACCACCATCTCGCGGTTGATGGTCGGGATCTCGAAGGCGAGCTCGGCGCCGCCCTGCTGAAGGGCACCGAACAGCAACGCCGCCAGGACAATGCCGAGCGGATGGCTGCGCCCCATCAAGGCGACGGCGATGCCGGCAAAGCCGTAGCCCGCGGGAAAGTCGAGCACGATGCGCTGGTGCACGCCCATCAGCTCGTTGACGCCGACAAAGCCCGCCAAGCCGCCCGACAGGCACATGGCGAGCATGGTCATGCTCCTGAGGTTGGTGCCGGCATAGATCGCCGCCTCGGGATTGTGTCCCATGGTCCGCAGCGCATAGCCCCACGGCGTGTGCCACAGGAAGACCCACACGCCGATGCAGCACAGCACCGCCAGCACGATCGACAGGTTGAGCGCCGACGGCACCACCTGGATGCCGAGCCCGGCCAGCACGTCGTGCATGTTGGGCAGCTTGCCCGAGGCGGTGAAGGTGCGGCTCTGCGGCGTCATCGAGCCCGGCGCGATCAGCACGTTCACCATCAGGTAGACCATCAGCGCCGAGGCCAGGAAGTTGAACATGATGGTGGTGATGACGATGTGGCTGCCGCGCCACGCCTGCAGCCAGGCCGGCACCGCCGCCCATGCCGCGCCGAACAGGGCGGCCGCGATGATCGCGAGCGGGATCATCAACCACGCCGGCAGGAAGCGATCGAGCGCCAGGATGACGAGGCCGCAGCCCAGCCCGCCGATATAGGCCTGGCCCTCGCCGCCGATGTTGAACAGCCCGCCATGGAAGGCGACGGCGACGGCGAGCCCGGTGAAAATGAAATTGGTCGTGTAATAGAGCGTGTAGCCGATCGATTCGGACGAGCCGATGGCGCCCGCTACCAGCAGATTCAATGCATGCAACGGGTCGACGCCGATGATGCGCACGATGATGCCCACCGTGACGAAGGCGAGCGCGATGTTGAGCAGCGGCAGCACCGCGATCTCGGCCCAGGCGGGCAGGGGCCGGAGCGGCCCTCTCATCCCGCCGCTCCCGCCATCATCAGCCCGAGCGTGCGCTCGTCGGCCTTCCCAGCCGGCACCTCGCCCACGATCCTGCCAGCGAACATCACCACGATGCGGTCGGCGAGCGACAGGATCTCGTCGAGCTCGACCGAAACCACCAGAACGGCGCAACCCTTGTCGCGGCTCTTCACCAGCTCGCGATGGATGAACTCGATGGCGCCGATATCGACGCCGCGCGTCGGCTGGCCGACCAGCAGCACCTTGGGCTCGCGCGCCATCTCCCGCGCCAGCACCAGCTTCTGCTGGTTGCCGCCCGAGAAGCTCGACGAGCGCAGCGCCGGCGCGCGCGGCCGTACGTCGAAGCGCTCCATCAGCTGGGCGCAATGCGCCCCTACGGCCGGCCCGTCGAGCAGGTAGTTGCGGCAGAACGGCGGTTCCTCCTGGTAGCCCAGAATCGCCGTTTCCGACGCCTGGAACGCTGCCACCATGCCCTGGCGCAGGCGGTCCTCCGGGACGTGCGCCAGGCCGAGGCCGCGCATCTCGGCCGGATCACAGGGATGGCCGGCGTCGATCACGCGGCCGCACACGGTGAGCGTGCCGCCGGTCGGCGCGCGGATGCCCGACAGCACTTGCAGCAGCTCGGTCTGGCCGTTGCCCGAGACGCCGGCGATGCCGACGATCTCGCCCGCCCTGAGCTCGAGCCCGACATCGTCGAGCAATCGCACGCCGCGCCGGTCGACCAGGGTGAGATGCTCGGCGCGCAGCAGGATCTCGCCAGTCCGTGGCGCGTCCTTGTCGAGCTGCAGCCGCACCTTGCGGCCGACCATCAGCTCGGCCAGCTCCTCCGGGCTGGTCTCGCCGGTCGGCCGGTCGGCGACGATCCGGCCCTGGCGCATGACGTAGACATGGTCGGTCACCGCCATGATCTCGCGCAGCTTGTGCGTGATCAGCACGATCGTGACCCCGCGCTCCTTCAGGGTGCCGAGGATGCGGAACAGCTGGTCGGTCTCCTGCGGCGTCAGCACGGCGCTGGGCTCGTCGAGGATCAGGATGCGCGCGCCGCGATAGAGGACCTTCAGGATCTCGACCCGCTGCTGCTCGCCGACCGAGAGATCGGCGACCCGGGCGTCGGGATTGACGGAAAGACCGTACTCGCGCGCGAGCCGCGCCAGCTCGGCGCGGGCCGCCGCCAGCCCGCCGGCCAGCAAGGCGCCACCCTCGGCGCCCAGCACCAGGTTCTCCAGCACCGTGAACGTGTCGACCAGCATGAAGTGCTGATGGACCATGCCGACGCCGCGGGCGATCGCGTCGTGCGGGCTGTCCATGCGCACGGGGTCGCCATCGATGCGGATCTGGCCGGCATCCGCGCGATAAAGGCCGTAGAGAATGCTCATCAGGGTCGACTTGCCGGCCCCGTTCTCGCCCACGATGCCGGTGACCGCCCCCTTCTCGATGCGCAGCGACACGTCGCGCACGGCATGGACGTTGCCGAACGATTTCCGGATGCCCTCGAGCTCGATCGCGGGGGTGGGCATCAGGCCTCCCCCAACTCATGTTCCTCTCCCCCGCTAGGGGGAGAGGCTAGGTGAGGGGGATGCACGTGATGATGCAGCCTTCGAAGCCCCCTCACCCAACCTCTCCCCCTAGCGGGGGAGAGGAGCCCGAATAAGACAGGTGTCTGCACCTTTTTGGCCCGCATCACTTGCAAGAATTGTTGCTCATGTAGTCGTGGACCACGATCTTTCCCGAGATGATGTCGGCCTTGGCGGCATCGGCCTTGGCCTTCATCTCCGGCGTGATCAGCGCCGCGTTGTCCTTGTCGAGCGCCCAGTCGACGCCGCCTTCCTCGAGCCCCAGCACCTGCACGCCGCCCTTCCAGCTGCCGTCCCGCGCCGCCTTGAAGCTGTTGTAGGCGGCGAGATCGACGCGCTTCAGCATCGAGGTCAGCATGGTGCCGGGATGCAGGTGATTCTGGTTGGAATCGACGCCGATCCCGAGCTTGCCGCGATCCTTGGCGGCCTGCAGCGCACCCAGGCCGCTCGTGCCGGCCGCCGCATAGACCACGTCGACGCCGCGGTCGAACTGGCCCTTGGCAAGCTCGGCGGCGCGGCCGGGATCGTTCCAGGCAGCGGGCGTCGTGCCGGTCATGTTGACGATCAGCTCGGCATTGGGATTCACGTGCTTCACGCCCTGCTCGAAGCCGCACACGAACTTGCGGACCAGGGGTATGTCCATGCCGCCGACGACACCGATCTTGCCGCTTTTCGATGCCATCGCCGCCAGCACGCCGACCAGGAACGAGCCTTCGTGCTCCCTGAAAACGACGGACTGCACGTTGGGCAGCTCGACGACGCTGTCGATGATCGTGAACCGGGTCTGAGGGAATTCCCGGGCGACCTTCTGCAGCGGCACAGCCTGTGCGAAGCCGACGGCGACGATGGGATCAAGTCCGCGCTGGGCAAAACGCCGCTGCGCCTGCTCGAACTGGGTCTCGTTGCTGGGCTCGAACTCGGCGACGCTCGCCTTCGCCTCCTTTGCGAACCGCTCGGCGCCCATGCTTACGCCTTCGTTGAAGGATTTGTCGAACTTGCCGCCGGTGCTGTAGATGACCGCCGGCTTGACGGCGTTCTGCGCCGCCGCACCGGAGGCAAGCGCTGCTACCGCAACCAGGACGGCGAGCGATCCAATCCAGCGCCTCATGAATCCTCCCCAGCTTCGCTGGGGAGGTGTCGCCGTCCTACGGCGACGGAGGGGTCATGAGCCATGGCACCGCTATCTCTTGTGCTCATGACCCCTCCGCCCGGTAAGACCGGGCACCTCCCCAGCGAAGACGCTGGGGAGGAAGATGAACGAACGACCCGCATCACTTGCAGGCGTTGTTGCTCATGTAGTCGTGGACCACGAGCTTGCCGGACGCGATGTCGGCCTTGGCGGCATCGACCTTGGCCTTCATCTCGGGCGTGATCAGCTTCTCGTTGTCCTTGTCGAGCGCCCAGTCGACGCCGCCTTCCTTGAGCCCGAGCACCTGCACGCCGGCCTTCCACGTGCCGTCCTGCGCCGCCTTGAAGCTGTTGTAGGTGGCGAGGTCGACGCGCTTCAGCATCGACGTCAGGATCGAGCCGGGATGCAGGTGATTCTGGTTGGAATCGACACCGATGCCGAGCTTGCCTCGGTCCTTGGCCGCCTGCAGCACGCCGATGCCGGTCGCCCCGGCGGCGGCGTAGACGACGTCGACGCCGCGGTCGAACTGGCCCTTGGCGAGCTCGGCGCCGCGGCCTGGATCGTTCCACGCGGCCGGCGTCGTGCCGGTCATGTTGGCGATCAGCTCGACCTTGGGATTGGCGTGCTTGATGCCCTGCTCGTAGCCGCACTGGAAGCGGCGGATCAGCGGGATGTCCATGCCGCCGACGAAGCCGACCTTGCCGGTCTTGGACGCCATCGCCGCCAGCATGCCGACCAGGAACGAGCCTTCCTGCTCCTTGAACACGATCGATTGCACGTTGGGCAGGTTCACGACGCTGTCGATGATGGTGAAGCGGAGATTGGGGAACTCCTTGCCGACCTTCTCCAGCGCGACGGCCTGGGAGAAGCTCACGACGACGATGGGATCCTGGCCGCGCTGGGCGAAGCGGCGCTGCGCCTGCTCGAACTGTGTCTCGTTGGTCGGCTCGAACTCGGCGACCGCGATGCCCGACTCCTTCTTGAAGCGCTCGGCCCCCATGCTCACGCCTTCGTTGAAGGACTTGTCGAACTTGCCACCGGTGCTGAACACAACGGCCGGCTTGATGGCGGTTTGCGCCTGGGCCAGCGCGACCAAAGCGCCTGCAGCAAGAAATGCAACCAGTCCAATCCAGCGCTTCATCACGGCCCCCTTATTCCCAGCTGCCTTGGTTGCCGGGAGTGTGGACCCGCTCGCGTCCCGGGTCTAGGCAAGTGTGCGGCACGGGACTTGCAGCCGAGCCGTAGTGCGTCAGCAGGGAGGGAAGCACATGGCCGAGTATGATCTGGTGATCCGCAACGGCACCATCGCGACAGCGTCGGACGTCGTGAAGGGCGATATCGGCATCGTCGCCGGCCGGGTGGTGGCCCTGGGCGAGCGTCTCGACAAGGGCAAGCGGGAGATCGACGCCAGCGGCCTGATCGCCGTGCCGGGTGGCATCGACGCTCATGTCCATTTCGACCAGGATACCGCCGACGGATCGGAATTCTGCGACGATTTCGAGAGCGGCAGCCGGGCGGCGGCGGCCGGTGGCACGACCACCATCATCCCCTTCGCCTACCAGGCCCGCGGCCAGTCCCTGCGCGACGTGGTCAACCGGTATCACAAGCGCGCCGACGGCAAGTCTCTGATCGACTACGCCTTCCACGTCATCCTGTCCGACCCCAGCGAGAAGATCATGGGGCAGGATTTCCCGGCGCTGGTGGCCGACGGCTATACCTCGTTCAAGGTCTACATGACCTACGACGATTTGAAGCTCGGCGACCGCGAGATGCTCGATGCGCTCGCCGCGGCGCGGCGCGAGCAGGCCATGCTGATGATCCATGCCGAGAATTCCGACTGCATCGCCTGGCTGACCGAACGGCTGGAATGGAAGGGCATGACGGCGGCCAAGTTCCACGCCACATCGCGGCCCTTCGTCGTCGAGCGCGAGGCTACCCATCGCGCCATCTCGTTGGCCGAGCTGCTCGACGTGCCGATGCTGCTGGTCCATGTCTCGGCCAAGGAGGCCATGCACGAGATCCAGCGCGCCCAGGCGCGCGGCCTCAAGGTCTATGGCGAGACCTGCCCGCAATACCTGTTTCTGAGCGAGGAGGATTTCGACAAGCCGGGCGACGAAGGCGCCAAGTGCGTGTGCTCGCCGCCGCCGCGTGGCGTCGACAACCAGGAGCACATCTGGACGGGCCTGTCGGCCGGCACCTTCCAGGTCTTGTCGTCCGACCACGCCGCCTTCAAGTACGACGACGTGCGCGGCAAGAAGCTGCCCGGCGCGGCGCAGAGCTTCCGCAAGATCCCCAATGGCGTGCCGGGGGTCGAGACCCGCCTGCCGTTGTTGTTCTCAGAGGGCGTCGGCAAGGGCCGCATCACTCTGCAGCAGTTCGTGGCGCTCTCCTCGACCAACGCCGCCAAGATCTACGGCCTGCATCCGCGCAAGGGCACGATCGCGGTCGGCGCCGATGCCGACATCGTGCTGTGGGACCCGACGCGCAAGGTGACGCTCACCAATTCCATCCTTCACCACAATTGCGACTACACACCCTACGAAGGACGCGAGCTCACCGGCTACCCGGTGATGACCTTCTCGCGCGGCGAGCTCGTGATGGAGGAAGCACGCATGAGCGGATCGGCCGGCCGCGGCCTGTTCCAGAAATGCGCCCGCCCCGAGGCCGCCCGCCCGCGCGGCAAGCCGCTGATCGACCCGTCGATCTTCAGCTAGAGCACATACCGGTCGGCTGGAACAGCTGAACGGTTTGGGTCTGTTGCAATGACCAACTCCGGCGCGCGCATTTCCGATTTGATGGAACCGCGAGCGGTTCCATCAAATCGGAAATCGCTCCAGGGCCGCGTCAGCCATACTGTCGTCGCCGGTGGTGCACGTCCGGCGGCGCACGGCTGCCGTCCTCCTGTGTTCAGCCGATCGCGACCGCCTGCTCGCAGCCTCTGGCCCGATTTGACTGATGTTTGGCCTTCGGGCCAAGGAGGACGACTGCTACGGTCGAACCATGCCGGCTCCGCACCGAATCCTCCTGCTCGCGTTTCCGAACGGCCAGCTCCTCGACATTGCCGGTCCGCTGCAGATATTCGCCGGAGCCAACATCGAGCTGCAGCGTCCCGCCTATTGCTTCGAGATCGCGGCGCCGCAGGCCGGTCCGTTTGCAACGTCGTCCGGTGTCCAGCTCGTCGCCGATCTGGCCTTCGCGGAGATCACCAATCGGCGACTCGGGCGTACCGACACCTTCATCACTGTCGGTGGCGAGCCCGGCATGCGCGAGCAGCCGGTGCGTGCGTTGGTCACCGAAATCGTTCCCGCTTCAAGACCAGTGGAGACCATGCATGACATCCTTCAAGACAGGATTCCTCATCTTCCCGAATCTGACGCAGCTCGATTTCACCGGTCCGCTGCAGGTGCTGGCGCGACTTCCGAACTCGGCTGTCCACATCGTCGCCAAGTCGCTCGAGCCGGTGCCGAGCGATTGCGGCCTCGGCCTCGTGCCGACGCACACCTTCACCGACTGTCCGCCGCTCGACCTGCTGTGCGTGCCCGGCGGAGGCCTCGGCGTCATCGCCGCCGCCCGGGATCCGGCGACGATCGACTTCGTTCGCAACCAGGCACGCCAGGCAAGGTACGTCACCTCCGTATGCACCGGCGCCTTCATCCTCGGCGTCGCAGGGGTGCTGCGGGGGCGGCGCGCTACGACTCATTGGGCGTTTGCAGATCTTCTGCCGCTCGTCGGCGCGACCCACGAGAAGGCAAGAATCGTCAAGGACGGCAATGTCATCACCGCGGGCGGCGTTACCTCGGGGATCGACTTCGCCCTGAGCGTTGTTGCAGAGATCGCCGGCGAGGAGGCCGCAAAGACCATCCAGCTCGGGATCGAGTACGATCCGGCGCCGCCCTTCAATTGCGGCCATCCGGATCGCGCGCCGACCGGCTTTGCCGAGAGCCTCATGGCGGGCCGCTATGGCCAGATGAGCTCGGCATATCGGGCCAGCTTGGAACAGGCTGCTTGACGTACGCCGCGTCAAGGGCTTCACGCGGATACGGATCGGGCGTCGCTTCACTCTCGCTGCAGACCACCGCCGGAACGTGGGACTACGCGCAGAGTTATTCGCCTGCCGGGCCGAAAGCAGGATAAACTCGGCCGAAATCTCGAGAGGGAGCACGCATATGAAAGTCCGCGCGACGCTTATTGGAATGCTGACATCGGCGGCGGTGACCGGGCTTGCTCTGCCCGCTTGGGCACAGATGGCGACAGCAACCCTGAAGGACGCCAGCGGCAAGCAGGTGGGCACGGTCGACCTGACCGAGACCCCCCATGGCGTGCTGCTCAAGCTGTCGCTGAAGGGCTTCCCCGCCGGCGATCGCGCCTTCCATGTCCATGCCGTCGGCAAATGCGAACCGCCCTTCACCAGCGCGGGGGGGCACTTCAACCCTGGCGGCAAGAAGCACGGCATGTCGGCCGCCGACGGCGCTCATGCCGGCGACATGCCGAACCTGCACGTCCCGGCAACCGGCGACCTGATCGTCGAGGTTGCCAATCCGGCGATCACACTGGTCGACGGCAAGCCGAACACGGTGTTCGACGCCGACGGCTCCGCCATCGTCATCCATGCCGGCGCCGACGACTACAAGACCGACCCGACCGGCAACGCGGGCGATCGCGTAGCCTGCGGCGTCATCACGAAGAAGTAGGCGCTACGGCCCGACCTTCATGAAAGGGAGATGGTCTTCATCCGCTCGCCGTCCTAGTCGTTCTTGCAGCGCCTCGCATCCGGACCGGGCGGGAAACGTTCGTCCCACACGCCCTCGAAATCCTTGCGGAAGCGGATGTAGTCCGGGCCGTCTTCCCGCGTCTCCATGATGCCCCGAAAGGCATAGGCCTTGCCCGGTCGGCCCTGCACGGGTTTCTCGAAATAGACCTCGATCATCGGCTCGTCGTCCTTGTTCTTCGGGTGGACCAGCGTCACCGTCGCCTGGGCGCAATAGGGCCATTCCGAGGCATCGATGCCGGGGCGCATGTCGTTGACCAGCACGCATTTGCCGCCGGTCCAGGTGATGCTGCGGGCCTGCTCGCCGACCAGCGCCTTGAGCCAGGCCTCGACGGTCGCAGCACCGTCGCAATACTCGCTGCCGTAGTCGATCATCGCGAGCGTCGCCCGCCGGCCGGCGGCCGCGAGGGCGTCTTTGGAGACTTGGCCCGCGGGCTGCGCCGCGAGCGGCAGCGGCGCAAGGCCGCAGGCCAGAGCGACGAGAGGCATCGCACGTTTCATCGCTCCGGAGCGTAGAGCCTGCAACCGCGAGCGGCAATCATCATGGTCTTTCGCACCGCGCATCTCGCGCGCTCATGGCGCGGCTCGGCAAAGCCGAACGCGCCCTTGTCATGATCATGAGCGCGCGGGACGCGCGCGATCCGGAAGAGCATGAACTAATTCGCCGGCTGGTACTGCTCCAGCCAAGCCAGCACCTCCGCGACCGGCAGGACGTCGGCGTATTTCAGGGCCATGTCGTAGAGGTTGGCGAAGTGCGGGCTCTCGTGCTTGTCGGCGACGCACTCCTCGGGGACGATCGTGCGATAGCTGCGCGACAGGCTGTCGACCACGGTGGCGCGCACGCAGCCCGAGGTCGAGCCGCCGGTGACGATCACCGTATCGACCCGATGGAACGTGAACAGCGAGGCGAGGTTGGTCTCGAAGAAGGCCGAGGCCATGCGCTTGTTGATGATGATGTCGTAGCCGCGCTCGATCTCGCAGCGGCCGTCGATCTCGGAGCGGCGCGAGCCCGCCTTGATGTTCTGCAGCGAGTCCGGGGTATCGCTGCGGGTTCCCCACACGCCGCAATCCTCGCCCGAGGCGAGATAGGAGACGTAAGTCCATATCACCGGGCAGTGATGCCGGCGGCACAGCCTGGCGAGCGCGTTGACGTAATCGATCTGGCGCGGATCGGTCTCGTACGCCGTTACGAATTCACCTGGTCGCGTATAGGCGGCCTGGAGATCGACATTGACCAGGGCGGGCTTGCGGCCGAAGCCGAAGCGGCGCCGGTTGGGATCGGCCTTGACCTCTTGATAGAGGTGCCGCGCCGTCTTGTTCGATGTTTCCATGATCCCTTCCACCGGTTCAGCCGAAACGGTTGAGCAAGAACGGCGCCACCGGAATGCTGGTCTGGCGGCCGGCCAGCATCTCCGCCGTCAGCCGGCCCAGCACCGGCGCCAGCGTGTAGCCGTTGGAGCTCACGCAGTTGTAGAAGCCGGGCAGGCGCGGCGCCTCGCCCAGGATGGGTGCGCGGTCGATGTTGACGTTCATGCCGGCCCAGATGCGGACGGCATGGAGCTCGGCGAGCGCCGGCACGACCCGGGCCGCCACCCAGAGATTGCCTTCGACGCTGTGGCGCAGCGCGCGCGACAGGCGCTGGCTCTCGTCGAGCCCGGCCGTCCAGCCACCGCCTACGAGGAAGGCGCCGGAGCCCATCTGCTTCAAGGTGAGATGACGCGCGGCATGGGCGACCAGGCGGGTCAGGGTCGGCGCCATCGGCTCGGTGGCGATCATCTGCAGCGGGGCGCCGCGCACCGGCAGGTCGAGCCCGACCAGCCGGCCGATCTCGGCGGCCCATGGCCCCGATGCATTGACGATGCGCCGGCAGCGTAACTCGCCACGGCTCGTCGTCACGCGCCAGCCTGTGCCCTCGCGCGCGATGGCCTGCACGTTGCTGCCGTGGCGGAAGCGCGCCCCCAGCGCCTTGGCGCGCGCGATCGTGGCGTAGGTGCCGCGCAGCGGGTTGATCTTGCCCTCGCCCGGGCACCATTCGGCGGCGATCGCGACGTCGCCGATCGCGGGCTCGAGCGCGCGCAGCTCGTTGGGCCCGATCAGCTCGGCCTCGATGCCGCGACTCTTCTCGAGCGCGATCTTGGCCTTCAGGAATTCGACATCCTGAGCCGTCTCGCCAATCATCAGGCCGCCCGCGACCTTGATCTCGAGATCCTGGCCGGCGTCGCGCTCGATCTCCTGCCACAGCGCTACCGAAGCGGGGCCGAGCGGCAGCGTGTCGGCCGCGCGATTGCCGCCGGCCGGCGCATTGGTGCCGAAATCGAACGACAGCATCTGGACATGCAGGCTGCCGGCGTTGGCTCCCGAGGCCTGCAGGTTGGGCTCGTCGCGCTCGACCACCATCGCCTCGATGCCCTCGCGCGCCAGCCAATAGGCGACGCAGGAGCCTACGACGCCGCCGCCGATCACCAGCGTGTCGACGGTCTCGACCGGCAGCGGCCCGGCCTCGCGCGGCCGCGCCATGTCGGGCGGCACGAAATCGACATGGCCCGACCATTCGGGCTGCTCGATGGTGAGGGCGCGGATCGGCACCGGCTTGGCCGGCGGACGCGGCGCGAACAGGCCGAACTCGCCGACATCGTTGCCGCTCAAGCGGGCCACGGTGGCGGCGCAGTAGCGGCCCTGGCAGCGGCCCATGCCGACGCGGCTCGCCCGCTTCAGTGACGCCGGCGAGCCGTGGCCCGCCGCGATCAGGTGGCGCAGCTCGCCCGCCGTCACCTCCTCGCAGCGGCAGACGATCGCGGCATCGTCGATCGCGGCGGGATCGAACGGCGGCGCCTCGAACAGGCGCCAGAGTGCTGCCTGGAAGCGGCCGGCACGCTGCACGAGGCGCCGCGCGTCGCTTGTCCGCGCCACGGGAAGGCCGAGATCGCGGGCGATCGCGACGGCCGCCAGCACGCCTTGCGCCTGGGCGGCATGGGCACCGCCGAAGCGCGCGCCATCGCCGACGGCAAAGACGTCGGCCACGCTGGTGCGGCCGTCGGCATCGGTCAGGGTCTCCATCGACCCGCTGCCGCGCGCCACGAAGCGATGCGCGCAGCCCAGCGCCCGCGCCAGCTCCGACGACGAGGCGAAGCCGTCATTGAGGGCCACGATGTCGGCCTCGATGGTGAACCCGCCAGCTTCGACAGCGCGCACGCGCTCCTCGCCGAGCAGGCGGCTCACGCGATGGCCCCAGCGCATCAGTCGGCCCAGCCGGCGCGCCAGGGAGACGCCTTCGACCATCAGCGGCAGGTCGGCCGCGGCGGCGGCCATCAAGGCCCGCCATCGCGTCGGGCCAGGACGCGGCGCGGCCTCGAGCACGGCGACCACATTGGCGCCGCCATCCAGAAGCTCGGCCGCGGTCTGCAGGCAGAGCGGCCCGTTGCCGGCGATCACGATGCGGCTGCCCGGCGCCACGCGATAGGAGCGCGCCAGGGTCTGCAGGCCGCCCACGGTCATGACTCCGGGCAGCGTCCAGCCCGGCACCGGGCGGATCTGCTCGTAGGCGCCGGTCGCCAGCACCAGGCGCTTGGGCCGATAGAGCCGTGCGCGGCCGCCGACGACGGCCGCGACCTCGTGAGCTGAGAAGGCAGCCCACACCGTCGCCTCGTTGACGATCGTGGCGCCGGCCAGCGCGGTCGAGCGCTGCAGCACCGCGCCCTCCCGGAACTGGCGGTCGAGGGTCTCGGCGAGGGCCTCGTGCGATGGCGCCAGCGGCTTGAAGAACTGGCCGCCCTCGTGCAGGCGCTCGTCGAGCACGACGACCTTGGCGCCGGCCAGGGCGAGGCTGCGCGCCGCCGACAACCCCGCCGGCCCGGCGCCGACGACCAGCACGTCGCACTCGATTTCCCATTCCTCGGCCGTCGGCGGTGGCGGCGCACCCGGCTGGGCGGCCGGCGAGGAGCGCACGTCCATGCCGTCGGCGACCTTGGTCAGGCAGGCGCGCTGGCTCGGCCGGCCGTCGACGGTGACGAGACAGTCGAAGCAGACGCCCATGCCGCAAAACGGCCCGCGCGGGGCGCCCGAGCGTGCCTGGCGTACGGCCACGACATCCGCCGCGGCCAGGGCAGCGGCAATGGTCTCGCCCGGCAGGGCCTCGATCTCGCGACCGTCGAAGCTGATCTGGATCGCGGGGCCGACCGGCACGATTCCGGGAAGGTTCAGACGCATGGCAAAAGGTTTATCATCCTATCGAGGACAGGTCTGGAGTTGATCACATGAAGAAGTTTCGCGGCACCTACACCGTGCTGATCACGCCCTTCACACCGGACGGCCGCAAGGTCGACGAGGCGGCGTTGCGGCGCCTGGTCGACTTCCAGATCGAGGAGGGCATCCACGGCCTGATCCCGCTCGGCAGCACCGGCGAGTTCCTGAGCGTGACGCCGGACGAGCGGCGACAGATCGTCGAGATCGTGGTCGGCCAGGCGGCCGGACGCGTGCCGGTGCTGATCGGCACCGGCGCCGAATGGACCGACGAGGTGGTGCGGACCAGCCGCGAGGCGGAGTCGATGGGCGCCGACGGCGTGATGATCATCCCGCCCTTCTACAGCGTGCCCACGGATGACGAGCTCTACGCCCATTACAAGAAGGTGGCGGACGCGATCTCGATCCCGATCATGGTCTACAACAACCCGGCGACCGCCAATGTCGACATGATGCCCGAGCTGATCGCACGGCTGGCCCAGATCCCGAACTGCCAGTACGTCAAGGAATCGACGCTCGATCCAACGCGCGTACGCGACATCATCCGGCTGGCCGGCGAGCGCATGACGGTGTTCGCGGGCGTGCTGGGCTACGAATCGTTCTGGCTCGGCGCCGAGGGCTGGGTCGCGGTGTGCTCCAACGTGATCCCGCGCTGGTCGTCGATGCTGTTCGAGCTGGTCGCCGACCAGCGCGACATGCCGTGTGCGCTCGAGCTCTACATGAAGATGACGCCGCTGCTGTGGTGGGTCGGCGGCCCGCGCTACGTCTCCGGCACCAAGGCCTGCTTCG
Organism: Reyranellaceae bacterium; assembly: GCA_046349295.1. Taxonomy (GTDB): domain Bacteria; phylum Pseudomonadota; class Alphaproteobacteria; order Reyranellales; family Reyranellaceae; genus Reyranella. Next base: position 30,070 of record JAXMCP010000018.1, read on the forward strand.
AGATGATGGGCATGCCCATGGGCCCGCCGCGCGCCCCGCGCCTGCCGCTGCCCGACGCCCAGCGCCCGGCGTTGCGCGAGGTGCTGCGCCAGATGGGCCTGCTCGCGGACCAGAAGGAGCGCGTGCGGGTTTAGACTCTGCGCTGGGACCGCGCCACTGGTGTGGCGCGGTTCCAGCCCATGAGCTCAATGATCGTCCCGCGCCAGTTGCTGCTCGGCGGCGGCGCCGTAGGCCTTGCCGTAATAGGCCTCGATGCGGCGCTGGACGAAATCCCAGCAGGTGGTCATCACCAGGTAGATGATGGCGACCACCATGAACACCTCGAGCACCTGGAACTTCTGCTGCATCAGGATCTGGCCGCGCCTCAGCACCTCCTCCATGGAGATGACCGAGGCGATCGAGGTGGTCTTCAGGAGGCCGTTCACCGAATTGCCCAGGGGCGGGATGATGACGCGCAGTGCCTGCGGCAGCACGACCTTTCGGAATATCTGATAGGGTCTCAGCCCGAGCGCGCGTGCCGCCTCGGTCTGGCCCTTGGCGACCGAGAGGATGCCGCCGCGCAGGATCTCCGACAGGTATGCGGCCTCGTTGAGCGCAAGCCCGATCACCGCCGATTCGAGCACCGAGAAGCGCACCAGCCCGAGCTGCGGCAGGCCGGTATAGATGATGATGAGCTGCACCAGGAGCGGCGTCCCGCGGAAGATCCAGACGTAGCCCTGGGCCGCGCGCGACACTGCCTTGTGCTTGCTGAGACGCATCACCGCCAGCAGCAGGCCGATCATGCCGCCCAGGATCAGCGTGCTGATGGTGAGCCCGATCGTCCACAGCGCGCCTTCGAGGAGATAGAGATTGGTGAAGTAGCTCCAGAAGCCTTCCCAATTCCAGACTTTCATTCGCGTTCACGCATCTTGTTTTCCTCCCTGCGCGAAGCGCGGGGAGGTGCCCCCGCAGGGGGCGGAGGGGTCGAGAGCCTCAGTCGAAACTCGAGTATGAATCATATTCATCCATACGTGTGTCGCTCATGACCCCTCCGCCCCCTGCGGGGGCACCTCCCCAACGAAAGCGTTGGGGAGGAATTCTCTACGCCGGCCCCGGCCCCTTGATGGCGAACTGCGGCTCGTCGATCTTGAGCACGCCGTACTGGTCGAGCAGCTTGTCGTAATAGCCGTCCTTCTTGAGGTCGTTCAGCGCGCCGACCACCGCTTCCGCCAGCGGCTTGTTGGCGAAGGCGAAGCAGGCTGTCTGCGGGAACACGCCGCTGATGGCGCGGGTGAAGTCGCCGCGGTTCTGCATGAACATTGCCGTCGCATCGATGCAGGTCGCGGCGTCGGACTGGCCGGCGCGCAGGGCCTGGAAGGCTTCGGCGAAATTATTGAAGGTCATGATGGTGAGCGGCTTCAGGCCCTTCTTGGTCACGATGTCGTTGACCTCGCGGGTGCGCCGCTCCTCGATGCCGCCGAGCTCGACCGACACGCGCCGGCCGGCGAGATCGTCGATCGTCTTGAGGCCGAGCGGATTGCCCTTGGCCGACAGGAAGCTGATCGCCGCCTGCTCGTAGGGCACCATGTACATCAGCTTGGAGCGTTCCTCGGTCCAGAAGATGCCGGTGTTGATCATGTCCCAGCGCTTGGCGGCGAGGCCCGGGATCATGGTGGCGAACTCGGTGCGGATGTATTCCGGCGCCAGGCCGAGCCGCTTGCAGCATTCGTTGGCGAGCTCGACACGCATGCCCTTGAGCTCGCCCTTGTCGTCGACGAACTGCAGCGGCGGCAGGGTCGGATTGATCGACATGATCAGCGTGCCCGCCTTGATGATGTTGGGCGGCGCGATCTTGGGCTGGGCGCGCAGCGCCGCCGGCGCGACGGAAAGCGCCGACATCGCAGCGCCGGCGGCCAGCAGGCTGCGCCGGCGAAGCCCGATTCCGGTATTGTTCGACATAACAGGACCCCCTGAAGATTAACCCCCGTACCGGATGCAATTTTGACGCCGAAGGGACGACTTGTCCCGACCCGAATCAGGCGGCGCCGCACCAACCGGCGATTACTTCTGCCGCGACTTTGACCGCGCGCCGGTAGTCCTCGACGTCGACCCATTCGTCGTGCAGGCCATTCTGCGTCAGGTCGCCCCCGAGAGGGCCGAGCCCGACCGTCGGGATGCCGGCCTGGACGATCGGATTGCGGATATCGCTCGATGTATGCAGCGGATTGACGTGCGGGGCCTCTCCGGTGATGCGCCGGATCGCGTCGGCGACGACGCGATAGAGCGGATCGTCGACCGGCACTTCGGCGCCGGTAACGCCCGACACGAAGTCGAGACGAGGCGGGTGATCGCGCAGCCATGGATCGTCCGCCGCAGCGCTCCTCACAGTTGCTTCGATTGCGCCCTGGATCTCCTTTAGAGTCTCCGGCGGCGGGAAGGACAAGGAACCGGACAGAACGGCCGTGGGCGCAATGCGCGCGAAGACGTCGCTGCTGCCGGCGGCAATGTGCGACACGAGGAGATTGGTCGAGCGGCCGATCGCCTGCTGCAGCGCCGGATGGCGAACCGTCGCGCCGCGCTTGGCGTCGAGCGCCTGCAGCGCACGATGGATCAGCCCGATCTTGTCGATCGGATTGACGGCGCGATGGGCGAAGGCTGCATGGCTGATCTCGCTGGTATCGGGCGCGCGGCCATCGACGGTGATTCGGAACTCGACCAGGCCGGAGGCAAAGGCCTTGATCTCGCGCATGCCGACACCCGATTCGGCCGGATGCAGATAGACGGCGGCATCGGCGCGCAACCCGCCATGCAGCAGGGCCGAGACGCCGCGCGCGTGCCGCTTGCTGGGCGTGCTGGCCAGGATCACGTCCCCCAACGGCGTCTTGCCGGTCTCCAGCACAGCCCGCAGCCCTTGCACCAGGATGGCAACGCCGGCGAGATCATCGGCCACTCCCCAGCCATGCAGGCGCCCATGCTCGACCACGCCGGCGAAGGGATCGTAGCGCCAGCGTTCGGTCGCGGCGACCGGCTCTCCGTCGGGATGGGCGAAGAAGATGACGCTGCGACCCCCGCCGCGTCCCTCGAAGGTGGCGACGACGCTCTCGCGCTCCTCCGCGTCGATCGCCTGCGCGCTGGCGAACTCCGCCACCATCGGCACCTCCACGGGCCGATAGCGCACGCGCTTCACCCGGCAGCCCAGCCGTTGCGCGGCGTTGGCGACACACTGCTGCACCGCGGCCTCGCCCTCGCGTTGCGCGCGGATCAGCTCCTGCAGGAAAGCGACGGGGTCGCTCATCAGATCTTCACGTTTGCCCGCCTGCGATGGACGATGCGGATCAGGCTGGAGGTCGTGTAGTCGGCCGGATCGCCGTCCGGGGCCACCTCGCGGCCGCCGACCGACAGCATCACCTTGCCGGCGCCGGCTTCGATTACCAGCTCATGGGCGGTTTCTGAGAGTGCAGGATCGGCCACCAGCTCCAGCTCGGTCGCATCGAGGCCGAGGCCGGCCAGCGCCACGCCGACCGAGCTGTTGAGATTGTTGGGGAAGAGGCGCGCCACCTTGCGCACGCTGCCCGAGAAGAAAACCGATCGGCGATCGATCGCGTCGAGGTCGGCCAGGCCCGCCGCCGGCGTGAGCTTCCACATCACCGGCGGCTTCAGCTGGCGGTAGACGACGCGGCGCAGCCCTTCCTCGCGCGCCGTCGCCAGGAGGTCGAGCGTGCCGACGGCGCCGGGCGCCAGCTCGAGGCGACCGGGCCCGGCCTCCGCCGCCGCCAGGAGCCTCTGCTCCACAGCGGGATCGCAGAGCGCGGTGAGCGACAGCGGCACGAGGTCGATGCCGGCCGCCAGGAGGTCGGGTCCGATCTCGGCCAGCACCGAGGCAAGCGCGCATTCGAGGGCAACGGTCGGACGACGGGCGATGAATTCAGCCAGCGTCGTGCACACCGCCGCGCGGCCGACCAGCGCGGCCGCCATCTCGACCTGCGTCGGCCGGACCAGCACCGCAGAGGCGCCGGGCAGCCGAACCGCGACGCGCCGTCCAATCCATCCCAGCCCGATGATGCCGAAGCTGGTCACGAAGGAACGACGTATCCGTAGCGCAGGTTCGAGGGCTCGCGGCCGCGCCGCTCGTAATCCGTCTTGAGCGCGGCGAAGCGATCGTCGCGCCACGACGCCTTCTGGACGTCGTAGCGGTACATCTTGGCCGAGTTCTCGCCGAAGATGGCGCGCTTCAGCGGCCCATCGGCCGGACCGAGCGGCGTGAAGCCGTGCTTGCGCTGCATCTCGTCGGGAATCTCCAGCCGGCGCAGCGCCTCGATCTGCCATTGCGGCGCGCCTGTCCATACCGCATCGGTGCCCCACACGACGTGATCGCCGCCCAGGCCCTTGACCAGGATGCCCATCAGCGCCGCACAGAGACGCGGCTCGACAACCGTCGTCTGGGCGAAGATCTGGCCGAGATCGCCATAGACGTTGGTGACGCCGTACCTGGCCGGGATGTCGGCGAGATCGCTGGTCCACTCGACGCGGCCGGTCGCCTCGAACTGCTTGTAGCCCTCCATCGCCGCGCCGGGCGCGCCGGTCCAGCGGAAGGCCGAGTGGTAGATCACGAACCGGATTTGCGGCCAGTCCTTGGCCGCCTTGCCGACATCGTCGACCCCGGCATAGCTCGTGAGATGCGGCCAGCGCTTCTCCACTGAGGTCGGGTAGAGGCCCTTGTGGACGCAGACAATGTCGTGGCCGGCCTTCAGGATCTTCTCATAGAAGGGATAGACCAGCTTCTCGTCGTCCATGCGCCAGGGATGACGCGCCAGGTCCTTGTTGGTGTTGTCGCCGACCGTGTAGCCCTTCCACGAATCGGGCTTCAGCTCGGCGATGGCGCGATCGACCTCGTCCATCCAGCCCGCATAGCCCGGCGCGAAGATGGCGTGCGAGAGGCAGCGCCGCGAACCCGCCGCGTTGTTCACGCGGGTGCGCGCATCGAGCTTCATGTCGTTGGTGAGGAACCAGTCGCGCGGCTCCTCCGACGGCGAGCCGCTGATCAGCGCCACCTTGGTGTCGCTGTCGAGATAGATCTCCTTGAACCAGTTGGGATACTTGAGATCGTCGATGGTCTGCGGCTTGTCGACCAGCGCGGGATTCCAGCCCGCCTTGCCCACGGCCTCACGGCCGCGCACGAAGCCTTCCAGGCGCGTGTCGTCGCGCAGGAAGTGCGTGTGCACGTCCATGACGAACTGGTCCTTCAGTCCGTCGGCGCGCGCCTGGGCGAGATCTACGCTCTTTGCTTCTGCCGGCGAGGCACCGTAGAGCGGGCCGTAGACCTCGTTCATGGCGACGAAGGCGGTCGCCATGCCGGCCGCGGTCTGGAAGAAGCGGCGCCGGGAGAGGCCGTTGCGCCGGCCGTACTCGTCGGCCAGCGTCTCCATGCGCGCCTCGACCTTCTTCTGGCGTTCGGTCTGCGCGATCGGCAGGAACTCGTCGCTCGACACGACCTGCGTGGGCACCGGCGTGGGCTTCGCCGCCAGTCGCGCGGGAGCGAGGGTTGCCTGTTCCTCGTCGCTCAAGAATCCCATGGCTACCTCCGGGGGGAGCTTTCGGTGCACGAGTATTGCGCTCCTGCCCCAGCAAGGAAAGTGCCGGGTCGCCGCCTGACCTTTATCGCTACCGGAACCGCGGCATGACCTTGGTCCAGAAGGCTTCGATCGACTTCATCAGGGTCGAGTGCGGCACCAGGCTGTTGTAGGTGTAGCAGAACACCCAATCGACCGGCTGGCGGCGCTGCTGGGTCTCCATGCTGCGCAGAACGGTGTCGACCGTGCCGACGAAGGCGTAGCCCTGCGCCACCACCTCTTCCGAGGTCGGGAACTTGCCGGTCGCCGGGTCCTGCATGCCGCGACGGAAGCCGAACGGCTCGAACCAGGCGCGACCGGAGAACTGGCCGGAGTCACGCCACAGCGCCATCGCCTCCTCGTCGCTGTCGGCGATGATGACGTCGCGCAGCACGCCGACGCCCTGGCCCTTGGGCTTGCCGGCGACCTCCGAATAGACGCTGTAGAGCTTGTCCTCGTAGAATGGATGCATGGGCGGCAGGATCGGCGTCACGTTCTCCTGGGCGCAGAAGCGCACCGTGTTCTCCGAGCTGGCGAAGGGCTGGAACAGCGGCGGATGCGGCTTCTGCAACGGCTTGGGCACGACGCCGACCGAGGTCAGGATTCCGTCCTTCACACCCTTGCCCCACTTCTCGGTGGTGTCGAGAGTCCACGGCGTCGGGCCAGCCGGCACCTTCCAGAACTTCCCGTCGTGGGTCAGCATCTCCTCGGTCCAGCATTTCTTGACGATGCGGAAGTTCTCCTCGAAGGCCAGCCGGTTGGCATTGTCGATCTCGTCGTGCTGGTTGGGCAGCGCGCCGTGGATGCCATGGGTCTGCTGCGCCATGACATCGACCCAGCGACGCTGGTAGCCGCGCGCGAAGCCGGCATTGGCGCGGCCGCCCGTCATGTGGTCGAGCATGGCGATGTCCTCGGCCACGCGGATCGGATTGGCCGCCGGCAGGACGATGCCGAGCTGGCCGACGCGGATGCGCTTGGTCTGCAGGGCGAAGTAGAGGTCGAGCAGCACCGGGTTGTTGGAGAGCTCGAAGCCCTCGATGTGGAAGTGGTGCTCGGTGAAGCTCACCGAATCGTAGCCTAGATCGTCGCCCAGGCGGATCTGCTCGCCGAGCTCCTTCAGCATGCGCTGATAGAGGTCGGGCCGCATGCCGGCCATGCCGGCTTCGATCTCGGCGCGGCTGCCGATGCTCGGCAAGTAGAACAGAGAGGCTTTCATCGCTTGCCTTTCGCCTTGGCCTTGGACTTTCCGGCCGGAGTCGCGGCGACACCCGGCACGTGATTGAGGATCGAGCGCGTCAGCCCGCCATCGACAACCAGCGCCTGGCCGGTGATGTAGCTCGCCTGTGGTCCCAGCAAGAAGGCGATGCTCTCGGCAATGTCCTCCGGCGTGGCGATGCGGCCGAGCGGCACCAGCCGGGCGCGCCCGCGCGCCAGCTTGGCCTGGCTGTAGATCGCCTCGGTCATCGAGGTGTGCACGAAGCCGGGGCAGACGCTGTTGGCGCGGATGCCGTCGGCAGCCCATTCCATCGCCATCATCTCGGTCAGCATGATCAGCGCGGCCTTGGCCGGGCTGTAGGCGCCGGTCGGAAGCTGCGGCATGACGCCGGCCATCGAGGCCAGCATGACGACAGCACCCTTCGACGCCTTGAGATGCGGATGGGCCGCCTTCGCGAGCAGCCAGTTGGCGCGCAGGTCGATGTCGAACACCCGGTTCCAGGTCGCGAGGTCGAGATCGACCAGCCGGGCCGGTGCAGCGATGCCTGCATTGCCGACGATCGCATCGATGCCGCCCATCGAGCGCACCGCCGCCGCGATCACGCGCGCCGGTGCATTGGGCCGCGCCATGTCGGCCTTCAGCGTACGCACCTTGGCGCCGGCCGCGCGCAACTCGGCCGCCAGCGCCTCGAGCTCGTCGAGATAGGCGATGTCGCACAAGGTGAGCGCCTCGGCGCCGTCGGCGACGAGCTTCACCGCCGTTGCCCGCCCGATGCCGCGACTGGCGCCGGTTATCACGACCCGCATTGCGTCCTCCCCCTTGTCCGCATCGTCGAAGGCGGACATTCGAGCGATGGTGGCACGGTTTCCCGACCAAGGTCGACGGTGCCGTCTGATATCGATCTTCCGTGCGGAATGAGTTCAGCGCGGCGTTCTCACGTCGACATCCCGTCGCGAAAATCGATCCGTCGCCTGAACGAGGAGCACTCGCGCATCTCCCCCGTCCATGCCGAGCTTGCACCCGCCAACGTTGAGACACCTCACAAGGATCTACAAGCAACAACGTGTTTATCTTGCCGGCAGTCGGCAAGATGCTCAACCAGGCTCGGTCACGAGCTCGGCGGCACGGTGCCGGGCTTGGGGTCGATCGGCAGCAGGCGATCGAGCCCGACGAGCTGCTCGTAGAGCGCCGCCGCCTGCAGCAGCGCCGACTCGCCGCGCGGCTTGCCGACGAGCTGCAGGCCGATCGGCCTGCCATGCCGATCGAAGCCGCAGGGCACGGCGATCGCCGGGCAGCTGGTGAGCGTGATCACCGAGTTGACCGTCGAGCCCGCCATGTAGTTGTCCGGCTTCTTGCCGGCGATGGTCTCGGGATGGCGCAGCATCACGTCGAACGCCGCCGTCGGCGAGCCCGGCGTCACCAGCAGGTCGTAGGTCTGGAAGAGCTCGACGACGCGGCGATAGAAGGCGGCGCGCTCGCGTTCCGCCCAGGCGATGGCCGAGGGTGTCTGGGCGAGGCCGCGTTCGGTGTTCCAGATGATGTCAGGCTTGATCTTGTCGCGATGCTCCTCGAGCTGCAGCTCGCGATCGACGACGAAGGCCTGGCTGCGCAGGTTGAGGAACGCCTCGTCGATGTCGCCGATATCGGGCGAGGCTTCCTCGACGATGCAGCCCAGCTCCTCGAAGCGTCGCGCCATCTTCGTGCAGATCTCGCGAACGTCGTGGTCGATCGCCATGCGGCCGTTGTAGTCGGCGGTGAAGGCAATGCGGAGCGGCGCTGTCGGCCGGGCTACGGCCGCACTGAATGAAACCGCGGGCGCGTCGAACGTCATGGGATCGTGCAGGCAATGGCCGGACAAGGCGTCGAGGAACAACGCGAGATCACCGACCGTGCGCGCCATCGGCCCGTGCACGGAGAGCGACGACCAGAGATTGCTGACCGTGCCTCTGGTCACCCGGCCGGGCGAGGGACGCAGGCCGACCACCGAGCAGTAGGTGCCTGGCCGGCGCAGCGAGCCGCCGTGATCGGTGCCGTGCGCCAGCCAGACCTCGCCGGTCGCCAGCGACACCGCGCCGCCGCCGGTCGAGCCCCCGCAGGTCAGCGACGTGTTCCACGGATTGCGCGTGCGCCCGAACACCTCGTTGAAGGTGCTGCCGCCGGCGCCGAACTCCGGCGTGTTGGACTTGCCCATCACGATACCGCCCTTGCGCTCGATGCGCTCGACCACCGGATGCGATTTCGTCGGCACGTGGTTGGCGAACAGGGGCGAGCCGTAGGTCGTGCGCACGCCGGCGACGTCAGTGAGGTCCTTGATCGACACCGGCAGGCCGGCGAGCCAACCCGCCTCATCGGCGACTTCGCGGCCCTGGCCCGCCATGAGGCGTTTCGCGTGGTCGCGGGCGCGGTCGAGGCAGAGAGTCGGCAGGGCGTTCACCGCCGGCTCGACCTCGGCGATGCGCGCCGCCGAGGCTTCGACCAGATCGAGAGGGGATACTTCCTTCTTCTTCAGGAGCGACACCGCCTCGACCGCCGTCAGCCGCCACAACTCGCTATTCATGCCTGGTCTCCGAGATTTTGCATCTCATACTCTTCCGGACCGCGGGCGTCTCGCCCGCTCATGGTCATGAGCGGGCGAGGCGGCGGCGCGCGTCTGACACGCGCAAGCGGTCCGGAACAACATGATCAAAGGTTCTCGAAGGCCTTTCCTTCAAGTCCTGCCATCCATTTCCGGCAACTCTAGTTTCGCTGCCTTGATCATTCTGCATGTACCCCGATATCCCTAGACTGCCATCCGAGGAAACATCCATGACCGACACGTCATCAGGCCCACTCCACGGGCTCAGGATCGTCGACATCTCCACGGTGGTGGCAGGCCCCTTCGCGGCCGGGCTGCTGGGCGACTATGGCGCCGAGATCATCAAGGTCGAGATCCCGGGCGTCGGCGACAGCCTGCGCGCGCTGGCGCCGCACAAGGATGGCACGCCGCTATGGTGGAAGGTCACCAATCGCAACAAGAAGGGCGTCACGCTCGACCTGCGCCAGGCCGAGGGCCGCGCGCTGTTCGGCAAGCTCATCGCCGACGCCGACGTGCTGGTCGAGAATTTCCGGCCCGGCACGCTCGACCGCTGGGGCATCACCCGGGCGTGGCTGCAGACGATCAGGCCCAGCCTCACCATCCTGCGCGTGTCGGGCTTCGGCCAGGACGGCCCCTACCGCGACCGACCGGGCTTCGCCCGCATCTTCGAGGCGATGAGCGGCTTCACCCAGATTTGCGGCGAGGAGGACGGCAGGCCCTTGCATCTCGGCTATCCGATCTCCGACGCCATCGCCGGCCTGTTCGGCGCGCTCGGCGTGCTGGCCGCGCTGCACGACCTTGCCCGCCATCCCGAACGGCGTGGACAGGAGATCGACTGCTCGGCGACCGAGGCGATGCTGCGCACGCTCGAGTTCCTGGCCATCGAGTACGACCAGCTCGGCGCGGTGCGAACCCGCTCGGGCAATCGCAGCCAATACGCCGCGCCCGGCAACGTCTACCGCACCGGAGACGGCAAGTGGGCCTCGATCGCCGCCTCGACGCAGAGCATCTTCGTGCGGCTGTGCCGCGCGCTCGCCCTCGAGACGCTGCTCGAGGACGAGCGCTTCGCCACCAATCCGGCACGGGTGAAGAACTACCGAGCGCTCGACGACATCATCGGTGCGGCGATCGCCGGCCTTTCTCTGGAGGAGCTGCGCCGGACCTTCGCCGAGCACGAGGTCGGCTTCTCGCCGATCTACGACATCGCCGACGTGTTCGACGATCCGCAGTTCGCGGCGCGTGGCGCCATCGTGCGGGTGCCCGATGCCGAGCTCGGATCGGTGCGCATGCAGGGCGTGGTGCCGCGCTTCTCCGAGACGCCGGGCCGCGTGCATCACGCAGGCCCGACGATCGGACAGCACAATGACGAGGTTTATGGCGCACTCGGGCTATCGGCGGCGGAGATCGCCGGACTTCGCGCGCGCAAGGTGATCTGACTGCACGCCGGCGTGCACCACGACGATTCAGAGAAAAATCGGGGCGGTGCCCGCCCCGATTTCCATAGGAGGATCTCATGCGGAGACGGACATTCGCGGCACTGTCGCTGTCGGCCTTGGGGGCGCCTGCGGCGGTGCGGGCCCAGGGTGGCAAGGTGGCCAGGATCGTGGTGGGCTTTCCCGCCGGTCAGGGCATCGACCTGGTCTCGCGCATCGTTGCCGAGGCGCTGAAAGACGAACTGGGCGAGACGGTGATCGTCGAGAACAAGCCGGGCCAAGGCGGCAGCATCGCCCTCGGCCAGGTGGCGCGCGCCGCACCCGATGGTGCCACCATCTTGATCTCCGCCATGGCCGCGTTGGTGATCGCACCGCATCTCTACAAGAACGTGACCTACGACACCTTGACCAGCTTCGCACCGGTCGGCCGGGTCGGCGACCTGCCGCTGGTGCTGGTGGTGAACCCGTCGCTGCCGGTGAAGACGCTGCCGGAGCTGATCGCCTACGCCAAGGCCAACCCCGACAAGCTCACCCACTCGTCGTCCGGCAACAGCACGGTGAGCCACATCGCGATGGAGGAGCTGAAGCGGGCGACCGGCATGAAAATGCTGCACGTGCCCTACCAGGGCAGTGCGCCCGCGATGAACGACCTGATCGCCGGCAACGTGCAGGTGGCGCTCGATACAGTGGCGGTCACTCGGCCGCACATCGAGGCGGGCCGCCTGCGCCTGATCGCGGTCGGCAGCCTGGAGCGCCTGGCGTTCTTTCCCGACACGCCGACCATCGCCGAGCAGGGCCATCCCGGCTTCGAAGCCAATGCCTGGCTTGGCATGCTGCTGCCCGCCGGCACGCCGAAGGGGACGGTCGAGCGGCTCAGCGCCGCGCTGGACAAGATCGTGCGCTCGCCCGAAACCCGGAAGAAGTTCCTCGCCGTCGGCACCCTGCCCAAGGCCAGCACCAGCGCCCAGTTCGCGGCCTTCCTCGAGGCCGAGTACGCCCGCTGGGGCAAGGCGATCGCGGAGTCCGGCATCAAGGCGGACTGATCGCACTCTTCGCTGGGAGCGCACGCAACTCAGTTTCCTCCCCCGCGATCGCGGGAGGTGCCCCGTCATACGGGGCGGAGGGGGAAAGCCGCAGGCGAGGTCCATGAGAGTCCGACGCCGGAACTTCATGACTCTTGCTTGGGGCTCTCCCCCTCCGCCCCTTCGGGCCACCTCCCCCGATGACGGAGGAGGAATTGTCATCCAAACGTCCGCCGGTAGCTCCTGCTCATCAGCTCGTCGAGGCGCGTGCCGGGCTCGAAGTCGGCCATGTCGTCGGGCCGCTCGAGGCCGGGAATCTGGCGTTCGCACTCCGAGGGCACGCCGATGGTCTGGGTCACCGGATAGAGCGACGACCAGGCCGGGACGCCGGCGTAATCCTCCTCCTCGTCGGCGACGTGCTTGTCGCGGATCTTGCCCGAGGCGTGCTCGATCTCCATGCCCATCATGGTCGTCGCCTTGAGCTCCTGGGCGTTGGGCTGGCGGATCAGCTTCGAGCGGCCGGGATAGATGCGGTCGATGAAGCGGTCCATCAGCTTCAGCTTCCGGTCCATGTCGTCGATCACGTGCGCCGTGCCGAAGGCCATCACGGCGCGGTAGTTGACCGAATGATGGAAGCCCGAGCGCGCCATCACCAGCGCGTCGAGATGGGTGACGGTGAGGCACACCGGCACGCCCTCGCGCTGGGTGCGGATCATCCGGCTGGCCGACGAACCATGCCAGTAGAGATGGTCGCCCTCGCGCCAGAAGCTGGTCGGCGTGCAATAGGGACGGCCGTCGATCACGTAGGCGATGTGGCAGACCAGCGCCGCGTCGAGGATCTCGTAGACCGTCTTGCGATCGTAGCGGCCGCGCTCGTGGACGCGCTTGACCCGGTTGACCGGCGTCACGCCGAAGGCCTCTGCGGTGTTCTCGGTGTGATGGCCGCGGGCTGATGCGGGGTTGGCGGTGGTGCTCATGACTGAAACTCCGGGACGAATTGCGGCCGGACCATCGCTGCATTACGGTCCAGACGAAAGAGCCAGTTCGGCAAATCCAGTCTGGACCAGTTATGCCGCGTCCCGCCCGCCAGGCCGCCCCGCTCGGCCTCGTCCTCGATCCCGCCGCATCGCTGCCGCTGCACCGGCAAATCGGCCAGCAGGTGCGCCTCGCCATCCTCGAGCGACGGCTCGCCCCCGGCCAGCGCCTGCCCTCCTCGCGCCTGATGGCGGGCGAGCTCGACGTGGCGCGCGGCACCGTGCTGCTCGCGATGGACCAGCTCATTGCCGAGGGTTACGTGGTGGCGCAGGCCGCCTCCGGTCTTTCGGTCGCGACCGACTTGCCCGACGAAATGCTGACCGCGCCGCCGGGCAAGGGCGTGCCGCAGATGGCAGGCCGGACGGCACTCCCGCCCGCCCTCTCGCGCCGTGCGCGCGCCGCCCTGCGCGACGCGCCGACCGCCATCGGCTTCGACAACGCCCCGCTCGCCTTCCCGACCGGCCAGCCCGACCGCGCGGCCTTTCCCTTCGAGCTGTGGGCCAAGCTTCTCGAGCGTGAATGGCGGCGGCCTTCCTGGGCCGTCGCCGGTGCGCTGCATCCGTTCGGCCATGCCGGCTTGCGCGCCGCGATCACGGCCTACCTCGGCGCGGCGCGCGGCTTCACCGCCGAGCCCGAGACGATCGTCGTGACGACCGGCGTGCGGCAGAGCCTGTCGCTGCTCGCCGAGCTGGTGCTCGATCGCGACGAGGCGGCGTGGATCGAGGAGCCCGGGTTCATAGGCACGCGCGAGGCGCTGGCGCTCGCCGGCGTGCGCGCGGTGCCGGTGCCGATCGACGCGCAGGGCTTCGTGCTCGACAAGGCGATGGCGGAGGAACCCGGCGCGCGGCTCGCGGTCGTGGCGCCGTCACACCAGTTCCCGCTCGGCCCCGTGCTCGGCCTGCAGCGGCGGCTTGCGCTCCTGAGCTGGGCGGAGCGGCACGATGGATGGGTCGCCGAGGACGATTTCGACGGCGAGTATCGCTATGCCGGCCGGCCGCTCGCCCCGCTGCGCGCCTTGGACCGCTCGGGCCGCGTCGCCTATCTCGGCAGCTTCTCGAAGCTGCTCTTTCCCGCGCTGCGGCTGAGCTACGTCGTGCTGCCGGCCGCCCTCGCGCCGGCGGCCGAAGTGCTGATGGCGGCGGTGCCGGCGCGGCCTTCCCTGCTGGGCCAGGGCGCGCTCGCCCGCTTCATCGCCGACGGCCATTTCGCCACTCACCTGCGACGCACCCGCCTGCTCTATGCCAACCGCCAAAAGGCCCTGCTCGCCGGCATCGAGCGGCATCTTTCAGGCTGGCTCGAGAGCGCGCACGACCCGGGCGGCATGCACCTGATCGCGCGGCCGGACGCGGCGATCGCATCCCGCTTCGACGACCGCGCGATTGCCGCAGCCGCCGCTGCGGCAGGGATCACGGTGTCGCCGCTCTCGGCTTGCTATGCCGGACGCCGCCGGCGGCATGGCCTGATCCTGGGCTATGCCGCCACGCCAACAGCCGAGATCGACCGCGCTTGCGCGGCCCTCGCCGGCGTCCTGCGTCATGCTCTCCCGAACCGCGGGCGTCTCGCCCGCGGTCCAGTCTAAGCAACCCGGTCGCCCTGCTTGATCTTGACCGTGCGGTTGTCGGCGGCGGGCAGCATCTGGGCCGGGTCGCGAACGACGACGACGTCGATGACGGTCGGCCGGTCGCCCTCTTCCATGCCCTGACGCAGCGCCGCGGCCAACGTCTCGGGATCCTCGACGCGGATGCCGCCGCAGCCCATCGTGCGGGCGATCGCGGCATAGTCCATCTCGATGAGATCGGCCGACTGGTAGCGCCCGCCCATCATGGCGTGCTCCAGAGCCTTGACGTAGCCGGACGCGGCATTGTTGACGACGTTTCCCTCCGGCAGGCCAGCCGAGATCAACTCAAACGCCTCTCAGATCATTGTCGGACGTCGGCCGCGCCGCTATCGAGCTTGATGCCGTGCCGCAGCAGCGGCAACTCGAGCTTCCGCATGCCGGCGCCTTGATGATTCTGCCGCTCTTCTCTAGACCCGTGGGCTTCAGCGTCGGGGCGACGGAGACCACAGTGAAGGGACAAATCGCAATCGTCACGGGCGCGGCGAGCGGGTTCGGGCTGGCCATCGCCCAGCGCCTCACCGCCGAGGGCGTGCGCGTGGCGTTGTGGGACCGCGACCTCGCCGGCGCCGAGCGTCTGGCAGCAGAGCTCGGATCATCGACCTGCGCGATGATGGTCGATGTGGCGGACACGGCATCGGTGCGCGCGGGCTGGGCCAAATCCAAGGAAGCGCTGGGCACGCCCTCGATCCTGGTCAACAGCGCGGGCGTGCTGGGCAAGGCGGCGGGCATCGCCGACTATCCCGAGGCGGAATGGCATCGCGTCCTCGACATCAATCTCAGCGGCACGTTCCGCTGCTGCCAGGCCGCCGTGCCCGACATGGTGACGCAGGGCTACGGCCGCATCGTCAACATCGCCTCGATCGCCGGCAAGGACGGCAACCCCGGCGTCGCGGGCTACGTCGCTTCCAAGGCCGGTGTCATCGGCCTCACCAAGTCGATGGGCAAGGAGCTCGCCCGCAAGGGCGTTCTGGTCAACGCCATCGCGCCCTCGGCATCGGAAACGGCGATCTTCGGCGAGCTCACCGACGAGTACCGCAAGCGCCTGCTCGCCAACGTGCCGATGGCCCGCATGGTGCTGCCCGAGGAAGTGGCCGAGCTCGTGCTGTGGCTCGTCTCACCCGCCTGCTCGTTCTCGACGGGCGCCGTGTTCGACATCTCGGGCGGCCGCGCGACTTACTGAAGCGGGTCGGCAGGACTCTATCTGAACTGCTGCCCCAACCCCTGCAGGCCTTGAAAGGCCTGGCCGGCAACGGCGTGCAGGCCGGCGCCCCACAAGAAGGCGACCGCGAGATCCCAGAATCCGAAGGCCGGATTTGGCACGTAGAGCACCTGGAGCCCGGAAACGATCGCGAAGACCAGAATCACCACCGCAAATCCGACGCTGAAGTTGCGCAAGTCGCGATTGACGTCGGCCACGGTGACACCGCGGCCAAGCGCCACCGGTATGATTGCCCCGATGGCCGCATCGACGACCGAGGGCGGCACATCCCCCGCGGCATTGGGCGCCGGCGCCGTGGCGGCGCTACCGCCGACGGACAATTGGCCCATGACGACCATCAAAGGAGCTTGCGCCTTCGCGACTTCTGCCATTGCTGCGGCGTGGGCCAGGCTGGCCGCCGACAAATCGTCATTGGCGAGCGCAGCCTCGGCAGCCGCGAGCGAGGCGGCGGCAACCTTCAGGGCCGCTGTTGCAGCGGGGTCGCTGCTGGCCGCTATCAGCGCGTCGACGCGAGGCTTGCTCTTGCCGACGACCTCCACCAGGTAGCGACGATTGGCTTCGTTCCAGCGGTCGACACGCCGTTCGGGGTCGCGTTCGGCCGTCACCTCGTCGAGCAGCGCCGCGATGTCGGCCGTGAACCGTCGCCATTCGGCGGCATCGAAGCCGATGGCGACCCTGGTTGGATCGAGCCTGCTGCGCAGCCGCGTGGCGGCAATCTGTGCGTACAGCATGCGCGCCCGGTCCAAGGCCGTCGTCGCTGAGCTGAGAGGTTGCGGCGCCGCCGGCGTGCCGACCGCGGCAAGCGCGTCGAGCACCGGTCGGAACTCCACGCGCGCCGCGACATCGAGGCCATCGATCGCCTTCTTGATGCGTTCGGCAGCCGCCAGGACAATTTCGCGCAGCTTCTGCTCGATCTGTGCGTCGATACCGTCCACTGCGGTTCTCGCGCTCGTCACGTCCTGGTCGGTCGCCTGCCGATTCATCAGCGCGCGGTACGCCTGCACGAGCGCCGGCCTCAGGGCGGCGGCTACGGATTGCGGCCGCACGCCATCGAGCTGCCGTCGCGCCGCGATCCAGATCGGCAACAGCGGGAGCTTTCGGCGCACGCTGTCAATGCGCGCCGACACTGTGTCGATCGCGCTGTCGGGCGCCGCGAGTTGGTCGCTCGCCTCGTCAAGCTCGGTGACGAGGAAGACGATGGCCTGACGCTCGTTGCTATCGAGATTGCCGCCCTCGGCCTGCGACAGCGCCTGCAGGCTCGATCGCAGGCCAGCGGCGTCGCGTTGCAGCAGCAGGCGAGGCCGCGCCGTCTGCTGGAAGTAACGCAGAAAGGCGGCGCCGACGACGCCGAGCCCGATCGAGAAAGCAGCGGCCAGCAAGGGCAATCTCAGGGACAGCTCGAACGCCATATCCTGCGGCTTGCGATCCGGCGCCGAGAACCGGATGATTCCCTTGTAGTTGCCGGGCTCGTCGAGCCCCTTGATCGACATGCGCAGGTCAAGGCCGCCATCAGCCGCGATCGTGACGGGCTGCGGTGGCACCGCGCCATCCGGCAACGCATAGCTGATCGTGTATGGCGGCGCACCGACTTCGACGGGTGCGGCGCCGGTGCCGTCGAGCCGGTCGAGCCGGGCAAGCAGCGGCAGGTAGGCCTGACGCGACGCGCTGGTCGCGTTCTGCAGGCGGAGCTGAATAGTCACGCCGTCGCCGACGACTCCCCGCAGCTTTGGGATCGCTTCCACTTTCAGGTCGAAGTCGGGACGGGTGCGCGTAAGGGTGAGAACAACCGGGGTGCGGACACCTCCCACTTCGTAACTGATCTCGCCGGTATAGGCTCCTTCGAGATTGGCCGTGCCAACCAGCTTCAGTGACGCCTGCCCGAGAGGCGGCAACTTGAGCGGCGCGGTGAGAGGCTGGTCGCCGCGCAGCAACGTGGGCTGGATGGTGGTTCCCGATGGCCCGGTGAAAGGCCCGACGCTCAAGCGGACATCGACGTCGCCGGTCAATGCGTCGTCGCGACGAACGGCGATCGGCCACTCGGTGGCGGCACGGTCCGAGGAGAGCGCCAGCTTTCCGTCGCTGCCCAGTCCAACGATGCCGACCTTCGGAGAGCTTGCCGGCTTTCGTCGGGTGACCGTGACGTCGTAGGGCGTGCGCGCGCCGCCGACGATCAGGCCGAGTTGACCCTTGAAGTCCCCCTCGACGGGCAGCGCGCCCGAAAGCCGTACGACCGCCTGGCCGAGGGCGTCCACGTCAACGCACGCTTCCCCCGGCTTGCCATCGAGCGTCAGGCGCAGGTTGTCCACCGGCCGGGCCCCAGGGCCGATCAGCGGCGTGACATCGACGCAAACACGCGCCGGAGAGCCGGAGTCATTGCGGCGCAGGACGATCGGCCAATCGATGGCTGGTTCCTCGACAATCATGGCGAGCGCATGTGCACCCCCGCCGGCGGCAGGGACGCCGGTCAATGTCAGGCTGGTCTCCGCGACCGCGGATGTGCCGAGCAACGTGAGCGATGTCAGAACAACCATGAGATGCAGGGCGCTCCAGATGCCCTCGAGCCGTCTCACCATTGTTCCCAGGCCAGTCGATGCCAAGCCACCACCCCCCAGAGCACATGGCAGGAGAGCAGCATCGCCCGCTTTGCCAATCCCGGCAACGGGCACTGATGCACAGCTGGCCATCCGGCCGTCGTACAGGCGCTGGACGGTGCGCTCGTGCCATGCCGGTTGTGAATCGTTCGATTGCGAACGATCTGCTCAGCCCACGCCGAGCACCCGGCGCCGCTTGGTGACATAAAGGGCGCCCAGAAGCATCAGGTTGATCAGGTTGAAGGCCAAGGCGGCCTGGAAGGCGGCGCGATAGGACAGGGTGGCGTCGAAGATCACGCCGCCCAGCCAGCCGCCGACCGCCATGCCGGCCATGGCGAACAGCATGACGATGCCGAGCCGCCAGCTCGCCAGGGCGGGCCCATAGAGCTGACGCAGGATCAGGGCATAGCCCTGGACGATGGCGATGTAGGGGATGCCGTGGATCACCGATACGGTGTAGAGGCCGAACAGCCCCTGCACGAAGAGGAAGCCGACCAGGGCGAAGACCTGGATGGCCGAGCAGAGCAGGCTGACGGTGATCGGGCTCACGTAGTCGGCGAGCCGGCCCATGGCGAAGGTCGCTGCGACCGCGGTCAGCAGGATCAGCGATACCGCCTCCGAGCCGCGCGCGGCGCCGAAGCCGAGATCGCCGCAGAACGCGACCATGTGCACGAACGGCACGGCCATCGCCGTGCAGCAAGCGAAGCCCGCCGCCGACAGCAGCCCCATCAGGGCGAAGGACGGCATGGGCAGGGCCGACAAATCCTCGCGTGCCCTGGGGCCACCGCGACGCGCCGCCGGCGACGGCTTGATATAGAGCGCAAGCAGGAAGATCAGGACACCCGATACCACGCTGAAGATCACCAGCGACTGGCGCCAACCGACCACGGGCAGCAGCCAGGCGTAGATCTGCGGCCAGGTGAATCCGGAGAGCGCCGGGCCGACCGAGACCAACGAGACGGCAGTGCTGCGCCGGCGCACGAACCAGCCCTGGATGTTGTTGATCGCGGGCGTGAAGGTCGCGGAGTTGCCGAGGAAGCCGAGCGGCAGGATGTAGCCGAGATAGAGGGCCAACTCGCCGCCGCTGGTCGCGATCCAGCCGCCGACGAAGATCGACGGGCCGGCGATCAGCAAGGGCACGCGCGGGCTGGTGCGATCGGCCAGCCAACCCATCATCACGCCGCCGAAACCCATGGCGATGAATCCCAGCATGTAGGCCAGCGACGGCACGGCACGGCGATCGCCGAATTCGGCGGCGATCTCCTTCAACGCGACCACCGGCAGATAGAGCGCGCCGCCGCCCAGCACGATGCACAACACGGACACGACGGCGAGCCGCCAAGCATAGGCGCTGTCGACGCCGTAGCGATCGCGAGCAACCGACTCAACCATCACGCAACCATCCGTCTTCTTCACCGTCGTCCGGACAGCGCGCGAGACGCGCGCGGTCGGTAAGAGACTCACTCTCGCGCCAGCACTGCTGCCGCAGCCTTCTCGGCATCGATCTCCTGGTCGTCGTCCATCACCACCGTCACCTTGCGCAGCGTGCCGGTGAAGGCGAACGGCGCCTCGTAGTGCGACACCGGGCTGTTGCGGTCGCGGCCGATATCGAGGCCGGACCACGAGATGAAGCTCACGAAGCCGTGCTGGGTGTCGAAGCCGCCGACCGCCTCGCCGTCGATCAGCAGGGTGGCGACGTTGCGGCCCTGGTTGCGCCTCATGCGCACGCCGAGCCGCCGGCTGCCCGTCGGCACCGGCCGATCCGACGTGATCAGGTGATGCTCGCCGCCGATATTCATGTCGTAGACGAGCCGGCCCTCCTTGATGTAGAGCGCGTAGCCGCTGGTCGCATCACCGTGGGCGATCAGCACGCCTTCGGTCGCCGGCCCGTCGATCCTCGCCTCGGCCTCGATCGTGTAGGTCCGGTTGCGCACGTCGGGCGCCACGTCGGTCGGCACGTGGCCCATGCCGGCATGCAGCACGAAGCGGTTGCGCGGCCCGTGGAAGCGCTTGGCGTTGTCGGCGAAGCGCGGCGCGAAGCGATCGTCGAGTGGCAACACCTTGCAACGTTCGGCTTGGCGCCACCATTCCTCGATCATCGCCTTGAGCCGGTCCGGCTCCCGTTCGGCCAGGTCGTCGACCTCGTTGAAGTCGCGGTCGAGATGGTAGAGCTCCCACTTGTCGCGATCGAACGGGCTGCCCGGCGGATGGAACGACACCGCCTTCCAGCCGCCCTGCACCAGGCCGCGATGGCCGAACATCTCGAAATACTGCGGCTTGCTCTTGGAGCGCGCCTTGGGCCTGGCGAGGGACGCCGCAAAGCTGGTGCCCTCGATCGGCATCTGCTTGACGCCGTTGATCACGCGCGGCGGCTCGACTCCGACCACATCGAGCAGGGTCGGCACGAGATCGCTGGCGTGGCAGAACTGGCCGCGCAGCTCGCCGCGCGCGGTGATGCCCTTGCTCCACGCCATGACCAGCGGATCGCGGATGCCGCCGCCGTGGGTGTTCTGCTTGTAGCGGCGCAGCGGCGTGTTGGCCGCCATCGCCCAGCCCAGCGGGAAGTTCGAATGGGTGTCCGGCCCGCCGATATCGTCGATCCGGGCGATCTTCTCCTCGAGCGACTCGCGCCGCAGGTTGTACGGCCCCATGGCATTGATGAAGCCGAACGGCCCGCCCTCCTGGCTGGCGCCATTGTCCGACATGATGACGACCAGGGTGTCGTCGAGCTGGCCCGCGCTCTCGAGGAAGGCGAGCAGGCGGGCGATGTGCTGGTCGGCATGGTCGAGCATCGCGGCGTAAGCCGCCTGCAGCCTCGTGAACAGCCGCTTCTCGTCGTCGGAGATGTCGGCCCACGGCCGCACCATGTCGTTGCGCGGCGGCATGCGGGTGCCTCTTGGCACGATGCCGAGCTCGATCTGGCGTGCCAGGCGCCGCTCGCGCTCGGCGTCCCAGCCGTCGGCGAAGATCGCGTCGTATTTGCGGATCAGGTCGGCCGGCGCCTGGTGCGGCGCATGGCAGGCGCCGAAAGCGAGCCATGTCAGCCACGGCGTCGCCGCGTTGTCGGCGACGTGATCAGCGAGGTAGCGGATCGCCTGGTCGACCAGGTCGGATGTCAGGTGGTAGCCGGTGGCAAACGTGCCCGGAGGATCGACCGGCGTGTTGTCGCGCACCAGCTCGGGCGCGTACTGGTCGGTCTCGGCATCCATGAAGCCGTAGTAGCGGTCGAAGCCGCGGCCGAGCGGCCAGCCGTCGAACGGCCCGGTGGCACCCGACTCGGTGAGCGGCGTCACGTGCCACTTGCCCAGCATGTAGTTGCGATAGCCGTGCGGGCGCAGCATCTCGGCGATGGTGCCGGCCTCGCGCGCGATCTTGCCGCGATAGCCGGGATAGCCCGAATCGAAATTGGCCAGGCAGCCGACGCCGACCGAATGGTGGTTGCGCCCGGTCAGCAGCGCGGCTCGGGTGGTCGAGCACATCGCCGTGGTGTGGAAGCCGGTGTAGCGCAGGCCCTTGGCCGAAACGCCGTCGATTGCCGGCGTGGCGATCGGCGAGCCGTAGCAGCCGAAATCGGAGAAGCCGACATCGTCGAACAGGATGACCAGGATGTTGGGCGCGCCCGGGGGCCGCTGCGGCGCCGCCGGCCAATGAGGCTGCGACTCGGCGACCGTCCGGCCGATCTTCTGTGTCATGCGCGTCCCTTCTCCCAGTGTCGACTTGTCCAGCACCCGGTCCGCGCAATCAACTTGTGACGCTTCATGGCTCGGGCTAGGGAAAGTTATGGCTCAATTCACCTCAGACGGCCTAGCCCTCGCCTACGACGAATTCGGCCCCTCCGATGCCCGCAAGGCGATGGTGCTGGTGCACGGCTTCTCGTCCAACCGCTACGAAAACTGGAAGCGCATGGGCTGGTACGACGCCATTGCCGGCAAGGGCATCCGCGGCTTCGCCCTGGATTGCCGTGGCCACGGCGAGAGCGCCAAGCCGCACGATCCCGCGCTCTACGACCGCGAGGCGATGGCCAGAGACGTCTTCAACCTGCTCGATCACGCCGGCGTCGAGCGCGCCCATCTGCTGGGCTTCTCGATGGGTGCTCACATCGCGCTGACGGCAGCGTTGGCCGAGGGCGGGCGCATCGATCATCTGGTGGTGGCGGGCGTCGGCGGCCGCATCTTCGAGCCGCCGCGCGAGCCCGGCGCCATGGCCAAGGCGATGGAGGCGGCGTCGCCCGACGAGATCACCGACCCGATGCTGAAAAGTTTCCGCCACTTCGCCGACGAGCAGAAGGAGGACCGCTTGGCGCTGGCCGCCTGCTCGCGCGCCGGCCGCGCCGAGCTGACGCGCGATACGCTGATGGCGATCCGCCGCCCGACCCTGGTGATCGCCGGCGCGCGCGATCAGCTGGCCGGCCCGCCGCAGGGCCTGGCCGACGCCATCGCCGGCGCCAAGGCGGTGACCATCCCGGGCTGCGATCATTTCTCGATGATCGCGCACGGCCTGTTCAAGGCGAGCGTGTTCGATTTCTTCGACGGCTGGCTCGACTGACCGCCAGTTGAACTGAGGGGCTCCGCATGGCCAAGGTCTCGTTCAAGAGCATCCGTGAGCGCGCCGCCAAGCGCAAAGGCGGCGACAAGGTGCTGGCGAGCCTGATGCCGAAGAAGCCCGACAACAAGGCCTTGGCCAAGCTCACCGACGATCGCGTGCTATCGGAGATGGCCTGCCGGGTGTTCTCCGCCGGCTTCGTGTGGAGCGTGATCGAACAGAAATGGCCGGGCTTCGAGGAGGCCTTCCTCGAGTTCAATCCCAAGCGACTGTTGTTCCAGCCGGCCGAGTTCTGGGAGAAGCTCGCGTCGGACAAGCGCATCGTGCGCAACCCGCAGAAGATCAAGTCGGTGCGCGAGAATGCGAAGTTCGTGAGCGAGATCGCCAAGGAGCATGGCAGCTTCGGCAAGTTCCTGGCCGACTGGCCGGCCGACGACCAGGCCGGCCTTCTCGACGTGCTGGGCAAGCGCGGCTCGCGGCTGGGCGGCTACAGCGGTCAGTACCTGTTGCGCTTCCTGGGCTGGGACGCCTTCGTGCTGTCGGGCGACGTGCTGCTCTGCCTGCGCGATTCGGGCGTGCCACTCAGCGCCACCGGCACCAGCAAGAAGGATCTGCGGGCCGCTCAAGCCCAGATCGTCGCCTGGGCCAAGGAAGCCAAGCTGCCGGTCACCCACGTCTCGCGCATCTGCGCCCTGTCGATCGGCGAGAATCACGATGTCGCGCGCTTGAAAGAAGTCATGCAGCTATGACCGCCATCCTCCTGATCAATCCCAACACCACGCGCTCGATCACCAACCTCGTCCTGAAGGTCGCCCGGACCTTCGCCAGCAAGGGCACCAAGCTGCGCGCCGTCACCGGCGCCTTCGGGCCGCGCTACATCGCCTCGCGCGTCGGCTATGCGGTCGCGGGCCACGCCGCGGTCGACGCCTATGCCAGAGACAGCGCAGCCAAGGACGCCATCGTGCTGGCCTGCTTCGGCGATCCCGGCCTCGCCGCGTTGCGCGAGATCGCGCCGGTGCCCGTCATCGGCATGGCCGACGCCTCGGTGCTGCAGGCCTGTGCGATCGGCGAGCGCTTCTCGATCGTAACGGGTGGCGAGCGCTGGAAGGAGATGCTGGAGGAGTTCGTCGCCCAGCGCGGCCTCGCGGGCCGGCTCGCCTCGGTGCGGACTGTGGCGCCGACCGGCGCCGACATCGCGCGCGATCCCAAGGCAGCAATGAAGCTGCTGGCCGACGGCTGCAACGCCTGTGCGCGCGAGGACGGCGCCGATGTCGTGATCCTGGGCGGCGCGGGGCTCGCCGGCCTCGCGGCCCGCCTCAAGCCGATGGTCGAGGCGCCCCTGCTCGACGGCGTCGCCTGCGCCATCGCCCAGGCCGAGTCCCTCGCGCAGCAGCGTCTCGCCGGCCTCGGCAACCCGGCGGCGCCGGTCGAGAGCATCGGGCTGTCGAAGGCGCTGGCGAAGCTGCTGGCGCGCTGAGTCTTCGTCTTTTGCACCTCGGGCGTCCCGCCCGCGGTCCGCAGGAGTCACGACGATTTTGCTTTACTCGCCAAGCCCTTGGCTTGAGGGTCTTGCCATGCGTTTGATCAGTTTTCGCCATGCGGGCGCGGCCAAGATTGGTGCGGTCGTCGAGGGCGGTATTGTCGATCTGTCGGCCCGGACGTCGGCGCGCTGGCCCAGCCTGCGCATGGCGATCGCGGGCAAGGCGCAGGGTGAGCTGGCGGCCGCCGCCAAGGGTGCCTCGGCCGACCTCTCGTTCGCCGATGTCGAGCTCCAGCCGGTCATTCCCGATCCCGACAAGATCCTCTGTGTCGGGCTGAACTACGCGAGCCACGTCGGCGAGGTCGGCCGCCAGCTGCCGACCGTGCCCAGCGTCTTCTCGCGCCTGCACAACACGCTGGTCGCGCACGGCGGCGCCATCGTGCGGCCCAAGGCCTCGATCGATTTCGACTTCGAGGGCGAGCTCGCCGTGGTGATCGGCGAGCGCTGCCGGCACGTGCCGCGGGCCAGCGCGCTGTCGGTGATCGCGGGCTACACCTGCTTCCTCGATGGCAGCGTACGCGACTTCCAGAAGCACTCGGTGACGGCCGGCAAGAACTTCCCGGCGACCGGCCCGCTCGGGCCGTGGATGGTGACGGCCGACGTGATCGCCGACCCGCAGCGCCTCGAGCTCACGACGCGGCTGAACGGCACCGTGGTGCAGCACGACACGACCGACCACATGATCTTCGATGTCGCCACCATCATCGAGTACCTGTCGACCGTGACCTGGCTGGAGCCGGGCGACGTCATCGCCACCGGCACGCCCGACGGCGTCGGGCTGGGCCGCAAGCCGCCGCTCTGGATGAAGGCGGGCGACAAGGTCGAGGTCGACATCTCCGGCATCGGGAAGCTGAACGTCAATGTCGTCGACGAGTGAATAGATGTCGTCGACGAGTGAGCCGATCGGCCTCGCCGCCGATGCCGATCCGATAGCCGCCACGAAATGGCGCGACGCCAGGGTGATCGCCCTGGTGGCGATCGCTCACTTCACCAGCCACGTCCATATCATGCTGCTGCCGCCGATCTTCGGTGAGGTGAAGGACGCCTTCGGCGTCGACTACATCCAGATCGGCTTCGCGCTGACCGCCTTCAACGTCGCCTCGGCGCTGCTGCAGACCCCGGCCGGCTTCCTGGTCGACCGCATCGGCCCGCGCCTGATGCTGACCGGCGGCCTGCTGATCGGCGCGGTGGCGATCGCCGCCGCCGCCCTGCTGCCGGGCTACTGGTTCTTCGTCATCGCCTACGGCCTGATGGGGCTGGCCAATACGGTCTATCATCCGGCCGACTACGCCATCCTGTCGGCCGCCATCGATTCGCGGAAGATCGGCAAGGCGTTTTCCATCCATACCTTCGCGGGCTATCTCGGCTCGGGCGTGACCCCGGCCATGGTGCTGGCCTGCGCCGCCTTGTGGGATTGGCACGGCGCCTTCCTGTTCGCCGCCGGCCTCTCCTTCGCCGTGGGTCTGCTGATCGTCGTCGCCGGCGGCGTGCTGCCGCGCACCATTGCCAAGCCCCGGACCTCGCCCAAAGGAGACGACGCCAAGGTCGGGCTCGACCTGCTGCTCTCCGCCCCGATCCTGCGCAACCTGCTGTTCTTCTTCTGCCTCGCCATGGCGAGCGGCGGCATCCAGACCTTCAGCGTGGTCGGGCTGGCCGCGCTCTATGATACGCCCGCCTCGGTCGCCAATGTCGGGTTGTCGGGCTTCCTGTTGTTCAGCGCCGCCGGCGTGCTGCTGGGCGGCATCATCGCCGACCGCACACCGCACCACGAGCGGGTGGCGGCGGTCGGCTTTGCCTGCACCTCGGTGATGGCGATCCTGATGGCCTGGGTGAACATGCCGGCCGTCGTGCTGATCACGGTGATGTCGCTGGGCGGCCTGATGAACGGCATTATCCAGCCGTCGCGCGACATGATGGTGCGCGCCGTCACCCCGGTCGGCTCGTTCGGCAAGGTGTTCGGCTTCGTCTCGACCGGCTTCAATCTGGGCGGCATGACCTCGCCGCTGCTGTTCGGCTGGCTGATGGACCGGCACGAGCCGCGCGCCATCTTCATGATCGTCGTCGGCTTCATCCTTCTCGCGCTGGTGACCGTCGTCACCAGTGCCAAACCACAGGCCAAGGCAGCATGGACTCACTGACTTCCCCCACGAACGCGATATCCAGGTCCGAGGCGCTCAGCCGCCGCTATGGCGCCGCGCCGCCGGCCGAGGGGCCGTGGAACGAGATCATCGCCAGTCTGCTCGATCATCGCTCGGTGCGCAGCTTCTTGCCCGATGCGCTGCCCTCGGGCACGCTCGAGACCTTGATCGCCGCCGCCCAGTCGGCCGCCACCAGCTCGAACATGCAGCTCTGGTCGGCGATCACGGTCGACGATCCGGGCACGCGCCGGGAGCTGGCCCGGATCGCCGGCAACCAGAAGCACATCGAGCAGTGCCCGCTCTATCTCTGCTGGATCGCCGACCTGTCGCGCAACGAGCGCATGAGCCAGGCCGAGAAAGTCGACTTCGAGGCACTGCCCTGGCTCGAGACTTTCACGGTGGCCTGCGTCGATGCCGCCCTGGCCGCGCAGAACGCCGTGGTCGCGGCCAACTCGCTCGGCCTGCGCACGGTCTATATCGGCGCCATGCGCAACGACCCGGCGCGGGTCGCCGAGTTGCTCGGCCTGCCGCCGAAATCGTTCGTCGTGTTCGGCCTGTGCGTCGGCTACGCCGACCCGGCGGCCAAGAGCGAGGTGAAGCCGCGCCTGCCGCAATCGACCGTGCTGCACCGCGAGCGCTACGACACCACGCCGGAAACCCGCGACCGCGACGCCTACGACGCCGAGCTGGAAAAGTTCTCGGCACGCAACGAGATGGCGACGACGACCTGGACCAAGCGCATGCTCAATCGCATGGGCCCGATCGCATCGATGAACGGTCGCGAGCGCCTGCGCGCCACCCTGGCCAGGCTGGGTTTCGATATCCGCTGAGCCATCGGCCTGCGCCACCGTGACCGAACGGTGACCGGCAACCGTTCGCAAGTCGCTCCGTTCCATGGGGACGATCGGCCAGACCCGATCACCCTCTGCGAAAGGAGACAGACGCATGGCTCATTTCCGCCTCATTACGCCGCTTGCGCGCGCGCTCGCCGTCGGTTGCCTGGCGGGCACGGCGATGATCACCGGCGCCGCCGTGGCGCAGGTATCCGACCAGCACAAGAACGAGCCGCCGGCGGCGGCCGCCGCGACCAGCAGCAAGCCCGAGACTGTCGAGCAGCGCATCGCGACCCTCAAGACAGCGCTCAAGATCACGCCCGATCAGGAGAGCAAGTGGAACGGCGTGGCCCAGGCGATGCGCGACAACGCCAGCAAGATGGAGAAGCTGGTCGCCACCAAGCGCGCCATCCCGCCGGAGAAGACCACGGCGGTCGACGACCTGAAGACCTACCAGGAATTCACCGAGGCGCGCCTCGACGGGCTGAAGCACCTGACCTCGGCCTTCAAGGCGCTCTACGACGCGATGACTCCCGATCAGAAGAAGAATGCCGACCAGGTGTTCGAGCGCTACGTCCCGCCCAAGCCGGCGGGCCAGGGCTGAGGAGGTTCACCATGACGATCAGCAAACGCATCGGACTGGCTGCCCTGATGGCGATGGCGGCGGCCGGCGCGGCGGCGCCCGCCAGCGCGGCCTGGTGGGGTGACGGCCGCTGGCATCCCGACCCAAGGTGGAACAACCCGCAGCCGGACAACCGCTACTACTACGGCTACCACTATCGGCAGCCGCCGGTGGTCTATTCGACGCCGTACAATTACGGCTACTACGCGCCGCCGGTGATCTACGACAACACGCCGGGCTTCTCGATCACCATCCGGCCGTGACCTGGCCCTCCTCCCCGGCGAACGCAGGGGAGGTGTCCGCGTCCCAGGCGCTTGGTCGCTTTGCGGCCAAATAGCCGACGCGGACGGAGGGGACATCGGCTTGGTGACCCCTCCGTCGCCGAAGACGGCGCCACCTCCCCACGCATGAGCGTGGGGAGGAGTTTCAGCTGAGCGCCTTTTCGTAAAACACCGACCATTGCGAGTCGGGATAGTCGAGGACGGGGCCGCAGCGCGTGAAGCCGGCTCGCTCGTAGACTTTCCACGCGGCAGGATGGCGGTCGCCGGTTTCGAGCACCAGGCGCGCAAGGCCCTCGCTGCGGGCGAGCGTCTCGATGCGGGTGACGATCGAAGCGCCGATGCGCAGCCCGCGCCAGGGCAGGCGCGTGTACATGCGCTTCACCTCGCCGATCCCGTCGGGATGGCGCTTCAGGGCGCCGCACGCCACGGCTTCGCCGGAGTCGCGGGCGACGAAGACCGTCGTGTCGTCCGCCGCCATCTCCTCCACCGACATGTGGAAGCAGAACTCGGGCGGCGTCAGCGCCACCAGCACGGCGTTGAGCTCGGCGACCAGCGAGCGCACATCGTCCTGCAAGGGAGATTCCGCTGCAATGACAAGGCTCATCGCTTGTGCTCCGCGTGATCGAGCCAATCGTGCTCCAGCGCGCGCATGCGGCCCGTCACCGAGATCAGGAAAGCGGTCGACCAGCCGAACAGCAGCAGGCCGTTGGCGCCTTCGATGGCCCCGAGCAGGCGCCAGCGATGGTCGAGCACGACGTCGCCATAGCCCAGCGTGGTGAAGCTGGCGGTCGAGAAATAGAGCGCCGATTCGAAATCGCCGAGCGCGCCGATGACGAGGTAGGCCACGGCATAGAGCCAGATCTCGGCGGTGACCACAGCCACCAGGCCGAGCACGACGAACAGGATCGCCGCCCCCTGGCCGGTCCAGCTGACATGCGCCTGGAAGCGATGGCCGCGGCTGCGCAGCACCCACAGCAGGCCGAGCAGCCCGAAGAAGTGGATCGTGACGGTGAGGCCGACCATCACCGCCGCGAGCACGAAGTTGGCGATCAACCGTGCGGTACCAGGACCTGGCGCACCGTCGCCACGTCCTGCAGTCGGTCGAAGCCTTCGTTGAGCTGATCGAAGCCGATGCGCTGGCTCATCATGCGGTCGACCGGCAGCTTGCCCTGCTGGTAGAGCGCGATGAAGCGCGGGATGTCGCGCACCGGCACGCAGCTGCCCATGTAGCTGCCCTTGATGGTCTTCTCCTCGCTGACCAGCGCGCTCTGCTTGAACGAGAAGTCGGCGGCAATCGGCGACAGGCCGGCGGTCACCGTGGTGCCGCCCCAGCGCGTCACCAGGTACGCCGTCTCCATCGCCTTGATCGTGCCGGCGAGATCGAAGGCGTAATCGACGCCGCCGTTGGTGAGATCGCGCACCTGCTGGACATGGTCGGCGTCCCTGGCGTTCACCGTGTCGGTGGCGCCGAGCTGGCGCGCCAGGCCGAGCTTCTCGTCCGACAGGTCGATGGCGATGATGCGTCCCGCGCCGCCCAGCACCGCGCCCATCAGACCGCTCAAGCCGACGCCGCCCAGGCCGACGACCGCGACCGAGCTGCCGGGCTGGATGCGCGCGGTGTTGACCACCGCGCCGACGCCGGTCACCACGGCGCAGCCGAACAGCGCCGCCACGTCGAGCGGCAGGCTGCGGTCGATCACCACGACCGAGCCGCGATCGACCACGGCATACTCGGCGTAGCACGACACGCCGGACTGATGGTTCACCGGCTTGCCGTCGTAGTGGATGCGATGATGGCCCGACAGCAGCTGGCCGGCGGCGCGCGGCGACACCGACCGCTCGCAGATATAAGGACGGCCCTCGAGGCAGCGCCGGCAACGGCCGCAGCTCACGTTGAAGGTGAAGCAGACATGGTCACCTGGCTTGACGTCGTGCACGCCGGCGCCGACCTCGACGATCTCGCCGGCACCCTCGTGGCCCAGCACGATCGGCGTTGGCCGCGGCCTATCGCCGTTCAGCAGCGACAGGTCGGAATGGCAGAGCCCGCCGCCGCCGACCTTGACGAGCACCTCGCCCTCGCCCGGCGGATCGAGATCGACCTCGAGGACGTGGATCGGCTTGCTCTTGGCGAACGGCCGCGGCGCGCCGCACACCGTCAGGACTCCGGCTTTCATCTTCATGAAGTTTCTCCCAGGACAGGTTTCGATCGTTGGAGCCGTGCGTTCCGCAGCGGACTTACGCAATTCCTCCGTCGACCCGGACCAGTGATCCGGTGGTGAAGCTCGACTTGCTCGAGGCGAGATAGAGCGCCGCGGTCACGATCTCCTCGGGCTGGCCGCTGCGTTTGAGCGCCGCCGTCGAATTGAGCTTGTGCTCCTCGCTCCAGGCCTTCGAGACGTCGGTGAGGAAGCGGCCGGGCGAGATCGTGTTGACCCGCACCTTGGGGCCGTACTCGAAGGCGAAGGCCTCGGTGATGGCGTTGAGCGCCGCCTTGGCGCCGGCATAGGGCGCGATCTGCGGCCTGGGCCGCAGCGCGCCGGCGCTCGAGATGTTGATGATCGAGCCGCCCTCGCCCGCCGCCATGCGGCTGCCGACCAGCGACATCAGCCGGAACGGCCCCTTGAAGTTCAGCGACACGATGCGATCGAAGAGCTGCTCCGGCGTCTCGAGCGACGACGGCGCGAGCGGCGAGGAGCCGGCATTGTTGACCAGGATATCGACCTTGCCGAAGGTGGCATAGGCCGCATCGGCCAGCCCCTCGAGCTCGTGCCAGTTGGCGACGTTGCAGGCGTAGGTCGCGGCACGCCGCCCCATCGCCCGCACCTCGGCCGCCACCTTCTCGCAGGCATCGCGCTTGCGGCTGGTGATGAACAGGTCGGCGCCATGGGCCGCGAACGCCTTGGCCATCGCATAGCCCAGCCCGCGGCTGCCGCCGGTGATCAGGGCAACCTTGCCCGAGAGATCGAAGTAATTGGTCATGGGGGGAATCCAGCACAGGCGGGGCGGCAAAGAAACGGGGGATGACCGCAGGTCAGAACCTCCACTCCTTCAGGCCCCTCTCCCCCGCTAGCAGCCTGTCGGACTTGAGCGGAGGGCGAAAGTTGAATATTCTCGTAATAGTAGAATATTAGACAAGAAAGTATCGCTCTATGAGTAACTTTCGCGACTTTGACCGGCAAGCCGTGTTCCTTCTGCCGCCTTCGGTCGACGAATGGTTGCCGCAGCGGCACTTGGCGCGCTTCGTGGTGGAGGTCATCGAGGGATTGGATCTGAGCTCGATGGAGAAGGCCTATCGCGGCTCGGGTTCGGCGTCGTATCACCCGAGCGTGTTGCTCGGGCTGTTGGTCTACGGCTACGCCACAGGAGTGTTCTCGAGCCGCAAGCTGGAGCGGGCGAGCCATGATTCGGTGGCGTTCCGCTTCATCGCAGCCAACAGCCATCCCGACCATGACACCATCGCCAACTTCCGGCGGCGGTTCCTGCCTCAGATCGAGACGCTGTTCGTTCAGGTGCTGATGCTGGCTCGCGAGATGGGCATGCTGAAGCTCGGCACGGTGGCGCTCGATGGCACCAAGCTGCACGCCAACGCCAGTCGGCACAGCGCGCTGTCGTGGGACCATGCCAACAAGCTCGAGGAGCAGCTCAAGACCGAGGTTGCCGAGCTGATGGCGCTGGCCGAGGCGGCCGACCAGGCCGACGTGCCCGACGGCATGTCGGTGCCACAAGAGCTGGCGCGGCGCGAGGAACGCCTGGCCCGCCTTGCCGCGGCCAAGGCGGCGATCGCGGCGCGAGCCGACGAGCGGCTGGCCCGCGAGCAGGCCGAACACGCCGCTAAGATGCAGGCCCGCGAGGAGAAGGAGAAAGCGACCGGTAGAAAGCCGGGCGGCAAGCCGCCGGCGCCGCCTCAGCCCGGCCCCCAGCCCAGCGATCAGATCAACCTGACCGATGCCTGCTCGCGCATCATGCCGGTGGCCGGCGGTGGCTTCGAGCAGGCCTACAACGCGCAGGCTGCCGTCGCCGCAGGCTCGATGCTGGTGGTCAGCCACGACGTCGTGCAGGCCGCCAACGACAAGAACCAGATCGTGCCGATGCTCGACAAGCTCGCAAAGCTGCCCGACGCGCTGGGCCTGCCCGACACTCTGTTGGCCGACAGCGGCTACTTCAGCGCCGCCAACGTCGAGGCCTGTGCCGCCGCCAACATCCAACCCATGATCGCCGTGGCGCGCGAGCACCATCACCCGTCCTGGCAACAGCGCTTCGCCCAGGACCCACCCGTGCCCGACCAGCCGACCCCGCTCGACGCCATGCGCCATCGCTTGGCGACACAAGAGGGCAAGAAGCTCTATGGCCTGCGCAAGCGAACACCCGAACCAGTGTTCGGCATCATCAAATCGGTCATGGGCTTCAGGCAATTCTCAATGCGAGGTCTCCAGCAGGCCAAAGGCGAGTGGAGCCCAACAATGACCGCAGGTCAGAACCTCCACTCCTTCAGGCCCCTCTCCCCCGCTAGGGGAAAGGGGCGGCGCGGCTTACCGCGCCGGGGGTGAGGGGGTTGCATGTGATATCTAGCCATCGAAGCCCCCTCACCTGACCTCTCCCCCTTCTGTGCGGCTCGGCGAAGCCGAACCCGCTCATGAGGCGGGGGAGAGGAACATGAGAAGGACGGTTGTCTGGCAGACACTGGCATGTCACTTGCTACGTCTATCCTGGAACGAGAATCGAGCTCGCCGGCATGAGCATACACGTCGCGTTGCATCATCGGACGACCTACAAGTACGACCGGCCGGTGGCGCTCGGGCCGCAAGTGGTGCGGCTGCGCCCCGCCCCGCATTCGCGGACCGACGTGCTGTCCTACTCGCTCGAGATCGAGCCCAAGCCGCACTTCATCAACTGGCAGCAGGACCCGCAGGGCAATCACCTGGCACGCCTGGTGTTCCCCGAGAAGACCGAACGCTTCGAGGTCGTGGTCGACCTGGTCGCCGACATGTCGGTGATCAACCCGTTCGACTTCTTCCTCGAACCGAGCGCCGAGGAGTGGCCGTTCGCCTACGATCCCGCGCTCGCCGAGGAGATCGCGCCGTTCCGCAAGCTCGAGCCGATCGGCCCGCTGCTCGGGGAATGGCTGGCCAAGGTCGACCGGACACCGCAGCGCACCGTCGATTTCATCGTCGGCCTCAACGCCCGCCTGCAGAAGGACATCGGCTACATCGTGCGGCTCGAGCCCGGCGTGCAGAGCTTCGAGGAGACGCTGGGCCGCGCCAAGGGATCGTGCCGCGACACCGGCTGGCTGCTGGTCATGATCCTGCGCCATCTCGGCTTCGCCGCGCGCTTCGCCTCGGGCTACCTGATCCAGCTCATGCCCGACGAGAAGCCGCTCGAAGGGCCCGAAGGACCGACGCACGACTTCACCGACCTGCATGCCTGGTGCGAGGTCTACCTGCCGGGCGCCGGCTGGATCGGCCTCGACCCGACCTCGGGGCTGCTGGCCGGCGAGGGACACATTCCGCTCGCCTGCACGCCGGAGCCGTCGAGCGCCGCGCCGATCGAGGGCGCGGTCGACAAAAGCGAGGTCATCTTCTCGCACGACATGAAGGTGACCCGGGTGCGCGAGACGCCGCGCACCACCAAGCCCTACACCGACGAGCAATGGTCCGAGCTCTTGTCGGTCGGCGAGGCGGTGGAGCGCGACATCGCCAAGGGCGACCTCAAGCTCACCATGGGCGGCGAGCCGACCTTCGTGTCGGTCGACGACATGGACGGCGCCGAATGGAACACCCTGGCGCTGGGGCCGGAGAAGCGCCGGCTGGCCGGCGTGCTGTTCCGCAAGCTCGCCAACCGGTTCGCCACCGGTCCGCTGCTGCATTTCGGCCAGGGCAAATGGTATCCCGGCGAGCAGCTGCCGCGCTGGGCACTGGGCTGCTACTGGCGGCGCGACGGCGAGAAGATCTGGCGCGACCCCCATCTCTATGCGCTCGAAGCCAGGCCGACTGGCGCCACGCCGGAAATCGCCCAGCGCTTTGCGCTGGCCTTCGCCGAGCGCCTGCAGATCGATCCGAGCTACCTGTTCAGCGCCTTCGAGGACACCTGGTACTATCTGTGGCGCGAGCGCCGCCTGCCGAGCAACGTCAGCGTCGACGTCTCCAAGGTCAAGGATCCGCTGGAACGCGAGCGTCTGGCCCGCATCTTCGAGAAGGGCCTGGAGACCGCCGTCGGCACCGTGCTGCCGATACAACGCGAGCACAACGGGCGCGGCCGCTGGCGCAGCGGCCCGTGGTTCCTGCGCTCCGAGAAGTGCTACCTGATCCCCGGTGATTCGCCGCTCGGCTACCGGCTGCCGCTCGATTCGCTGCCCTGGGCGGCGCCGGGCGAGGTCGACACCATCGTCGAGCCCGACCCGATGGCGCCGCATCCCGACCTGCCGCCGCTCGACGCCTTCCGCCGCGCGCCCGTGCTGCGTCCGCAGATCCCCGGCATGCCCAACCGCTACGATGGCGAGGCCGGAGGCGATGCCGACGGCGACGCGCGCCGCGCGGCGTGGCGACGCGCGCTGGCGCCCGATCTCGCGCCGCGTCCCGGCGTCGGCAGCTCGGCGAGCCACGTCGTGCGCACTGCCATCGCCTTCGAGCCGCGCGACGGCCATCTCTTCGTCTTCATGCCGCCGACCGAGCGCAGCGAGGATTATCTCGACCTGATCAGCGCGGTCGAGGACACCGCCGAGGAGCTCGGCCAGCCGGTGTTCATCGAGGGCTATCAGCCGCCGGGCAGCGACCCGCGCCTCGCTCATTTCAGCGTGACGCCCGATCCCGGCGTCATCGAGGTCAACATCCATCCCTCGACGAGCTGGCGCGAGCTCGTCGACAAGACCGAGATCGTCTACGACGAGGCGCGCACGACCCGGCTCGGCGCCCAGAAATTCATGATCGACGGCCGCCACACCGGCACCGGCGGCGGCAACCACGTGACCCTGGGCGGACCGTCGGCCAGCGAATCGCCGCTGCTGCGCCGGCCCGACCTGCTGAAAAGCCTCCTCGGGTACTGGCTCAACCATCCGTCGCTGTCGTACCTGTTCTCCGGCCTGTTCATCGGCCCGACCAGCCAGCATCCGCGTGTCGACGAGGCGCGCAACGATGCGCTGCACGAGCTCGAGATCGCCTTCCGCCAGGTCGAGCCCGGCAAGCAGGTGTCGCCCTGGCTGGTCGATCGCATCTTCCGCAACCTGCTGGTCGACGCGACCGGCAACGCCCATCGCACCGAGTTCTGCATCGACAAGCTGTTCACGCCGGACAGCGCCGCGGGCCGGCGCGGCCTTCTCGAGATGCGCGCCTTCGAGATGCCGCCGCACTGGCGCATGAGCGTCGCCCAGCAGGCGCTGCTGCGCGGCCTGGTCGCGCGCTTCTGGGACCGGCCCTACGAGCGGCCCCTCAGCCGCTGGGGCACGCGCCTGCACGACGACTTCATGCTGCCGCACTTCGTCTGGCAGGATTTCGGCGAGGTGCTGTCCGATCTCGGCGAGGCGCGCTACGCCTTCAAGCCGGACTGGTTCGCGCCGCACTTCGAGTTCCGCTTCCCGCATATCGGCGAGGTGGCGCAGCGCGGCATCGAGGTCGAGCTGCGCCATGCGCTCGAGCCGTGGCACGTGCTGGGCGAGGAGCCGGGCGGCGGCGGCACGGTGCGCTACGTCGACTCCTCGGTCGAGCGCCTGCAGGTCAAGGTGGCAGGGCTGAACGACCGCCGCCACGTCGTCGCCTGCAACGGCTGGCGCCTGCCGTTGCGCGCCACCGGCACCGCCGGCGAATACGTCGCCGGCGTGCGCTATCGCGCCTGGCAGGCCGCCAATTCGCTGCATCCGACGATCGGCGTGCATGCGCCCCTGGTGTTCGACCTCTACGACACCTGGAGCGGCCGCTCGGTCGGCGGTTGCACCTACCACGTCGCCCATCCCGGCGGCCGCAACTACGACCGCATGCCGGTCAACGCCAACGAAGCCGAAGCCCGCCGCCGCGCCCGCTTCTTTCCGATCGGCCACTCGTCCGGCGAAACGCCGGAACCGAAGGCGCTCGACAACCCGGAACACCCGCTGACGCTGGATCTGCGGAGGGCGTGAGGGCCCCCTCATGACGCCCTCCCCAACGCTCGCGTTGGGGAGGTGCCCCGTCATCGGGGCGGAGGGGTCATGGGCGACACCACGTGTGATTGAACATGAATCATGTTCAAGCCTCGACTGAGGCTCATGACCCCTCCGCCCCGATGACGGGGCACCTCCCCGCGCTTCGCGCAGGGAGGGGAATGAAAGCGTGAGTCTTCTCCTCCCCAGCGTCTTCGCTGGGGAGGAGAATGAGAAGCGGTAGACCCCACGGTCAGGCCATGCCAGCCTAGCGGCTCCTGCGTCATTCCCCTCACAGGTCCATGGAGTCCCTGCGCGGCCTCTCTTCTTCGCCGGCGAGCGCTTACGATGAGCTGGTCACCGGCCAGAAGTCGATCCGCTATCACTGGCAAGGCATCCTGAGCGTCATCCGCGCGCTGCCGGGCGGGCTGGGCGAGCGCGTCGAAAGCGCGCGCCGCCAGCTCGCGGAATCCGGCGCGACGGTCAATCTGCTCGACGACCGTGCCGCGCCGCGCTGGAGCCTCGATCCGCTGCCGTTCGTGATCACTCCGGACGAATGGTCGATGATCGAAAGCGGGGTGATCCAGCGCGCCCAGCTGCTCGACGCCGTGCTGGCCGACCTCTACGGCCCGCAGACCCTGCTGCAGCAGGGGCTGCTGCCGCCCATGCTGGTCCACGCCAACCGGCAATTCCACCGGCCTTGCCGGGTCGTCGACGGCGTGGCGCCAGCCCATCGGCTGGGCCACTACGCCGTCGACCTGGTGCGGCTGGGCAACGGCCGCTGGCACGTGCTGGCCGACCACACCGAGATGCCGTCGGGCATCGCCTATGCGCTCGAGATGCGCCGCGTGCTGGCGCGCAGCCTGCCCGAGGCGTTCCGCTCGATCCCGGTGCGGCATCTGCGGCCGTTCGTCGATCGCTGGCACGAGTCGCTGCTCGCGCTGGCGCCGGCCGGCATCGACAAGCCCAACATGGCGGTGCTGACGCCGGGCTCGCTGTCGGCGACCTACTTCGAGCACGTCTACCTGTCGCGCGCGCTCGGCGTGCCGCTGGTCGAAGGCGGCGACCTGGTGGCGCGCGACGGCGACGTCTCGATCAAGACGCTGGCCGGGCTGCGGCCGGTCCACATGCTGCTGCGCCGCCTCGACAGCGCGTTCGCCGACCCGCTCGAGCTGCGCGCCGATTCGGCCCTCGGCATCACCGGCCTGGTCGAGACCACGCGCAGCGGCCGCATTGCGCTGGCCAACGCGCTGGGCTCGGGCCTCGCCGAGACGCCGGCGCTGGTGCCGTTCCTCGAGCGCCTCGCCGAGCACCTGCTCGGCCAGAAGCTCGAGCTGCCATCGCTCGACGTGTGGTGGCTGGGCGAGCCGGCCGCGCTCGCCTTCACCCTGGCCAACATCGACCTGATGATCATCAGACCTTGCCTCGGCCAGGATCGCGAGCCGATCGTCGTCGGCATGCTCGATCCGCCCGAGCATGTCGCCCTGCTGGCGCGCATCCGCGCCCATCCCGGCCATTTCGTCGCCCAGTATCCGGTGGCGCCCTCGCTCAGCCCGAAATGGGACGGCGAGAGCCTGGCGCCCGCCGCGGTGGTGCTGCGCGTCTTCGCCAACGCCGAGGGCACCTCGTACCGCGTGCTGCCCGGTGGCCTGGCGCGCGAGCCGACCGGCCACACCTGCCTCGCCTCGCTCGGCCGGCTGAACGGCATCCTGAAGGATGTCTGGGTGCTGACCGAGGACAGCGGCGACGTGCAGCTGCCGCCGGCCCGCCGCTTCCACCAGCTTTCGGTCGAGCGCGGCGGCGCCGACCTGCAGAGTCGCGTCGCCGACAATCTGTATTGGCTCGGCCGCTACATCGAGCGGCTCGACGGCGACGCCCGCATGCTGCGCACCACCGTCAACCGTGTCGCCCAGGGCGCGGTGGGCCCGCGCGACGCCATCGAGCTGCGCCTGCTCGGCCGGCTCCTGGCCAACGCCAACCTGATGACGCCGGGTGCCGCCCTGTCGGCGCCGGAGAACGCCGCCTTCCAGCAAGGCCTCGCCGCCATCGCCGCCGAGAATCTCGGCCTCAGCACCGTGCTCGAATCGATCCATCGCCTGACCAGCGCCATGCGCGACCGCTTCTCGGTCGACATGATCACCGCGGTCGGGCCGGGCATGGCGGAGCTGCGCCAGACCCTGCTCGCCACGCGAGGCAATCTCGATCCCCTGCTCGCCGCCCTCGACGACATCGTGCGCTTCGTCGCCGTGCTGTCGGGCCTCGCCCAGGAGAACATGACCAGGGGCACCGGCTGGCGCTTCCTCGATCTCGGGCGGCGGCTGGAGCGGGCGCAATACATCATCACCGGCGCGCTCGGCGCCTTCACCCAGTCGCCCATCGACTGGGACGCCGCGATGCGGCTCGCGCTCGAGCTGTGCGACAGCACCATCACCTACCGCACGCGCTATCTCGGCCAGCTCCAGCCGGCGCCGGTGCTCGACCTGGTGATGCTCGACGACAGCAACCCGCGCTCGCTGGTCTTCCAGCTGCGCGCCATCGCCCAGCATCTCGACTATCTCGGCAACGCCTCGGGGGTGCACGTGCCGGCGCTGCCCGACACGTTCGAGCAGGATCTCGAAGGCGC
The DNA here is from genome assembly GCA_046349295.1 of Reyranellaceae bacterium. Classification (GTDB taxonomy): domain Bacteria; phylum Pseudomonadota; class Alphaproteobacteria; order Reyranellales; family Reyranellaceae; genus Reyranella. Next base: position 69,050 of record JAXMCP010000018.1, read on the forward strand.
CGTGCAGCAATTCGCCGGCGACGAGCGGGCGTGGCGTCACGAGGGGCTGGCGCTCGCCATGCTGCGCGACATCACCAGCGAGGCCGAGCGCCGGCTCGAGAAGCTCTCCGAGGCGATCACCCGGGCCTGGTTCAGCCACGTCGCGGCGGCGCAGGCCGTCGGCTCGTCGACGGCGTGAGGCAGAGCGGCGATGAAGTACCTGTTGTCCCACCGCACCTCGTACACCTACGCGAGCAGCGTCGACTCGGCGCATCACATCGCCCACCTGCGGGCCAGATCCTTTCCCGGCCAGACGGTCGAGTCGATCGGCATCGCCACCAACCCGGTGCCGGCGCTGGCCGTCCAGCACGTCGATCATTTCGGCAACAACATCGACATCTACCGCATCGACAAGCCGCACACGCGCTTCGATATCGAGGTGCGCGCCGCCGTCGACGTGCGCTTCCCCGATCCGCCGCCGTTCGACGAGACGCCGTCGTGGGAGGAGATCCGCGCCCTCCTCGACGGCAAGGGCTTCCCCGCCCCGGTCGAGGCGAGCGAGTTCGTGCACGACTCGCCGCTCGTCCCTGCGGTCGAAGCGCTGAAGGCTTACGGCGCGCAATCCTTCACCCCGGGCCGGCCGATCCTCGCCGCGGCGCGCGAGCTCACGTCGCGCATCAAGGCCGACTTCGAGTACCATCCCGGCGCCACCGACATCAGCACGCCGCTCGCCGAGGTGTTCGACGGCAAGGCGGGGGTCTGCCAGGACTTCGCCCATGTCGAGATCGCCGCCCTGCGCGCCCACGGCCTCGCGGCAGCCTACGTCTCCGGCTACATCCGCACCATCCGCGCCAAGGAAGACATAGCGCTGCGCGGCGCCGACGCCAGCCACGCGTGGATCGCGCTATGGTGCGGCGATGAAGCGGGTTGGGTCCATCTCGACCCGACCAACGACCTGGTCGTGAGCGAGGACCACGTCGCCGTCGCCTGGGGCCGCGACTTCTCCGACGTGAGCCCGCTGCGCGGCGTCATCCTGGGCGGCGAATCGCATTCCTACGGCGTCGCCGTCACGCTGGTCCCGGCCGACTGAGCCGGCGGCGGCGGGGGAAATTCCCTGATAGCTCGAAAAAAATCGCCGCGCCGATCGGCCGAGTGCGGCGCACGGCGCCGTCGTACAACGCTTTTCTCGCCTTGCATGCAATGCAGAACTCGCCACAACAGGGAATCAGGGAATTGCTCGCGGTGGAACAGGGAACTTGCGGAAGCGGATCAGGGAATTTGGCGTAGCGGATCAGGTCGGAGTCGTCGACGCCTCCGCGATCACACGCCGCGTCTCGCCTGCTCTCGAGCGCAGCGGGAATTCGGCATCGAAATCTTGCGTCCGTTGCGTCAGTGCGTCAGCGTCGCTTTGAAATCAATGCGTTGCCGCCAATTCTTCGCGATCCCCTTTGCGTCGGCTTGCGTCGGCGAGCCCTCCTGCGTCGGCCTCTGCAGTGCGAGAACACATTCGACAATCACGCTGATCCCTCCGCATAGAATGCGTCCCGTCCCAAGTACCGCGCCATCCGACTGCTCCGATCAGTCCCAAAAGCTACAGGCTCGCCCTCGCAGCCATTCTCCGCGCACGCGACCGCATGCGACAGGCCAAGCGTCTCGCTGCGGCGTCGCAAGAGCAGAGCACCCTCCACTCGGGCGACACCTCATCCGCAATTCACGCTAGCCTGAAAATCGAGAGCCGCAAGCCCCCCGAACCCCAATTCAGTCCACCTCGGTTACGCCGTCGCCTCGGCCGCCCCTTCCAATGTAGGCGCGCAACGTTCGCCTACGTCAATCCGAAAGCTCTCGACCGCCACGCAGCCCGACAACAGCGCTAACTTCGGACAACGAACGGGAACATTGTTCAGGGCCGAGTCTCGCGACGGTCCGGAAAGCCACCTGAGAACACCCAGTCGTTCCCCTGCCCCTCAATCAGACGCGCACTCGAACGAGGTTTCCCGCTCGACATCCCCGCTCTTGTAGCGGGCGTATTTCGGCCAGGGGCAGAGCGGTTGGCTCCGGCTGGGACTCCAAGTAGATGGGATTTCCTTGTTGGCAGGATTGATCGAGGCTGTAAGCCGGTCGGGCGTGACGCCCTGCTCCACCCAGTCCGTCAAAGCACTCAGTGCATCGAAGCGCTCCAGGCCAACGCCGCCGCCGCAATGGGTGACCCCGGGCTGAGTGAAGAGCCGCGCGAAGTCCGCTGCTTTGCCGCCGGTATTGGCAACTAGCTTCTCATACCATCGGATCGTGTCATTCACCGAGAAGACTGGATCGGCCTGGCCGTGGAAGATGATCATCTTGCGCCGCGTCCCAGGAAATCCCGCGAGCTTCGGGTTGTCGACATCGGTCGGCGTCATGAACTCCATCGCCGACTCGCCGAAGGTCGCGTCCTTGACGTAGATTTTCGCCGCGTCGCGATCGAGGTCGAACTCGAGCAGGAAGTCGATCAGCTTGTCGTTGCTTCCTTCGACCTTCGTAGGTGGCGTAGTGAAGACCAAAGCAAGCGAGGCAGCTCCCATGGTAGCGATCGCCGAGTGGTTGCCCCAGGCCGCGATCGGGCTCTCGACCTTCCAGAAGCGCCAGTTGCCGGTGCCGATGCCACCATCGACCGGCCAGTCCGAGTAGAGTGGCTCGCCCTTCGAGTTGCGTGCCCCGGCAAACATTGCCTTCAGTGCTGTTACCTTCGCCTCCGGCAGGCATCCCTCGATTGCGCCCGGCGCGCACTGGAGGGTCTTGAAGTCGAACACTTTCTGGCAGGCTGCCAGGTTCGAGGTGATGCCGTCTCGGGCGCCATCAAGCGCATCGCAGGCCTCGATGATTCGGGTCGAGATCAGCTTCGCGTCCTCACGCGTGATCGCCTTCCGGATGTCGCTGTCGATTCTGGCAAGATACTGCACGTCCCAGGCGTGCTCGATCGCTGCCTTGGGCAAATTGAAACCCGGATTGCCGACGAGGTAGCCATCATAGGCTTCAGGCATGCGGCTGGCCGCCACCATGGCGTGGCGCCCGCCGTTCGAGCAGCCAAACATGTAGGAATAGTCGGGCTTGCGGCCGTAGTGCTTCTCCAGGATCGTCTTTGCAACAGGCGCAAGAGCGACGTCAGCCGCATACCCGTAGTCGCGCCGAGCTTGCGGGTCGAGGCCGAATGCCGCACCAGCGGCAATGCCGAATTCCTTGTTGGCAGGGTCAGTGGCCGAATGGCCGGAGTCAGAACTGAGGACGGCGAAGCCCCGAGCCAACGCCACCTTGTCTCCTGTCGCGAGCCCATCCGCACGCAGACCGAGAGCCGGCACCACCACGCCATCATTGCCGCCATTTACCTGATGTAGAAAGCGGCCGTTCCAGTCGGCCGGCAGGCGGATTTCAAACTGGATGGCGTAGCGCTTGCCGTCGATGCCGACACGCTCGTTCATCTTGCCGCTAACGACGCAGTGCTTAGGCAGGCTTTTGTCCGCCTCCTCGAGCTTGACCGCAGTTATCGCCACTGCCGGCAAGCCAAGCGCTGCCGTCGTCACGGGCGAACAATCTTGTGCCTGCACGGCGATGGGCAGCGTCGCAATCAGCAGAGAAAATGTCGCCGTGCGCATCATGGTATCCTTCCCTCACTATTCGTTGTCTCCAATTCCCAGGTAGCCGTCGCACCAATCACATCCTGGAACATGTCAAGGCTTCGATGGAGGTCGCCGTAGGCGCTCGTCTCCGGGTTGGTGGTAACGAAGCAGTGCTTTGTGAAGCATCGTCAAGGAGCACGCAATTTCGGTGGCTACCATCGATGCTGGAGCAATCTCTGACTCGGAGCAACAATGCAAGCATACGCGAAAGGCCGTTGGGGAACAGCGGCGCGCGAGGAGATCAGCCCGCACGATCGTTTCGGTCGCTGATGATCTCATGCAGCTCTTGCCAACGGCTACGACGCCGACGGCAACCTGCTGCAGACCCGGCAGAGCGTCGCCGGCACCGTGCTGCGCACCACCAGCTCGACCTGGACGCCGACCGGCAGGCTCGAGACCGCGACCGACGCCAACCGGCAACACCACGATCTTCCGGCACGACGGCTTCAACCGGCCGACAACGACGGCCTACCCCGACCCCGTCTCGGGCGCCACCGGCACACTACACGGCCAAAGCGCGCACCGGGACGGTCGTGCCGCTTGCGGATGACCGGACTTGACGGCCTATCCGGCAATTGATTCAAGGATATCCAGACATGATCGATCATCCAGCTTGTCGGCAGACCGCCATGGCCTTTCATGTTCGTGATATCTGTCGGGCGATCCCTGATGGTCGTGGACGCCTCGGCGAGGGTGCGATGTCGACCGATGAAGCCGAGGACGACGCGCTGGCCGATTGCCTGGCGGCGAGCGCCGAACGGCACACGTCGGCGGTTGCGATCTTCGAGACGGTTGCCGCGATGGCCCGCATGCGCTGCTACGGCAGCGACGAAGCGCGCGCGATCGTCGCGCAATTCCTGGACCTATCGGAGATCGTCTTGGCGCCGATCGGCGAGGCCGCGTCGGAGGCCGCGCTGATGGCGTTCGAGCGCTTTGGAAAGGGACGGCACCCTGCGGGCCTGAACCTCGGCGACTGTTTCGCCTATGGTTGTGCCAACGCGCTCGGCACGACACTGCTGTTCAAAGAAGACGATTTCCCCAGGACGGACATTGCCGTGGCATTCCCGGCTCACCCGGAAAGCGGAACAAATTGCTGAGCCAGCGACTGGAGCACAGGCAGGTCTACGCCGGCGCGGTCGGGAATGTCCTCGAATGGTACGACTTCGCCGTCTACGGCTTCCTGGCGCCGATCATCGGCAAGGTGTTCTTCCCGTCCGGCGATCCCGTGACCTCCCTGCTGGCGGCCTACGGCGCCCTCGCCGTGGGCTATTTCTCGCGGCCGTTGGGCAGCGTGCTGTTCGGCCATCTCGGCGACCGGCTCGGCCGCAAGCCGGCGCTGGTCCTGTCGATGCTCATGATGGGCGCCGCCACCCTGGCCATCGCCGTGCTGCCGGGGCATGCCGAGATCGGCACGAGCGCGGCAGTGCTCCTCCTGGTGCTGCGCGGCCTGCAGGGCATCTCGGTGGCGGGCGAGTACGGCACGTCGGCCGTGCTGCTGGTCGAGAAGGCGCCGGCCAACCGGCGCGGCCTGGTCGCGGGCTGGATCATGGCGGCCTGCAATCTCGGCTTCCTGCTGGGGTCGGCGGTGGGTGCGCTGGTCAGCACGGTGCTGGGCGACGCCGCGATGGCCGCCTGGGGCTGGCGGATCCCGTTCTTCCTGGGCGCCCTCATCGCCATCCACGTGCTCATCATGCGGCGTGGCCTGGAGGACTCGCCGATCGAGCCCGACCGCGTGTCGTCGCTGCCGGTGATCGAAGCGCTGCGCCACCACTATCGCACGATCGGCATGATCATCTGCCTGGTGCTGCCGATCGCCGTCACCTTCTACATGTGCTTCGTCTACGCCTCGTCCTATCTCACCGGGCAGATGCATTTTTCGACAGCCCAGGCGCTCGACATCACGACCCTGGCGCTGGCGCTGCAGGTCGTGGTGGCGCCCTATGCGGGCCATCTCGCCGATCGCCATGGCCGGCGGCCGATGATGCTGTTCGTCACCATCGCCAGCCTGCTCACCACCTGGCCGCTGTGGTGGGCGATGCATCAACCCAGCGTCGCCCTGGTGATCTTCGCGCAATTGACCTTTGCCCTGATCAACGGCATCGGCTGGTCGCTGACCATCCCGATCATGGTCGAGCTGGTGCCGGCGCGCGTGCGCTGCAGCGCGAGCGGCATCGCCTACAATCTCTGCCTCGGCCTGTTCGGCGGCACGGCACCGTGGGTCGCGACCTACCTGGTGGCGCGCACCGCCGACGATTTCGCCCCGGCCTGGTACATCATCGCGACGGCGGCGCTGGCGCTGATGGCGACGCTGCGCATGCCGGAGATGGCGGGACGTCCACTGGAGCGGTGAGGCGGCGAACGCTTCCGGCTCGCCTGCACCGTCATCGGGGGAGGAATTAAGAGAGAAAATCCTTCGTCCACGTCGTGTAGTCGGCGTCGCGGGTGACGCGCTTCATCAGCTCGGCGTCGGCGATGCCGGTGAGCTGGGCGGGCGGCGTGCCGTCGCGCAGCGCCTTCAGGGTGTCGTGGATGGCCTTGACCGCGGCGGCGAAGGGCTGGTGGCCCTGCAGGGCGATGCGCACGCGGCGGGCGCCGAGATACTCGCGGTCGGTGAGCTCGCCGGAGACGCCGCCCAGGATCAGCGGCAAACGGGTGGCGGCGGACAGCGCATCGAGCTCGGCGCGCGTCCGGACACCGACGAAGAACAGCGCGTCGACGCCGGCCTGCTCGTAGGCCTGGCCTCGCGCGATCGCGTCGTCGAGGCCGCTGATGGTGATGGCGCTGGTGCGGCCGGCGATGCACAGAGCCGGATCCTGGCGCCCGGCCAGGGCTGCCTTCATCTTGCCGACGCCTTCGGCGATCGGCACAAGGCGCGGCTTGGCCGTGCCGAACGGCGTCGGCAGGTCGGTGTCCTCGAGACTGAGGCCGCCGACGCCGGCGGTCTCGAGCTCCTCGACCGTGCGCTTGGCATTCAGCGCATTGCCGTAGCCGTGATCGGCATCGACCATCAGCGGCAGGTTGCCGGCGCGGTTGATGCGATAGGCCTGGCCGGCGAACTCCGACAAGGTCAGCACGATCAGGTCGGGTGCGCCCAGGACGGTGAGCGACGCGGTCGAGCCCGCGAACATGCCGAGCTCGAAGCCCAGATCCTCGGCGATACGGGCGGAGATCGGATCGAACACCGAGCCGGGATGGACGCAACGCTCACCGGCGAGGATCGCACGGAAGCGCCGGCGGCGGTCGGTCCAGTTCATGGCAGGGAAGCTCCTCGGTCGCGTTTCGAGGGACTGTTTAGCAGCCTCGACGAGAGGAGTCCCCGCACCCGGCGCTTCTGCCGGACTGCCGATCCGGCATGGCGGCGATGCCGCGCGCGGCGAGGGGCCTCCGGCACGACGGCCGGAGGCCCCTCGGATCGCATCGCAACACCGATCAATGGAACTGGAAGTCGGCGGAGACGAGCGCCGCGACCGTCACGCCCGTGATCGTCAGGGAATCGGCGCCCGAGCCGATCACGACATTGGCGCCGGACTGGATCATTGCCGCCTTGACGGCGGCATAGCTTCCGAACACGGCCGAGCCGAAATCGATCACGTCGTGCCCTGCATTCGTCCCGGCTGTGAAGTCGACGATCGTGTCCTTGCCGGCGCCGAGATCGAAGACGAAGCTGTCGGCCCCGGCACCGCCCGACAGCTGGTCGTTGCCGGCGCCGCCGTTCAGGATGTCGTTGCCGGCGCCGCCTCGCAGATCGTCGGCGAACTTGCTGCCGATCAGGATGTCGTTGCCGTCGCCGGCGTCGACGAAGCCCATGCCCGAGCCGGTGATGGCGGTGAGCGCGGCGAGGTCGAAGCGCTCGGCGGCCGATGTTCCGGTCAAGCCCTTGCCGTTGCCCTCCCACACCTCGAAGGATTGGCTTGTCGCATTGAAGCCGTTCAGGGTGATCGCCGCAGAGCCGATGGTGACGATCGTATCGGTGCCCACGCCGCCGCTCATCTTGTCGAAGGTGCCGTCGGTTCCCGAGACCACGACGCGATCGTTGCCGGCGCCGCCGTCGATCGTGTCGGTGCCGGTGCCGCCGGTGATCGTGTCGTCACCGGCGCCGCCATTCAGCGTATCGTCCCCGGCGCCACCGCGCAGATCGTCGGCGAACGACGAGCCGGTGACGATGTCGTTGCCCGACCCGGCATCGACGAAGGTAAGACCGCTCATCGACTTCAGGTACGAGAAATCGAGCGTGTCGGCGTTGCCCGTGCCGACGACGCTGGCGCCGTTGCCCACCCAGCTCTCGATGCTGCTCGACCCGGCACTGAACGACGTGAGCGTCACCGGCCCGCTGCCCGTCACCAGGACGACGTCGCCGGTCGTCTCGGCCGTGTTGCCGCCGTCCAGCGTATCGCCCAGCGCGTCGCTGCCCGAGATCACGATCGTGTCGTCGCCGGCACCCCCGTTGACGGCGTCGTTGCCGGTGCCGCCGGTCAGCGTGTCGTTGCCCAGGCCGCCGATCAGCGTGTCGTCGCCTGCGCCGCCGTTCAGGTTGTCGTTGCCCGCGCCGCCATCGATCAGGTCGTTGCCGTTGTTGCCGCTGACGATGTCCTCCTCGGGCGTGGTCGCCGTCGCCGAGGTCGCGGTGAAGATGTCGTCCTTGGAGGTGCCGGCGATCGTGACGCCCGAAAGGTTGTCGATCGCGATCGCGAAGCTTTTCGTCACCGAGGCACCGCTCGGATCGGTCGCGCGGACACCCACAGAGGTCGCGGCGAGCGCTTCGTAGTCGATCGTCACCCCGGCCGCGACCACCAGCTTGTCGCCGGAGATCGCGAACAGGCCACTCGGGTTGTCGACGAGCGTGTACGTCAGCACGTCGGTGCGGTCCGGATCGTCGGTGGCGAGCTTGCCGATCACCGCGCCGGCCGCCGAGTTCTCGGCGATGTGCGCCGATGACAGGGACAGGACGGTCGGTGCGTCGTTCTCGCCGGCAACGACCAGATGCGCCTGCGCCGCCGCATCTCCGCCCTGGTTGCTGCCGTCGGTCACGACATAGCTGAAGATGATGTCGAGCGACTCGCCGGCCCCCAGGGCATTGAACTGCGTCGGATCGATCGTCAGATGGTCAGCCGCCACCCCGAAGGCGATCGGAGCGGACCACGTGCCGCTCGCGAGGCTGGCCGTCACTGTCGCGCCCTGGCCCGTCCGCACGTGCAGCACGTCGAGGTGATCGACGTCCGATGCTCGCGCCAGCAGGTCGAGCGTGAGGGCGGCGTGCGATTCGCCGACGCTGCCGCCGTCGACGATCCCGGACACGGTCGGCGCGTCGTCCCTGCCGCTGACCGTGAAGATGGCTGCCGTGGGCACGTCGACATAGCCGTCGCTGACGACGAACTCGACCTTGACGTCGAGGGATTCGCCCTTCGACAGGTACTGGTAAGCCGCGTTGGCGGGATCGAGGCTGAAGCGATGCGTCGCCGCGTCGTACGTGACCCCGGCCGGAAGATCAGTGGGAACGCCGGTGACGAACAGGCCATGGCCTTGTCCCTGCGGGTCGTCCGGATCGCTGGCATTGCCGAGCGCATTGATGCTGACGACCACGCCGTCCTCGTTCGGCGTCCCGGTTACCGGCCCGGTGACGATCGGCGCGTCGTTGACGCCGATCACCGTGAAGGTGACGGCGGTCATGGTGGTGGCAATGCCGTCGGTGACGCCGTAGCCGACCGACACGTTCTCGGCCTGCCCCTGCGCCAGCGCCTGGTAGGCCGGATCGCTCGGGTCGATGGTGAAGACATGGGTCGTCGGATCGTAGGTGACGCCGGCCGGGAGCAGGGCCGGGACGCCCACCACCGACAGGACCGCACCATGGTCGACGTCCATGGCTCCGGCGAGCGCGTCGACGGTCACCGGCATGGCATCCTCGTTGACCACCGCGCCCGCCTGCACCGCGATCACCGGGGCGTCGTTGACGCCGGTGACCGTGAAGGTGGCCGAGGTCGCCACCGAGACATGGCCGTCGGAGATCTCGTAGTTCCACACCACGGTCGTGACCTCGCCCTGCGCCAGGCTCTGGAACGCCTGGGCGCCGGGATTGAAGGCCGTGACCACGATGTCGGGCTGGTAGTAGCCGCCCGGAATGGTGTGCAGCTCGACGCCTTGCGGCAGCGGCGACGAGACGACGCCGAGATGGTCGAGCGCATCGACGTCGCTGGCGTGAGCGAACGGATCGAGGATCCAGCCCGCCTGGTCCTCCGTGGCGGCGAAGGCGAGAGGTGCCGACACGACCGGCGCGTCGTTGACCCCGGTGACGGTGAACACGGCTTTCGCCGCCGTCGTGGCCATGCCATCGGTCACGCCGTAGTTGATCGTGACGGTCTGGACCTGGCCGGCAGACAGGCGCTGGTAGGCCGGGTCCGAAGTGTCGAGGCTGAAGCTGCTGGTGGCAGCATCGAAGGTGACGCCGGCCGGCAGCGACGTCAGATCGAAGGACAGGCCGGGCATGGACGTGGCGGGATGGGAGGGATCGTCGAGCCCGCCATTGCTCTTGATGACCTTGAGACCACCGTAGTACGGCCCGCTGACCTCGGCTGTCGCTGTCGGCGGCGGCGGGGCGGCGGTGATCGACAGCACGGCGCCGTGATCGACATCGCTCGCCTGGGCGAGCGCGTCGATCGTCAGGGCCGCCGAATCCTCGAGTGCCGAAACCGTCAAGGCGCCGGCGACCACAGGGGCATCGTTGGCGCCCACCACGGTGAACACCGCCTGGGCCGCCGTCGTCACGATGCCGTCGGTCACGCCGTAGTCGACAGTGATCGTCTGGATCTCGCCTTCGGCAAGGCTCTCGAACGAAGCATCCGACGGGTCGAGCACCAGCGCATCGACCGCGGGATGGTAGACCAGGGCGCCGTAGTAGCCGGTCGCGGAGGAATAGGCCTGGGTGTGGACGTAGCTCACCCCGGCCGGCAGATCCGCAGGCAAGCCGGTCAGCGAGAGCGTGTCGAGGCTGTCGATATCGGACGCATTCGCCAGCAGATCCACCGCATTCGGCAGCAGCGAGGCGCCGACGCCGTGGAACTCGAGCGCCTCGACCTCGAGCTCGGTCAGGTTGGACGAATCCGCCGAGCCGGCGGCATCCCCGTTCTCGTGCACGGTCAAGGTGACCGGCCCGGAGACGACGGGCGCGTCGTTGACGCCCGTCACGGTGAACACCGCCTGAGCGCCCACCGTCGCGATGCCGTCGGTGACGCCGTAGCTCACCGTGACGGCGAGCGTCTGGCCAGCCGACAGCGACTGGTACGCCTGGTGGGTCGGATCGAGGGTGAAGGCATGCGTCGCGGCATCGAAGCTGACGCCGGGTGGCAGATTGGCGAGGTCGAACGGCGTGTCGGAAATCACCTGGGGCAGCGTGTCGTCCGCACCATGGCCTCCGGCGCCGCCCGAGTTGGCCTCCTCGACGGTGCCGGCCGGGGCGTTGGTGACGCTGAGGACGGCGCCGTGGTCGATGTCCGAGGCGTTCGCCAGGGCGTCCAACGTAACCGCCGCATCGTCTTCCGTCACGGTCGCCGCCACCGCACCGGTGACGAGTGGGGCGTCATTGGTCCCGACGACGGTGAAGATCGCCTGGGCATCGGTCGTGAGAGTGCCGTCGCTGATCTTGTAGCCGATGACGATCGAGAGTTTCTCGCCCTGCGCCAGGCTGTCGAACGCGGGATCCTTGGGATCGATCACCAGGAGATCGACCGGCGGGTTGTAGACCAGCGCCCCGTAATATCCAGTCGGCGTATAGGATGCTGCCTTGTGGATGTAGCTGATCCCGGCCGGCAGCACCGTCGGAACGTCGACGACCGAGAGAACGTCGGACGCATCCGGATCGGATGCCTTGGACAGAAGATCGATCGAGTTCGGGATCACGGTCGATGCGAGGGTATCGTCGCCCGGCGCTTCCACCTCGACCTCGACCTCAGTCTCGGTCTCGCCCGAGGAATCGGAGGGCACCGGCGACAGGAACTCGTCGACGGTATAGGTCACCGGGCCGGTCACGACCGGCGCATCGTTGACACCCATCACGGTGAGCTGGATCTCGACAGGGGTTACGCTGGTGCCGTTGCCGATGCCGTACTTGATGTCGACCGTTTGCACCTCTCCCGCCGCGAGGCTCTGGTACGCCGCAACGGAAGGATCGAGCGAGAAGGTGTTGGTCGTCGGGTCGAAGCTCACGCCGGGCGGCAGAGCGGCCGGGAGATCGACCACCGACAGCACCGCATCGGGGTCGTCGCTGACATACTTGTCGAACGCTCCGACGACGATCGTGCCGCCATCCTCGCTCGAGTCGGCCACGAGCGGCGCCAGGGACGGTGCCACCGCGGTGACCTGCAATGTCGCCAGATCGAGGGAGGCATCGGCGAACTGCGCGACCTCGACGCCGACCAGCGTATCGCTGCCCTCGAGCGACCCGGGCCGCAGATCGAGGACCGAGTACGTGCCGTTGGTGTTGGCCACGACAGAGTAGTCGGCCATCTTGCCGGCATAGACTGCCGTGTCGTTGCCCAGCCCGCCGTCGATGAAGTCGTTTCCTGCGCCGCCCTGGACGATATCGTCGCCATCGCCGGCCAGCACGACATCGTCTCCAGCCTCGCCCTTGATGTCGTCGTTGCCTTCGAATCCCTGGATGTTCTCGGCAGCGGCGCCTCCCTGGACGGTGTCGTCACCGGGCGACCCGTCCACATCGAGCGTCACCCCGGACACCGGCAGATTGGTGCCCTTCATGTTGGAGATGAAGAGGCCGCTGTCGTAGATGTGATCGCGGGTGTCGGCGATGCCGATCTTCAAGGTGTTCACGCCCAGATGAACCGGCGCGTAGATCGTCAGCGGCGCGCTCACGCCGTCGTACTCGATCGGCAGCGGGCTCGCGCCGCCCTGCGGTGCGTTGTTGATGAAGTAGTTGGCGGCCAGGTTCGAGCCGATCACGCTCAGGGGCGCGTGCGGGTCATGATTGAAATATGCGACGTTGACGCCGTTCACGAGGATGGCGCCGATGTCGACGTATTGATTGACCCATTCCGGATACTCGTCGCTCCCGAAGACGATGTTGAAGCTGATGCCGGTGATGCCCGGATCGGTCACCGTGAAATTGACGGTCAACGTGGTCGCATCGAGCGACGTCGTGTTGAAGACGGTCCGCACAACGGCATCGAGCGCAGGATCTCCCACCATCCCGTTGTCGAGGCCAAAGTAGCCGACCGTGTTGGTCGTGCCCGGCATCGTGCCCGAGGTCAGCAGCAGGCCGGCGCCGATCCCGAGCGCCGACAGGCTGCCGTCGTAGAGGCCGATCGATGTCGGTCCGCTGACGATGGCCAGCGTACCGGGGTCGAAGGTCAATCCGGGCGTGGCAGGGAATAAAGCGTCGAGGATGGCCGTAGTCTTGGAAGCGGGATCGAGTGTCGAGATCGGAGTGAACACGGCCATGGGAGGAGGTTCCTGTGCTGCGCGCGAGGTTGCGATCGGTCGCCTCGTCGATTGCGCGATTTGGCGATCACGCACCGGGAACACCTGGGGCCGGAAAATCTTTCAGCGATTCTGCGGACTTCTTTCGAATTGCGAACGAGCGCCGGCGACACATGCGTCCATGAGCAAGGCTGAAAGTCGCGAAAGTTGCTTTGATTGCGCTCCTTTTGGAGTGCCATCCGCTTCGTCGCCCGCGTCGGATCAAGAATCCGTGAGCGCGGACAAGAGCGGTCGCTCCGAAAGCCATTGCGCCAGTCGGAACAATCCGACGATTCTCGAAAAAAACCTGATGGCAGGGTGAGTGAAATGGATCACCCAGGTGTTATCTGCACAGGCAGGTTGGGCTGCCACGCACGTTGGGATGTCGATGATCTATTCGGAAGCGCGCCGTCAGATGACGGCCCTGTTGCCGCGACTGCGCCGATTCGCGCTGACCCTCGCCCGCTCGGCGGATGCGGCCGACGATCTGGTGCAGGCCTCGGTGGAGCGAAGCCTGGTCAAGCTCGACCAGTGGGAACCGGGAACGAAGCTCGATCGCTGGATGTTTCAGATCATGAAGACCGTCTGGCTGAATAGCCACCGCGCCGCCAAGCTGCGCAGCACCGAGAGCATCGACGAAGAGGCCGACCACCATGCAGTCGACGGGGTGGCTGCGGCGGATGCCAAGCTGACGCTGGCGGAGGTCCGCGCCGCGTTCAAAGGCCTGCCGGAGGACCAGCAGCAGGTGCTGCTGCTGGTCGCCGTCGAGGGCTACAGCTACAGCGAAGCGTCGGAATTGCTCGGCGTCCCCGTCGGCACCATCGCCAACAGATTGGCGCGTGGCCGGGCGGCCCTGATGGCTCCCTCATCCGCCGCTCAAACGAACGTCACCTTCATCCGCCAGAGGAACAGCTGACATGGTTGCCCTCCCGATCTCCGATTCCGTTCTGGTCGCCTATGTCGACAACGAGCTCGATCCGGCCACCAGGGAGCAGGTCGCCAGCCTCGTCGATCAGGACCCGGCGGTGCGCGAGCGCGTCGTCATGTTCCAACGCTCGACCGAGCTGCTGCGGGCAGCCCTCGGCGATCCGGAGTACTCCGCCGTGCCCGAACGGCTGGTGGCCCACACCACGCGAGCCTTCGAGCGGCGGTCGCGTCGGCGGTGGACCTGGCTGGCGCTGCCGCTTGCCGCCGCGATCGCCGGGCTGGTCATCGGCAATCTCGCGCTGCCGCGCTATCTGGGCCTGAGCATCGGCCAGAGCTCGGCAAGTCGTCTGAGCGACATTCTCGAGGAAGTCGCCGAGTATCATGGGGTGTTCGCGCGCGAGAAGGAGCATTTCGTCGAGGTGCCGGCCGGGCGCCGCGATCACATCCAAAGCTGGCTGGGAAATCGCGTCGAGTACCCCTTCACGGTGCCCAATCTCGAAGCGCGTGGCTTGACGTTCGCGGGCGCACGCATGCTCGCGATCCAGGGCCGGCCAGTTGCCCAGCTTCTCTATGTCCAAGACGACGGCGAGCGGATCGCTCTCTGCATCGCTCTCACCAGGAGCGAGTTCAATGCCTCCCTGCAGTCCGTCAGGGATGGCGGGTTCGCCGTGTTCGGGTGGGCGCGCGGGCATCATGCTTTCGTCGTCGCCGGCCCGGAATCGAACCCCAAGCTGGAAGGGCTCGCGAAAGAGCTGCCTCGCTTGCTCGGGCAAGGCTGAGCCTTTCGAGGCATCTCCCCGGCCGACCCGCCGAACGAATCGTCGTGAGACGGGTGTTTCGACGGGCAAACGCGGTGCGTGCAAATTCTTGGCGTTGCGTAGCGCGCGGGCTTAGCCTTGCTTGGCGAAGCGGCTGAGAGTGCGCGGCATCCGTTTCCCGTCAAGCAAAGCGCACGGGGGAAACGCCATGTTCGAGATTCTCGACCGGCAGGCCACACTGACCGGCAACCAGAAGAAGATTCTCGCCGCCGCCATCATCGGCGACGCGCTCGAATTCTTCGATTACTTCCTGATCGGGTTCGTGCTCGCCTTCCTGATCGGGCCGTGGAAGCTCACCTTCAACCAGTTCGCGATCGTGTTCCTCTCGTCCGGCATCGGCGCGCTGATCGGCGCCTATGTCTGGGGCTGGATCGCCGACCGCATCGGCCGCCGGCCGGTGTTCATCGGCACGGTGCTGAACTTCTCGATCGCCACCGGCCTGCTGTATTTCACGCCGGAGAACGGCTGGGTCTACCTCACCATCCTGCGCTTCTTCGTCGGCTTCGGCGTCGGCGGCCTCTATTGCGTCGACCTGCCGCTGGTGCAGGAATTCATGCCGAGCCGCAAGCGCGGCTGGGTCGGCGGCCTGGTGACTTGCGTGATCCCGCTCGGCGTCGGCCTCGGCGGCGTCCTCGGCGCCTTCATGGGCGCCAGCGAATGGCGCCTGCTGTTCCTGATCGGGCTCGCGCCATCGCTGATCGTGCTGCTGGTCCGCCTCTGGGTGCCGGAATCGCCGCGCTGGCTGGTCCGCCAGGGACGCTACGAGGAGGCCCGCAAGTCACTCGCCTGGGCGCTGCAGGTCGATCCGCAGACCCTGCCGATGCCCACCGCGAAGACCTTGGGCGAGCCGATGAAGACCAACTGGTTCGACCTGTTCAAATATCCCCGCAGCCTGCTCGTCTCATGGCTCGGCAATGCAGGCGCGCAGACCGGCGCCTACGGAATCACCCTGTGGGCGCCGACCCTGTTCGTGCTGATCCTCAAGGTGTCGCCGCAGGAAGCCAGCAAGATGTTCATCCTGCTGACCGTGAGCGGCTTCATCGGCCGGCTGAGCTTCTCGTTCCTGTCGGAGAAGATCGGCCGGCGCAACTGCGGCGGACTGCTGGGCTTCGGCGGCGCCGCCCTGATCATCCTGGCCGGCTACAACTACAACACCATGGTGTTCGGCGTGTCGGCCTTCTGGCTGATCCTGGCCGCCGCCATGTTCTTCGTGGATGGCGGCTTTGCGATCGTGGGCCCCTATGCGGCCGAGGTCTGGCCCTCGCACTTGCGCACCACCGGCATGGGCTCGGCCTATGGCTTCGGCGGCATCGGCAAGATCATCGGGCCGCTCGGCCTCGCCATGATCGTTGGCTCGAGCAATTTCGTGAAGCCCGACGTGCCGCTGGCGTCGATCCCGACGGCCTTCCTCTATCTCGGTGCTTGGTTCGCGCTGGCCGGAGTGGTCTATTATTTCATCGGCATCGAGACCAAGGGCAAGTCGATCGAGCAGATCGACAAGGAGCTGGCGGCCACCGCCTGAGAGAACCCAGGAGACAGAGCGTTGGACACCGTGATCCCGTCTTCCGCCGACCTTGCCGGCGATCCGGCTCTCATCGCCCGTGCCGAGGTGCTACGCCCGGTCGTCGAGGCCACGTCGAACGAGATCGAGGAGCGCCGGCGGCTGCCGCCGGCGTTGCTCGACAGACTGCACGAGGCGCGGCTGTTCCGCCTGCTGCTGCCGCGCTCGGCAAACGGGATCGAGACCGATCCCGTCACCTTCTTCCGCTGCATCGAGACCATCGCGCGGGCCGACGCCAGCACCGCCTGGTGCTTGAGCCAGGCCGGCGGCTGCTCCATGTCGGCGGCCTATCTCGCGCCGCCGGTCGCGCAGGCGATCTTTGGCGACGATCCGCGCGCCGTGCTGGCCTGGGGTCCAGGCCCGCGCGTGCGGGCGATCGCCTGCGAGGGTGGCTTCAAGGTCACCGGCACGTGGGCCTTCGCCTCGGGCGGCCGCCACGCCACCTGGCTCGGCGCACACTGCCCGATCTGGCAGGCCGACGGAACCACGCCCCAGCTCGACGCCGAAGGCCGCCAGGTCGAGCGCACCTTCCTGGTGCCGAGCAGCGCGGTCGAATGGACCGACATCTGGAACGTCGTCGGCCTGCGCGGCACGGCGAGCGACCAGTTCGCGCTGGTCGACCATTTCGTGCCGGCGGCGCATTCGATCACCCGCGACTTCGAGCGCGAATGCCGCGAGACCGGGCCGCTCTACCGCATGTCGGCGATGACCTGCTACGAGGTCGGCTTCTCCGGCGTGGCGCTGGGCATCGCGCGCGGCGCGCTCGACAACTTCGTCGACGTGGCCAAGAACAAGATCCCGCGCGGCAAGAAGAGCCCGATCCGCGACAACGCCGTGGTGCAGACCAACCTCGCCCAGGCCGAGGTCGGCATCGGCTCGGCGCGCGCCTTCCTGCTGCAGACCGTGGCCGGGATCTGGCGCGACATCTCGGCCGGCGGCAGGCTTTCGATGGAGCAGAGGCTCGCCATCCGCATGGCCTCGACCAACGCCATCCACCAGGCGCGCGCGGCGGTCGATTTCGCCTACAACGCCGCCGGCGCGACGGCGATCTTCGAGAGCCATCCGCTGGAGCGCCGCTTCCGCGACATCCATACGGTCACGCAGCAGCTCCAGGGACGGCTGTCCCATTTCGAAACCGTCGGCGCCTGGATGATGGGCGCCGAGGCCGACCTCACTTTTGTCTGACTACACGGGAGACCCCTCATGCCGCTTGGCGTCCTGCAGCACTACACCATCGAGCCCTCCGATCTGGAGCGCACCAAGGATTTCTATTGCGACGTTCTCGGGCTGGAGAACGGCGACCGTCCGCCGCTCGGCTTCCCGGGCTACTGGCTCTATTCCGGCGGCGTGGCGACCGTGCACCTGCTGGGGCCGCGCGTGCCGCGCGAGGGCATCACGGTGCGCGGCGAGAAGAAGTTCGACGATACCGGCCGCTTCGATCACATCGCCTTCGCCGCCACCGACCTTGCCGGCGTGCGCCAGCGGCTGCAGCAGCACAAGATCAAGTATCGTGAGAACATCCTGCCACGCCTCGGGGCGGCACAGATCTTCCTGTTCGATCCCGATGGCGTCGGCGTCGAGCTGAACTTCCCTCCGGAAGAAGTCCAGAAAGCAGCGCAGGCCTAGATGCTGCTCTCCCTCGAGGTCGATCGCGTCGAGCCGCTGGCCGACGGCGCATCGTTCGGCACCGTGGGTGCCTATGAGCGCGTGATCGGCAAGGCCAAGGGCGAGGTCGATCCCACCACGCCGGGCAACAGGGGCATCGCCCTGATCGACAAGGCGCCGCGCAACGCCCGCGGCATGGTCGAGTACACGACCGACATCTTCATCCTGCGGCCCAAGGATCCGGCCAAGGGCAACGGGCGGATCCTCTACGAGGTCAACAATCGCGGCCGCAAGATGCTGTTCGGCAACATCGCCGACGGTCCGCAAGGCGTGAATGATCCGAAGACGATGGCGGATGTCGGCAACGGCTTCCCGCTGCGCCGGGGCTACACCATCGTGTGGTCGGGCTGGGACCCCGACGCGCCGCGCGCCAACATGGGGCTCGGCCTCACCGCGCCGGTCGCCACCGACGGCGGAAAGCCGATCGTCCAGAAGGTGCGCGACGAGTTCGTCTCGGGTACGCGCGGCGGCGCGCTCGAAGCCTTCAAGCTCTCCTGCGAGGCGGCGAGCCTCGAGCAGCCGCGGGCGCGGCTCACGGTGCGCGAGCGCGCCGGCGACGAGCCGCGCGAGCTGCCGCTGAACCAATGGTCCTTTGTCGACGCCCGCTCGATCAAGCTGCGCGACGGCACCAAGCCCAAGCCGGGATGGCTCTACGACTTCCACTACGAGGCGAAGAATCCCAAGGTGCAGGCCCTGGGCTTCGCCGCGACGCGCGACGTGGTGAGCTGGCTGCGCTACGACGAGGCGGCGCTGGCCGTCACCGGCGGGCCGATCAGGCACGCGCTGGCGATCGGCTTCTCGCAGGCCGGGCGCTACCTGCGCAACCACGTCTCCGAAGGCTTCAATCGCGACGAGCAGGGCCGCAAGGTCTTCGACGGCATCCATTCGCACATCGCGGGCGTCGGCCGCATCTTCTTCAACATGCCGTTCAGCCAGCCGGCGCGCACAGGCACGCAGCACGAGGATCATCACTTCCCCGAGAACGAGTTCCCGTTCTCGACGGCGGCGCAGAGCGATCCGCTGACGGGCAAGAAGGGCTCGCTGTTGCGCGGCGACGGCAGCGACCCCCTGCTGATCGAGACCAACACCTCGACCGAGTACTGGCAGAAGGGCGCCTCGCTGCTGCACACCGATCCGCTCGGCACGGCAGACGTGGTGCTGCCCGACAATTCGCGCGTCTACATGATCGCCGGCACCCAGCATGGCGGCCGCGCCGGCGCGACGACCGACGCCGGGCCCAACGTCAATCCGCGCAACCCGCACAATCCCATGCCGGCGGTGCGCGCCCTGCTGATGGCGCTCGACGACTGGGTGGTCTCGGGCAAGGCGCCGCCGCCGAGCCGCGTGCCGACTCTGGCGGCCGGTACCTTGGTCGAGGCGGACAAGACCGGTTTCCCGGCCGTGCCGGGCGCCGCCGTGGTCCGGGTCACCAACCAGGTGGCTCCACCGGGCGACTGGGTCGAGCCGGCGGCCCCGGCCAAGGCCTATCGCACCCTGGTGTGCAAGGTCGACGCCGACGGCAACGAGGTCGGAGGCATCCGCCTGCCCGACATCGCCGTGCCGCTCGCCACCTACACCGGCTGGAACGAGTACAAGGCGCCCTATCCGACCGGCGAGCTCGCCGACCGCGACGGCAGCTGCCTGCCGTTCGCCGTCGACAAGGCGGCGCGCCAGGCCAGCGGCGACCCGCGGCCGTCGATCGCCGAACGCTACAAGAGCGGCGCCGACTACCAGGCCAAGGTCGAAGCCGTGGTGGCGTCGCTCCTGAAGGATCGCCTGCTGCTCCCCGAGGACGCCGACAGCTATCGCGCCCGCGCGGCCAAGGAGCCGCGGGTGGCGCCGTGAGGGAGCCTACGAATTCTCCTCCCCCGTCATACGGGGGAGGTGCCCCCGCCAGGGGGCGGAGGGGGAAGGCCCCAGTCAAGCTTCCGATGATTCCGACGTCGGAATCGGATGAATGTCGAATGCAGCCTTACCTCTCCGGCCCTGCGGGCCACCTCCCCCGATGACGGGGGAGGAAAACTCTTGAGGAGACACCATGCCCAAGCTCGATCGTGACGGAGTCGGGATCCATTACGAGATCCACGGCACCACCGGCCCCGTGCTGCTGCTGAGCCACGGCTACAGCTCGACGGCGCGCATGTGGGACGGCCAGATCGCCGCGCTGAAGGATCGCTACCGGGTGATCGTGTGGGACATGCGCGGTCATGGCGAGACCGACTATCCGACCGACCAGAGCCGCTATTCGGAGGCACTCACCGTCGGCGACATGAAGGCGCTGCTCGATCATGCCGGGGCCGACAAGGCGATCATCGCCGGCCTGTCGCTCGGCGGCTACATGTCGCTCGCCTTCGCCGCCAGCCATCCCGAGCGCGTGCGCGCGCTGATGTTGTTCGACACCGGCCCGGGCTTCAAGAAAGACGAGGCACGCGCCAAGTGGAACGAGACGGCCAAGCAGCGCGCGGTGAACCTCGAAACCAAGGGGCTGGCGGCGCTCAATTCATCCGACGAGGTCAAGCTGACGCGCCATCGCGACGCCTCGGGCCTCGCCCGCGCCGCGCGCGGCATGCTGGCGCAGGACAACGACCGGGTGATCCAGTCGCTCGACAAGGTCGCCGTGCCGACCCTGGTGCTGGTCGGCGCCAACGACACCAATTTCCTGGCCGCCACGGATTACATGGCGGCGAAGATCAAGGGAGCGACCAAGGTGGTCATTCCCGATGCCGGCCATGCGGCCAACCTGCATCAGCCGGCGTTGTTCAACAAGGCGGTCGAGGCGTTCCTCGCCAAGCTGCCGGCAGCCTGAAGGAGGAGAAGATGGGCAAACGGATTGCGGTCGTCGGCGTCGGCGCGCTGGGCGGTTACGTCGGCGGCTGGCTCGCCCATACGGGCGAGGACGTCACCCTGATCGATTTCTGGCCGGAGAACATCGAGACCATCCGCAAGAACGGGCTGGAGCTCGACGGCGTCACGCCGGAAGAGAAGATCACGGTCAAGAACGCCAAGACCATGCATCTCACCGAGATGCAGGACCTGTCGCGCCAGAAGCCGATCGACATCGCCTTCGTGTCGATGAAGTCCTACGACACCGAATGGGCGACCGCGCTGATCAAGCAGTACCTGGCGCCCGACGGCTTCGTCGTGTCGCTGCAGAACTGCCTGAACGAGGAGCGGATCGCGGGTGTCGTCGGCTGGGGCAAGACGGTGGGCATGGTGGCCTCGCTGATCTCGGTCGACATGTTCGAGCCGGCGCGCATCCGGCGCACCGTCGCCAAGGGCGGCGACAAGCACACGGTGTTCCGGGTCGGCGAGGTGCATGGCCGCATCACCAGCCGCGTCGAGGCGCTGCGAGACATGGTGGGCCGCATCGACAGCGCCAAGACCACCACCAACCTGTGGGGCGAGCGCTGGTCCAAGCTCTGCCAGAACGGCATGAAGAACGGCGTGTCGGCGGCGACCGGCCTGACCGGCGCCGATTGCGATCGCAACGATGCGATCCGCCGCTTCTCGATCAAGCTCGGCGGCGAGGCGGTGCGGGTCGGCCAGGCGCTGGGCTACCACATCGAGAAGATCGGCAAGTTCGAGCCCGAGACCTTGGCCAGGGCGTCGGAGGGCAACAAGGAAGCGCTCGACGAGGTCGAGGCCATCCTTCGTCCCGGCTCCAACACCAACCCCAACCCGCGCGCCGACATCCAGCGCCCGTCGATGGCCCAGGACATCCGCAAGGGCCGCCGCACCGAGATCGAGTTCATGAACGGCTACATCGCCGAGCGCGGCGCCTACATCGGCGTCCCCGCCCCGACCCACTCCAAGCTGACCGAGATCGTGAAGAAGGTCGAACGCCAGGAGGTCAAGGCCGCACCGGCGCTGCTGGGGGGGTGAGATTCCGTTCTCCTCCCCACGCTTTGCGTGGGGAGGTGTCGGCGTCTTACGCCGACGGAGGGGTCATGAGCCACGGGCGTTCTGCTCGCACATGGTTCATGACGAGCATGATGATTGGCAGACGCGACGCCCGCGGCCCATGACCCCTCCGTCCGCGAAGACGCGGACACCTCCCCAGCTTCGCTGGGGAGGGAGAATGAAGGGGCTCAGTTGTAGTACAGGCCGTAGGCGTTCATGTCGCCCCAATCGTCCCAGTTGAGCTCGTTCATCTCGGCGGTCGGCCAGTAGGGATCGTCCTGCAGCGAATTGTCGACCACGCGCCCCTCGAGCAGCGAGTAGGCGTGCTTCAGGTACTTGCTGCGCGCCGCGGCGTTGCCGACATAGAGGCAGTTGCAATTGTCGCGGTCGGGATAGATCCAGACGGGATTGCCCTTGTAGGTCGTGCGCGTGAGCTGATGCGGCGTCATCTTCTGGAACGACGCCATCTGGGCCGACGTCTTGACCGGGATCGCCTTGAAGCCGGCCTGCTGCAGCATCTGCTCGTTGCTGGGCGGCGTGGTCGAGCAGGCCAGCAGGACGGCGGCCAGTCCCGTGGCGACGAAAAACGACCTGATCTGTCTCATCCAAATCCCCCGTTTCGATGGTGAAGCCTGCGTTCCGCGGCTCCCCTCCCCCAATCCTGGCTCAGGCCGCCTGCTTGAGGCCGGCCTTCGCATCCTCCTTGATCATGTCGGCACCCTTCTCGGCCACCATGATGGTGGGCGCGTTGGTGTTGCCCGACGGCTCGGTCGGCATGATCGAGGCGTCGATCACGCGCAGGCCGGCGATGCCGTGCACGCGCAGCCGGTCGTCGACCACCGCCATCGGATCGCGGCCCATCTTGCAGGTGCCGGTGACGTGGTAGGTCGTCTGGCCGTTGCGGCGGGCGAAGTCGAGCCATTCGTCGTAGGTGTTGACGTCCTTGCCCGGGTTGTTCTCGAAGGCGATGTATTTCGCCATCGACGGGTGCGAGACGATCTTGCGGGCGATCTGCATGCCGGCGACCGTGGTGTCGCGATCGATCTGGGTCGACAGGAAGTTCGGCCGGATCGCGGGCTCGGTGCCCGGCGTCGCCGACTTGATGTGGATCGAGCCGCGCGAATCGGGCCGGCACTGGCCGATCACCACGGTCATGCCGGGCTCCTTCTCCAGGAGCCGCTTCTGCGCCGTGTCGTAGCTGGCGTGCGCCATGTGGAACTGCATGTCGGGCGAGTCGAGGCCGGGCCGCGTACGCACGAAGCCGTAGACGACGCCGGCGGTCAGCGCCAGCGCGCCGCGCCCGGTGGTGTAGTACTTGATGACTTCCTTCACCAGGCTGAGGCCACGGGTCTGCTCGTTGAGCGTGATCGGCTGCTTGACCCGCCAGTTCATGCGCGGCGCGAAGTGATCGCCGTAATTCTCGCCGACGCCTTTGAGCTCGTGCTTGACCTCGATGCCGTAGCGGCGCAGCAGCTCGGGCTGGCCGATGCCGGAATGCTCGAGCACGCCGGGCGACTGCACGGCGCCGCACGACACGACGACCTCGCGATTGACGCGTGCCTCGCGGGCTTGGCCGTGCACGGAGTAGGCGACGCCGACCGCGCGCTTGCCCTCGAGGATGACCTTTTGCACCAGCGCATCGGTCTCGATCTTGAGGTTGGGCCGGCTGCGCGCCGGATCGAGGAAGGCGCGCGCCGTCGACTGGCGCCTGCCGTTCTTCATCGTCACCTGGTAGTAGCCGAAGCCTTCCTGGTTGCCGTCGTTGTAGTCCTTGTTCCTGGGATAGCCGAGGGCGGCGGCGGCATCGATGAAGGCATCGCACAGCTCGTGGGTTTCGCACATGTCGGCGACGTTCAGCAGGCCGCCCTTGCCGCGGCTGTCGTCGCCGCCGCGCTCGAAATTCTCCGACTTCTTGAAGTAGGGAAGGATCTGCGAGTACGACCAGCCGCGATTTCCGAGCTGGCCCCAGGTGTCGTAGTCGAGCGGCTGCCCGCGCACATAGAGCATGCCGTTGATCGAGCTCGAGCCACCCAGGGTGCGGCCACGCGGACAGGGGATCCGCCGGCCGGCCACGTTGTCCTCGGCCTCCATCTCGAAGTTCCAGTTGTAGCTCTTGTGATTGAGCAGCTTGGTGAAGCCGGCGGGCACATCGATCCACATCGATTTGTCGGCCGGCCCCGCCTCGATCAGCAGGACCTTGACGGCCGGATCCTCGCTCAACCGGTTGGCAAGCACGCACCCCGCCGAGCCGGCGCCTACGATCACATAATCCCAATCCGCCATGACGCTCACGACCTCCCGTTGGGAGGAGTCATATCACATCTTCACCTCTCCAAGCGCAGCTTGGGGAGGTGTCGCCGTCATACGGCGACGACACCGCCTTCATGTTCCTCCCCCGCAATCGGGGGAGGTGGCCCGCAGGGCCGGAGGGGGGAAGCCTCATGCGAGGTACATGAGGTTCCGACGTCGGAATCGGATCAATCTCGACTGAGGCCTTCCCCCTCCGCCCCGTATGACGGGGCACCCGAGCGCTTTTGGCCGCAACGCGGCCAAAACGCATGCCCGATTACGGGGGAGGCTACCTGAGGTGACACGACACCCGGTGCCCCGGCGCGATTTCGCGGAGCGGCGGGGATTCGACCTTGCAGCGGGCGACGGCGTAGGGACAGCGGGTATGGAAATGGCAGCCTGGGGGCGGCTTGACCGGGCTCGGGACGTCGCCCTGCAGGACCCGCTTCTGGCGACGGATCGACGGGTCGGGCACCGGCACGGCCGACAGCAGGGCCTCGGTGTAGGGGTGCTGCGGCCGGGTGAAGATCGAGCGCGTGTCGGCATGCTCGACGATGCGGCCGAGATACATCACCGCGATCTGGTGGCTGATATGCTCGACCACCGCGAGATTGTGCGAGATGAACAGGTAGGAGAGCTGGCGTTCGCGCTGCAGGTCCTGCAGCAGGTTGATCACCTGGGCCTGGATCGAGACGTCGAGCGCCGACACCGGCTCGTCGCCGACGATCAGCTTGGGCCCGAGCGCGAGGGCGCGGGCGATGCCGATGCGCTGGCGCTGGCCACCCGAGAACTGGTGCGGGTAGTTGCTCATCTGCGCCGGCCGCAGCCCGACGCGGGCGAACAGGGCCGACACCTGCTCCTCGCGCTCGCGCTTGCTGGCCACGCCGTGCACCAGCAGCGGCTCGCCGACGATCTCGCCGGCATTCATGCGCGGGTTGAGCGAGGAGAACGGGTCCTGGAAGATGATCTGCATCTGCCGGCGATAGGGCCGCATCTCGGCCTTGCCGAGCTGCGTGATGTCGGTGCCGCTGACCTCGACCTTGCCCGACGTCGGCTCGATCAGGCGCAGCACGGCGCGGCCCGCCGTGGTCTTGCCGCAGCCGCTCTCGCCCACCAGGCCCAAGGTCTCGCCGACGCCGATCGAGAAGGTGACGCCGTCGACGGCATAGACCTGGCCGACAGTGCGCCGCAGCAGTCCCTTGCGCACCGGGAAGTGCTTCTTGAGGTCGCTGACCGCCAGGACGGGGGTGTTGGCTTGGACGGCAGCGGTCATGGCTCGAGCCTCTTGGCCGGGAGCGCGCCACTCCGTGGCGCATTCTTCGCTTGCACCAAAGGATGAGAGGGCCACGGAGTGGCGCGCTCCCGGCGCATGAGGACATCAACCATCGCTGTGCCAGCAAGCCGCCCAGTGGCCGGGCCGCTTCTCCTGGTAGGCCGGGCGCTCGCGGCGGCAGAGATCATCGGCGCGCTCGCAGCGCGGCGCGAAGGCGCAGCCGGTCGGCAGGTCGAACAAGGGCGGCACGATGCCGGGGATCTCCTGAAGGCGGCCGACGTTGCGCGCCACCTCGCCGCGCATCAGGTCGAGGCGGGGGATCGAGGCCAGCAGGCCCACGGTATAGGGATGGATGGGACGGGCGAACAGCTCGCCGACCTCGGCCTCCTCGACCTTGCGGCCGGCATACATGACGATGACCCGCCGCGCCGTCTCGGCGACGACGCCGAGATCGTGGGTGATCAGGATCACGGCGGCGCCGAACTCGCGCTGCAGCTCGACGATCAGCTCGAGGATCTGTGCCTGGATGGTGACGTCGAGCGCCGTGGTCGGCTCGTCGGCGATCAGCACCTTGGGATTGCAGGCCAGCGCCATGGCGATCATGGCGCGCTGGCGCATGCCGCCCGAGAGCTGGTGCGGATACTCCTTGGCGCGCTGCCGCGGCTCGGGGATGCGCACCAGGTCGAGCATCTCGACGGCGCGCGCGAGCGCCGCCTTGCGGTTCATGTCGCGGTGCAGGATCAACGCCTCGGAGATCTGCTTGCCGATGGTCATCACCGGGTTGAGCGACGTCATCGGCTCCTGGAAGATCATGGAGATGTCGTTGCCGCGCACGCCGCGCATCTCCTCCTCGCTGAGCTCCAGGAGATTGCGGCCGGCCAGCCGCACGGCGCCCGAGACGATGCGGCCCGGCGGATCGGGGATCAGGCGCATCAGCGACAGCGCCGTCATGCTCTTGCCGCAGCCCGACTCGCCCACGATCGCCAGGGTCTCGCCCGAGGCGACCTGGAAGTCGACGCCGTCGACCGCCTTGACGATGCCTTGCCGCGTGTAGAACCAGGTGCCGAGGTCCTCGACCTCGAGAAGAGCCGTCATGAACGCGGGCCTTACGAACGTTGACGGGGATCGAGGATGTCGCGCAAGGCGTCGCCCAGCAGGTTGGTGCCGAACACGGTCATGCTGATGGCGACGCCCGGGAAGATCACCAGCCAGGGCGCCGTGCGCACGTACTCGGCGGCCGATTCCGACAGCATGCGGCCCCACGACGGATAGGGCTCGGGGATGCCGAGGCCGAGGAAGGAGAGCGAGGCCTCGACCAGGATGGCCGAGCCGAGCTGGGCGGTGGCGAGCACGATCAGCGGCGCGAGCGTGTTGGGCAGCACGTGGCGCACCGCGATGCGCAGCTCGCCCATGCCGACGGCGCGGGCCGCCTCGACGAAAGGCTGCTCGCGCAGGGACAGGGTGTTGGAGCGCACGATGCGCGCCACCGTCGGCACCAGCGGGATGGCGATGGCGATGATGGTGTTCTCGAGCGACGGCCCGAGTGCCGCCGCCATGACCAGGGCCATGACCAGCAGCGGCAGCGACTGCATGATGTCCATCAGGCGCTGCGTCGCGAGATCGAACGAGCCGCCGAGGTAGCCGCTCATCAGGCCGATCGACACGCCCAGCACGCCGCCCAGCAGGGTGGCGCCGAGGCCGACGGCGAGCGAGATGCGGGCGCCGAACACGATGCGGCTGAACATGTCGCGGCCCATGAAATCGGCGCCCAGCCAGAACACCTTGCCGGGCGGTGCGAGCGAGGCCTTGGCGTCGGTCGAGGTCGGATCGAACGGGGCGATGAAGTTGGCGAACAGCGCGGTTGCCACGAAGACCAGCACGATGAGGGCGCCGACCGCGCCCAGCGGATAACGCCGCGCCAGGAAGGCAAGCTGGCCGCCCAGGCCGGTGATGTTGGCACCGGCGCGGGCGAGCTCGGCATCATGGTCGATGGTGGTCATGGCTCAGACCTCGATCATGTGGGTTATGGTCATGGGTCAGTCCGCGAACTTGATGCGAGGATCGAGGGCCATGTAGGCCATGTCGACCAGGAAATTCACCACCACCACCACGAAGGCGATCAGCATGACCAGGTTCTGCACGATCGGGTAGTCGCGCCAGCGGATCGCCTCGACGAGGAAGCGGGCGACGCCCGGGATGTTGAACACGGTCTCGGTGACGATCAGGCCGCCCACCAGGAAGGCCGCCTCGATGCCCACGATGGTGACCACGGGCAGCAGCGCGTTGCGCAGCGCATGGTCGTAGTTGACCGACATCGCCGAGGCGCCCTTGGAGCGCGCCGTGCGGATGTAGTCCTGGCGCATCACCTCGAGCATCGAGGAGCGGGTCAGCCGCATGATCAGCGCCGAGCTGCGGAAGCCCACCACGGCCGCGGGGATCGCCAGCAATCCCACCTCCTGCAGGAAGCTGCGCGGCTCGTTGGAGTAGATCGGGATGGTGCCGAACCAGTGCACCGCCGCCATCAGCACCAGCAGGCCGAGCCAGAACGACGGCAGCGACAGGCCGCTGAGACTCAGCACCCGCAAGGTGTAGTCGAGGCCGGTGTTCTGGCGCACCGCGCTGATGACGCCGAACGGCACGCCGATCAGCACCGCGATCAGCAGCGCCATGCCGGCGAGCTTGCCGCTGATCGGGATGCGCGGCGCGATCTCCTCGATCGCCGGCCGCTCCGAGACATAGGCGAAGCCGAGGTCGCCGCGCGACAGCCCGCCGATCCACTTGCCGTACTGCTCGATGATCGGCAGGTCGAGGCCGAGCTCGTGGGCGATCTTGGCCTTCTCCTTGGCGTCGGCGATGCCCGCGGCATCGACCAGGATGTCGGAGATATCCCCCGGCACCAGCCGCAGCATGACGAAGATCAGCACCGACATCCCGAACAACGTCAGCACCATCAGCAACAGGCGTCGGATGAGGTAGGAGCCCATCAGTGTCTCCTGGACGAGACCGAAAGGTCGTGTTCCTCCCCCGTCATACGGGGGAGGTGGCCCGAAGGGCCGGAGGGGGAAGGCCCCAGTCGAAGCCTATCTGATTCCGACGTCGGAAATTCATGGATCTCGCCTGAGGCTTCCCCCCTCCGCCCCGTATGACGGGGCACCTCCCCCGATGACGGGGGAGGGATTCTAGAGGGATGGCGGCGGCGCATTGGGGACCCTACCGGTCGAGCCAGGCGTCTTCGAAACGCCAGCCGTTGTAGATGCTGTTGGTCTGCAGCAGGATGCCCTTGAGCTGCGGCGTCCAGCAGGTGTTGGCGACGTTGTAGCCGATGATCGGGCGGGCCACGTCGTCGGCCAGCTTGGCCTCGATCTCCCACACGAGCTTCTTGCGCTTCTCGACATCGGGCTCGGCCGACTGCTGGTTGATCAGCTTGTCGATCTCGAGGTTCTTGTAGCCCGTGTAGTTGCGGTCCGACGTCGAGTAGTAATTCTCGTAGAACTGGACATCGGGATCGTCGACGCCGGCGCCGGTCAGGTTCATGCCGACCTGGTAGTCCTTGCGCTGGATCTTGTTGTACCAGACCGTGGTGTCGATCGGATCGAGCTCGCCCTCGATGTGGATCTTCTTCAGCTGGTCGATCAGGATCACCGCCGGGTCGCGATAGATCGCGATGTTGCGCGTCGCCACCTTGATCTTGAGCGGCTTGTCGGCGCTGTAGCCCAGCCCTTCCATGATCTTGCGCGCCTCGGCGCGGCTCTTCTCGACGTCGGGGGAATGACCGAGCACGCCGGGCAGCATCTCCTTGGGCATGCCCCAATAGCCGGCCGGCGGCGGCAGCATGGTGGCACCGTCGAGGTCGTTGCCCTGGCTCAGGATCTCGTGGAACGCCTTGTTGTCGATCGCCAGCACCATGGCGCGCCTGATCTGCGGATTGTCGAACGGCGGCTTGTCGCGGTTGATCAGGATGTTGGAGCTGACATTGGTCGGCCGCGCCTCGCACACCGCGTCGGGCTTCTGCGCCTTGACGTCCTTGAGCAGCGGGAAGGTGACGTCCGAATCGAACGTCATGTCGAACTCGCCGGCGGTGAAGCCCAGCATGCGCGTGCTGCGGTTGGGCACGATCTTCCAGTCGATGACGTCGAGGTAGGGCCGGCCCTTCTTCCAGTAGTCGGGATTGCGCACCAGCTTGATCGATTCGTTGCGCTTGAATTCGGCGACCTTGAACGGCCCGGTGCCGATCGGCTTGGACCGCATGTCGCGGCCCGGCACGTGGCAGGAATAGACCGGCGAGTAGCCCGCCGCCAGCATCGACAGGAACGAGGGCTGCGGCCGGCCGAGCTTGAAGGTGACCTCGTTGTCGCCCTTGGTCGTCACCTCTTGCAGGTTGATGTACCAGACGCGGCGCGGGCTCTTGCGGATGATGTCGAGCTTCTCGTCGCCCTTTCCCATCACCGCGTCCCACGTGCACTTCACGTCGGCGCTGGTGAACGGCTTGCCGTCATGCCACTTCACGCCCTGGCGCAGCTTGAAGGTGAGCTGGGTCTTGTCGTCGTTCCACGTCCAGCTCTCGGCCAGCTCGGGCACGATGCCGTCGGGGCTGTTGAGCTTCTTGGCAGGATCGAAGAACACGAGATTGTTGAACACCGCCATGAAGGGCTGGTTGACCGAGATGGTCGCCTCCTCGTGGATCGAGGCGCTCGGCGGATTGTCGCGATGGGAGATCTTCAACGTCCCGCCCTGCTTCTGCGCGAGCGCCGGCATTGCCGCCATCGTCAGGGCAACGAACGTCCCGGCCGCCAGAGCCACACCCTTACGCATACAAACACTCCTCCCAGACGCCACGCCCGCGGCCGATACAATAGCCGGCGCGTTGTTCGTTCCCCGAGCGCCGGAGGCTAGCAGATAATGTGCAAGGGCCAAGGGCTAACTAGAGTGGCCACGAGCCCGGCGTTCCGCCCAGAGGGGCCTTTCACCATGTTCGGACTCCTCTCCCCCGCCCTCGTGAGCGCGTTCGGCTTCGCCGAGCCGCACATGAGGGGGAGAGGTTGGGTGAGGGTCCGGGCTGTTCATCTTCTTGGCCGGGTCGGCGAGCACGAGGCAAACCGGGTCTGCTAGGCGGACGGTCCCTTGAGCTCGATCTGGTTGCCCTCGGGGTCGTGGAAATAGACCGACGGCCCGGTGCCCTCGGCGCCGTAGCGCTGGAAGGTTTCGCCGACCGAGATTCCGAGCGGCCCCAGGCGGGCTTCGATCGTCGCCCGGTCGAACGGCTCGATGCGGAAGCAGAGATGGTCCATGTTCGGCGCCTCGGATTTCGCCTCGCTCAGGACCAGATCGAGCATCGAGGCACCGGCCCGCATCTGCACCAGGTTGATGCGGTCGAGCCGGCGCTCGACGTTGAAGCCCAGCGCCTGCTCGTAGAATCGGACCATGGCCGGCAGATCGTGGACCCGCAGCACGACGTGATCGATTCGTTCGACATGGAAGGTCATGGCGTCTAGCCTGTCGCAAAACGGAGTGGAGGAGAGAGCATGGCCCAGGCGATCAACGCCGCCAAGGCACGTTTGCGCAAAGGGGAGCTGGCGCTCGGCATCGGCATCCGCCTGGTGCGCAATGTCGACATCATCAAGGTGATGAAGGCGGCCGGCTTCGACTGGCTGTTCCTCGATCTCGAGCACGGCGTCATGTCGATCGAGACGGCCTGCGAGATCGCCGTGGCGTCGCAGGATTCCGGCATCGCGCCGATCGTGCGCGTGCCCTACGGCGAGCTCACCATGGCGACCCGCGTGCTCGATGGCGGCGCGCTCGGCGTCGTCATCCCCCACGTCGATACGGCCGAGGAGGCGCGCGAGATCGCCGACAAGCTGCGCTACCCGCCGCGCGGCCATCGCTCGGTGGGCGGCGGCCAGGCGCAGTTCGACTACACGCCGATGCCGATGGGCGAGATGACCAAGGCGATGGACGACAACACCCTGGTCACGGTGATGATCGAGACGCCCAAGGCGGTCGAGAACGCCGAGGCCATCGCCGCCGTGCCCGGCATCGACAGCCTGCTGATGGGCTCGAGCGATCTTTCCATGGAGCTCGGCATCCCGGGCGAGAACGGCCATCCCAAGATCCAGGCCGCCGCCGACAAGCTGGTTGCCGCCTGCGCCAAGCACGGCAAATGGGCCGGCATGGGCGGCGCCTACAGCGAGGACCTGCTGAAGATGTACATCGGCAAGGGCATGAGGCTCGTGCTGGCCGGCAACGACCTCCCCATGCTGACCGGCGCTGCCCGCGCCCACCAGGCGAAGGTGCGCGCGCTCGCGGGGTGAGGCCGTGCAGGCGGCGAAGAATTCGCGCTTCATGCCGCCCGGCGTTTACGGCCCGCTCGAGAAGACGCTGCAGCAGCTCAACATGTGGCTGCCGGAGAAGTACCGGCAGTCGATGGCGGGGTGAGTTCGCCCCGAACGACTGATGCGCGGCAGCCGAAGCGGCTATGCGCCGCTCTCCGCGCTCTCACTCGAGCACGTCGTCAGCGCGGGCAAGCAATGTGGGCGGGACCGTCATGCGAAGTGTACCGGCAGTCTTGAGGTTGATGACCAGCTCGAATTTCGATGGCTGCATGACGGGTAGCTTCCCGGGCTTCTCCCCCAAGAGGATGCGGCCGCAATAGATTCCCGCTTGGCGATAGGAGTCCCGCAGGACAGAGCCGTAGCTCATCAGCCCGCCTGCCTCCACATATTCGCGCCAGCCGAAGATGGAGGGGACGGAGTGCTTGGCGGCAAGAGCGACCAAGCGATCGCGGCGGCTGTCGAAGAAGGCTTCACCCGAAGCCGCCAGCACGCTCGCCTTTACCTTCGCGGCACCGTCGAATGCCTTGTCCAATTCAATCTCAGTGCTCGCCTTCAGTATGTGAAGTTCGATCCCAAGAGAATTTGCTGCAGATGTGGCGCCTTCTTCTTCGAGGCGCGAGCCTGCGTTGGATGGGTTGACGAGGTAGCAAACCACGCGCGCACCGGGTACCAGTTCCGTTGCCAATTGGATGCGCTTGGCGGCAAGGGTCGTGTTGAAATTGCTCATGCCCGTGATGTTGCCGCCGGGATTGTTCAGGCTGTCGACGAGACCCAGGGCTACGGGATCGGCTACCGCTGAGAACACGATGGGAATGGTTGAAGTCGCCTTCTGGGCTGCTTGTGCCGCAGGAAAGCCTCCTGCAGACAAGATCAGTGCAACGCGAAGCTGTACGAGCTCGGCTGCAAGCGCGGGTAGCTCGTCGTAGCGGCCCTCAGCCCAACGAAACAAGATGGAAAGATTGCGCCCTTCGACGAAGCCCATTTGGCGAAGCCCTTGCCGGAACGAGGCCACCACTCCGTCCGACTCCTTCGGCGAACGCGAGCTCAGAAATCCGATGACAGCTCGAGGCAGCTGTTGTGCGCCGAGGCCGAGTGGCCACGCCACTGCTCCAGCGGTTGTGCCCAGCAGAGACCTACGTTTCATTCGCCCCCCGAGGTCCCGCTGAGGCAACTACCGCTTCCCTTCGATCTCGATCTCCACGAGGTGCGGCTTGCCTGACCGGAAGGCGGCAGCAATGGCGGGACCGATGTCGTCGGCCTTGACGACGTGGGTGCCGGCGATGCCCATGCCCTTGGCCATGTCGACGAAGCCCAGCACGGGGCCGCTCAGGTCCATGTGCATGTACGGTTTGTTCGACTTCACGTCGAAGCGGGCGCGGTAGGCGTCGATGTTGTGCTTCAGCACGCGGTACTCGCGGTTGGCCAGGATCACGAACACGATCGGCAGGTCGTGGTGCGCGGCCGTCCACAGCGCCTGGATCGAGTACATCGACGAGCCGTCGCCCGAGACGCATAGGATCGGCCGCTTGGGCTCGGCCACCGCGACGCCGAGCGCGCCCGCCAGGCCCTGGCCGATGCCGCCGCCGCGGCCGCTGTAGTAGTCGCCGGCGCCCGCGAAGGTGAAGGTCTTGAACAGGTCGAGGTTGGCCGTGATGGTCTCGTCGACCACGATCACGTCGGCGGGCGACGCCGCCTCGAGCTCGGCCATGACGCGCGCCATGGAGGTCGGCGTGCGCGACCAGGCCTTCTCCACGCGCGATTTCTGCGCGGCATCCTCGGCCAGCTTCTGGGCCCGGAACGCGTCCTGGCGCGCCCGTGCCGCCGCGCCGTTGATGCCGGTCGTCGCTTGCCACAGCGCTTCGAGCGAGGCGTCGACATCGGCGATCACGCCGGCGTCGACCGCGAAATTGTAGGCCATGCGCGGCGGCGCCGCTTCGATCTGCAGCACCTTGCAGCCTGCCGGGAACGGCGAGCCCGGCCCGTACCAGACCTCCTCGAAGAACGGTCCGCCGACCAGCAGCACCAGGTCGTTGCCGGCGAGCTGCTTGGCCACGCCCGGCGCGTCGAAGGCCAGGGTGCCGCGATAGGCCGGATGGTCCGTCGGGAAGCTGTTGCGACCGCGCAGCCCCTCGAACCACACGGAAGCACCGATGCGCTCGACCAGCTTCTCCAGGGTCTTGCCCGCGCCGGCGCGCGCCACGTCGTCGCCCGCGACGATCGTCGGGCTCTGGGCGGCGATGATCGACCGCGCCATCGCCTCGATGCCTGCCGGATCGGGACGGCTGGCGGTGAAGACCCGGGCCGGCTTGCCCGGCGGCACCGCAGTCTCCTGCTCCATGACGTTGATCGGAAGCGCCACGAACACCGGACCGGCCGGCGCCTCGTTGGCGATCTTGAAGGCGCGCTGGAGGATCGGGCCGAGCTCGTCGGCGCTCTCGACCTGCACGCTCCACTTGGTGACGGGCTCAGCCATGGCCGCGAGATCGTGGCCGAGCACGGGATCGCGCAGGCGGATGCGCGTGTCCTGCTGGCCCGCCGTCACGACCATCGGCGAGTTGTTCTTCATCGCGCTGTAGATCATGCCGATGCCGTTGCCGAGCCCCGGCGCGACGTGAAGGTTCACGAACGCCGTCTTGCCGCTCGCCTGGGCGTAGAAGTTGGCGGCGCCGACCGCCACGCCCTCGTGCAGGTGCACGATGTACTGGATCTGCGGATAGTCGAGCAGCGAATCGAGCAACGGGCTCTCGGTGGTGCCGGGATTGCCGAAGATGCGGTCGACACCGTGCGCCAACAGCGTTTCCATGAATACCTGCCGACCGCGCATGGCATTTTCTCCCGGACGTTGCCCTGCTATGGAACCTGCGAGGGGTGAGAGCACGGCATGGTCGGTGTTGTCGAGGCAGATTCGATCGCCAGCCGCGCTGCGGGACTGGCAGCGCTCGCAGACGCGGCACGGCACGATCTCGTCCGGCTCAACTATCCGCCGGCCAACTGGGTTCCCGAGCGCGCCGGGCCGGACGGGAGGCGGGTGCTCGACGTTCTGGTGGTCGGCGCCGGCATGTGCGGCCAGACCGTCGGCTGGGGCCTGCTGCGTGAAGGCATCCGCAACATCCGGGTGATCGAGCGCGCACCGCACGGCAAGGAGGGCCCGTGGAACACCACGGCGCGCATGCCGATCCTGCGCTCGCCCAAGCACCTGACCGGCCCCGATCTCGGCGTACCCTCCCTCACCTTCCGCGCCTGGTACGAGGCGCAGCACGGCCGCGACGGCTGGGCCAACCTCTACAAGATCGCCCGCCTCGACTGGCTGGCCTATCTCCTGTGGGTGCGCGAGGTGGTGGGCCTCGAGGTCGAGAACGGCGTGGCGCTGGAGAGCCTGGCCCCGGCCGGCGACCTCCTGGCGGCGCGCCTGTCGACCGGCGAAACGATCCACGCGCGCAAGGTCGTGATGGCCAACGGCCG
Organism: Reyranellaceae bacterium; assembly: GCA_046349295.1. Taxonomy (GTDB): domain Bacteria; phylum Pseudomonadota; class Alphaproteobacteria; order Reyranellales; family Reyranellaceae; genus Reyranella. Next base: position 104,365 of record JAXMCP010000018.1, read on the forward strand.
CGACGGCGCCGGCGGCTTTCGCTGGCCGAGATTTCCGTCCTTCGATCCGGCCGATCCGCGGCGGCAGGGCGTGGTCCATCACACCCTCGAGGACATCGATTTCGGCCGGCTGGTCGGCAAGCGCATCGGCGTGCTGGGCGTGCTGGCGACCGCCATCGACAACGCGGCGACCGCCCTCGAGGCCGGTGCGCGCGAAGCGGTCTGCTATGCCCGGCGGCCGCACCTGCCGCAGGTCAACAAGTCGAAGGGCGCGTCGTTTCCCGGCTTCCAGCGCGGCTACGGCGTGCTCGACGATGACTGGCGCTGGAAGATCTACACCTACATGCTGGCCGCCGGCTCGCCGCCGCCGCACGAATCGGTGCTGCGCGTGCAGAAGCTGCCCGGCTTCTCCTTCCGCTTCTCCGAGCCATGGACCGACGTGATCCTCGAGAAGGACGGCGTCACGGTGAAGACCAGCAGGGCGGTCGAGCGGTTCGACGCGGTGCTGTTCGGCACCGGCTTCGACGTCGACATCCTGCGCGTCCGCGAGCTCGGGGCTTTCGCGTCGAACGTCCTCACATGGTCCGACATGCGCGCGCCGGCGGAAGCCAAGGCCAATCCCGAGGCGGCGCTCTATCCCTATCTCGGCCCCGGCTTCGAATTGATGGAGCGCGAGACTCGCCGGACACCGACCCTCGGCGACATCCATCTCTTCAACTGGGGCAGCATCATGAGCCATGGGGCGCTGGCCGGCGACATCCCGGGACTTCATATCGGCGCCACCAGAGTGGTGCAGGCGATCGCCCACGCCCTGTTCAAGGCCGACGCCGCGCGTCACGTTCAGAATATGGTCGAGCAGGAGGATCCCGAGCTCGAGCCCACCAGCTACTTCGTCCCGCGCGACAAGCGCGCAGGCACGATCTGATGACCCAGCAAAGACCTCATCCCGAGGAGCCGCGCATGGCGCGGCGTCTCGAAGGATGGGCAACAACGCGACTGTATCCACCCTTCGCGACGCACCGCTGCGCGGTGCTCCTCAGGGTGAGGTGGTAGCCGCGCACCAGGAGGGATATCGATGCAGGCAGACTATGTCGTCGTCGGCGCCGGTTCGGCGGGCTGCACCGTTGCCGCGCGACTCGCGGAAAGCGGCGCTTCGGTGATCCTGCTCGAGGCGGGACCGAACGACTGGTATCCAATGATCCACATCCCGGCCGGCATGCGCTCGCTGCTGCGCAATCCGCTGGTCAACTGGAACTACACGACCGAGCCGGAGAAGGGCTCGGGCGAGCGCCGCCTCGACTGGCCGCGCGGGCGTACCCTGGGCGGCTCGTCGTCGATCAACGGCATGCTCTATGTGCGCGGCGCGCCGGCCGACTTCGACGGCTGGGCGCAGATGGGCTGCCGAGGCTGGACCTACGACGAAGTGCTGCCCTACTTCATGAAGTCCGAGCACTACGTGCAGAAGGGCGACCCCGAGGTGCGCGGCCAGGGCGGCCCGCTCAAGGTCGAGGACTACCGCACCATCCTGCCGCTCACCCATCGCTTCGTCGAAGCCGCGCAGCAGGCGGGATTCCCGTTCAATCCCGATCTCAACGGCAAGCAGCGCTACGGCGTCGGCTACTCGCAGATGACGCGGCGCGGCCGCTGGCGCGGCTCGACGGCGCAGACCTTCCTGCGCGAGGCGCGGCGCCTGCCCAACCTGCGCGTCGAGACAGATGCGCAAGGCGGCAAGCTCACCTTCGAGGGCAAGCGCTGCACCGGCGTCGAGTTCCAGCGCGGCGGCAACCTCACGACAGTGCGCGCCAACCGCGAGGTGATCGTGTCGGGCGGCACGGTGAACTCGCCGCACATCCTGCAGATCTCCGGGGTCGGCCCGGCGGCGCACCTGCAGTCGCTCGGCATTCCCGTCGTGCACGACTCGCCGGGCGTCGGCTCGCACCTGATCGATCACTACGTGGTGCGCGTGGTCAATCGCGTGCAGGGCACGCCGACGGTGAACGAGTTGGCCCGCTTCCCCGGCGTGCTGCCCGAGATCGTGCGCTTCTTCCTGACGGGCAAGGGCGCCCTCACCTTCGGCGTCACCACGGCCCAGGTGTTCTGCGACAGCCGCGAGGGCCTCGCCTCGCCCGACCTGCAGCTCCTGTTCACGCCAGGCAGCACCAACACGCTGAAGTTCGGCCAGCTCGACGACAAGCCGGCCATGAGCTGCGTGGTCTGCGTGGTTAAGCCCGATTCGCGTGGCACCATCATGGCCGAGTCGGCCGATCCGTTCGCGCGTCCGGCGATCCGGCCGAACTATTTCACCACCCGCACCGACGAGCTCGCTCTGCTGAGCGGCGTGCGCCACGTGCGCCGCATCTTCGCCTCCCCGGCGCTGGCCCAGCACAGCATCGGCGAGACCAGCCCCGGCCCCGACATCCAGAGCGATGCCGACATGCTCGCCTACGCCCGCCGCGCCGGCAACACGCTCTATCACCCGGTCGGCACCTGCAAGATGGGCGAGGACCCGCGCGCCGTCGTCGACTCACGTCTGCGCGTGCACGGCCTCCAGGGCCTGCGCGTGATCGATGCCTCGGTGATGCCGACGCTCACCACCGGCAACACCAACGCGCCAACCATCATGATCGGCGAGAAGGGCGCGGCGATGATCCGCGAGGATGCGGCATAGGGCGGCGCACACGCGCCGCCCCACCATCGGCGAACTTTCTCAACTGGGACCACCGGGCGTTAAAAAAGGCAATAAAATCAATGACCGCGCTCCAAAGGTCTCCACTACCGAGGGCGCGGGATTCGGCCGTGACAACAGCCTTGCATAGCTGTATATCTGATGAGAGATATCTATATATCTCGAAGAGATATACCAATGGCACTGTTCATCCGTGACGCCGAGGTAGATGCCCTCGCGGAAGAGGTTCGCAAGCTCACCAAGGCAAAGACCAAGACCGAGGCCGTTCGCCGCGCTCTTCAGGCGCAGCTCGTCGCGGCGCGACGCAACCTGCCGCTCGGGGAGCGATTGGCGCGGTCGAAGGCGATGGCCGATGCACTAGGGCCGGGTGATCCGACTTTCGATATGAAGAAGTTTACCGATGAGATGTGGGGCGAGAAGTAGTGTTTCTCGACGCATCTGCAATCGTCTCCATTCTTCGCCGCGAACCGGGCTACGAGGAAATCGAGAAGCGACTGGCGGCAGCGAGTGGTCCATTCTACGTTTCCCCCTTGGTGAAGTTCGAGGCGTCGCTAGCCCTTGCTCGGCAAAAGTCGAACCGCCGGAGGCCGACCCCAGAACTCTTGAGGCGAGCCTTGAGCACCGTCGACGCCTTCGTCGAGGACATCTCGGCTGATGAAGTCGCGATCTCCCCTGAGATCGGGCGATTGGCGATCGACGCCAGCGCTCGCTACGGCAAGGCGGTCGGCCACGTCGCCGAGCTTAATTTCGGGGACTGCTTCGCCTACGCTTGCGCCAAATCCCTCGAAGTTTCGCTTCTCTACAAGGGCAACGATTTCGCGAATACCGATCTCGCTTGATTGGCGCCAAGTTCACGTCGTCTTCCGGACCGCGCGCGTCTCGCGCGCTCATGATCAGGAGCGCACGAGACGCGCGCAGTCCGGAAGACCATGATTCAAGCGCGGCCCCACAGCCTCTTCGTCGCGATATCGGCGCCTTCGCGGCACGCCTTGAGCTTGTGCCAGACGACGTCGTCGGCGACGAACTGGCTGCCGGCGAAGGTGCCGAAGCCGCAGTCGACCGAGGCGATGACGCGGGTCTTGTCGCCGACGGCGTCGACCGCCTCGCAGATGCGGTTGGCCACCACCTCGGGATGCTCGACGAAGTTGGTGAGCGAATCGATCACGCCGGGCAGCAGCACGAAGCGGTCGGGCAGCTTGTTCTGCTTGAGCGCGGCATATTCGTGTTGATGGCGCGGGTTGGCGAACTCGATGCTCAGCCCGCCGACCTTGGCGCCGTACAGCACCGGCAGGATCTCGCGCATCGGGATGTCGTGCAGGTGCGGGCCCTCGTAGTTGCCCCAGCAGCAATGCAGGCGCACGCGACCCGGCGGAACGTTGGCCAGCGCCTCGTTGAGCGCCGCGACGTGCATCTCGGCGATCTTCACGAACTCGGCGTTGCTCTTGTCCTGGAACAGCACGCCGCGTTCCATCGCGAGGTCGGGCGCATCGATCTGCAGCAGGAAGTCCTTGGCGATCAGCTCGTATTCCTTGCGCATCTGACGGGCCAGCGCGAAGACGTAGGCTTCGTGGCTGTCGTAGTGCGCATTCAGGAGCGTCGTGGCGATGATGCCGGGCGACGCCGCCGTCATGAAGGCCTCGACCGGCGGCTTGGCGAGACCGTCGAGCGCGGCCCGGAACATGCGGCACTCTTCCCTGGCCGCCGTCAGGTCGTCGTAGGCCACGTCGGCCACGGCTTGCGGCGCATTGGTGACCTTGGCGCGCCGGGGGAGGCGCTGGGCCATCTGGGCCGCCCATTGCGGGAAGCGCGCGTAGTCGGGCGAGCGCGGGCGCTTGGATTCGCCGCCGAAGCCGGTCATGCGCTGGGCCACGTAGGTCTGGAAGCCGACGCGCGGCTGCTCGCCGTCGTTCAGCACGTCGATGCCGGCGGCGGCCTGCTCGGCCACGACATGGCGCACCGCCGCTTCGGCCTCGCGCGCGAGGGCCGCCTTGTCGACCGCCTCGCCAGCTTCGTCGCGGATCAGCAGCTCACTGAGCACCGGGTTGCGCGGCAGGCTGCCGACGTGGGTCGTGAGGATGCGGTCGTCGCTGTGCTTCATGTCAGTCCACCTTGGCTCCGACCGCCTTCACGACCTCGGCCCAATGGGCGCGATCGCGCTTCACGGTCGCCTTGAACTGCTCGACCGTCTCGTAGCGCGGCGTGTTGCCGAGCTCGGCGAGCTTCTTCTGGGTCTCGGGGTCGTCGAGCGCGACCTTGATCGCCGCATTGAACTTCTGCGCGATGGCCGGATCGACGCCCTTGGGACCGAAGATCGCGAACCACGTGTAGCTCTCGTAGCCCGGCACGCCGGCTTCGTCGATGGTCGGGACGTCCGGGATCGCCGCCACGCGTTTCTTCGTGGTGACCCCCAGCAGCCGCACCTTGCCGGCGCGATACTGCTGCAGGATGGTCTGCACCTGGTTGAAGATGCAGCACACGTCGCCCTTCAGCACCGCCTGGATGGCGTCGGGGCCGCCGCGATAGGGCACGTGCACCATATCCAGGCCGGCCTTGGCGTTGAACTCGGCAAAGGCGAGATGCGTGCCGGTGCCGTTGCCGGTCGAGGCGTAGTTGTACTTGCCCGGGTTGGCCTTCACCTTGGCGATGAAATCCTGCACCGACCTGGCGTCGATCACCTCAGGATTGATCGTCAGCACGTTGGAGACATCGACCAGGGTCGAGACCGGCGTGAAGTCGGCCTCGACGTCGAAGCCGAGCTTCGGGTACAGCGCCGGGTTGACGCCATGCGTCGCCGCCGTGCCGAGCAGGAACGAATAGCCATCGGGCTTGGCGTTGGCGATCACCTCGGAGGCGACGTTGCCGCCGGCGCCGGTCTTGTAGTCGATCACCAGGCGCTGGCCGAGCGACTTCTCGAGCGAAGGCTGCAGCATGCGGGCGACGACGTCGACGCCGGAGCCGGCGGGAAAGCCCATCAGCACCGTGATCGGCCGGCTCGGCCAGTCGTCCGCCAGCGCAGAGGCCGCAGAGAGAAAGAGCGCAACCGAGGCCAGCAGGGCCTTCAGCATTTAGTCCTCCGATGGAACAACGATTGGGCTGCTATGCTGCGGCAAGGAAGGGAGAATTGCCATGGGCTACATGACCGACGAGCGCCGGCTGATCCAGGAGACGGCGCGCGCCTTCGCCATGAAGGAGGTGCTGCCGGTCGCCAACAAGCTCGATCCGGAGAAGGGCGACATTCCGCGGGAGCTGATCCAGAAGCTCGCCGACATGGGCTATTTCGGCATCGTCATTCCCGAGCAGTACGGCGGCCTGGGCCTCGGCGTGTTCGAGTACTGCCTGATCACCGAGGAGCTGGCGCGCGCCTGGATGAGCGTCGCCTCGATCATCGCCCGCGGCAACGGCCTCTCCGCCGGCCGCGGCATGACCGACGCGCAGCGCGCGGTGTTCCTGCCGCGCGCCGCCCGTGGTGAATTCCTGGGCGCCGCTGCAATGTCGGAGCCCAATGTCGGCTCCGATCTCGGCAGCATCGCCTGCCGCGCCCGCCGCGACGGTGCGGACTGGGTGATCAACGGCAACAAGTACTGGTGCACCTTCGCCGACGGCGCCGATTACATCATGCTGGTCGCCCGGACGTCCGATCCGCCGGATCCGAAGCGCAAGCATGTCGGCCTGTCGTCGTTCCTGATCGAGAAGCCGCGCGGCACGCTGCCGCCGGGCGTCAAGGGCGCGCCAATTCCCAAGATCGGCTATTTCGGCTGGAAGACCTGGGAGCTGGCGTTCGACGATTGCCGGCTGCCCGGCTCGGCGCTGATCGGGGAGGAAGGCCGCGCCTTCTACTACATCTCGGCCGGGCTGGAGCGGGCGCGCGCCCACACCGCGGCGCGCTCGATCGGGCTGGCACGCGGCGCCCTCGAGGACGCCACCGCCTATGCCCAGGAACGGCGTCAGTTCGGACAGGCAATCGGCGAGTTCCAGAACACCCGCTTCCGGCTGGCCCGCATGGCGACCGACATCGAGGCGGCGCGCCAGCTCCTCTATTTCGTCTGCGACGAGATCGACCAGAAGCGGCGCTGCGACAAGGAGGCGGCAATGGTCAAGTTCTTCGCCTCGGAGATGGCCGAGCGCGTCACCTCGGAGGCGCTGCAGATCTTCGGCGGCGCCGGCTACACCACCCTGCACGCGGTCGAGCGCTACTGGCGCGATGCGCGCCTCACCAAGATCTTCGAAGGCACGTCGGAGATCCAGCAACGCATCATCTCCGACCATCTGCTGGGCAAGCCGAAGGGAGCCTCGGCATGAGCGACGTCGACCGTTTCATCGCCACCGCACCGGCCTTGCGCTTCGCCTTCGCCATCAAGGCCAAGGTGGCGCCCATCAAGGATCTCGGCCAGACCGCCCGCGGCCATCGCCGCATCATCGACATCGTGGGCGGCGACGTGCATGGACCGCGCCTCGACGGCGAGATCCTGCCCGGCGGCGCCGACTGGCAGATCGTGCGATCCGACGGCACCATCGAGGTGGTCGCACGCTACACGATCCGCAGCAGCGCAGGCGCCCTGGTGTACGTGCAGAACGAAGGCCTGCGCGTCGCCAGCCCGGAGATCGTCGCCCGCATGTCGCGCGGCGAGGCGGTTCCGGTCGACAGCTACCGCTTCCGCACCGCGCCACGCTTCGAGACGTCGGCTCCGGCGCTCAAGTGGCTGGAGCAGTCGCTCTTCGTCGGCGTCGCCACTCGGGCGCCGGATGGCGTCGCCATCGGCTTCCACGAGGTGCTGTAGGGCCCTCTTCCTTCTCCGCCTACGAAGATCGCGGCGGGTACCGCCCCGACTTTCTCGGCATCGTGGTGCGCGCCGGCGTGCTGGAGGTCTCCTCGAGGAAAGCTGGAGAGGAACGATCAACCCTCAGCGAGCGCGATGCGGCGCAGCCAGTCGTCCAGCAGTGGCGCGAGCAAATTGGGCGCCTCGACGGGCCAGCCGTGGTCGACGCCGTCGAGTACGGCGAAGGTGGCGCGCGGGTAGCTCTCGAGGATGGCCAAGGCATCGCGATAGCCGACCGTCGTGTCCTGCCGTCCGGCGATTATCAGCGCTGGCGCCGTGAAACCCTGCTCTTCGCTCGGGAGATCGAACGAAAAAGCGTAGCGCTTCGGGTCGGCGCGGATCGCGTGGGCGATCGGCGCCGTCGCCGTGATCGCCGGCTGGAATAGCGACCGCGACTTCCGTCGCGCGGCAGCAAGATAGTCCGGAGTCTGAATGAGAACGTTGCCCAGCGCCGCGCGCTCCTCGTCGGGGATCTCGCCAAGCAGTGCATCGTTGCGCACCAGCGGTTCGAAGGGCGGCAGGGTGCGTTTGGCCGTGTCGGCGATGACGCAGGGCAGGCGCAGCAACAGGCCCGCCACCTGGGCGCGGCGGCGCACGGCGACCGCGCGTGCCAGGTAAGCGCCCAGCGATGTCCCTGCGAGGACAAACCGCTCGCTCCCGACGACGTGGTCGACGAAGGCGAGAACCGCCGACAGCACGTCGTCCTGGCTGGCAAGGCCTTCCTTCGCGATCGACCGGCCCATGCCGGGAAGATCGGGATAGAGACGGCGCCAGCCGGCGCGGGCCTCGAAGATCGGTTCGTAGTCGACGAGCTCGAGCCGATGATCGAGGGTCCAGCCGTGGAGGAAAACGATCGGTCGCCCGCCTCCGCGCTCTTGGTAGTGGATGGTCGCGCTATCCAGGTCGCACTGCATGGCCCCTCCCATCGGCCAACGCAGGGAGGGGGCCGAGGATCTCCAGGCTCTACAGCGCCCGCAGGAAGATCACCAGATCCTGCTTCTCCGGCGGCGAGAGCCTGGTGCCGAGCACCAGGTCGAAGAACTCGACCGTGTCGTCGAGCGTCAGCAGCCGGCCGTCGTGCAGGTAGGTCGGCGAATCCTCGATGCCGCGCAGCGGGAAGGTCTCGATGGGGCCGTCGGCACTGGCGATGCGGCCGTTGATCGTCACCGGCCGAGCATGCTCTGGCGAAAGCTCGGCCAGAAGCCTGGCCCGGCGGTATCGGCACGACTGGCCGCCGCCATGCGGCGATAGATCTCTCTCAGGTTTCGCCGTCCGGGGCGCGCCTTGAGCGCGGCGCCCTGGTTGCCCGGCTCGAGCACCAGCTCGCGCGTATGGAACGCCTCGAGACCCGGCCGATGACCGATGCTCACGACGGCTGTCCTCGGCAATTCCTCCGCCAGGAGGCGCATGACGTTGGCCTGCCCTGCCTCGTCGAGCGCCGATGTCGACTCGTCCATGAACACCCAGTCCGGCTTCTGGATCAGCACCCGGGCGAAGGCGACGCGCTGCTGCTCGCCGCCGGACAGGATGTGATCCCAACGCTCGGTCTCATCGAGGCGGCCGCGCAGATGATCCAGGCCCACCCTATGCAGGGCCTCGCGCAGGTCCTCGTCCTGGACGTCGTCCGGCCGGGCGGGATAAAGCAGGGCGTCACGCAGGGTGCCGAGCGGGAAATAGGGCTTCTGCGGCATGAAGGCGAGGCTGGCCTTGGGCAACTCGACCGCGCCGCGGCCCCACGGCCAGACGCCGGCGATGGCCCGCATGATGGTGCTCTTGCCGCTGCCCGACTGGCCGCGGATCAGGACTCTCTCACCGGGCTTGATCTCGACCTCGGCCTCGGCAACCAGCGCCTCGCCATCCGGCCGCGACAGCCCGACCTCGCGCAGGATCAGGCGGTCCGATTCGCCCGCCGTCACCTCGATATGCTCGCCATCGCGCGCCTCGGTGCTCTCCTCGAGATCGAGCAGCGCGGAATGGAGCTGGACGACACGATCGGTCGAGGCGCGCCAGTCGGCGAAGCGCGGGAAATTGTCGATCACCCACGACAGCGCCCATTGCACGTTGGAGAAGGCCTGCGCCGTCTGCATCAGGCCGCCGAGCTGGAGATCCCCGGCAAGATAGCGCGGCAGCGCCAGGATCAGGGGCACCACGGGTGCCACATAGGCGAGCGAGCTGGTCAGCAGGGCGAGGCTGCCCTGCCCACGGGTCTGCGTATGCCAGGCGTTGCCGAGATCGGTCATGGCATTGTGCAGACGCGCCCGCTCATCGGGTTCGCCCCGCATCAGGGCAATGCCCTCGGCGTTCTCGCGGGCGCGGATCAGCACCGACCGGACGTCGGCTTCACGGCCCTGACGCACGTTGCCCGCCTCGATCAGGCCGCTGCCGAGCGCATAGGTGAGGATCGAGCCGAACAAGGCATACAGGACGGCGGCCCACACCATGTAGCCCGGCAGGGAAAATTCGACCGAGCCGATCTTGACCGGGAGCGCTCCCGACAGCACCCACAGCACGCTGAGGAAGGTGATGAGCTGCAGGATGCACTGCAGGATGCTCTGAGCGAACTCGACCGCGAGCTCGCAGGACACGCGAATGTCCTCGGCGATCCGTCCGTCCGGGTTGTCACAATCGCCGGCCAGCAGGCCGAGCTGGTATTGGCGCCCGGCATGCAGCCAGCGCCGCGTCGTCACTTGGGTGAGCCAGGTCCGCCAGTTGATCTGCAGGCGCCGCCTTATGTGCAGATGGATGGCCACGGCGATGCCGCCCGATACGACGATGGCGGCGAGAATATAGAGCTGGCCTACGAGCTGCGAGGTATCGCGCTTCTCCAAGGCATTGAAGAAGTCACGATTCCAGATGTTGAGCCAGAGCGCGATCCCGACATTGATCGCGCCGAACAGCACCATCCCGGCGGTCAGCGACCAGGCGATGGCCCGATATCCGGGCGCCGTCCAGTAGCCGCAGGCAATGGCGGCAAAGGCACGCAGCGAGGAGGACTGGGCGCTCACTCAGTCGCGGAAACTCGGATCGATGCGATCGAGCTTCCGAAGCAGCGCCGGCCAGTCGAGCAGGCCGAACGGCCGGCGGACATGCGGCTGGTAGTTCATGTAGGTGGCGTCGACGACATCGGCCGGTACGTCGATCAGCTTGGTGTTGCACGACATCGCCGCGATCTGCGTCTTGCAGGACAGCTCGAGCCGATGCATGGCGTTGAACGCCTCGGGAATCGTGGCGCCGGTCGTCAGCAGCCCATGGTTGCGCAGGACCAGGGCGTTGTTGTCGCCCAGGCTCTTCACCAGCGCCTCGCGGGCCGCGGTGTCGATCACCACGCCGTCGTAGTCGTGATAGCTGATCCGGGCGAAGCGCATCGCGGTCTGGGTGTTGGGCAGCAGGCCGCATTCCATGGTCGAGACCGCCATGCCCGCCCAGGTATGGGTGTGCATCACGCAGGCGACGTCGGGCTTGGCCATATGGATGGCGCTGTGGATCACGAAGCCGGCGCGGTTGACGCCATAGTCGAGGTCGCCGAAATCCGGCTTGGCGAGGATGTTGCCCTCGTGGTCGATCTTGAGCAGGCTCGACGCGGTGATCTCTTCGTACAGCAGCCCGTAGGCGTTGATCAGGAAGGCGTCCGGCTCGCCCGGCACCCGCACCGAGATGTGGTTGGCGATCAGGTCGGACATGCCATAGAGGTCGACCAGACGATAGGCGGCCGCGAGATCGACCCGTGCCTGCCACTCCTCGGCTGAAACATTGGCGCGCAGATTGGCGACTTTGGATGTCTTGAGAGCATGCACGGACATTGAAACGCTCCTGGCTGATCGACGGTTCCCAGGACCTTAGGCCGGCGGGCGGACAAGCTCCAGCCGCGAGTCAGGGAGCGATCTTTGCGCATGCGGCGCTTGCCTCCCCCGATCACGGTCGATCACGGGGGAGGGACATGAGCGGTGTTTCACCCCTTCTTGCGGGCGTCCTTCGGGCTCTTGATGTCGGCGGCGAGCGGATAGGCGGTGGTCGACTTGATACGCTCCATGGAGAAGCGCGAGGTCACGTTCTTGAGCGGCATGGTGTCGATGAGCTTCTTGTAGAACGTGTCGTAAGCCTTCATGTCGGGCACCGAGACGCGCAGCATGTAGTCGATGTCGCCGGCCATGCGATGGAACTCCATCACCTCGGGCATGGCGGTGACGGTCTGGGCGAACTTGGCCAGCCAGGCCGACGAATGATCGCCGGTCTCGATCGATACGAACACAGTGAGGCCGAGGCCGATCGACTCGGGCGAGACCAGCGCCACGCGGCGCAGGATGACGCCGGCCTTCTCGAGACGCTGAATGCGCTTCCAGCATGGGCTTTGCGACAGACCGACCCGATGGGCGATCTGCGCCAGCGAAAGGCTCGCATCCTCCTGGAGGAGCGCCACGATCTTCCTGTCGATGGCATCCATGATTGACCACTCGCGGGGAAAGGCTGGCCTACTGTCGAACCTGTCGTGCCAAATCTCAACAGGCCGTCACCACGAGCTGGTTGGCAAAGCTCAACATGGCGCGAATCTAGGGGCCGCCCGATCGCAGGCGCAATGGCACGGAAAGCCGAACTTGGCCGGTCCGGCAGCAGATTCCTCTCTCGGCGCCGGCGCCGGGAGAAAAATTCGCCTCCGGGCCCTATCTGAGCAAGCCGACCTCGCGAAAGTAGAGCTCGACGCCACCCTGCAGGGCGCCCGGTCGCGGCAACGCGGCCAAGGTGTTCTTGGCCGTCGTCTCGGCGAGCAGGTTGCTGAACGGCTGCATGGTGGCGCCTTCGACGCGATGCAGGCCGGCGGCCAGCCAGTAGCCGATGGCATCGTCCAGGAAGGGTCGCGCCAGCAGGTAGTTCCATGACCCGACCGTGACGATCGGCTCACGCTGGGCCGGATAGTGGCCCGCCGTCACGGTGAAGCGACGCATGAAGCCGTGCGCGGCCAGGATGCGCTCGATCTCGCCGGCGTCGGGCACGACGAAGCGCGCGCCACGCTGGTCGCTCGCCACCTTGGCGAAGGGCGGCCAGCGATTGCCGCTGCCCCACAGCGCCGACGCCTGGCCATCGAGCACCATCTTCGATCCGTCGTTCATGCTGTCGGTGTAGACGGGGATGAAATCCTTCTCGGGATCGAGGCCGAGCCCTTCCACGACGTCACGCCCCTGCAGGGCAATGGCCGAGTCGCGCCCGTTCCAAACCACGCGACGGCCCTTGAGATCGGTGATGCTGCGCAGCCTCGTGTCGGCCCGGACGACGAACATGCCCGGCGCCGAATAGACGGCGCAGATCACGCGGATCCCGGTCCGCGGGCCATCGGAACGGTGGAACAGGCGATGGACCATCTCGCCGGCCGCCAGGCCGATGTCGATCTTGCCGGCTTCCAGCAGGGGAATGTTCTCGACGGTTCCCTTGGTGGCCACCGACTTGATCTTGATCGAGGGGTTGGCCCAGCGCACCGCGTCGACGAACGCCTCGGCATAGACGACGAAGCCGCCGCCCTCGGCCGCCGTGCCGAAGGTGAGCTCGACCCGCTGGGCCGCGGCATCGCCGGCGCCGAGCGCGACGCCGGGCAGGCCGGCGAGCAGGGACCGGCGCGACAGTCGGGAGACCGGCATTTTCACGGGCGGGAGCAATGGCATCGTCTAGGGTCTGACGGCCGGAGATTCGATCTGCATGCCGCGGGCGCGATCCATCAAGTAGGTCTCGAGCTCGACGTAGTGGATGGCGTCGTAGGGCCAGGCCTCGGCGCGCGCGCCGACCAGGCAGTTGCGCAGGCGACGCTTCAACGAGCCGAGCGCCTGCCATTCGAGTCGGTAGATCGGATAGCCGGTCGGATGGGCCTGCGGGATGACGACGCCGGCGAGCTGCTTGCCGGCATTGTCGTCGTGGCAGATGGCGCAGCTCAGATTGAGCTGGCCCTGGCGGCGCCGATACAGTTCCTCGCCGCGCGCGCGAAACGGCGCCAGGCGCGGATCGGCCGGCGGCGCGATCGCCTCGCCGCGCGACTGATGGGCGATCAGCGCCGTGAGCGACAGCAGATCGCGACTCTCCGCCGGCCACGCCTCCGCCTGCTGATGGGCGGTGCGGCAGAGGTTGATGCGCCCCTCGAGATCGACCGGCTTGTCGGCATCGATTGGAATGGCGGGATAGCGAGCGGCCACGCCCTTCATGCTGGCGGCGGCGCCATGACAATCGGCGCACGACTTGGCAACGGCGCCGGCGGGCCTGCTCCACGCCTGCTCGCCCAGCTGGACGAACAGCATGCCGGGATTGGCCGTATCGTCGTCCTGCATCTGCTTCAGCGCCGGCCCCATCTCCTGGTAGCCCGAGCGGCGCGTCTCCAGCGTGCCCTGCGCCACGGCGAAGGTGGCCGTGAACACCAGGCCGAGGCCCAGGGCGGCGTGGACGGGTTTCATCCCACGGTGATCGCGACCCGCTCCTCGACGGCAAAGCCTTCGTCGCCGGTCCAGCGCAGGACGATGGTGCCGCTTTCGCTCGCCACGGCGAAGAACGAGACGAACGGGTTGGCGGCGATCGCAGGCGACATCGCCATGCTGAGGATCTCCACGCCGTTCCAGGTCGCGGCGAATCGCTCGATGATGTTGCGCGGAATGATGCTGCCGTTGGTGCCCGGCCGGAAGCCGGTTTCCATCGGGTGCAGGATCAGGGCCTTGATCTCGATCACCTCGCCGCGCCTGGCGCTCTTGGGGGCGTTGACCAGGACGTTGGCCATCAGGTGATCTCCTCGAGGCATGCCGCCAGGGTGACGATCACGTCCGCGCTGGCGCTCCAGAACTCGCCCTTGCTGGTCTCGGCGATGGCGACGATCTTTTGCGAATCGCCAAGCTTGATGCGCGTGCCGATCATCGCCTTGCCGTTGCGCGGCCCGAGCCGGGCGTCGAAGACATGCGGCTGCGGGTTCTTCTCGTTGAAGACGTGGATCGCCTTGACGTGGTCGGCCTCGCTCATCGGGCTGTCGACCGAGACGGTGAGCGGCACCGTGTTGCCGTTCTCGATCAGCGGCGGCAGATCGAGCGTGACCTTGCCCGCGCGCACCTTGGCATTGCCGACGACCTCCCTGATGGCCGCCGCCATCGACTCCGGCGTCGCCTGAGCCGGCGCGACCGGCAGCACCATCACCAGCGCGCTGCCGGCGAGGAAGGTGCGTCGTTGGAGGGGGGGGCTAGCTGAGGTCATGAACGCTCCTTCCCTCCCCCGTAATCGGGGGAGGTGGCCCGCAGGGCCGGAGGGGGAAGGCCACAATCGAGGTTCATCTCATTCCGACGTCGGAACTTCATATATCACCACTGCAGCCTTCCCCTCCGCCCCCTGCGGGGGCACCTCCCCCGATGACGGGGGAGGCACTTGAAACGTAATCAAACCCCTCATTCCTTCAAGGTCATGAGGTAGGCCACGACGTCCTCGATCTGCTCGGCGGTCAGGATGGTCTTGCCGGCGAAGGCCTTGGCGACATGCTGCAGGCCGGTGGTCCGGTAGTAGGCCGGCATGATGGTGTCGGGATTGAGACGGGTGCCGTCGACGATGCGCAGCCGCAACTGGCCTTCCGACCAGCGCGACCCGGCGCCCGCCAGGCTGGGCGACAGGGTGCCCTGGAAACGCTCCTCCGGGATCGGTCCGCTGTGACAGAGCAGGCAGAGGCCGACGCTGCGGCTGGCGACGATCGCCCGGCCGCGGCCCGCGTCGCCCGGCCGCCCGGTCAGCGTTTCGGCGATGGCGTCGCCGGTGACGACATAGGGCCGGGGCGGCTCCTGTGCGGTGGCCGCGGGCGCCGCGAGGGCCAGCAGGAGGGCGAGCCGCGGTGCTCGCGCCGTGCCCCTCAGCCCCATAGCCGTCAGCCCTCCTGCGCGTCAGCCGAAGACCTCGGCGGTGATCGTGCTGAACCAGCTGCTGGCGTACAGCGCCTCCTGCCCGCGGAAGCCGCCGACGACGTCGATCGGACTGATGCCGCCGGCACCCGGAATATCCGCCAGCACGCCGTTGGTCGGGCGATAGACGCCGGCGACGGAGATTCCGTAGTCGGCCGCGACCAGGCTGTAGCAAGTGTTGATCAGGATCGGGTCCTGCGGCTTGCGGCCGGCCAGCAGGTTGACGATGGCGGCGGCGCAGACCTTGGCCTGGGCATTGGCGGCGAAGGCCGATTTCGGCATGCCGCCCATGATTGCCGCATCGCCCAGCACGTGGATGCCGGGCTGCAGGGTCGATTCGAAGGCGACCGGCTCGACCGGGCACCAGCCGGTGCGATCGGCAACGCCGGCCTGCTGGGCGATCGCGCCGGCCTTCTGCGGCGGGATGACGTTGGCGACGGCGGCCTTGTGGCGGCCGAAATCCGTGACCAGGGTCAGGGTCGACGGATCGACCGAGGTGACCTTGCCGCCCTGGCTCAGCGACACCCATTCGATCGAGCCGGGATAGAGCTGCGCCCACGCATTCTGGAACAGGCGCTGCTTGGAGAAGGCGTCCTTCGCATCGAGGATCAGCACCTTCGATTTCGGCTTCCAGATCTTCAGCCAGTAGCAGATCAGGCTCGCCCGCTCGTAGGGCCCCGGCGGACAGCGGTAGGGATTGGCCGGCGAGGAGATCACCACCAGGCCGCCATCGTCCATGTTCTGCAATTGCTGGCGCAGCAGGACGGTCTGCGGGCCGGCCTTCCAGGCATGCGGCATGATCTGGGCCGCCGCCTCGTCGTAGCCAGGAAGGGCGTTCCAATCGAAGTCGATTCCCGGTGACAACACCAGGCGGTCGTAGGAAAGCTTGCTGTTATCGGACAGGGTCACCGACTTCGCCGCGGGATCGACCGCCGTCGCCGATTGCTGCGCCAGCGTGACACCGGCCTTGACGACGCCGTCATAGCCGAACCGCTGCTGCGAGATCTGGCGAAGATCGGCCAGCACGTTGTTGCTGAACGGGCAGGCGGTGTAGGTGGCGTTCGGCTCGACCAGGGTTACGCTGAGCCTGGGCTCGAGCGCCTTCAGCGTGCGCGCCGCGGTGGTGCCACCGAAGCCGCCGCCGACCACGACCACGCGGCCGCCGCTCTGCGCGGAGGCGATCGAGGGGGCCACAGCCGGAGCGAGGCTGGCCGCGAGGCCGAGCTTGAGGACTGTGCGCCGTGTCGCCATGCGCCTACTCCGGCTGGGCGGCGAACCAGGCCGCGATGGCGTTGATCTGGGCATCGTCGAAGCCCTTGGCAATGCGGCCCATCACGCTCGACGGCCAGGCGCCGCTGCGATACTCGCGCATCGCCGTGGCGATGGTCGATGCCGAGCGGCCGGCAATCCGCGGGATGACGGAGTCCGTGACGTTCATCGGCGCATGGCAGCCCGTGCACGAGCTGGCACCGGGCGGCGGCTCGGCTGCCCCTGCCGTGCCGGCCAGCAAGCACGCGCCGGCCAGCACGGACAGGGATACTCTTGGCATCAAGCGCCCTTCTTCAGTTCATGATGCATCAGCGGCAGGTTGCGCACGCGCTTGCCGGTCGCCTTGGCAATGGCGTTCAGCACCGACGGCGCCGCGACGGCGATCGTCGGCTCACCGACGCCGCCCCAGAAATCATGTGTCGGGACCAGGGCGGTCTCGACCTTGGGCATCTCGTCCATGCGCAACATGTTGTAGCTGTCGAAGTTGGTCTGCTCGACAGCGCCATCCTTGACGGTGATCTCGCCGTACAGCGCCGCCGACAGGCCGTAGGCGAACGAGCCCGCGACCTGGCGCTCGATCTGCGCCGGATTGACCGCGTGGCCGGGGTTGGTGGCCGCCGTGATCTTGTGGATCTTGAGCACGCCGTCGGGACTCACCGAGACCTCGGCGATGCCTGCCACGTAGCTGCCGTAGCCCATGATCTGGGCAATGCCGTGGAAATGGCCGTCGGGCAGCGGCTTGCCGTAGCCCGCCTTGTCGGCCGCCGCCTTGAGCACCGCCGCCCATTTCGGCTTCAGGAGCTTCATGCGGAATGCGAGCGGATCCTGGCCCGCCGCTTCGGCCAGCTCGTCCATGAAGCATTCCATGTAGACGGCGTTCTGGTTGACGTTCACGCCGCGCCAGAAGCCCGCCGTGATGTGCGGATTGCGCATGGCATGGTCGACCAGCAGATTGGGCACGTTGTAGCCGTAGGCCGCTTCGACACCACCCGCCATGACGCCCTGGAATGTCGCCGGATCCATGCCGTTCACGAGGTTCTGCGGCAGCAGCGAGGCCAGGATCGACTGGCCCGAGATGCGCATGTGCAGGCCGACCAGGTTGCCCTGCGCATCGAGGCCGCCGGTGAGCTTGCACATCGTGGTCGGGTGATACTGGCAGTGCGTCATGTCCTCTTCGCGCGACCAGATCAGCTTGATCGGCGTGCCCGGCATCTCCTTGGCCGCGAGCACGGCCTGGCGCACGTAGTCGGCACGGCCACGCCGGCCGAAGCCGCCGCCCAGCATCAGCTTGTAGACCTCGCACTGTGCGACCGGCAGGCCGCACGCCTCCGACGCCGCCGCGAGAGCCGCCTCGCCGTTCTGCGTGCCGCACCACACCTCGCACTTCTGCGGCGTGAAGCGCGCCGTGGCGTTCATCGGCTCCATGGTGACGTGATGCTGGTAGGGGAAGCTGTAGGTCGCCTCGACCTTCTTGGCGGCGCCGTCGATCGCGGCCTTGGCGTCACCCACCTTGTTGCCGACGAAGGCCTCCGAGGCGGTGAGCCCTTCCTTCAGCATCGCGGCGATGGTCTCGGTCTGGACCTCGCCCAGCTTGCCGACGTCCCACTCGGTCGGCAGGGCGGCGAGCGCGGTGCGGGCATTCCAGTAGGTGTCGGCCACGACGACGACGGCATTGCCGTCGACGGCGAAGACCTTCTTCACCCCCGGCATCTTCTCGATCTTGGCGGCGTCGAAGCTCTTGAGCTTGCCGCCGATCACCGGGCAGGCGCGCACCGTCGCCACCAGCATGCCGGGCATGGTGAAATCGATGCCGTAGACCTGCTTGCCGGTGACCTTGTCGACCGTATCGAGGCGATTGACCGGCTTGCCGGCGATCTTCCAGTCCTTGGGGTCCTTGAGCTTGACCTCCTTGGGCGGCTCGAGCGCCGCTGCCGCGGCGGCGACCGCGCCGAAGGTCGTCTTCTTGCCCGACGGGTGCGTGATGACGCTGTCCGCGGCCTTGCACTCGGCCGCCGGCACCTTCCACTCGGCAGCGGCGGCGGCGATCAGCATCTCGCGCGCCATGGCGCCGCCTTCGCGGACGTATTGGTTGCTTTCGCGGATGCCGCGGCTGCCGCCGGTCGAGAAGTTCTTCCACACACGGTTGCGCTTCAGGTTCTCGCCCGGGGTCGGATATTCCCAGGTGACCTTCTTCCAGTCGCACTCCAGCTCTTCGGCGACCAGCTGGGCGAGGCCGGTCAGCGTGCCCTGGCCCATCTCCGAGCGGGCGATCCGGATCACCACCTTGTCGTCGGGATGGATCACCACCCAGGCATTGAGCTCCTTGACGTCGGCGGCGTGCGCGGCGCCGTCCTCGAAGGGAACGCGCAGGCCGAGCGAGAAGCCGCCGGCGACGGCGGCGCTGCTGACCAGGAAGTTGCGGCGACGCAGCGATGTGCGGCCGAGCGAGGAATGAATCGTCATGGGTCGTCCCTCCTCTCTCAGGCCTTGGCCGCGGCGTGGATCGCCTCGCGCACCTGCTGATAGGTGCCGCAGCGACAGATGTTGGTCATCGCCGCATCGATGTCGGCGTCGGTCGGCTGCGGCTTGGCGGCGAGCAGCGCCGTCGCCGCCATGACCATGCCGCTCTGGCAGTAGCCGCACTGGGGAACGTCGAGCTTGACCCAGGCTTCCTGGATCTTCGTCAGCGTGCCGTTGGCGGCAAGCGCCTCGATGGTCGTCACCTTGCGGTTGCCGACCGAATTGAGCGGCACCTGGCACGAGCGCGTCGCCACGCCGTCGATATGGACCGTGCAGGCGCCGCACTGGGCGATGCCGCAGCCATACTTGGTGCCGGTGAGGCCGAGTTGCTCGCGCAGCACCCACAACAGCGGCGTGCGTGGGTCGGCAGTGGTGTTCACGGCTTTGCCGTTGACGTTGAGGACAGCCATCTCGGTCTCCCGTCTCAATAAGGCAGTGTGGCGGGAGCCTAGCCGAGTGCGCCGGCTGCGCCTAGCCGAGCCCGCTCTCACGGATGTGTGATGGCGATCAGGCGAGGCCAATCACGCAAGGCAGGCGTCGAAGACGCGGCGATAGTTGCCACCGAGAATCTTTTCCGATTCAGCGGGGTTGAATCGCCTCGCCAAGGCAGCGGCGAGCCGAGGCACATCGCTGTAGGCCGGCATGACGCTGCCGCCGGGCAGGCCGAGCTGGTCCGTTCCCAGACCGACATGATCGACGCCGACGATGTCGGCCATCTTCGCCATGGCATCGGCAAAGGCCACGATGGTCGGGAAATAGGCAAGCTGTGGCCAGATGCCGATGACGCCGCCGGTCGCCGCAATGGCACGCGCGTGGTCGGGCAGGATGCGTCGCGTCCATGCCGCTGGCCGCTCGGAGAGCGACGTATGCGACAGCACCAGCGGCCTGATGGTGGTCGCGGCCGCCTTTTTCACCAGCTCGTAGGTGCCGTGCGCCACGTCGACCACGATGCCCATCTGGTTGCATTGCCGGATCACCTCGGCGCCGAACGCCGTCAGCCCGCCATGCACGCTCGGTTCGGTCTGGATGTCGCCGAGCTCGTTCGGCCTGTAGTGGGTGAGCTGCAGATGGCGCAGCACCCAGCGCTGATAGGCTTCGGCCAGGCGCTCGATCTTTCCTTCGAGGAAATCCGCGCCCTCGGCCGAGACCACGATCGACGGCCGGCTGGCGCGGGCCGCGCGCAGATCGGCGGCAGTGCGCAAGATCGGCATGCCCTGCTCGCGCGCCAGCGCATGCAAGGCGGGGAAGGAGCGCTGCGAGTGCTCGTAGAGCTCGCCCGGCTTGGGATCCCGGCCCGGCCGCAGGCGGCCGTCGATGGTCTTGATGGTCGGCGAATCGCTGACGACCGCGAGGCAGATCACCGCCACGCCGCCTTGCCGCATCGGCTCGGCGACCGGCGCGAACTGGCCGCGGCCGTAGCTCATCGCGGTCAGGTTGCCGGCGTGGCTGTGGATGTCGACGGCGGTGCCCTGACCGGCCTGGGCCAACGCCGGCACTGGCAGACAGAACAGCGGGCTCGCCGCCACCAGCGCGCGCCGCGTGATGCCGGCGCGGCGGCGGGCGCCGCGCAACTGGTAGCGCCAGCCATCGGCGTCGTCGGTGACGATATGCAAGGTACCGCTGAGGCGCAGCGCGCCCGCACCGAGGTCGAGCTCTTCGTCGGCAAACACTTCGATCGCGGCCAGCCGGTTGCCCGGCACGCAGCCGGCGCAACAGCTGGGTTCGGCGGTCAGAAGGAAGTAGTCGGCGCGGCGCACGGGCAGCGCGGTTGTCGGCCAGCCGGTGATTTCGACCTTCTTGCCGTGGGCACGATCCACACGAGGGGTTCCAAGATCATGCCAGGACAGTCGCATCGGTCTCACTCGGGCGAGATCGTATCACTTCAGAGTCGCTCAGAGAGAGTGCGAAGCGACGACCCGTGCTTCGGCAACCCGAATAACCTCATCCCGAGGAGCCGCGCGGCGCGCGGCGTCTCGAAGGATGGGCAACAGAGATCGTCTTTGATGCCCATCCTTCGCGACGTGCCCTATGGGCGCTCCTCAGGATGAGGTCTTTGGGGTTGCGCTCAGAGCGGATGAGTTCGCTACAATTTCGGCGGCGGGTAGTACGGCCGGTCGCCGAGCGCAAGCACGCGCTGCCAGAAGGCGGGGCCGGAGGCTTTGCCGACCTCGTCGAGGTCGGCGGCCTGGCGCCACATGCTCCACGAGTCCGGATGCAGGGTGCTGGCGATGTCCATCTGGCGTTCGCCCTCGGCCTCGAGACCGTGGCCATGCAGCCAGACGCCGAGCCGGAAGCGGGTGCGCGCCTCGGCGATCTCGTCGGTCACGCGCGGCAGCGCCGAGCGCGCGTCGTTCGCCGGCAGGGCATGCTCGCCGGTCAGCACCCAGGCGCGCACGGCGTCGAGATAGGCTTGGCGGGCCGCCAGCCGGGCCGCCTGGTCCTCCGGCGACAGGGTGCGGGTCGCGAGATTCATGCGCCGGAAATGGTCGGTCGAGCCGGCCGTCTCGGGCGGCCGCACGATGCGGCCCTGCTCGTCGATCCAGACCGCCTGCGGCACGTTCACGAGATTGTAGAGATCGCTCAGGCGATGCTCGACGTCGATCAGTTGCCAGTACGACGAGTTGGCCTGCTCGATCCACGGGCGGGCATGCTCGGCGCCGCGGCTTTCCTCCGCCACGGCGACCACCATGAAACCCTTGTCCTTCAGCTCAGCTTGGAGGGTCTGCCACACGGGCAAGTCGAAGCGGCAGCCTCACCAACTGGCCCAGGTGGCGAGGAACACCTTCTTTCCGCGAAGCTGCGAGAGCGTGCGCGGTGTGCCGTCGACATCCGGCAGGGTGAAGTCGGGTGCCTGCAGACCCCCGAGGGCGGCATTGCGCTCGTCGGCCGGCGCGCCGAGCGCCCACACCCCGCCGCCGTCGCTGGCGATCACCGGCCCGCCCAGGATCTTCCAGAAGGCCTCCACGTCGACCTCCCGGCCCTGCACCGCCTGGGCGGGCAACGGCACGCAAAGATCATCGCGGCACAGGCCCTCCGGCTTCAGCGTCCAGCCTGTGACGCGCTCGGCGTCGGCCGCGGACATCCACAATCCATCACGGGTCGTGACGGTGTGCTCATCGGTCGGCGTCAGGATGATCGTCATGCCGGCGAGCCAAGCACATTTCGGCATCAGGTGAAAGGCGGGCGCCCGCACCGTCTGGACCGCCCTCCCCAACGCTTGCGTTGGGGAGGTGCCCCCGCAGGGGGTGGAGGGGTCATGAGCCAAACGCGTATGGATTGAACATGCGTCATCGTCACGACCAAGAGAATCGTGACATAGACGAGCGCTTCGATTTCGGCTCTCGACCCCTCCGCCCCGTAAGACGGGGCACCTCCCCGCGCTTCGCGCGGGGAGGAGTTATGAGCCGACGCTGATCGAGCCTACTTCGGCACCGAGATCGTCACTTCCTTGGAGGTGATGAACTCGAGCAGCACCGGCACGCCCTTCTTGGTCTGCTCGATGCCGCGCTTGATCGCCGGGATGATGTCTTCCGGCCTGGTGACCCGCTCGCCGTAGCCGCCGAAGGCGCGCGCCATCGCGGCGTAGTCGCCCGAGATGTCGGTCGAGCGGTACTTCTCGGTCGAGACCTTCATGATGTGCAGCTCGATCGCCATCGAGAAATTGTTGAGCAGCACCGACATGATCGGGATGCGCTCGCGCACCGCGGTCTCGAAATCCATGCCGGTGAAGCCGATCGCGGCATCGCCCCACACGTTGATGCAGAGCTTGTCGGGGCAGGCGAGCTTGGCGCCCATGGCGAGGCCGAGGCCATAGCCCAGCTGCGTGGTCTTGCCCCAGCCGATATAGCTGTGCGGCGCCGTGTTCTTCCAGAACGGCGAGAGCTGGTCGCGCGGGCTGCCGGCATCGTGGGTGATGATGGTGTTGGCCATATCGACCGTGTGCTGCAGATCCCACAGCACGCGATAGGGATTGAGCGGCGCGTCGTTGCTGGTGAGCTTGGGCATCCACTCCTTCAGCCATTCGTCGGCCACCGCCTTGATCTCGGCGGCGACCGGGCCGGCATCGCGCTTGGCGGCGCCCGCCGCCTTGCAGGCCGCGACCAGCGCGGCCAGCGTCAGCCTGGCGTCGCCGACCAGGCCGTACTTGACCGGCACGTCCTTGTTGATGTGCGCCGGGTCGAGCGTGGCATGGATGATCGTCTTGCCCTTCGGCATGGAGATGCCGAAGTTGGTCTCGGTGAACGAGCAGCCGATACCCAGGATCACGTCGGACTGGTCGAGGAACTGGCGCACCGCCTTCGGATAGGCGCGGCCGCCCGAGCCCAGCGCCAGCGGATGGGTTTCGTCGAAGCAGCTCTTGCCTTCGAGGCTGGTGCACACCGGGATGGCCAGCAGCTCGGCCAGTTCCTTCAGCTCGCCATAGGCCTCGGCCCAATGCACGCCCTGGCCGGCATAGATCACCGGGCGCTTGGCGGCCATCAGCACCTTGGCGGCTTCGGCGACCTGGCCGGCGTCGGGACCGTACTTGGTGACGACGACGGGCTCGTAGTCCAGCGGATCGGGCGCGTCCTCGGCATAGGCGTCGGCCGGCAGCTCGACGATCACCGGCGAACCGCGGCCGTTGCGCAGCATGTTGAACGCGCGGCGCATGATGTTGACGATTTCCTTGCCGTTGGTGATCGGCTCGGCGTGCTTGGCGACGTGCGCCATGGCGAGAGTCGAGTTGAAGTTGGGCGGCACGTGGGCGATGCGCCGCGGATAGCCCTGCGGGATGACCAGCAGCGGCACCGATTCACCGTAGGCCTGGGCGACGCCGCCATAGGCGTTCTCCGAGCCGGGGCCGCTCTGCATGCAGAACACGCCCATCTTGCGGCCCTTGGTGAGCCGCGACATGGCGTCGGCCATGTGCAGGCCGATGCGCTCCTGGCGCACGATGATGGGACGGATGTCGACCGCGGCGCAGGCCTCGATCAGATGGTTCACCGGATAGGCGAAGAGATACTCGACGCCTTCCTTCTTCAAGATGTCGGCGATCGCCGGACCGGTTTTCATGGCTGTTTCGCTCCCCTACGCAATGATCCCTGGCGTAGGGGAGGATTTCATCACCGCTTGTCCGGCTTAAAGATCCTTCGCTGCGCTCAGGATGACAGCCTGTCGGCTGTCACTTGTTCAGCTCCTTCATAGCACTATCCAGCCCGCCCAGCGTCAATGGGAACATGCGGTTGCTCGAGAGCTGCTGCAGGAGCTGGATCGACGGCGTGTAGCTCCAGTGCCGCTCGGGCACCGGGTTGAGCCACACCATGCTGCGATAGGTGTCGGCCATGCGCTGGATCCAGACCTGGCCCGCCTCCTCGTTCCAGTGCTCGACCGAGCCGCCGGGATAGGCGATCTCGTAGGGGCTCATCGAGGCGTCGCCGACGAAGATGATCTTGTAGTCGGGCGGGAAGGTGTGCAGGAGCTGCTGCGTCGGATAGGTGTCGACGTGGCGCCGGCGGTTGTCCTTCCACAGCTTCTCGTAGAGGCAATTGTGGAAGTAGAAGAACTCGAGGTGCTTGAACTCGGTGCGCGCCGCCGAGAACAGCTCCTCGCAAACCCGGATGTGCGCATCCATCGAGCCGCCGATGTCGAACAGCAGCAGCAGCTTCACCTTGTTGCGCCGCTCCGGGATCATCTTGATGTCGAGATAGCCCGCGTTGCGCGCGGTCGAGCGGATCGTGTCCGGCATGTCGAGCTCGACCTCGGCGCCCTCGCGCGCGAACTTGCGCAGCCGGCGCAGCGCGATCTTGATGTTGCGCGTGCCGATCTCGACCGTGTCGTCGAGGTTCTTGTACTCCCGCTTGTCCCACACCTTGACGGCGCGGCCCTCGCGGTTCTTGTCCTGGCCGATGCGCACGCCTTCCGGGTTGAAGCCGTAGGCGCCGAACGGCGAAGTGCCGGCGGTACCGATCCACTTGCTGCCGCCCTGGTGGCGCTTCTGCTGCTCCTCGAGACGCTTCTTCAGCGTCTCCATCAGCTTCTCCCAGCCGCCCATCGCCTCGATCTGCGCCTTCTCCTCGTCGGTCAGCAGCTTCTCGGCGAGCTTGCGCAGCCACTCCTCCGGAATCTCGGCGGTCGCGCCCTCGGCCGGCAGCGCCTCGAGCCCCTTGAAGACGTGGCCGAACACGCGGTCGAACTTGTCGAGGTTGCGCTCGTCCTTCACCAGCACCGAGCGCGACAGATAGTAGAAGTCGTCGACCCTGTACTCCGAGACGCCCTTCTCCATGGCCTCCATCAGCGCCAGGTACTCCTTGATGGAGACCGGCACCTTGGCCTGGCGCAGCTCGAGGAAGAAGTTGGTGAACATGGCTACCTACCTGGCGTGCTGTGCACTCATCTCATGCTCCTCCCCAGCTTCGGCGGGGAGTGAGGCTCGTCGTCACTGCCTCTGCTCCCGGCGCGCCATGAAGGCCAGACGCTCGAACAGATGGACGTCCTGCTCGTTCTTGAGCAACGCGCCATGCAGCGGCGGGATCAGCTGCTTGGAATCCTTGGAGCGCAGCGCGTCGGGCGACATGTCCTCGACCATCAGGAGCTTCAGCCAGTCGAGCAGCTCGGAGGTCGACGGCTTCTTCTTGAGACCCGGCACCTCGCGAATGTCGTAGAACACGTTCAGCGCCTCGCGCAGCAGGTTGCGCTGCAGGTCGGGGAAGTGGACATCGACGATCTGGGTCATCGTCTCGCGATCAGGGAAACGGATGTAGTGGAAGAAGCAGCGGCGCAGGAAGGCGTCGGGCAGCTCCTTCTCGTTGTTGGAGGTGATCATCACCACCGGCCGCTGCGCCGCCTTCACGACTTCCTGGGTCTCGTAGACATAGAACTCCATGCGATCGAGCTCGAGCAGCAGGTCGTTGGGGAACTCGATGTCGGCCTTGTCGATCTCGTCGATGAGCAGCACCGGCCGCTCGGTCGAGGTGAAGGCGTCCCACAGCTT
The DNA here is from genome assembly GCA_046349295.1 of Reyranellaceae bacterium. Taxonomy (GTDB): domain Bacteria; phylum Pseudomonadota; class Alphaproteobacteria; order Reyranellales; family Reyranellaceae; genus Reyranella. Next base: position 130,504 of record JAXMCP010000018.1, read on the forward strand.
GCCGCGCTTGATGTAGTTGGCGATGTCCTTGACGCGCTCGTCACCGAGCTGCGAATCGCGCAGGCGCGAGACGGCGTCGTACTCGTAGAGGCCCTGCATGGCCTTGGTGGTCGACTTGATGTGCCATTCGATCAGCGGCGCGCCGATCGCCCGGGCGACCTCGTGCGCAAGCACCGTCTTGCCGGTGCCGGGCTCGCCCTTGATCAGGAGCGGCCGCTGGAGCGCGATGGCCGCATTCACCGCCACGCGCAGGTCGTCGCTGGCAACGTAGGAGTCGGTACCGGTAAATTTCATGATGCAAAATCCAAGTTCACGAGATTGAAAAACACCCTAGAGGCGAGCCTTCGCGCCAGCAAGACCGCGTCCTCCGCCCCCTACCGCACGACGAAGTAGACGATGGCGGCGGCAACGACGAGCAGCGACAGGGCCAGGCGGCCGGAGCCGAAGGCGAGCGTCGGCGCCGGCTGGCCGGGCGGCACGACATGGCCGTGCGGCTTGTGGCCGGTCAGCATGGCGCCGATCAGGTTCTGCCGCTTCCACACGAGGTAGACCAGCGCGGCCAGCACATGCAGGCCGACCAGGCAGAGCAGCACGTTGACCCAGAATGCATGGAAGTGGGTCAGCCGATCGACCCACTTGTCGGCGATCAGGTTGGAGAGCGGGCCGTTCACGGTGCCGAGGTCGGTGTCGGCCGCGAACAGGCCGGCAACCGCCTGGGCGAGCACGGCGAAGATCAGGACCACGACCATGGCGCCGCCTGCCGGGTTGTGGCCGGCCTCGTAGGTCGGCCGTCCCGTCATCAGGTTGCGCAGATAGGCGAGGCCCGCGACAGGTCCCTTCACGAAGCTCGAGAAGCGTGCCGTCGTGCTGCCGACGAAGCCCCAGCCGATGCGAAACAGCAGCAGGGTCAGGATCGCGTAGCCCGACCAGAAATGCAGCTTCATCCAGTCGCCGCCCGCGCGCCCGCTGAAGTAGGACACCGCCATCAGGATCACCAGCGTCCAATGAAACAGTCGAACCGGAAGATCCCAGACCTTGATCCTCGTGTTGCGGGTCGTGCTCTCGGCCATGTCGATCGTGCTCCCCAGAATCACACGCAGTCGTGATGGCGCGCCGTCGCGTGCCCTGTTCGCTTTACCGCCAACCTCTGCAACAAATGTCGGCCCGACAGGGGATAGCTTGCCTGCCGGTTGTGTCGAATTCAAAGGGGATGGCCATCATGAGGAAGATTGTTGTCGTAGCCGCGATCAGCGCGCTTGCCGCGGGAGCGATGGTGGGGGGAGCGACGCTCGCCTTCGCGCAAGCCGACGTCATCAAGCAGCGGCAGGACAACCGTAAAGCGGCCGGCGCCGCGATGCGCGCCATCAAGGGCATCATCGACGCCAAGGGCGACACCAAGGGCGCAGTCGAGCAGGCCGCCAAGCTCAAGGAGCTCGAGATTGCCTTCGTGAAGATGTTCCCGGCCGGCTCCGACAAAGGCGAGACCAAGGCGCTGCCGGCGATCTGGACCGACATGGCGGGCTTCCAGGCCGCCAACAACGCCGCCCTGGCAGCCTACGACAAGCTCGCGGTTGCCGCCGGATCGGGCGACCTGGCTGCCTTGACGGTCGCGTTCGGCGACACCGGCAAGGCCTGCGGCGCCTGCCACGAAAAGTTCCGCGCCAAGGCGAACTGACCGGCCCGGCATCACGCCGCTCTGCGCACAAGCAAAAGGTCCCGAGGCTCGCTCGGGACCTTTTTTGGTTCCGACGGCTTCGGGAATTTCTACGGCGTCACGCGAGGGCCCGCGGCTGGTCGGCGACGAACGCGCGCTGCACGATCGCGCCGGCCGTGAAGCGCCAGGTGCGCGACGCGCGGACCGCCGACAGCCGAAGCTGGGCCCTGAGGTTCATCCAGCTGTCGAGACCGAAGGCGGCGTCGAGCGAATCGAGCACCAGATTGCGCGAATCGGGGTCGAGCGCCCCCAGCTCGGGGGCGAAGCAGGTCGCCAGACGCTCGCGCAGGATCTTGCGGAACTGCACGACTCCGACGGTCACCGGAGGGGCAATGCCGCGCACGCGCTCGGCGAACCGCCAGAGCGGCAGCCATTCCTCGAACAGCCGGCCGCGATCCGATACCAGCAACTCCACCCGATTGGCCAGTGGCGTGGCGCTGTCGACGGGCCGCACCAGATCGAGCACGCGCTGGACCGCAAGGTCGAAAGCGGCGGCATAGAGTTCCGCAAGATCGGTGAAATGGTGAAACAGGGACTTGCTTGGGATTCCGGCGATGGTGGAGATCGCCATGGCGGTCGGTTCGACATCACCCGCCTGGATCAGATCCAGCGTCGTCTGGACGAGCTTCCGCCTGGTCGTCGGGTCACCCGTGATGCGGCCATCGTGCAAGCCTGCGAGGGGGACCGGAAATCCAATGATCTTCATGTCGAAGCCAAATGAATAGCGATTGCCTTACACATATCACTGTAGCACGGGGGGCATGCCCCATAACTTGCAAAAATGCATACCTTGCCGTTCAGAATGTCTTATTTTAAAGGGGTCTGACCACTTGAGATAGGCATTTTTGGTAATTCTAAGGGAATCACCACGTTGTGAATGGACTACACGTGACGCGCGAAAAAGTGCGATGCATTGCAGCTTTCCACGCAAGCCCAAGTCCCTGGAAATCGTGCCAGAAATGCGTGATGGATACCAGAAATACGAAAGGCCGGCCGCTTGGGGAACGACCGGCCTTCCTTAGGAGCCCGCCTGGGTGTGGGGTTATCGAAGCCTTGGGGTGTGTGGGAAGGGGGCTTCGATGAGCGGCTTGGGAGGCCGCCGGTGGGCTATCTTGGGAACTCAATCGGCGTGGGTTGGTTGCCCCGCCATCGAACTTTTCAAACGCCTCTCTCTGGTGAGCGGTACGTCTCTATGAACGCACCCTAACAAATGCATCCGGCCTCTGGCACCTGCAATATTGCATATCTGATTTTGACGGTGACTTTGATTTGCTGGAAATTGCTACTCATTTCTTTCGGCAGATAGGCACAAAAAGGTATGCACACAGAGGGCGACGCGCCGGCGGGAACGATGATTTATTCTTATAGAACAATCGCCTATGGAGACACACTTCATGTAAGAGCGCTTTTGCTCACTGCAAATTTACCAAAACTTGCTGACAGCCACCCCTGCTTGCACACAAATTTCAAGGGAAACGCCAATACGCCCCAATTTGGCAACCGCGACGACGCGTCGATGTCTGATTCAGTCCGCATTCCGTGGTAGACGGGGGTGTCCAGAACCACCATACGCGCCAGTCAGGCCACGTTTCCGGGAGTGCCAATCCGTGCGTTTTGACCGATCCTGCCGCCGAGCCTTGCCTGTGGTCGTCCTTGTTGCGGTGCTGGCATCATTCGCCCAACCCGCTGCCGCCGGATTTGACGAGGGTCTCAAGGCCTTGCAGGCGGGCGACTTCGCGACGGCGGAAAAAGAGCTGACGCTGCTAGTGAAAGAGCGCGACCCGCGGGCCCAGTTCGTTGCCGGACTTTACATTTACGGCAATCCCGATTCGAAGTTCTACGATCCCAACAAGGCGACACCGATGTTGCTCGATGCCGCCGAGCGCGGCTACGTGCCGGCCATGCTGCCGTTGGCCGGCGCCTACGCCGAGGGCAAGGGCGTCCCGCGCAGCCCCGCCGAGGCCTACAAGTGGATCGCCATCGCCGAACGCTGGAACGCGCCGGTCGCGCCGCAATCCTACGAACAGCTGGCGCGCGACATGAAGCCGGAAGAGATCGAAAAGGCCAAGGCTGACGCGCTGGCCTACACGTTCAAGACGAAATGACCACGACCCGGGCAGCGCTCCTCGCAGCACTGCTCGTCCTGGCGGGCGCCGCCGAGGCGCAGGACACGTCGGACGTCGCGCCGGCGTTGCGCGGCGCCGTGGCGGCCTATCGCAAGGGCGATCTCGCAGCGGCCGAGGCCGCCCTGCGTCCCCTCGCGGCACGCGATGCCGATGCCGAGGCTTGGCTCGGTGCCATCCTGATCGATCGCGGCGCGGAGCGCGAAGGGCTGCGGCTGATCCAGCACGCGGCCGACGCGGGCTCGAACGAGGGCGCCCACCGGCTCGCGCTGGTTTACGCCCAGGGCACGGCAGGGACGAAGCGCAACGACACCAAGGCCTACGAGCTGTTCCTCAAGGCCGCATCGGCCGGTCACCCGCGCGCGCAGCTCAATCTCGGCATCCTCTTCCTGCGCGGCCAGGGCGTGCCGCGCGATCTCATCCAGGCCCGCGCGTGGCTCGAGAAGGCGGCAGCCAGCGGCGATCCGCAGGCGCTCTACACGCTGGGGCGAGCGTTGTCGGAAGGCACCGAGCAGGTTCCGCCCGATCCGGTGCGTGCCGCCGATCTGTTCCGCCGCGCCGCCGAGCAGGGCCACATGCTGGCGGCCACACGCTACGGCCTGGCGCTGAGCGAAGGCACCGGTCTCAAGCGCGATCACGTGGCGGCGCAGCGCTGGCTGATCCTCGCACAGGAGAACGGCGTCCCGGAAGCCGCCCTCGCGCTGGGCGACATGGCGGCCCGCACGCCGGCGTCGCGCGACAAGGCGGCCAACGAGAAGATCGTGGCGTCGGCCTTGAGCTGGTACCAGGTGGCGGCCCATGGCGGCGTGCCGTCGGCCCAGTTCAAGCTCGCCAATGCCTACTTCTCCGGCGTCGGCATGCCGCGCGATCCTGCCCAGGCCCAGTTCTGGTACAACCGCGCGGCGCAGCAGGGCCTGCCGCAAGCCCAGCATGCGCTCGGCGTCATGCTGATCGGCGGGGCCGCCGGCCAGAGCGATCCGGTCAAGGCCTACAAGTGGCTGATCCTCGCCGAGCGCGGCGGTCATCCCGATTCGCGCCCGGCCCGCGAGAAGGCGGGCGAGCAACTCAGCCCGAGCGACCGCAAGCGCGCCGAGGCACTGGCGCAGAGCTTCCAACCCGTCCTCGAGCGGCCGATCGACAGCGCGCCGCCGCGCCTCGTCCCACCACCCACACCTCCGGGCCGCTAGCCGAGGCCGCCGTCGGCATGGCAACGAGCGAGCGACAAACCCGCCCCGAGCTGACGCTGGCGGTGTGTCGCGGCGCCAGCCGGCTGATGCGCCAGGCCGGCCATTCGGTGCTGCTGGAGGTGCCGCTGCCCGACGGCCGGCGCGCCGACATCTTCGCCATCGGCCGCGCCGGCGAGCTGGTGATCGTCGAGGTGAAATCCTCGATCGAAGATTGGCGGGTCGACCTCAAATGGCCCGACTATCTCGACTGGTGCGATCAGCTCTTCGTCGCCGTGCCGATCGATTTCCCGCAGGCGCTGATCCCCCTGGAGATCGGCCTGATCGTCGCCGACGCCTATGGCGGCGAGATCCTGCGCGCCGCCCCGCGCCGAGCGGTGCCGGCGGCGCGGCGCAAGGCCCTGCTGATCGACTGCGCGCGGCTCGCCTCGGGGCGGCTGGCCCGGCTCGAGGATCCGGAGTTCGCCGAGATCGGTTGAGCGGCCTACAATCGCAGCAGCGATCCTGAGGCGCGCGGCGCGGCGGGCGACATCTTGCGCGCCGTCCAGCCGGCGCTCGCCTCGGCCATGCGCAGCCGCGCGTAGGCCATGACCTCGCTCGGCGGGCCGACCCGCTCGATGCGGCCGTCCATGACCAGGGCGACCCGGTCGGCGATGGCGAGCGGCGCCAGGCGATGGGTGATCATGATCACGGTGCGGCCGCCGGCATTGGCCTTGAGCTGACGCAGCAGTCGTTCCTCGGTGGCGGGATCGAGGGCGCTGGTCGCCTCGTCGAAGACGAGGATGCGCGGATCGCGGACGACGGCGCGGGCGATGCACAGAAGCTGGCGCTGGCCCATCGACAGGCCGCGGCCCTGCTCGCCCAGCACCGTATGATAGCCCTGCGGCAGGCGCTGGATGAAATCGTGCGCGCCGACGAACTTGGCGGCCGCGACAATGCGGCCCGGATCCTTGTCGGGGAGGCCGAGCGCGATGTTCTCGCTGATGCTGCCGGCAAAGAGCTGGATGTCCTGCGGCACGCAGCCGATCTCCGCTCGCAGCCGCGCCGGGGCCATGTGCGCGATGTCGTCGCCATCGATCATCACCCGCCCGGCGGTCGGTGCGATCAGGCCCTGCATGAGATTGGCGATCGTCGTCTTGCCCGAGCCCGACGGGCCGACCAGGCCGATGATCTCGCCGGCCGCCACGCTGAGATCGACCTCCTGCAGGATGGCGGGCGCCTGGTCGTCGGCGCGATAGGCGACGCGCTCGAGCACGATCTCGCCGGACAGGGTGGACGATGAGGCGTAGCCGCCGATCGGCCGCTCGGGCATTTCGCGCATCACGTCGTCGATGCGGGCGAAGGCGGCGCCGACGGTCTGCAGCTGATGCCAGGCCGCCGCGAGCTGACGCATCGGCTGCAGCGCCCGGACGGCCAGCATGTTGGCGCCGACCAGCGCGCCGACCGTCAGATGATGATCGAGCACCTTGCCGACGCCGACCGCGATCAGCACCAGCGACGCCACCATCTGCACCGTGCCCGAGGCGCTCGCCGCCGTGCCGGCGAGGGTGTTGACGCGCACCCCGGCGCCCGCCGCCTGCTCGACCCGCGCCTGCCAGCGGCGCTCGATCTCGCCCTCGAGGCCGAGCGCCTTGATGGTCGCGACATTGGCGACGGCTTCCGACAGGGTCGAGCTCTTGGCCGCTTGGGCGCGAAAGCTCTCGTCGGCCAGGCGGCGCTGGGTGCGATGCGTCGCGAGCGAGACGGCCAGCAGCAGCGGCACGGCGAGCGTCGCCACCAGCCCGAGCGTGGCATCGATGGCGAAGGCGGCGGCGAGGAACAGCAGCGCGAAGGCAACGTCGATGGCGAGCGTGGGGAGCTGGCCGGTCAGGAAGCCGCGCACGACATCGAGTTGCCGCAGGCGCTCGGCGATCACGCCGGCGGGCGTGCGCTCGAAATGACGGTAGGGCAACTGCATGAGATGGTGGAGGACCTCGCCGTTCAATGCCCCATCGAACCGCACGCCGGCGCGTGCCGACAACCGGCCACGCAGCACACGCAGCCCGAGGTCGAGCCCGTAGGCCGCGAGCAGGCCGAGGCAGAGCGCCGTCACCGTACGTACGATATCGGCTGGCGCGCGCGTACCCGTCACTTGGCCGGTCAGCTGATTGAGCACCAGAATCATGAACAGCGGCGTGGCCAGGCCGAGCAGGTTGATCGCCAGCGAGGCGGCGGCGAGCCTGAGAATCGTCGGACGCAAGCGCCGCCACAGCGGCACATGCCAGGCGGCCCGGGCCTCCTCCGCAGGCTTTTCGCTGAGCGTCAGCACACGCCGGCCGAGCGCCATCACCTCGGCGCGCGAAAGCCGCCGGGCGCGGCCTTCGACGACGTCGAGCGCCACCCAGTTCGCGGGGCCACCGGCCACGATGACATGGGTCATGCGATCAGCGGCGACCACGGCGAACGGAATGGCGAGCTCGTCCAGCCGATCCGACCTGAGATCGGCCGCCGCGGCGGAGAGTCCCAATCGCTCACCGACGGTGAGGAAGACCTCCTCGTCGAGACCGCTCGGCGACACCACCGCCAGCCGGCGCACCTCGGCCTCGCTCAGCGGCCGGCCGGCTTGCTGAGCGAGGAACAGCAGCGCCCGCAGAAGGGCATCGACCGGCCGGCGCGCGTCGTCGGCCCGATCTCCGGACCGCAACAAGCCGTCCTCGAGAGGGGCCATCCGCCGTCAGCTCCGCGAGCGTTCCACGGCGAGAGAGATTACCGGATATTCACGGCAAATCAATAATTTAGGCAATATTCCTCAGCTTGTACCGAGGACTGTCGCCGATCCCTCCCCCGTCATCGGGGGAGGAATATCAGATGCTACTTCGCCCCAAACGCGCGCTTGAGCTCGGGCACGAGGTCGGTGCGCTCCCACGAGAAGCCGCCGTCCTTTTCCGGCTTGCGGCCGAAATGGCCGTAGGCCGCCGTGCGCCGGTAGATCGGCCTGTTGAGCTGCAACGAACGACGGATGTTGGTCGGGCGGAGCGGAAAGATGTCGGACAGCACCTTCTCGAGCTTGCGCTCGTCGACCTTGCCGGTGCCCTGGGTGTCGACATAGAGCGACATCGGATCGGCAACGCCGATGGCGTAGGCGACCTGGATCAGGCAGTGATCGGCAAGGCCGGCCGCCACCACGTTCTTGGCGAGATAGCGCGCGGCATAGGCGGCCGAGCGATCGACCTTGGTCGGATCCTTGCCGGAGAAGGCGCCGCCGCCGTGCGGCGCGAAGCCGCCATAAGTGTCGACGATGATCTTGCGCCCGGTGAGGCCGCAATCGCCGTCCGGACCGCCGACGACGAAATTGCCCGTCGGATTGACGAAGAAATCGGAAGCCTTCTTGGGCATCCAGCCCTTGGGAAGCGACTTCGCGACATGGCCGGCGATCATCTCCTTGATCAACCCGGAATTGTACTTCTTGCCCTTGGCGTTGGCTTCGCGATGCTGGGTCGAGACGACCACCTTGGTGGCGCCGACCGCCTTGCCGTCGACATAGCGCACGGTGACCTGGCTCTTGGCATCGGGCAGCAGGTCCGGCAGCTGCCCCGAGCGGCGCGCCTTGCTCAGCACCTCGAGGATCTTGTGCGAGAAGTAGATCGGCGCCGGCATGAAGGAGCCGGTCTCGTACTCCTCGCTGTCGCGGCAGGCGAAGCCGAACATCAGGCCCTGATCACCCGCCCCTTCCTGCTCGCCGAGGTTGCCGCCCTTCTTCTTGGCATCGACACCCATGGCGATGTCGGGCGACTGGCCGTGCAGCAGCACCTCGACATCGGCGCCGTGGTAGCTGAAGCCGTCCTGGTCGTAGCCGATGTCGCGTACCACCTGGCGGGCGATCTCGGTGATCTTCTCGCGATTGACGACGGTGTGCTTGCCGTACTTGCGCATGTACGGCTCGGAGGCCCGGCCTTCGCCGGCGATGACGATCTTGTTGGTGGTGGCGAGCGTCTCGCAGCCCAGGCGGGTGTTGGCGTGACTGTCGTCGGCGTGGCCGAGCTTCATGTCGTTGGCGATGAAGGCATCGAGGATGGCGTCCGAGATCTGGTCGCACACCTTGTCCGGATGGCCTTCGGAAACCGATTCACTCGTGAAGATGAAATCCTTGAGTGCCAAGGCAGCCCTCCCACAGTTCGCACTGGACTCCGGGCAGGGCGGCGGCGCCGCCAACGTCCGGCTTAGCCTTTATTGTCGCGGTGGCAAGTCGTCCAAATCCGTCCGCGGCGGCGTCGACCATCGAAGCCGCGCCGCTAAAAACTCCAGATGCCTGGGGAAATCAAGAGCTTCTCTGCCGTTATCCCGCAATCGCTCGGTGATCGGCGATCATCGAGCGAAGCTCAACGCCCTTTCTTGGCGCCTGCCATGGCTTCGGCATGGCTCGCCGCGCCGACCGACTTCACCATCTCGAAGATGCGCTTGCGCACACGGCCTTCGCGGATCTTGTAGTAAGCCCGCACCAGCTCGAGCGTCTCGCGCTTGATCAGCGGGTCCTTCTCCTGCTCGAACGGCGTGCCGGCTTCGCCGAAGCCCTTGCGTCCGCGGCCCGACATCGGGCGACCGGACAGCACGTTCGACGGCATTTCGTCGAAGAAATAGGACACAGGAACGTCGAGCACCTTGGAGAACTCGAACAACCGGCTCGAGCCGATGCGGTTGGAGCCCCTTTCGTACTTCTGGATCTGCTGGAAGGTCAGCCCGACTGCCGTTCCGAGCTTCTCCTGGCTCATGCCGAGGAGGGTGCGCCGCTGGCGCATGCGCGCCCCGACATGGACGTCAACCGGATGTGATCTAGCCATTTCTCCTACCTTTTCGCCGCCACCCTGCGGAGCATCGTCCAAGTTGTAATATCAACCATGAATACAACTCTGACGCTCAATTTGTTGCCCTTATTTTTATGCAAATATGCATATCTGCACGCAAAAGCTGCATATTAAATAAGCCCCGGCGATGACAAATGCAAGCCAAAGGTGACTTTCGCCACAGACAAACGTGATTCTTGTCGCCGAGTTGCGGAGCCGCGTCACTTTGACCGGGCGGAAGACAGGCCGGCCAGGAGCAAGCCGAGCATCAGGCCGAGGACCAGGGTTGTCCAATCGCCCCAACGACCATAAGGCGTCATCTCCCGTGCCCCCGGCAACTTGTGGTCGAGCACGCCTTCTTGCTCCATACCGATTGACGCCACAACCTGCCCATACGCATCGATCACAGCTGAAATCCCGGTATTCGCGGCCCGGATCATCGGCAGCCCCTCCTCGATGCTGCGCAGCCGCGCACTCGTCAGATGCTGAAATGGACCGCTCGACAACCCGAACCAGGCATCGTTGGTGATGTTCAGCAACCAGCGCGGTCTCGCCCCGGGACCGGTTACCGCTCCCGGGAAAGCCACTTCGTAGCAGATCACCGGCGAGAACGGCGGCAGCCCCTCGAGATCGAGCGTCACGTGCGAATCGCCCGCCTCGAACGAGCCGCGGCCAATCAGGCCCGACACCGGCGCCAATTGACGGTGAAACGGAATGTACTCGCCGAGCGGCACGAGGTGGACCTTGTCGTAGGTCGCGACGACGGCGCCTGCGCGGTCGACGACGAGCAGTGAATTCCACACGCCGTCATCGACCCGGCCCATGCTGCGCGCCGCTCCAGTGAGGAGATAGCCCCCGGGGGGAACAGCGTGCGCCATGATCGCCAGAGCCGGTGATCCGGGCCCGATTATCACGGGCAGTGCGGTTTCCGGCCAGATCACTGCGCCAAGTTTGTCGAAGCCCGGCTGCCGGCTTAGTTCGACGAGGCGCGCCAGCTGCTGGGCCGCCTTCTCGGGCCGCCATTTCTGAGCTTGCGGCGTGCTGGGCTGCACGATGCGCAGCATCGGCCCAGCGTCGGGCAGCGGCACCATCACCCACTGGCCGGCAAAGCCGGCAATGACAAGGGCGACCAGGGCTGCGATCGACGCCCGCCAGCCCGCCACCGGCGCGGCCAGGACGAGGAAGCTGAGCAGTCCCAGACCATAGACGCCGACCACGGCTGCACCTTGCAGGAGCGGCGCGGCAAACGCCCAGACATGGGCCAGCGGGTTCCACGGGTGACCGGTGAAGACGTGGCCGCGCAGCCATTCGCCCACCGTCCACGCGAGCGCCAGCAGCAGCACGCGACGGTAGCGGCCGTCGAGGCGCGGCCAGCGCGCGATCAGCCAGCGCGAGACCCCGGCCGCCAACCCGGGAAAGAATCCGAGGAGCAGGGCGAGTCCGGCCACGATGGGCAGCGCCAGCACCGCATAGTCGGCCGGCGGCACGAAGAAGGCTTCGAGGATCCAGTACGAGCCCACGGCGAAGTGACCGGTGCCCCACGCCCAGCCGCGCAGCAGCGCGCTGCGCGGGCTCGGCGCCGTCTGCCAAAGCCAGACGAAGGCGACGATCCCCAGAACGGCGAGCGGCAGCCAATAAAGCGGCGGCATCGCCAGCGCCGCCAGCACGCCGGCCACGAAAGCGGCGCCCGTGGCGCGCCATCCAGCAATCTTCATGGTGACTTGTGCGGCGGTCAGGTGGGGGTCGGCACGACGGCCGATGGCGGCCGCACGCGCAGGCGGCGGATGCGCCGCGGATCGACATCGAGCACCTCGAACTCGACTCCGGACGGATGGCGCACCACCTCGCCGCGCTCGGGGATGCGGCCGAGCAGGGAGAAGATCAGGCCGCCGACCGTGTCGATCTCGCGCCGCTCGTCGTCCGACAGCACGCGTCCGATCTCCTGCTCGAGCATCTCGATCGGCGTGCGTCCGTTGACGTCGATCGTGCCGTCGGCCCGGCGCGCCAGGGTGGGCGGCTGCGCGACGTCATGCTCGTCCTCGATCTCGCCGACGATCTCCTCGACCAAGTCCTCGATGGTGAGCAGGCCGTCGGTGCCGCCGAACTCGTCGACCACCAGCGCCATGTGGGTGCGCGAGCGGCGCATATCGAGCAGCATATCGAGCACCGGCAGGGTCGGCGCGACGAAGACCACGCGCCGCAGAATGTCACGGAGGTTGAACTTCTTCGCCAAGCCCCAGTAGGCCAGCACGTCCTTGATGTGGATCATGCCGATCACGTCGTCGAGCGATTCGCGATAGACCGGATAGCGCGAATGGGCCTCGGCCTGGATCAGGCGCACGACCTCGTCGAGCGGCGTGTCGGCGGCGATGGCGACAATGTCGACGCGCGGCACCATGACGTCGGCCACCGTCTTGTCGCGCAGCTTCAGGATGTTGGCGAGCAGGACCCGCTGATCCTCGCTGATCGGCGTATCGCTCTCGGGCGTCTCCTCGATCAGCTCCTCGATCGCCTCGCGCACCGCCTCGTTCTTCTCGCGCCGGCGCAGGCGCCGCAGGATGGCGCGCAGCAGGCCGCCGGTAGAGGGGACATCGGACGGGGGCGTCGCGGGCAACGACGCGGGCGCTTCGCCTGACGGAGCCGGGCTGATGAGGCCCGGCCGCGTTGGGTGCGCTGTGGAATCAGGCATGGCTGCTAAGATAGGCTATCGCCGGCACGTTGCAATCGCAGGAGTTCTTGATGCGTTCATGCAAGCTTCCCTCCGGCGCGGCGATGCCGGTCCTCGGCCTCGGCACATGGCGCATGGGCGAAAGCGCGCGGCGCCGCGATGACGAGCTCGATGCGCTGAGACACGGCCTCGATCTCGGCTATCCGATGATCGACACCGCCGAGATGTACGGCGACGGCGAGGCCGAGAAGATCGTCGGCCAGGCGATCGCCGGCCGCGCCCGCCTGCCCTATATCGTGAGCAAGGTCTATCCGCACAATGCCACGCGCACCGGTACTGTTGCCGCCTGCGAGCGCAGCCTGAAGCGCCTCGGCATCGAGCGCATCGATCTCTACCTGCTGCACTGGCGCGGCGGCGCCCGCCTGGCCGAAACCTTCGACGCTTTCCACCGCCTGCGCGAGCAGGGGAAGATCGCCGATTTCGGCGTCAGCAACTTCGACCACGGCGATATGGAGGATGCGGCGAAGCTCGACAAAGGTCTCACCGGCAGCAACCAGGTTCTCTACTGCCTGTCGCGCCGTGGGCCGGAGTTCGATCTGCTGCCGGCGATGCGCGAGCACGCCATCCCGTTGATGGCCTACTCGCCGCTCGACCAGGGCGGCCTGCTGCGCAAGCCGACGATGGTCAAACTCGCGCACGAGGCCGGATGCACGCCGGCCCAGCTCGCGCTGGCCTGGCTGCTGACGCAACCCGGCGTCGTCACGATCCCGAAGTCGGCGAGCCGCGAGCGCGTGAAGGAGAATTTCGGCGCCCTCGACGTCACGCTCTCCCCAGACCTGCTCGCCGAGCTCGACCGCGCCTTCCCGCCACCGAAAGGGCGCCAGCCGCTGGAGATGTTGTAGACCTCCTCTTCCCCACGCATGGCGTGGGGAGGAGAGCTCAATACGGATCCGCGATTCCCAATCGCGCCAGCACGCGGCGTTCGAGGGTTTCCATGCGCTCGGCTTCGGCGTCGTTCTCGTGGTCGTGGCCCACCAGATGCAAGGTGCCGTGGACCACGAGATGCATCACATGGTCGGCCGGCGTCTTGGCCTGCTCGCGCGCCTCGCGCCACACGGTCTGGCGCGCCAGCACGATGTCGCCCAGGAAGGCGCGGTCACCCGACGGATAGGACAGCACGTTGGTCGGCTTGTCCTTCTTCCTGTCGCGCGCGTTGAGCGCGCGCACGCGGCGGTCGTCGGCAAGTGCAATCGTGAGCGAGCGCTTGCCGGAGCGCCGTGCGCCGGCGAGTGCCGCGCGGGCGGCGCGTCGCACCAGGCGTTCCACCCCAGGCAAGGCGCGTTGCCACGCCGCGTCGAGCGTCACGACGTCACAGCGCAGCGCGAGGCCCGTCCTCAACGGCGGTCGTCTTTCGCCCGCCGGTCGCGCGCGTCGTAGGCCTCGACGATGCGTGTCACGAGGTCGTGCCGAACGACGTCCTTGGAGGTCAGCCGCACGAAGCGCACGCCGTCGATCGAGCTCAGCGTGTCGACGGCGTCGATCAGTCCCGAGCGCTGGTTGCCCGGCAGGTCGGTCTGGCTGGGATCGCCGGTGATCACCATGCGCGAGCCTTCGCCCAGGCGGGTCAGGAACATGCGCATCTGCATCGGCGTGGTGTTCTGCGCCTCGTCCAGGATGACGTAGCAATGCGCCAGCGTGCGGCCGCGCATGAAAGCGAGTGGTGCGATCTCGATCTCGCCCGATTCCATGCGGTTGGCGATCTGCTCGGCAGGCATCATGTCGTGCAGCGCGTCGTAGAGCGGCCGCAGGTAGGGATCGATCTTTTCCTTCATGTCGCCCGGCAGGAAGCCCAGACGCTCGCCCGCCTCGACGGCGGGCCGCGACAACACGATGCGCTCGACCTTGCCGGCGAGCAGCAGCGAGACGCCCATGGCGACGGCGAGATAGGTCTTGCCGCTGCCCGCGGGCCCCAGCGCAAACACCATGTCACGCTCGCGCAGCGCCGCGAGATAGCCGCGCTGGCCGGGCGAGCGCGCCTGCACGGTACGCCGGCGCGTGCGGATGCCCTCGTCCTCGCCGGTCTCGGCGCCGGTGCGGGCGAAGCGTACGGCGGCGTCGACATCGGCCATCTCGATCGACAGGCCGCGCTTCAGCCGCTCGTAGAGCCGGCCGATCGCCTTGTGAGCGACCGCGGCATCCTCCGGCACGCCGGCGATCGAGAGCTGGTTGCCGCGGGCATTGAGCTGGACGCCGGCGAGCTGCTCGATGCGCACGAGATGGCGATCGTGATTGCCGTACAACGCCACCAGGAGCGCGTTGTCGTCGAACGTCATGCGACGCACGTCGGCCGAACGACCGCCTGCGCTCGCCGACGAATCGCTCATGCAGCTTCCTCGCGGGGCAGGCCGGCGAGCTCGCCGGCCAGGCTGTTGGTGTGGCCGGCCGTCAGGCGCACCTCGGCGATGCGGCCGATCAGGCGGGGACCCGCCTCGACATGGACCGACTGCAGCCACGGCGTCTTGCCGACGATCTGGCCGGGCTTGCGGCCGGTCTCGGCGAACAGCACCGGCACGATGCTGCCGACCTTGGAGGCGTTGAAGGCGCGCGCCTGCTCCGCCACCAGGCTCTGCAGGGCGGCGAGCCGCGCCGTCTTGACCGCCTCCGGAATCTGATCCGGCAACGCCGAGCCGGGCGTGCCGGGCCGGCGGCTGTACTTGAAGGAGAAGGCCGAAGCGAAGCCCACCTGGTCGATGAGCTGCAGGGTGGCGTCGAAATCGGCGTCGCTCTCACCCGGGAAGCCGACGATGAAATCGGACGACAGGGCGAGATCGGGTCGCGCCGCGCGCAGGCGCTCGACAAGGCCGAGAAAAAGATCGCGGCCGTGACGGCGATTCATCGCCGCCAGGACGCGGTCCGACCCCGATTGCACCGGCAGGTGGAGGTACGGCATGAGCTGCGGCACGTCGCGATGGGCGGCGATCAGCGCGTCATCCATGTCGCGCGGATGGGATGTGGTGTAGCGCAGGCGGGCCAGCGTCGGGATCCCGGCCAGCGCCTCGATCAGGCGGGCCAGCGACCAGGTCGCGCCGTCGGGCCCCTCGCCGTGATAGGCGTTGACGTTCTGCCCGAGCAGGGTGATCTCGATTGCGCCGGCGGCCACGAGCGCGCGCGCCTCGGCCACCACAGCAGCGGCCGGCCGCGAATATTCGGCGCCGCGCGTGTAAGGCACGACGCAGAAGGTGCAGAACTTGTCGCAGCCCTCCTGGATCGACAGGAACGCCGAGCCGGCGCGCACGCCCGAGGGCGTCGGCAGATGGTCGAACTTGCTGTCGGCGGGAAAATCGGTGTCGAGCACGCCGGCGCCCGGCAGGCGCTTGCCTGCGCGCCGCAGCGCCGCCTTGCGCTCGGCCTCGGCCAGAAGCTCGGGCAGGCGGTGGTAGGCCTGCGGGCCGACGACGATGTCGACCGCGGGCTGGCGGCGCACGATCTCCTCGCCCTCGGCTTGGGCGACGCAGCCGGCGACGGCGATGGTGAGGTCGCGACCAGACGCGCGCCGCTCGTGCTTGACGTCACGCAGGCGACCGAGCTCGGAATAGACCTTCTCGGAGGCGTGCTCGCGAATGTGGCAGGTGTTCAGCACCGCGAGATCGGCCTGCTCGACGGACTCGGCCAGCCCATAGCCAAGCGAGCCCAGGAGATCGGCCATGCGGTCGGAATCGTAGACATTCATCTGGCACCCGTAGGTGCGGATGAACACGCGCTTGCGCTGCCGCTGTTCGCCGGGGCGGACGTCCGTCATCTGTCTCCGTTGCTGGAACGGCCGCTTTCTAGCATCAGGCGCCGGCCGGGTCGAGTGACGGCAGAAGCTCGGACCGGCCCGAATTGGCGGCCTGCACGCCGGCGGAGACCTGGCGGAAACAGTGCTCCGCGAGCTTCTTGCGATCGCCCAGGCGGTCGATATCGACCGGCGGGAAGAAGGTGACCACGGTCTCGGTCTCGCCCAGGCACACCATCTGCCAGAGATGCGGCACCAGATCGAGATCGCCGAACCAGGCGAACAGCGGCCGCCAGTAGCGGCCGAGCGGGATTCCGTCGAGGCGAGTATAGGCGATCGACACCGGCTGGACTGCGATCGGCCTGCCGTCACGGCGCAACTGCGCGACGGCGAACAGGGCGGAACGGAACGGCAGCACGCGCGTGCCGTCGCTGCTGGTGCCCTCGGGAAACAGCATAAGATTGTCGCCGGTGTCGAGCCGGCCCATCATCTCGTCGCGGCTGTGGCTGGTCTTGCCCGAGCGGCGTTCGACGAAGATGGTGCGCTGCGCCTTGGCCAGCGTGCTGAAGAACGGCCACGTCGCCACCTCGGCCTTGGCCACGAAGCTGCCGGGGATCAACCCGCCCAGCACGACGATGTCGAGATAGGAGACGTGGTTGCAGACATACAGGGTCGGTATGACGCGCGAGCGCTGGCCCAAGACGCGGACGCGAATGCCGAGCGTGACGCAGACGATGCGGTGATAGACCACCGGCATCCAGCGGATGACCGGCCAAATTCGGAGCGCCCGTGCCACGAGGTAGATCGGCAACAGAACGATGGTGAGCAACAGGAAGCTGGCGAGACGGAAGACGCCACGCAGCGGGGAACCGATCCACATCGTCGCGACAGGCGCCTCAGTCGTGCTCGCGCATCCCGCGTTCATAGTGGCGGATGTACTTCTCCGTCACCAGCTCGGTCTTGACGATGATGAAGACGTCCGTGGTGTCGAACTGTTGGTCGATCACCGCGCCGTCGCCGACGTAGCCGCCGAGTCGCAGATAGCCCTTGATGAGCGGCGCCACGCGCGCCATCGCCTTGCGCGGATCGTAGCTGCCCGGCGCCAGCACGTTCATCTCGACGAAGCGACTGGCCAGGGCGCGCACGCGGATCTCCGGGGGCGCCAGGTGATGATGATGGAGGTAACTCATCGCCAGCGCATGCTGCGACGGATCGGCACCCGGCAGGCTGGCGCAACCGAACATCACCTGGATGTTGTAGTGGAACGAATAGAGCGCGATCCCACGCCACAGCATCTGCATGGTCGCGGTGTTGCGCGCGTCCTTTTCGATGCATGACCGTCCGACCTCGAGCACCTCGCCCGGATAGTCGATCATCGGCTGGATGTCGTACTCGGCAGACGAGTAGAACCGGCCGATCTTGGCGGCAGCCGCGCGGCGGGTCAGCCGATAGGTGCCGACAATGCCTTCCGGCCCCTCGCCACGCCGGCGGTCGAGCACCAGCAGGTGATCGCACACCTCGTCGAAGGCATCGAAGTCGCGTCGCCGCGCCGCCATCTGCGGCGTCGGGTGCGCCGTCATCTCTTCGTAAAAGACGCGATAGCGGAGCGCCTGCGCGGCATCGATCTCAGCGGCGCTCCGCGCGAGCCTCACCTCGAAATCACCGGCAACGACCTTGACGATCTCCGCGCTGGACGCGGGAGCGCCCAGGAGTTCGGCTTCGCTGTCAGCGCGGTCTATGCGCATGTTCCATCCGCAATGGGGGCCGCCCCGATCATGGGCCCATTATCGGGTTGGCGATGACGCCGTCCACTCATTTTTGACGGTCGGTTTTCCCGTCCAACGGCACGCCGTACAACTCCAGGCGGTGGCCGACGAGGCGATACCCCGCCTTCTCCGCGATCCGCCGCTGCAGTTCCTCGATCTCGTCGTTGTGGAATTCCACGACCTTGCCGCTTTGAATGTCGATCAGATGATCGTGGTGCTCCTCGGGCGTCTCTTCGTAGCGTGCGCGCCCGTCACCGAAATCGTGCTTGGCAAGAATGCCGGCTTCCTCGAACAGGCGCACCGTCCGATAGACCGTGGCGATGGAGATGTTGGAATCGATTGCCGTCGCCCGGCGATGCACGGCCTCGACGTCGGGATGGTCCGATGCTTCCGACAGCACACGCGCGATCACGCGTCTCTGTTCCGTCATCTTCAGACCACGTTCGACGCAGATGAGTTCAAGCTTCGATTTCCGGTCCGGCATTCGAACGCACCCTACACCGGTCCGCGGCCGGGGTATAGTTGGCGAACAATGACAGTCAGCCAGGTCCAGGATATCGACATCACCGGCGAGGTCTGCCCAATGACCTTCGTGCGCACCAAGCTCAAGCTCGAGCGGATGCAGGCAGGCGAGGTGTTGCGCGTACGGCTGCGCGGCGAGGAGCCGCTGCGCAACGTGCCGCGGGCAGCTCGCGAGGAAGGACATGCCATCCTGGCCATTGAGCCGGACGGCGAGGATGTTGTCGTAACCATCCGGCGCGCCTCGCCCGATTGAACCAGATTTCGTGAGCTGCCCTCAGTTGAGAGTGAGACGCATCACCAGAGCGTCCGCTGCCCCGCCATCGCTGCGACGATAATAGGCAGGCCGCACGCCGATCGTTTGAAAGCCGGCGGCCTCGTACAACTGGCGCGCCGCCCGATTGTCCACAGCGACTTCGAGGAAAAGCGCGATCGCGCCGGCCGCGCGGAGCTGCGCGACCGTCGCGGCAAGCAAGCGGCGGCCGGCCCCGCGCCGGCGCGAAGCTGGATGCACCGCGATGGTCAGCAGCTCGGCCTCGCCGGCAACGACGCGGTGAAGCGCGAAGCCGACATCATGATCGCCGTCGCGCAGCAGCAGGCCGGCGGTACCGGGCGTGGCCAGCAATTCGGCGATCTCCCGCCTCGTCCAGCCGCGCTCGCCCGCGGCCGCGAAAGCCGAGCCGTGCAGCACCGCCGCCTGCTCGAGATCGAGCGCGCCGAGCGGGCTCATGACGAACGTCTCGGCCATTCAGTCGACCGTTCGCCGCGCACCGTCCGGCAGGGTGATGTTCACGCCGCGCAGATAGAGCGGCCGTGGCAGGCCCTCGCGCGCGTTGCGCGCGCGCCAACTCTCGACGCCGGCCCCATCGGCAAGCCGCGCGAGCGCCACCGGATCCGGTTGCCCCTCCTGTGCCATGGCATCGACGCCGGCCAACGCCAGCTCGCCGGCGAGTCGCCCGGCACCGGATCCGACGAGGACGCACGCCCGTCCGGCAAGGCGCGCGGCGAGGGCGGAAGCCGTCGTCAGGAAAGGCGCGCCCTCACCGTCGTCGAGAGCGCAAAACCAATCGCCCAGCCGGCTGTCGATGGTGGCGACCGCCATTCGGCCGACCGCCGGAGCCTGGGCGAGCAGCACCGCCGTCGTGGCGATGCCCGCCAGTGGCACCCCGAGCCCGACCGCAAGACCACGCGCCGTCGCCAACCCGACGCGCACGCCGGTGAAGCTTCCCGGCCCGATCGTGACGGCAAGCAGCGACAGCGCGCGCCGGTCCACCCGGGCCTCGCCCAACATCGCCGCGATCGCAGGCAGAAGCCTGGCCGCCTGATCGCGTCCCTCCTCCCGGATCGCGGCCAGGCAGTCGCCATCACCGAGGATGGCAACGCCGAGCCCGCTCACCGAGCAGTCGAGGGCGAGGACAATTCTCATGGCCGCTCGGCCCGCCATTCACTGGCGCCGGCTGGCCCGGCTGGGCATTCTCTCATCATGAAGCTCGATTTGGTTGAGATCGCCCCGCCCGACTTCGATGTCGACATCACCTTGGCCTATGCGACGGACGCCAATCTAACGGGCAAGCCGGTCTATCGAAATGCCGAATGCTGGTTGCACCGGGAGGCTGCAGACAAGCTCTCCGGCGCGATCGCGCTCGCCCGGCCGCTCGGCTTCAGGCTGCGCATCTTCGATGCGCTGCGCCCGACGGAGGCCCAATGGGCGCTGTGGCAGGCCAAGCCCGACCCGGAGTTCCTCGCCGATCCGCGCCGTGGCTCGCCGCATTCGCGCGGCGTGGCCGTCGACCTCACCCTGCTCGACGGCGACGGCCGGGAGCTCGACATGGGCACGCCGTTCGACGCCTTCACACCGCTCTCGCATCACGCCCGGACCGACATATCGACCGCTGCACAACGCAATCGTCTCCTGTTGATGGGCCTGATGACGACCGCCGGCTGGGACTTCTACCGCAACGAATGGTGGCACTATCAGCTCTTCGACGCGCGGCGCTATCCGCTGATCAGCAACACCGACCTACCGCGCCCGATGATGTGAGTTGTTGCTGCCCCCCCGTAATCGGGGGAGGTGCCTGAATGGGGGCGGAGGGGGGAAGGCCTCAGTCGAGATCTTTGAAGTTCCGACCTCGGAACTTCATGAGCCTTGCCCGAGGCTTTCCCCCTCCGGCCCTGCGGGCCACATCCCCCGAGGACGGGGGAGGGAAAAGCTAAAAGCTCGACAACCGTGCCCGGTCGAAATCGGCCATGTCGTTCTCGCGCATGATCTCGCGCACGAACTTCACGTAGTTCTGGCCGAGCTCCGAGTAGCGCAGCAGCGTGCCGATCAGGTGATAGCCGTCGAGCTGATCGCCGCGCGCGCGCAAGGCGGCGCGCTCGGCGCGGAAGGCGGCGTAAGCCGGATGGGTGTTGAGATTGGCGACGTAGGCTTCAGTCGACTCCCCGATGCTGGCGAATGGCTGCGGCATGCCGCGGCCCGGTTGCCACGGCACGGAGACCGTGTGGCGGCCTGTCGACTGGATCTGGCCGAACAGCGAATTGCCGGCGCGCGCGGCGAGCGACGTGCCCCACCCCGATTCGACGCCGCCCTGGGCGATCGCCATCGAGGGAGGAACGATATCGACCCGCCGCAGCAGCTCGTCGATGCTGTCGGGCGAGGTGTCGTAACGTGCGGCGAGGTCCTCGAGCCAGAGGCGTTCGATCGACGACAGGCCAGCGGTCGACCAGGCGAGCTTGTCGCGCAGATGCACGAGCTGCTTGCGGTCGGCCAGCACACGCTGGTTGACCTCCAGCACGGCCGGCAGGACGGCGGTGATGAACAGCGCTTTGCGCTCAGTCCCGGCCTTGCTGCCGAGATCCTCCGGCACTCGCTCGATCTTGATCGGCGGCACCGCCTCGCCCTGCCTGACGTCGGTCAGGGTATAGGAGGCGGCACGGAAGAAGCCGGCGAGCTCGTCGGCCGTCCGCGGATTGAAGGGACGGCCCTGACCCTGGCGGCGCAGTGCGTTTCCCGGCGCAGCGAACCGGCCGTGACCGCGGAAGGCGTCGGCGATCTGGCGGTTGAACGTGTCGTCCGGCTCGCTGACCGGCTGCTGAATGAAGACCAGCGATTCCGGCTCGGCATTGAGCGGCGGCAGATCAGCCTGATCGGGCCCGGCATCGGCCAGGCGGGTCGACCCGAAGTAAAAATACGATTCGATGTCGTCTGGCGACGGCACCGGCTCGGCAAATGCCACTCCGGTTGCAAATATTGCCGCCCATGCAACTGGAAATGCGTATTGGCGCCCGCGCCCCACCGCAGGCAGAATCGATGATTGCATGCCACACTCTTCGCTTGGCTTGTCTAACGAACGCCCCAGCGCGCCCAGCCCCCCCGGACCGAGACGCCTCCGTTACGCAGTACGCTCGTGCAGTCGGCGGCCTACTGGGCCGCCTGCACTTCAACGACTTCCGGCACGTAGTGCTTCAAGAGATTTTCAATTCCCATCTTCAGCGTAGCGGTCGAGCTCGGGCAACCGGAGCACGAACCCTGCATGTGCAGGTAGACCACGCCATCGCGGAAATCCTGGAACACGATATCACCCCCGTCCTGCGCCACCGCCGGACGGACACGCGTCTCGAGAAGCTCCTTGATCTGAGCGACGACCTCGTCGTCGTCGGCCGCGTCGACACCGGCCTCGTCGGCCTCGACGACCACCGGTTCACCCGATGTGTAGTGCTCCATGATGCCGCCCAGAATAGACGGCTTCAGAATCTGCCAATCGTGATCGACCGCCTTGGTGACGGTCACGAAATCCGAACCCAGGAAAATACGCTCGACGCCCTCGACCGCGAAAAGCCGCTTGGCCAGCGGCGACGGCCTCGCCGCCTCGGCCGTCGCGAAATCCATCGTGCCCTTGGCCATGACAACGCGGCCGGGAAGAAACTTCAGGGTGGACGGATTGGGCGTCTGCTCGGTCTGTATGAACAAAGCTACCTCCTTGTTGAACGCGTCGCGGCGAACCGCTCGGCGCCCTTCAAGATGGGGATCGGAACTGCGCCCCGCCCCCGCTCGATGACCTCCGACGTAGGAACCGTTCCAAAGTCGATCAAGTCGATTCTTGGGCACCCATCATAATATATTATGGAATATACTTCAAAACTATCCAATTTTTAACAATATCAGGCGATACGTACTCACGTACGGATACATTTCATCGGATTAGTCAATCACGAATTCAGATTGTTGACTCGGCAAAACGTCGCAAGTTATGCACACCGAACCTTACGAGATGGCGTCGATCTCGGCCGCCGTGAGAGCGCCCGGCACGATCGTCAACGGGATGCGCAACTGGCCGCCGAACTTGCCGGTCAGCGCCGTGATCAGCGGGCCGGGCCCCTCGTTCCCCGAGGCGGCGCCCAGCACCAGCACCGAGATCGTATGGTCCTCGGTCAACAGTTTCACGAGCTCGTCGCGGCTGATGCCTTCCTTGATGTGGATCGCCGGCGGCTGACCGGTCAGCGCGACCGCGGTGTCGGCATGCTGGGCGATGATCTGCTCGGCATGCTGGCGCGCCTCCTCGCGCATCAGGTCGGCCACGGCGCCCCATTGCTGGCTTTCAGGCGGCGGCATGACATAGAGCATGGCCACGCGCCCGCCCGTCCGCTTGGCGCGGCGGCAGGCGTAGCGCAGGGCATTGGGCATCTCCGGGCTCTCGTCGACGACGACCAGAAAGACACGGCTTTCCGCCCGGGTGGGACGCTCCTCCATGATGGCTTACTCCCCTCGTTGTCTCAGGCGCCAGGCCTAGAGGCGGCGCATGACGGCACCACCGACCCAGCCGGCGATCAGCGCCATCAGGATGGCGCCAACGCCGTAAAGCGCTCCGTCATTGTCCGCCCAGCCGGCGAGCTGGGCGCTGAACCCGACCTTGCCGACCGGCAACGGGCGCGACACCGCGGCGACGATCTTGCCGTCGCGCAACAGGTAGGTCCGGATGTCGTAGACACCCTCGGGCAGCCGCGACGGGAACGGCAGCTCGACCCGGAACAGCCGCCCGGCCTGCACCGTAACCTGACCGATGGCCGCCGGATAAAGCCCTTCGCTCCGCTTGACGTCGACCAGCCCGCTGCGGAACTGCGCCAGCTGCGAGGGGTCCCGTTCGCCGATCGGCTTGATCGACGCCAGCCGGTCCTCGAGCGAGAGGATTTCTCCGCCGGCGCCGCGCGCCAGCAGGCGCTGTAGAGGCTGACTGGCGGCAATGGCGTAGTAGGCGGGCACGTCGTCGAAGGACTGGCGACCGGTATTGAGCCACAGGCCGAGCACCCGCTGCTTGCGCATCACCGTCTCGCGTGCCGGCGGGCCGATCACCACCACCACGATCTCACCCGGCGGATCGAACATGCCGAACAACAGGATGCTGTCACCGTGAAACGCCGAGGTGATCGACACGCGCGGCCGCGACAGGTCGACGACCAGCTCCGGCGTCGATTGCTCGGTCGGGACCGAGGGTGGTACGAGCGGACCGGCCGGCCCGCCGATGTTCGGCCCCAGACCTCCGGGCGGCGGCTCGACGCGCGGGCCCTGCGCGGCGGCCGCGGTCGCCAGCGTCAGGACGAGCAGGAGGGTGAGCGCCAGGCGGATCACAACGGCGCCTCGCGCGAGCTGAGGGAATACGGCGAGGCTGGCGTGCGCAAAAGATCGGTCAGCAGCTCGACCGCCACCGCCAGGATGAGCACCGCCATCAGACCTCGCAAGACCACACCCGGCAACTTCGCCGCCACGCGCGACCCGATCGGCGCCCCGACGACGCCGCCCAGGATCAGCAGCAGGGCGAGCACGACGTCGACGGTGCCGTTGGTGATCGACTGGAGCAGGGTGACGTTGGCGGCCACGAACAGGATCTGAAAGTTCGACGTGCCGATCACAACCGCGGTCGGCATGCCGAGCAGGTAGATCATCGCCGGCACCAGGACGAAGCCGCCGCCCACCCCCAGGACCGCCGACAGCACTCCGATGGCGAAGCCGACGGCGATGGGCAGCAAGGCGCTGATGTAGAGCTTCGACTTGTAGAAGCGCAGCTTCAGCGGCAGGCGATGGACCAGGTAATGGGTGTGCAGCTTGCCGCGCGGGCCGGTCGGATTGCGCCGCCGCTTGAGGTAGGTGCGCAGGCTTTCGATCATCATCAGCAGGCCGATGGTCGACAGCATCACGACGTAGAGCACGGCGATGACGAAATCGATCTGGCCGATGCGCTTGAGATAGGTGAACAGCCAGACACCCGCCGACGAGCCCAGCATGCCGCCGAGCAGCAGGATCAATCCCATGCGCAGATCGACATTGCCGCGGCGCCACTGGACCTGCAGCGACGACACCGAATTGGCGATCACCTGGTTGGCCTGGCTGGCCACGGCCACCGCCGGCGGAATGCCGACGAAGATCAGCAGCGGCGTGGCGATGAATCCGCCGCCGACACCGAACATGCCGGCGAGCAGCCCGGCGGCGGCGCCCAGGCCGAGCAGCAGGAACGCATTGATCGACAGTTCGGCGATCGGCAGATAGATCTCCACATCAGGCCTATTTCTGCAGGATGTTGCTGATCTCGCGCAGCTGAGTGCGCGCGCGCAGCAGGTAGAAGCCCTGCGCAGCGAGGTGATTGGGGATCAGCAGGCCGTCGAGATAGCCATCCCAGACGATCCACGGATCGAGCTGCGAGGCGATGCGGAACGACTCGATCGTGCCGTTCCAGGCGTTGGTGAGCTCGCGATCGCCGATCACCTTCTGGAAGTCGGACCCGAGCTCGCGCAGCAGCAGGTAGTTGGCGTAGAGCCGGCCCTTGTTGAAGTAGAAGATGTCGTCGGCACGCATGTCGAACAGATCGCCGGCATATTCGATGATGTGCTGGTCGATGACGGCCGAATCCGAACCGACATCGTTGGCGATGCGGTCGATCAGCGCCTGCAGGTTGTCGGAGCGGCGCTCGAACACGGCCTGGCCGGCCGCCAGCCGCTTGTTGTAGGCGATCAGCCGGTCGCGCCCGGCACGATATTTCTGCGCCGAGGTGGTCGACGGCAGCAGCGAGACGCTGGGCTGCCACAGCCAGATATTGGGCTGCTCGTTCAGGAAGCCACGCGCCTGCTCGAGATCGCGGTCGGTCTGGCTCGACCCGCGCGTCCGCCCGACCTGGTCCATCAGCTCGGTGCTGAAACGGCCCAGCGCCGACATGATGCCGCGCTGGAAATTCGGCATGTTGTCGAGCAGTCCGGACGGCATGAACACCGGCATCATCGGCGTCCAGGTGTGGGTGTCGACCTCGCGGGTCACCAGTTGCGCCGCCGTGGCGACGGCACGGCTCTCGCCCGGCGCCACGGTGCCCGGCCCGAACTGCGGGTCGTCGTCGATGTTCTCGATGAGCAGCGTGCCGACCGGATAATACAGCACCACCGCGATCAGGACGATGCGCCAGGTCCAGCCCCACCAGCCCCGCCGAGCGCCAGGCGCGGCGCCTTTCGGCAGGCCGGGCCGCCACGAGCGGACACGATCGAGGGCCCGGCGCCAACGCGACGGTACCGCATTGTGAGACGTGCCCTGGTCCGCGTCGAAAGTCATGACACACCTTAGCATTCGTCTCGTGTCGAAACAGCGGCGCGCACTGCTAGAGTGTCGACGAAAGTCGTTGAATGGAGTTGAAGGAATGGCGCTCGATCCCGAATCGCAACGCTTGATCGATCTCATGCTGGCGGCCAATCGCCCGGCCTGGAACACGCTGTCTGCGACCGATGCGCGCGCGCAGTACCTGGCGCTGCGTCCCGGCGCCCAGGGGCCACGGCCGGCCGACGTGAAGGTGGTCGATCGCACCATTCCCGGTCCAGCCGGCGATCTGGCCGTCCGTCTCTATCGGCCGGCCTCGGCAGCCGCCGATGCCGAGATTCCGGCGCTGGTCTTCGCGCATGGCGGCGGCTGGGTGTTCGGCAACCTCGACAGCCACGATGTGCTTTGCTCGCAGCTCGCGCTCGAGGCAGGCATCGCCGTGTTCGCCATCGACTATCGCCTGGCGCCGGAGGCCCGCTTCCCCGGCGCCTTCGACGATGTCGTGGCGGGCCTGCAATGGGTGGCGGCCAACGGCGCCTCGGTCGGCATCGACCCGTCGCGGCTCGCCATTGGCGGCGACAGCGCCGGCGGCAACCTCGCCGCCGCGGTCGCCTTGTGGGCGCGCGATCACGGCGGCCCGAAGCTCCGCCTGCAGCTTCTCGCCTATCCGGTGACCGACGCGGTCGCGCGCGCGGAATCGTATCGCCGCTACGCCGACGGCTACGGGCTGAACGCTGTCACCATGGAGTGGTTCTTCGATCACTACACGCCCGACAAGGCCACGCGTGGCGATTGGCGGGTGTCGCCCCTGCGCGCGGCGTCGCTCGCCGGCCTGCCGCCGGCGCTGGTGGTGACGGCCGGGTACGATCCGTTGCGCGACGAGGGCCGCGCCTATGCCTTCCGCCTGCAGCAGGAAGGCACGCTCGCCGACCTCGTCGAGTTCGGCGGCATGCTGCACGGCTTCCTGAGCTCGCCGATGCTCCTGCACGGCGCGCGGCGCGGCACCTCCCTATGTGCAGCCGCCCTGCGCGAAGCCCTGGTGCTGCGCGCCGCGTGACAATGCAGTGAGCACCGCCCCGCACAGCGCCCGGCCGGTCGGCATGGCGCTGCCCGGCCTGGTCATCGCCTTCGGCATGATCGGCGACACGCTGCTTTACGCCGTGCTGCCGCTCTATCATGAGCAGTTCGGCGTGAGCTTCGCCATGGTGGGCGTGCTGCTGTCGCTCAACCGCTGGATCCGTCTGCTTGCGAATTCCGGCGTCGCGGCAATTGGCGACAGGGTCGGTCCGCACACGCTGATGGTTGTGGCGGCGACCGGCTCGGCGCTTTCGACCACCCTCTACGGGCTGACCGACAGCGCGGCCCTGCAGATGGCCGCCCGCGTCTTGTGGGGCATCTCCTACGCGGCGCTCAACCTGTCGACGCTCGCCTACGCCGTGAGCGATCGGCCGAACGCCGGCAAGCGAGTCGGGTCGAGCCGGGCGGCGATCGGCCTGGTGCAGGCCGCGTCGCTGGTCGGCGGCGCCTGGATCGCCCTGAATGTCGGCCCGCAACAAGCATTCCTGATCTTCGGCGGGCTGACCTTGATCTCGCTGGTCGCCGCCCTGCTGCTGCCGCGTCTCGCGACCGAACCCGCCGCCCAGAAGAAGTTCCGCTTGCCGGTGCCGCATCGACTGGAGGTCTGGGGTTTCGCGATGGGCATCGCCGCCGACGGCGTGTTCCTGCTGACGCTGTCGCTGCTGCTCAAGGATTCGATCACCTCGGTGGCGGCAGTGATGGCGACCGCGCTGCTGCTGGCGCTGCGCTGGCTGGTCGAGATCACGACCGGCCCAGTCGGCGGCTGGATCGGCGACCGCTTCGGCGCACGGCGCATCGCCATCGTGAACGGGGTGCTGTTCGTCGCAGGCTTTGCGCTGATCGCGCTCGACCACGATCTGATCGGCGCACTGGTGATCGTCATGACCCGAGGCATGTTCAACACGCTGATCCCCGTGCTGGTGATCGAGCGCGGCCAGGCGAGCGTCCTGTCCTCGCAGGCCAGCTATTCGACATGGCGCGACTTCGGCGCCGCCGTGGGCCCCCTGACGGCGCCGTGGCTGTTCCTCAACGTGCCCCAGACGCCGCTCTATGCGGCGCTGGCTGCGCTTCTGGCGATCGGCGGCTACCTCTGCCTGGTCCGCCGGTAGGGTTTCGCGCGGCCGTCTCACCTGCTAACCAGCGCTCAGCATGAGCAAGCGAGAGATGACGTTCAACCGGCAGAAGGCGGCGGCGCTGGGCTATTTCCTCGCCTTCCTGGCCTGCATCCCGCTCGCCAACTGGATGATCGGCCATGTCGGGACTGAGTGCGCCACGCCACACGGCCCGTGCCTGGTGCCGGTGGCGCCCTGGGGTCCGGACGGCCATGCGCTGATGGCGCCATCCGGCGTGCTGATGATCGGGCTCGCCCTGGTGTTGCGCGACATGGTGCAGCGCCGGCTGGGTCCCCGTATCGCGTTCGCCGCCATCGTGGCCGGGGCGGCCCTGTCGGGCGCCGTGGCGCCGCCGCAACTGGTGCTCGCCTCGTTCACGTCCTTCCTGCTGTCCGAGCTTGCCGATTTCGCGGTCTATACGCCGCTGCAGTCGCGCTCGCTGGTGCTGGCCGTGCTGCTCAGCAGCGTGGTCGGCCTGATCGCCGACAGCTTTCTCTTCCTGTGGCTCGCCTTCGGCAGCCTGGAGTTCGTCGCCGGCCAGATCGTCGGCAAGCTCCTGATGGTGCTGTTGTCGCTGCCTTTCATCCATTGGATTCGCCGGCGCGAGATCGCCCTCGGAATTGTGTCTCGGTAGGAGTGCCATGGCCCCGTCACTTCCCATGCTCGATGACCGCGTCGCGGTTTGCGGACAGCTCAAGCCCAACGACATGGCCGAGATCGCTGCGGCCGGTTTTGTTGCGGTAGTCAACAACCGACCCGACGGCGAGGCGCTGTTCGGCCAGCCGCGCACCGCCGACGTTGCCGCGGCGGCCCAGGCGGCCGGCCTGGCCTTTCTCGATCTGCCGTTCTCGGGGCCGCGCGCCACCGCCGATCAGGTCCGGGCCTTCGCCGACCTGTTGGTGGAGAGGCCCGGCAAGGTCGTCGTCTACTGCAAGAGCGGCATGCGCTCGGCGCTGCTGTGGGGCGCCGCCGCTGTTGCAGGCGGCAGGACCATCGCCGAGGTCGTGGAGGCGGCCCGGCGTGCCGGCCAGAATGTCGAGCCGGTGGCCGAAATCATGGCCGCGCTCGCACAGGCCGCGCAACGCTGACCCTCTTGGCCACGCGAAGTCTCGACTTGCATGCCGGCCGCGTGCCCGTCTTAATCGCGTCCGTTCGTTTTGGGGGAATTTCTCGATGTACAAGTCGATCCTGGCCGTGTCGGAAGGCGGGCCCGATGCCGTAATGTCGTTCAAGCTCGCGGCCCGCGTGGCAAGCGAGTTCGATGGCATCGCGGATGCGCTGCACCTGCCGGTCGGGCCGGCGGGCGGCATGATCGGCGGCCTGGCGATGAGCGGCGAGGCCATGCCGCTGATCATGGATCTCGACGACGAGCGGCTGGAGGAGCGCGCCAAGGAGAGCCAGCGCGCCTACAAGGAGATCCTGGAGCCCGTGAAGGGATCGACCTTCACCGCAGCCAAGACGGCGACGCTCGACACGCTGGTCGCGATGGGTCGCTGCTCCGACATCCTGGTGCTCGGCCGGCCGGGCGCCGACCCGGAGAACGTGGCCCCCGCCACCGTCGAAGCCGCCATCCACGAATGCGCCCGCGCCGTCATGATCGCGCCACCCAATCCCGGCGAAGGGCTGTTCAACAGAGTGATCGTCGCCTGGAACGGCAGCTTCCAGGCGGCCCGCGCCGTCGAGTACGCGTTGCCCTTCCTGGCCAAGGCCAGCGAGATCACCATCCTGGTGGTCGGCAGCACGCCCGATGATGTCGGCGCGCCCTACCTCGCGCGCAATCTCGGCCGACACGGCCTCAAGACCACCATCGACGCGATCGACCCCGGTGCGGTGTCGGCGCGCGCCCGCGGCCGCGCGCTGCTCGACTACACGCACGGCAAGGGCTCCGACCTGCTGGTGATGGGTGCCTATGGCCGCGGCCAGGTGATGAGCTTCCTCGGCATGGGCGGCGCCACGGTGAAGGTGATCTCGTCCTGCCGGGTCCCGCTCCTGCTGGCCCACTGACGTTGGAGAACCTCCCCCGTAATCGGGGGAGGTGCCCCGTCATACGGGGCGTAGGGGGAATGCCTCAGTCGAGATTCATGAAAGTCCGACGTCGGAATCTTCAAGAAGCTCGACTGAGGCTTTCCCCCTCCGGCCCTTCGGGCCACCTCCCCCGATTACGGGGGAGGAAAGGTTGAAAGCGCACCAATCTTGTCGAGCATCGACGCCAGCCCCTCCTCACGGTTGGCGAGCTTATCGTTGCCGTCGAGGAAGGTGATGTGCTCGACCAGCAGGAGCCTGGTCGCCTGGCCGTCGGGTGACAGCTCGACGGCGGTCAAGGACACCGAGACCGGTGTGCCGCGGCTGGTCATCGAGTAGCTGAACACGATGCGGCGCTCGGGCACGATGTCGATATAGAGCGTATCGGCGACGAAGCGCGGATCGTCCGTCGGTCCGAAGCGCTTGGTCTCCCGACCGCCTTCGCGGAAGTCGTGGGTCTGCTCGGCGATGGTCCAACGGCCGGGCACGTCCCATTTGGCACGCGCCGCAGGATCGGCCCAGGCCGCGAACACGCGCGCCGGCGACGCCGCGAAGCGGCGCTCCAGGCGGACGACGCCGTGTTGCGCCGACCGCGCCCTCACGCCAGATACGCCGCCAGGTTGTCGAGCAGCGCACCGGTGCCGTGCTGGCGCGCGCCGGCATCGTCGTAGCCATCGAGAAAGACCGATTGCTCGGTATAGACGAGCCTGGTCCCGCGACCGTCCGGCTTCAGCTCCGTCGTGCCGAGCGACACCGAGATGCGCGTGTCGTCGAGGTACATCTCGTAGGTCAGCACGATGCGCTGATCGGGCACGATGTCCTGGTAGAGGGCGCTGTAGCGATGGACCGGCCCTCCGGTTGGTCCGCCGCTCACGCTCTCGCGGCCCCCGACGCGGAAATCGAGCTTCAGGTTCGATTTCTCCCAGTCGTCCGGCCCGCCGAACCAGCGCGCCTTGGACTTGGCGTCGGCGTAGGCGGCGAAGACGCGCGCCGGCGGGGCGGCGAATGTGCGCTCGATGGTGAAGGTCGCGTGCTTGGTGCTGCGCTCGATCATTTGCTTCTCCTCGGTTCGGGGACGGGCTCGCTCTCGGTCAGCAAGGCATCGAGGCGATCGAAACGCTGCTCCCAGCTCGCGCGGCGCTCGCTGATCCAGCGTTCGGCTGCGCTCAGGGCTCGGGGCTCGATGCGGCAGGTGCGCACGCGCCCCACTTTCTCCGACGCCACCAGGCCACACGCCTCGAGGATGGCGAGATGCTGGACGACCGCCGACAGGGTCATGGCAAGCGGCTGGGCGAGCACGCTCACCGAGGCCGGTCCGCGGCTCAGCCGCTCGACCATGGCCCGCCGTGTCGGATCGGCGAGCGCCTGGAACGTGAGATCGAGCGTGGCCGCCGACGGCTGCATCGCCTACCCCGGAAACAGCGAGAGATAGGGCCGCGCCTCCTCGAGGGCGCGGGCGTAGGACGGCCGCCGGGTCAGGCGCTCGAAGTAGGCGGTGAGATGGGCGTGATCGTCGCCGAACGGGACGAGCTTGCCAGCGAAGAACAACGGCGCCGCTGCCGCGCAGTCGGCCAGGGTGAAGGCCTCGCCGACCGCCCAGGTCTTGCCCGCCATGTCCTGGTCGATCAGGCCATAGGCCTGCTGCAGCCGTGCTTTCGCGGCGTCGACGCCGAGCGGATCGCCCTTGCCTGCCGGCCGCAGGCGGTCGCCCACGATCCGCTGCATCGGATCGTGCACGTAGTTATCATAGAAGCGGTCGGCCATCCGGGTCTTCAAGGCCAGGTCGGCATCGGCCGGAATGAGCCCCGTCTGGCCGGGGTAGTGCTGATCGAGATACTCGATGATGATGCTCGACTCAGGGACGGTGCGGTCCCGCGCCTCGTCGCGCAGCACCGGCATCTTGCCGACCGGCCACAGCTTGCGGAATGCCGCCGCCGACGCATCGTTGCCGAAATCGACGATCTCCTTCGCGAACGGCGTCCCGTTCTCGTAGAGCGCGATCAGCACCTTGTGACAGTACGAGGACAGTGGATGGAGATAGAGCCTGAGGGTCATGGCTGAACCAATAGTTAAGTCAATACTTAAGTATTTATTCGAGACCGTGTTTTCAAGGGGCTCCCATCTCGAGCTTCGCAGTGGCATTCACGCATCATGTTGCCCCCCTGCGCGAAGCGTGGGGAGGAGAGGCGGTTACGGGCAGGCGCCGGCGGCTTGGGTCACGACATCGGGGTCGCTGCAGGCGCTGCAGGCATTGCCGTAAGTCTGCCTGGTGCCATCGCGGCGCAGGCCGCACGCGGGACGATAATCCCTGGTGCACATCTGCGGCCGCGGATCGGCGCAGGCGCCGCCGGCGACCGGCAGCGATTCGGGCGCCAGCTCGGCCTTGGTCATGACGAAGCGGAACGGCGCGGTGCGGTAGTCGCTCAGCGAGCCGATGATGGCGATCTTCGAGCCGACCGCGGGCAGCGGCGCCAGGGGCCACGCCATGACGACGTGCAAATCGGCAATGTCGGCGGCTTGCGCGGCATCGGTCATCGCCGCCTCGATGATTTCGGGCGTGGCGCTGATGACCTTGACCTGGATCTTGAGCCGGGTGTTCTCGCCCTGCCGTTCGGTGATCGCCAGCCAGACCTTTTCGGCCGCCGCCTTGTTGGCGGGAGAGGCGTCGCGCTGGCTCAGCACCAGTGCCCAGTCGGCGAAGGAGAGCGAGCTCGGGTCGTGCTCCTCGACGACGACGAGAGCCGCCTCGGCCGGCGACAGGGCGCGCGGAATGGACTTGACGAAATTCGCAGGCGGCGCGCGCTCGTTGCCTGCCGCGCGCGCCGCGATTTCCGCAAAGCCCTCCTCGCTGCCGCGATAGACCCGATAGCGCGAGCGGACGTAGCGTTCGATGTCGGCGGCGGCGGCATCGCTCTTGGCGGCCCGCGCCATGGCGATCGAGCGGGCGCCGTACCAGAAGCCCAGCGCGTCGAGCGGCGTGCCTTCGAGCTGCGACACGGCGAGCTGGTAGACGTCCTGGAAATTGTCGGGCTCGGCCGCCACGGCGACACGATAGTGGCGTCGCGCCTTCTCATAGTCCTTCGCCAGGAGCGCGGCATAACCCAGGGCGCCGTTGAACACCGCGGCCATCTGCTCCTTGGTGCGCGCAAAGGCCTCGTCGGTCAGCAGCACCGGCTTCTGCCACTTGGTCAGGGCGACCAGCCCGCGTTCGGCCGCCTCGATCATCGGCGCCATCGCGGCCTTCTCGCCCTGCGTCACCTTGGAACGGCCGACGAAGACGCGATTGGCCAGCGCCCGTACATTGTCAGGGTCGATCTGCAGCAGCTTGGCGCTGATCTCGTCGGCCTTGGCAGGCTGGCCGGCAGCCTGCCAGGCGGCCACCGCCTGCTCGTAGGCCTCGAGCTTCAGCACGCTGTTGGGATACCACCGGATGAACACGTCCAGCGCCGTCGCGCGCTTGACGAGATCCTTCGTGTTGATCGCCGACATGTAGCTGTCGTACTCGGCGGGGATCGCGAAATCGCTGCGATTCTGGGCAGCGAGCTGCGAGCAAACGCAGGCGCAGGCCAGCGACAACACGAGAACGAGAGAGCGAACAATCGCCACTGCCAGTGCAACTCCTTTCACCACGACGGACTGGAAATACAGTGACCCTCCTGTCGAACTAGGGCAGTCTGACAGAAGGTTACGGACGTGCGGGGACGAAGACAATGCGTGAGCGGCGCTCGACGATATTTGCGCTGGTCGCGGCAATCCTGCTGACGGCGCCCGCTTGCGGTCCTGCCGGCGCCCAGCAAGGCGCACCGCCGCCGGCTGTGCTCGTCCAGGCGGCGGAGCAGGTGCCGCTCGCCGACCAATCCGAGTTCATCGGCCGCGCCGCCGCCGTCGACAAGGTCGAGCTGCGCGCCCGGGTGAAGGGCTTCCTCGGCCCGCGGCTGTTCGCCGATGGCGATCCGGTCAAGAAGGACCAGGTCGTGTTCACCATCGAGCGCGAGCCCTACCAGGCGGCGGTCGACCAGAAGATCGCCCAGCGCGAGGCCGCCCGGGCCGCCCTGACCAACGCCGATCTGCAGCTCAAGCGAGCCGCCGAGCTGCTGCGCACCAACACCGGCACGCAGCAGACCTACGATCAGCGGCTGAGCGAGCAGCTCCAGGCCAAGGCGCAGCTCGACGATGCCGGCGCCCAGTTGCGCGATGCCGAGATCCAGCTCTCCTACACCGAGATCAAGTCGCCGATCGACGGCCGGATCGGCCGCGCCGCCTTCTCACCCGGCAACATCGTCGGGCCCGACAGTGGCGTGCTGGCCACGGTGGTGAGCGAAAAGCCGATCCGAGTGCTGTTTCCGGTGACCCAGCGCGAACTCCTGGACGCGCGCCGCGACAAGGCGGCGGGCGATCCGCTGATCGTGCGCCTGCGGCTGGCCGACGGCAGCATCTACGACGAGAAGGGCACGCTCGACTTCATCGACGTCACGGTCGATCCCAAGACCGACGGCCAGATCGTGCGCGCCACCTTCCCCAACAAGGATGGCCTGCTGACCGACGGCCAGACCGTGCGGGTCATCATCGAGGCGGAGAAGCCGCAGACCGTCGTCGCGGTGCCGCAGCAGGCGATCGCGCTGGACCAGACCGGGCCGTATCTCTTCGTCGTCAACGACAAGAACGTCGTCGAGCTCAAGCGGGTCAAGACCGGCGTGGCGCGCAACGGGCTGCTGGCCATCAGCGAGGGGCTGAAGCCGGGCGAAAAGGTCATCGTTCAGGGCCAGCAACGGGTGCGCCAGGGGATGACCGTGGCGCCCTCGGCAGCGCCGCCACTCAGCACGCCGAAGAAGCTCTGACCCGATGACGATCTCGTCGCTCTTCATCCGCCGGCCGCGGCTGGCCTTCGTCGTCTCGACGGTCATCACCATTGCCGGTCTGCTGGCGCTGACCGCGCTCCCCGTGGCCCAGTTCCCCGACATCGTGCCGCCGCAGGTCCGGGTCACCGCCACCTACCCCGGCGCCTCGGCGCAGGCGGTCGAGGAGAGCGTGGCCCAGGTGATCGAGAGCCAGGTCAACGGCGTCGAGCGCATGATCTACATGAAGTCGACCTCGGGCGGCGACGGCAGCTATGCGCTGACGATCAGCTTCGAAGTCGGCTCCAATCCCGACCTCAACACCGTCAACGTCACCAACCGCGTCAACCAGGTGCTGGCCCTCTTGCCGCCGGAGGCGCAGCGGCTCGGCGTGACGACCAAGAAGCAATCCTCGGCGC
The DNA here is from genome assembly GCA_046349295.1 of Reyranellaceae bacterium. Classification (GTDB taxonomy): domain Bacteria; phylum Pseudomonadota; class Alphaproteobacteria; order Reyranellales; family Reyranellaceae; genus Reyranella. The sequence goes on from JAXMCP010000018.1 coordinate 166,108, forward strand.
TCTTGCAGGTCGTCGCGGTCTATTCGCCCAAGGGCACGCGCGACGGGCTGTTCCTGTCCAACTTCTCGACCATCACGCTCCTCGACACGCTGCGACGCGTGCCGGGCGTCGGCGACGCCACGCTGTTCGGCGCGCTCGACTATTCCATGCGCGTCTGGCTGAACCTCGACCGCATGGCGAGCCTCGACATCACCGCCAACGAGGTGGTGAAGGCGGTGCAGGCGCAGAACGTGCAGGCGGCGGTCGGCCTGGTCGGGGCGGCGCCGTTGCTCGACGATGTCGGCTTCCAGCTCAACATCACCACCCAGGGCCGCATGACCACGGTGGGCGAATTCGAGAACATCGTGGTGCGCGCCCAGCCCGACGGCGCGCTGGTCCGCATCAAGGACATCGCCCGTGTCGAGCTCGGCGCCAAGACCAGCGATTCGGTCGGCCGCTACAACGGCAAGCCTGCCGCCGGCATCCAGATCTACCAGCTGCCCGGTGCCAATGCCCTGGCCACCGCCAAGGGCGTGCGCAAGGCGCTGAAGGAGCTCGAGCCACGCTTCCCCGACGATGTCGCCTACGACGTCATGTACGACACCACGGTGTTCGTCGAAGCCACGATCGAAAGCGTGATCCACACGCTGATCGAGGCCTTCGTGCTGGTCGCGATCGTGGTCTTCGTCTTCCTCGGAAACTTCCGCGCCACGCTGATCCCGATCATCGCCGTGCCGGTGGCGCTGATCGGCACCTTCGCCGTCATGCTGGCGATGGGCTTCTCGGCCAACACGATCTCGCTGCTCGCCCTGGTGCTGGCGATCGGAATCGTCGTCGACGACGCCATCGTCGTGGTCGAGGCGGTCGAGCACATCCTCGAGCACGAGCCCGACCTCACGCCGGCGCAGGCGACCGAGAAGGCGATGGGCCAGGTCACGGGCCCGATCATCGCCATCACCCTGGTGCTGCTGTCGGTGTTCATCCCGACGGCCTTCATTCCCGGCATCACCGGCCAGCTCTACCAGCAGTTCGCCGTCGCCGTGTCGGTCTCGATGGTGATCTCGGCGATCAACGCGCTGTCGCTCTCGCCTGCGCTGTGCTCGCTGATCCTGCGCCATCGCGGCAAGCCCAGAGGCGTCATGGCATGGCTGCAGAACGGCATCGACAGGAGCCGCGACGGCTATGTCCGGCTGGTGACGCCGCTCGCTCGCCGCGGCTTCATCGCGTTGCTGCTGGTCGGCGGCTTCATGCTGGCGACCGGCGGGATCGGCAGCCTGGTGCCCTCGGGCTTCCTGCCCGACGAGGACCAGGGCGCCTTCATGGCCGAGCTGCAGCTGCCCGACGCCGCTTCGACCAACCGTACGCTGGCCTCGATCGAGGAGGTGGAGAAGAAGATCATCGGCCGGCCATGGCTGCAGAGCGTCTTCACGGTCAGCGGCTACAGCCTGCTCGACGGCCTCAATCTCCCGAACCGCGCCCTGGTGGTGGCCGGCCTGAAGCCGTTCGCCGAGCGCAAGGACAAGTCGCTGACGGTGTTCCACGCGCTGGAGGAGATGAACACGGCGTTCGCCCAGATCGCCTCGGCCAACGTCTTCCCCTTCAACCTGCCGCCGATCATGGGGCTGGGCAATTCGTCGGGCTTCGAGTTCGTCGTCCAGTCGCTGGCCGGCGCGCCGCCGGTCGACCTGGCGGCGGTGGCGCGCGGCATGATGGTCTCGGCCCAGCAGGTGCCGCAGCTCGCCAGCGTGTTCACGACCTACGCTGCCTCGACGCCGCAGATCAACCTCAAGCTCGATCGCGAGCGCGCCCAGGCGCTGGGCGTGTCGATCTCTGACATCTTCTCCGCGATGCAGACGACGCTCGGCGGCAGCTATACCAACGACTTCAACCTGTTCGGCCGCACCTGGCAGGTCAAGGTGCAGGCCGATGCCGCCGACCGCAGCAACGTCAACGACGTGTTCCGCGTGCGCATCCGTTCGTCGAACGGCGAGCTGGTGCCCCTGCAGGCGGTGGCCAATGTCGAGCTGATAACCGCGCCGTCCTCGATCGTGCGCTACAACAACCTGCGCTCGGTGGTGCTGAACGGCGCGCCGGCGCCCGGCTTCTCGACCGGCGACGCGATCGCCGCCATGGAAAAGCTCGCGAAGACCACGCTGCCGGCCGGTTATGGATACGAATGGACCGGCACAGCGTTGCAGGAGAAAGCGGCGAGCGGCCAGACCGGATTCATCCTGGGACTGGCCGTGGTGTTCGCCTACCTGTTCCTGGTCGGCCTCTACGAGAGCACGGCCATCCCGATCGCCGCGCTGCTGTCGGTGGTGGTCGGCCTGTTCGGCGCCGTGACCGCCCTGTTCCTGGCCGGGCTCGACAACAACATCTACGCCCAGATCGGCATTGTCGTGCTGATCGCGCTCGCCGCCAAGAACGCCATCCTGATCGTCGAGTTCGCCATGGAGGAGCGCGCGCAAGGCAAGGACATCGTCACGGCCGCGACCACCGCGGCCGGCCTGCGCTTCCGCGCCGTGATGATGACCTCGTTCGCCTTCATCCTGGGCCTGGTGCCTCTGGTCATCGCCTCGGGCGCCGGCGCCGCCACCCAGCGCGCCGTCGGCACCGCCGTGTTCGGCGGCATGATCGCGGCCTCGATGCTCGGCATCTTCGTCATCCCCGGCCTCTACGTCGCCTTCCAGACCCTGCGCGAGAAGCTGAAGAGCATCGGCAAGAAGCCGTCGGCCTGAGCCGAAATCATCGCGATCGACACAGCTCCTACAGGCGTATCATCCGTTCGCGGCGAAGATGAACCGAACGGGAGAGCATGCATGACCTTGAAGATCGAACGTTTCCAGCCGGAAGGCATGAACGTCAGGATGTCCCATGGGCAGCCTTCGTATTCCCACGTCGTGACGGTGAGTGGCACCGGCAAGATCGTCTACACGGCGGGGCAGCTTGCCCGCGATATCGACGGCAATTGTGTCGGCAAGGGCGACATGCGCGCCCAGATGGAGCAGACCTTCCAGAACCTCGACCGCTGCCTCAAGGCCGCGGGCGCAACATGGGCCGACGTGGTGAAGACCAATACCTTCGTCACCGACTTCGACGAGTTCCAGAAGTGCGGCGACATCCGCATGCGCTATCTGGGGGTGGCGACCCCGACCAGCACGACCGTCGGCGTCACGCGGCTCGCGGGTCCCGATTTCATGATCGAGATCGAGGCCGTGGCCGTCGTCAATTCGTGAGCTCACCTTTCGGGCCCTCCCCCGTATGACGGCGTGATCGGGGGAGGTGCCCCGTCATGCGGGTCGGAGGGGGAAAGCCTCAGCCGAGCTTCATGAAGTTCCGACGTCGGAATCGGAGAGATCTCGACTGAGGCCTTCCCCCTCCGGCCCTACGGGTCACCTCCCCCGATGACGGGGGAGGAAACCTACATCAGCGCAAAGTCGGCGAGATGCGGTGCACGCATTTCGTCGCGGAAGCGGTCGAAGCTCCACGGCCAGAGCGCGGGATTGCCGTTCTTGTCGAGGTACCAGCTGCGGCAGCCGGTGACCCACACAGTGCCTTTCATCGCCTCGCGCAGCGCCGCGTTGAAACGCTGCGTCGCATCGGCGCTCGGTGCGATCGCGCGGCAGCGCCCGGAACGCACCTGATCGACGAGCTGCAGGATGTAGCCGATCTGCAGCTCCGAGATCTGGATCACCGAGAAATTGCCGATCGGGCTGTTGGGCCCGACCAGCATGAAGAAGTTCGGGAAGCCCGGCACGGCGACCGAGCGGTAGGCTTCGTTGCCGTCGCTCCAGGCGTCGGCCAGCCGCCGACCGCCCTCGCCCATCACGTCCATCGGGCGCACGAAGGCATGGGCATCGAAGCCCGTCGCCAGGACCAGCACGTCGAGCGCGTGCAGCACGCCATCTCTGGTGCGCACGCCGGCCGGCTCGATGCGCTCGATGCCGTCGGCGATGACGCGCGCATTGGCCTTCTGGATCGCCGGATAGAACGTGTCGGACATGATCAGCCGCTTGCACGCCGCCCGATAGTTGGGCGTCAGCACGGCGCGCAGGGCCGGATCGTGGACATTGTCCATGAGGTTGGCGTGACAGGCCTGCTCGATCTTGGCCATTTCGGCCTGATCGCCGATCACGGCGCGGGCGAAGGTGTCGATGAACCGCGCCGCCCAGTAGTCGTAGGACTGCCGCAGCCGTTCGGCCGAGGCGACGAACATCGCCTTCTCGTCCTCGCTGTAGGCCGGATTCGCGAGCGGCAGGACCCATTGCGGCGTGCGCTGGAATAGCGCGAGCTCGGCCACCCGATCGACGATCGCCGGCACGATCTGGATGGCCGTCGAGCCTGTGCCGATGATGCCGACCCGCTTACCGTCGAGCACCACCGAATGATTCCAGCGCGCCGAGTGGAAGCGCGCGCCGGCGAAATCCTCCAGCCCGGGGATGTCGGGATAGGCGGGATGATGCAGCACGCCGGTCGCCGAGATCACGAAATCGGCGGCGTCCGTCGTGCCGTCCCTGGCCGTGAGATGCCAGCGCCCGTCGCGGAACGCGGCGCGCTCGATCTCGCTGTCGAAGCGGAAGTGCGGCATCAGCCCGTACTTCTGCGCCACGCCTTCGAAATAGCCCTGGATCTCGGCCCCGGGCGAGAAGCGATACGACCAGTCGCCCTTGAGCTCGAACGAGTAGGCATAGACGTGGCTCGGCACGTCGCACGACAGGCCGGGATAGGTGTTGTCGCGCCACGTTCCGCCCGGCCGCGCCGCCTTCTCGTGGATCGTGAAATCCTCGATGCCGCGTTCCTTGAGCTTGATGCCGGCCAGGATGCCCGACATGCCGGCACCGATGATGGCGAAGCGCTTGGTCATACCGTCGCCCTAGCAAGAAATGGCCCTATCAGCCAACCAGTGCTCACTGGGCGCGCGAGGACCAATAACGTCCTCATCCCGAGGAGCCGCGCAGAGCGGCATTTTCATTTGTTGCAGCACAGTGAGCAATCATGGCCGGGAGCGCGCGGCTCCGTGGCGCTCATGGGCGTATGATCGACAAGCAAGAGCGCCACGGAGCGGCGCGCTCCCGGCCATGAGGTCATGACCTTCCGCCAGGAAAATCCCAGCGCTTTCAACGCGATACTCTCTTTCGAGATTTTAGATCAAATGATTGCTCTTACTTCCGAGGCGCCGTTTGCAACGTGCGTCACCTCCAGCGCGTGCCAACTACTCGAGCCGGATGTTGGCGGCCTTCACCACCGGCCGCCAGCGGGCGATCTCGGCCGCGATGTGCTTGCCGAGCGCCTCGGCCGGCAGGGGGACAGGCTCGCCGCCTTCCTTCTCAAGGTGCGCGCGAATCTCGGGCGAGACGAGCGCGCGATTGATCTCGGCATTGAGCCTGGCGACGATCGCGGGATCGATGCCGGCCGGGCCGGTGATGCCGTACCACTGGTCGGCCTCGTACTCGGGATAGCCCGACTCGGCAATGGTCGGCAGCTCGGGAAAGGCAGTCGAGCGCTTGGCGCTCGAGATCGCCAGGGTGCGCAGCTTGCCCTGCTTGGCGAGCGGCATCACCACCGGCGCCCCGGTGAAGCCGATCTGGAGCTGACCCGCCACCAGGTCCGAAATGAACGGTCCGGTGCCCTTGTAGGGCACGTGCAGCAGATCGATTCCGCTCACGTAGGTGAAGTAGGCCGTCGCGAGATGCGAGGCGCTCGCCGTGCCGCCGGTGCCGTAGGCCAGCGCGCCGGGCTTCGCCTTGGCGAGCGCCACCAGCTCCCGCACGGAGCTGGCCGGCACCGAGGCATGGACCGCCAGCACGTTGGGCACGTTGGCGATGTAGGCGATCGGCGTCCAGCCGCTGACCGGATCGTAGCTGTGTTGCGGGTAGACCAGCGGATTGATGGCGAGTGTGCCGATATGGCCCATCAGGATCGTATGGCCATCGGGGTCGGCGCGCGCGACCAGCTCGCAGCCCAGCGTGCCGCCGCCGCCCGGACGGTTCTCGATGATCACGCTCTGACCCAGCGCCGGCTGAAGCTTGGCGGCGAGCTCACGCGCCAGGATGTCGGTCGTGCCGCCCGGTGTGTAGGGCACGACGATTCGCACGGGCTTGCTCGGAAACGATTGCGCCCACGCGGTCTTGGCCAAAGCGGCCCCGGTCGCGCCCGCGAGCAGATGCCGTCGGCGCATCACGTCAATCGGCGGCGTCGACGCGCTTCAGATTGGCGTCGTGCAGGGTCGTGTCCTGGCCCGGTGGCGCGAAGCGCACGGCGTCTTCCAGGGTCGCCGTCTGGCGCCATTCGTCGGCCGGGCGCACGCGACCGTCGGTGCCGATCTGGTCGAGGCCCCAGAACAGCTCGAGGTGATGGCCGTCGGGATCGAGGAACTCGACCGAGACCTGGCAGCCGGCGCGGCGGCGGCCCTCATAGACGATCTTGGCGCCGTGCCGCTTGAGATGGTCGCGGGCGCGGAACACCTCGTCGAGCGTCGCCAGCTCGAAGGCCAGGTGATGGAGGGTGCGCTTGGCCTCGCCGGCCGGCGGCGCACCGCCGATCAGGGCCAGGCAATGGTGATCGCCGTTGCAGCGCAGGAACACCATGCCGCCCGGCATCTTGTCGTCGCCATAGATGTCGGTGGGCTGGAATCCCAGCACCTCGGTGTAGAAGTGCTTGGATTTCTCGAGGTCGGCGACGTTGATCACGACGTGGCCGAGCTTGCGGACGGCAAAAGGCAGGGTCATGGCTTGAGACTCCCCTTACGGAACCAGGCGATCGCATCGTCGAGCCGATCGTCGCCCCAGAACACTTCGCCTCGAACGGCGAAGCTCGGCGAGCCGAACACGCCGAGCGTGCGCGCTTCGTCGGTCGCCGCTTCGTACATCTCGACGACATCGCCGCCGCCGGCCCGCTCGACCGTGCGCGCCGTCTGCTGGCCGGCCTCGGCGAGGCTGGCCGACAGGTTGGGCTCACGGCCGGGCTCCTGGCCGTCGACGAACCAGCGCCGGTAGCTTGCCACGATATAGGGCTTGCCCCAGCCCTCGGCGAGGCCGAGCAGGGCGAGCCGATTGGCGAGATCGAACTCCTGCAGGGGATAAGGTGCCGGCACCTTGACGGCGAGGCCGTACATCGCCGCGCGGCGCTCGATGTCGCGCCACATGTAGGCCATCTTCACCGGCTTGGTGGCGAACGGCACGTTGTTCTGCTCGCGCATGATCTGGCGCACGCTGAACGGCCGCCAGTTGAAGCGCACGCCCTGGGCGGCCGCGACCTGTTCCAGCCGCGACACCGTGAGATAGGTGTAGGTGCTGCCGGTCGAGAACCAGAAATCGATCGCGTCGCCCGCCATTCCTCACCTCGGTGGCGCTGTTCTTTGCGCAATTGCTCCGCCATCATGGCCCGAACGACGTCCCGGGGGAAAGTACACATGGCGAAGTCGCCCAACAGGCTGTCGGCCAATCGGCTCTCAGCGAGTGCCGCAGTCAAGCAGATGGCGGAGAAGCGCCTCAAGGCCCGCGACCTGGTCGAGGCCTGCCTCGACCGCATCGAGGCGCGCGAGGGTCAGGTCCATGCCTGGGAGGCGCTCGATCCCGACGGCGCCCGCAAGCGCGCCGACCAGCTCGACAAGCGCGCCCGACCGGTCGGGCCGCTGCACGGCATTCCGCTCGCGGTGAAGGACATCATCTCGACCAAGACGATGCCGACCACCTGCGGCTCGGCGATCTACCGCGACCATGTCGTCGGCAAGGACGCCGCCTGCGTCACGCAACTGGTCAAGGCCGGCGCCATCGTGCTCGGCAAGTCGGTGACCACCGAGTTCGCCGGCGGCCATGCCGGCAAGACGCACAACCCGCACAATCTCCGCCACACACCGGCCGGCTCGTCGTCGGGCTCGGCCGCCGCCGTCGCCGACTTCATGGCGCCGGTCGGCTACGGCACGCAGACCGCGGGCTCGGTGATCCGGCCCGGCGCCTTCAACGGCGTCGTCGCCTACAAGGGGACCTACGGCTGGGCCGACATGACGGGCATCAAGCCCTATGCACCCAGCCTCGACACGCTGGGCTTCTTCGCTCGCGAGGCCAACGATCTCGCCCTGATCCGCGCCGCCTACGGCCATGCCGCCGCCGATCCGGTAAAGCAGGCGCCGCGCATCGGCCTGATGCGCACGCCGTGGTGGGACCAGGTGGACGCCCACAACCGCAAGAACATCGAGCTCGCCGCACGCACCTTGAAGGCGGCCGGCGCCAGGCTGCGCGAATGGACGGCACCCAAGACCTGGACCGAGCTTGTTCCGGCGCAGCACCGCATCATGACCAAGGAGGCGACGCAGTCCTACGCCAGGGAACGGGCGCGCTTCCCGCACCTGTTCTCGCCGATCATGAACGGCGCGATGGCCGATGGCGACGCGGTGACCGCTCGCCAGTATGCCGCCGCCAGGAAGCTGAAGCGCACCTGCCTCGACCAGCTCGCCGAGGCTTGGCAGTCGTTCGACATCCTGCTGGCGCCGTCGGCCAAGGGCGAAGCGCCGGCCGGCCTCGGCAACACGGGCGATCCGCTGTTCAACCGCTTCTGGACTTTGCTCGGCACGCCCTGCATCGCCCTGCCGTTCAATGCAGGGCCGTTCGGCCTGCCGCTGTCGGTGCAGCTCATCGGCCCGCTGGGCAGCGACGACCAGTTGATCAGCTGGGCGCGTTGGGTGGAGCAGAAGCTCGCGTGACCGTCCGACCTGTACCCGTCCGACTTGTCCCGGTCCGTCTGGGCCTGATCGGCTACGGCGCCATCGGGCGTCACATCGAAGCCGCCGGGATCGACAATGCCGAGCTGGTCTCGGTGCTGGTCAGGCGGCCGCGCAACGAGGGCCTGCTGACCCACGAGCCCGACCGCTTCTTCGCCCACAAGTTCGATGCCGTCGCCGAATGCGCCGGTCACGAGGCGGTGCGGCGGCATGGCGAGCGCGTGCTGGAGGGCGGCGCCGATTTCCTGGTGACCTCGGTCGGCGCCTTCACCGACACCACGCTGTTCGAGCGTCTGCTCGCCGTCGCCCGTGCCAACGGCAAGCGACTGATCCTGCCGTCGGCCGGCATCGGCGCGCTCGACATCCTGAGCAGCGCGGCGGTGGGCGGCCTCGACAGCGTCACCGTCACGGTGCGCAAGGACCCGTCGGCCTGGAAGGGCACGATCGCCGAGACGCTGGTCGATCTCGATGCCCTCACCGAGCCCCACATCGTGTTCGACGGCCCGGTGCGCGAGGGCGCGAGACTCTATCCGCAGAACGTCAACATCTCGGCCGCCGCCGCGATCGCCGGGCTCGGCCTCGACCGCACGCGCGTGGTGATCGTGGCCGACCCGACCATCGACACCCACATCGTCGAGCTCGAAGCCGCGGGTGCGTTCGGCCGCTTCACCTTCAAGGAAGACGTCGCGGTCAGCGAGGAGAACCGCAAGACCGGCAAGCTGGTGGCGATGGCCATGGTGAAATCGGTGCGCCAGCTCGCCTCGACCCTGGTGGTTGCGGCGTAGGACTCAAGGGTGATGTCCAGAGCCCGCCCTGATTTTCCTCCCCCGTCTTACGGGGGAGGTGCCCCCGCGAGGGGGCGGAGGGGGATGGCCTCGGTCGAGATTCTGTGAGTTCCGACGTCGGAACTTCAAGCGCCTCGATTGAAGCCTTCCCCCTCCGCCCCTTCGGGGCACCTCCCCCGATTACGGGGGAGGAAAGAGAAGGCGCTCGGAATGACAGAATGAACCGGGAGAAACCACCATGAACGAATTCGACTACGTCATCGTCGGGGCCGGCGCAGCGGGCTGCGTGCTGGCCAATCGCTTGAGCGAGTCGGGCCGGCACACGGTGGCGCTGATCGAGGCCGGTGGCAACGACAGCAACATCTGGATCAAGATCCCGGCCGGCTTCAACAAGACGGTCTACGACCCCAACCTGAACTGGGGCTACGAGACCGCGCCGGGCCCGTTCATCGACAACAGGCGCATCAAGTATCCGCGCGGCAAGGTGCTGGGCGGCTCGGGCTCGATCAACGGCCATCTCTACGTGCGCGGCCAGGCGGCCGATTACGACATGTGGGCGCAGCTCGGCTGCCGCGGCTGGTCGTGGACCGACGTGCTGCCCTACTTCAAGCGCGCCGAATCGAGGATCGGCGGCAGCGACGACGTGCGCGGCCGCAGCGGGCCGCTCAGCATCGAGGACCAGCGCGATCCCCATCCGCTGTGCATCGCCTACATGGGCGCCAACGAGGCGCTCGGACTGAAGCGCACACCCGACTACAACAGCGGCGACCAGGAAGGCACCCTGCTCTACCAGCAGATGATGCGGCGCGGCCGGCGCTGGAGCCCGGTCGACGCCTATCTGCGCCCCATCCTGCGCCGGCCAAACCTCGAGGTCATCACGCGAGCGCTCACCGAGTCGGTCGATCTCGACGGAAAGCGGGCGGTCGGCATCACCTATCGCCAGAACGGCCAGAGCCACAAGATCAAGGCGCGACGCGATGTCGTGCTGTGCGGCGGCGCCATCAACACCCCGCAGCTCCTGCAGATTTCCGGCATCGGCAAGCCCGAGGACCTCGCGGCCATTGGGGTTCCCGTGAACCATGCCCTGACCGGCGTCGGCTACAATTTCCGCGACCACTATGCCATCCGCGTCTCCGCCCTGGTGAAGGGCGCGGGGTCGCTCAACGAGCGCAGCCGCGGGCTGCGGCTGGTCGGCGAGGTGCTGCACTACGCGATCGCCCGCAAGGGGCTGCTGACCAGCAGCCCGAGCCACGCAGGCGGCTACTTCAAGACGCGGCCGGGGCTCGAGACGCCCGACATGCAGCTCTATTTCGCGCCGGCGAGCTATCCCGGCGGCAGCTACGGCACCGCGGTGCTCGACACGGTGCCGGGCATGACCCTCGGCGCCTCGCAGCTCCGTCCCGAGAGCACGGGCCATGTGAAGGCGCTGTCGGCCGATCCGACGGCCAAGCCCGAGATCCAGCCCAATTACCTGGCCGTCCAGACCGATCGCGATGCACTGCTGGCGGCGATGAAATACCTGCGCAAGCTGCTCGCCACCCGGCCGCTCGCCGACCACGTCATCCGCGAGAATTTCCCGGGGCCGGACTGCGAGACCGACGAGCAGTGGATGGCGCACGCCCGCGCCACCGGCTCGACGACCTACCATCCCGTTGGCACCTGCAAGCTCGGCACCGATCCCCAGGCCGTCGTGGATCCCCTGAGCATGCGCGTGCTCGGCCTCACCGGCCTGCGCGTCGCCGATGCCTCCTGCATGCCGCGCATGGTATCAGGCAACACCTACGCCGCGACGAACATGATCGCGGAGAAGGCGTCCGACCTGATCGCGGCAGGGTGATTCATCGCCTCCCGTTGCCCTCCCCAACACAAGCGTTGGGGAGGAGAATATGAGCGAAAGACTACACGTACCCCGGCCCCTCGATCACCGGGTGTGCCATCAGGAATGCCTCGTCGATCTCGACGCCGATACCGGGCTTGTCGAGCGGGCGGACGCAGCCGTCGATGCCGATCTTCCAGGGCTCGCTGCCGAGCTCGTCGCGGAACTTGTTGGCGACGGAGAGATCGGCTTCGAAGTAGCCGCCATTGTCGATCGCGGCCAGGAAATGGATCGACACGGCGTGGTTCAGCCCGGTCATCGAGCTGTGCGGGTGGATCGGCAGCTTCCACATCGAGGCGGCCGCGGCGATGCGCTGGACCTCGGTGATGCCGCCGCTCTTCGACAGGTCGGGCTGCAGGATGGTGATGAAGCCGTCCTCGATCACGCGATGGAACTCGAAACGCGTGTAGTGGTTCTCGCCGGCGGCGAGCGGCGTGCGGCCGAAACCCTTGGCCTGCGCATAGGAGCGATGATCGTGCGCCGGGAACGGCTCCTCCAGCCAGCCGATGCCCAGCTCGTCCATCGCCGGCATGACGCGGCGCGCATCGGCCACCGAGTAGCCGGTGTTGGCGTCGGTCAGGATCGCAATGCCGTCGCCGAAATGACGGCGGATGGCGGTCATGCGGGCGATGTCGTTGGCCACCGTGTCGCCGATCCTGAGCTTCAGCGCCCGGTAGCCTGCCTCGACCATCGGGATCGCCTCGGCGACCAGCGCCTCCGGCGGCTGGTAGCCGAGCGAGATGCCGCCGGCATAGGCCGGCACCGGCCGGTTGCTGCCGCCCAGCAGCTTGTAGAGCGGCCAGCCCACGGCCTTGCCCTTGATGTCCCACAGCGCCTGGTCGATGCCGCTCATCGCCATCGCGGTGGCCGCACCCATGCCGTGGCTGCCGAGCTGGAACTTGTAGATCCTCGACCAGATGCCCGCGGTGTCGGTCGCATCCATGCCGACCACGAAGCCCTTGAGCGTGGTGTTGATCAGATGGCCGATGCTGCCCGGCGAGCGCGCATGATGGCTCTCGCCCCAGCCGACGATGCCGTCCTCGGTGATCACCTTCACCATGACGCAGTCGCGCTTGGTCATGGTGCCGATGCCGAGCGACACCTGCCGCTCCTTCGGCACCCGGAAGCTGGTCGGATAGGCCTTCACGTCCACGATCTTCATCATGCCACCTTGTACTTCTTCAGCACCTCGCGATCGATCTCGATGCCCAGGCCGGGACCGGTCGGCACGGCGACGATGCCCTTCTTCTGCTCGATCGGCACGGTCGCGAGATGGTCGCGCAGCGGGTTGGGCGTCTGCTCGAACTCGAGCATCGGCGGCATCGGGCGGAGTGCCGGCGGCTGGTCGGGCAGCGCCGCGAGGAACTGCACCGTGGCGGCCAGCCCGATCGCCGAGCCCCAGGCATGCGGCACGCATTCGACACCGAAGGCGCTGGCCAGCGCCGCGATCTTGCGACACTCCGAGAAGCCGCCGGCGGCGCACAGGTCGGGCTGCACGATGTCCATCGCCTTGCGCGCGATGACGTCGCGAAAGCCCCAGCGGGTGAAGTCGTTCTCGCCGCCCGCCACCGCCATGTCGAGGGCTCTGGTCACCTCGACATAGCCGTCGTGATCCTCCGGGCTGATCGGCTCCTCGAACCACATAAGGTCGTGCTCCTCCAGCATGCGGCCGAGCCTGATGGCGTTGGGCACGGAGAAGCAGTGGTTGGCATCGACCGCGAGCTTGACGTCGGCGCCGATCGCCTCGCGCACCGCCGCGACCCGCTTCGTGTCGAGCTTGAGGTCGCCCAGGCCAATCTTCATCTTGATGGCGCGGAAGCCGTCGTTCTTGAACTCGAGCGCCTCCTCGACCGCCTCCTCGACCAGGCGGTTCATGTCGATGAAATAGAGTCCGGTCGCATAGGGCACGACCTCGCTGCGGTAGGCGCCGCCGATCAGCTTGTGCACGGGCTTGCCGACGGCGTGGCCCATGATGTCCCACAGCGCGATGTCGATGCCGGAGATCGCCGAGATCGCCATGCCGGTGGTGCCGTAGTCCTTGATGCGATTGTACAGATCCTCCCAGATCGCCTCGACGTCGAACGGATCGCGGCCGATCACGCGCGGGCGGTACTGCGTCTCGACGAAGGTCTTGGCGACGGCGGCCGGCCCGTAGCATTCGCCCCAGCCGGTGACGCCTTCGTCGGTCGATATCTCGACCACGCAGGATGAGCGCGTGCCGTAGACCCAGCCGCGCGCCGAGACGAACGGCTTGTCGACCTTGCATTGCAGGATGTGGCAGGTGACGTCTGTGACCTTCATCGATTTCAATCCTCCGCGAACCAGTCTAGCGATTGGCCGTGCGGCCCCGTCCAGGCCTTCGGCACACCATTGACCGCCAGGAGGAACCTGCTGGGCGGCACCGGCACCGGAGCGCACGCAAGGATGTCGAGGAACACGCCCGGCGCCTCGTTGCTGATCCATACGGCGCGGGTCCGGCGCAGCGCCTCGACGAAGCCGAGACGGGCGGCGCGCGGCGTCACGTAGGCCAGCGCGGCGGAATGGTAGACGACCAGGGTCGCATCGCTCGGAGCCTCGGCGATCAGGGCGTCGAGATCGTGCAGCAGGTTGCCGCGAACGACGCGCGGCCGGTGCGCGCGGGCAACCGCGATCGCCTGCTGCAATCGGCGGCGGCGATGCTCCTGCTCCGGCCACACCAGCGCTTCGAGCCAGGCGGCGTCCGCGTCGGACTCGAGATCGACCGGCGACAGATCGAGCCCGGCGCGCCAGACGACCGCCGGTAAGGCGGCGGGCAGCGGCGCCGCTCCCTGCACGGTGCAGTGGAATGTCGGAGCACCCGGACCGCCGGCGATCCGATGCGCGCCGTAATCGTAACCATAACGATCGGGCAGCAGGCACAGGCCCGCCGACGCGCCGACCTCGAGGAGCGCCAGCGGCGGCGGCAAGCGGGCCAGGATCGGCAGCAGCGCGGTGCAGCGCGCCGGCTCGTTGGTCTGCGTGGTGCGCGCGAGCATGAGATTGCGCAGGCGCGCGGCTGGATCGCGGATGAGATCGATCACCAGGTCCTTGTCAGGCACCCGTCCGGCGACGACACGCGCCGCGGCCAGCAGCAGGTTGGGTTGACGGCGCGCGGACGGCAGGCCAAGCAGATAATCGAGGATTTCGCGCGACTCGGCGACCTCGAGGGTCAGGCGCTCGTAGCTTGGCGAGACGCCGCGCACCTCCTCGGCGGCGAAGGTGCGATAGCGCGCTGCAAGGGCGGCATAAGGGTCCGGAGTGTCGGCCATGCGACGCCAATCATCGCCTCGACGTCGAACGGCAGGCAAGCCGCATGGTCCCAACTCCCATAGCCCCGAGATACCGATCGTGTAGTGTCCCGCGCAGCCATGGACAGCCGCGATCCCCTGTTTCTGCTCGACGTTGCCTTGCGGGGAGCCGCGGTCGCGCTGTTCGTCGTCATCGCTGTGGCGACCTTGCGCCGCGGCGGCAATCGGCCGGCCGTCTGGCTCGGCGCCCTGCTCTCGATCGGCGCCGCCGCCTACGTCGTGTGTTCCGCCCCGGATCACATCGGCCATCGGGCCACCTGGTTCGCGCCGGTGCTGGCGCTGTGCACCGGCAACGTCGCCGTGTTCTGGCTGTTCTCCCGCGCGGTGTTCGACGATTCCTTCTGGCCCCGCCCATGGCATGCGCTGCTCTGGCTCGCGCTCGTGATCTGTCCGCTCGTCGATCTGTTCGGCGGCAACTTGTCGACCTGGCCGCCGGCCAAGGTTGTCCTGCGCATTGCACCGGTCGGGCTGGTGCTGATGGCGCTTGTCCAGACGGTCGCGGGCTGGCGCAGCGACCTGGTCGAAGGGCGCCGGCGGCTGCGGCTGTTCATCCTGGCCGCGGTGGCGATTCATTCGACGGTGACCGCCGCGGTCGACCTGTCGTTCGGCCCGGGAGAGGTGCCGGTCACCCTGCATGTGCTGAATGCCGGCGCCCTGACCCTCATCGCCGTGGTGATTGCGGCGGGGCTGCTGCAGGCAGACCTCGACTCGGTGCTTGGCGCGCCGGCGCCCGAGGCGACCATGGCGCCCGTTGGCGTGGCGGCACCAGCCGACGAGGAACCCGTCGATCCCGCGTTGCTCGCCGAGCTCGCAAGGCTGATGGCGGTCGATCGCCTCTATCGGCAGGAAGGCCTCACCATCGGCGCGCTGGCCACCAGGCTCGGCCTTCCCGAGCGCAAGGTCCGCCACGCCATCAATCGAGGCCTGGGCTACCGCAACTTCAACGAATATCTCAACCGCCACCGGCTGGCCGATGCCAAGCAGGCGCTGGCCGACCCGACGCAGGCCGAGGTGCCGATCCTCACCATCGCGCTCGATTCGGGCTTCCAGTCACTGGGTCCTTTCAATCGCGCCTTCAAGGCGGACACCGGCGTCACGCCTACGGCCTTCCGGCGCGCCTCGGCGGGTCAGAACGGATCCTGATCTCTCGTGGCTTCCCGACTACAGGCGCAAGATCGAGACCGCTGTCGCCTCAGCCTGGAGGTAGCACCTCAATCAACAGATTGCCGAGCTGGTCCTGCGTCACCCGATCACCCGGCTCGACCACCGTCGTGCAGTCGAGCTGCTCGAGGATGGCCGGCCCTACGAAGGCGGCATCGATCGGCAGGCGCTCGCGGGCATAGATCGGCGTCTGATGCCACCCGTCGCTGAACCACACCCTGCGTTCGCCGGTCTGCGCGGCAGCGAGCGTCGACGCCCGGTCCATGCCGGCGAGGGCAGCCAGCGAGATCTCGGGCCGCTCGCCGATCACCGCAGCGTGCAGATTCACCAAGACTGGTGGGATCTCCGGCAGCTCGATGCCGAAGCGGCGCCAGTAGGCCGCCGCGAACGCCTTGTGCAGCCCCTCGACGCCAACGGCCGGGTTGTCGACCGCGACCGACAGGATGTGGCTCTGGCCCTGGAACTGCATGTCGGCGCTCAGCATGTGGCGCAGCGCGCGCACCGGCACGCCCTCGCGCGCGATCGTCGCTTCGCCCTCCGCCATCTGCTCGGCATAGATGCGCGCCACCGTGGCGTCGTCGATTGCCGACAGCGGACGGTTGACCGTACGCACGTAGTCGTGACGCAGGTCGGCGACGACGCAGCCCAGCGCGTTGGTGATGCCGGGCCGCGCCGGCACCAGCACGGTCGGGATGGCGAGCTCGCGCGCCAGTGCCGTGGCGTGCAGGGGCCCGGCGCCACCGAAGGCGAACAGCGCGAAGTCGCGCGGGTCATGGCCGCGCGACAAGGACACCAGGCGGATGGCACCAGCCATGCGATCGTTGGCGACGCGCAGGATGGCGGCCGCCGCGGCCTCGGCATCGATTCCGAGACGCGCACCGACGCGGCTCTCGAGAAGGCCGCGCACGTGGTCGAGCGTCACCGGATGGTCGACGCCCAGCAGGCGTTCGGGATTGAGCCGGCCCAGCACCAGGTTGGCGTCGGTGATGGTGGGCTCGTTGCCGCCGCGGCCGTAGCAGATCGGGCCCGGCCGCGCGCCGGCGCTCTCCGGCCCGACGCGCAGCATGCCCGCGGCATCGACCGAGGCGATCGAGCCGCCGCCGGCGCCGATCGTGTGCACGTCGACCATCGGCACGTGGATCGGCATGGCATATTCGAGCTCGAGCTCGCCCGAGACCTGCGGCACGGCGTCCTCGATCAGGCCGACATCGGTCGAGGTGCCGCCCATGTCGTAGGTGATGAGATGGCGATGGCCCGAAGCGCGGCCGGTGTAGGCCGCTGCCATCACGCCGGAGGCCGGGCCCGACATCACCGTGTTGACCGCAGCCTCGGCGATCAGGCGCGAGGAGATCGTGCCGCCATTGCCCTGCATCACCAGCAGGTCGCGATCGAAACCTTTGGCCGACAGCTCTCGGCGCAGGCGCGACAGGTAGCGGTCGAGCACGGGCTGCACCGCGGCATTGACTGCCGCCGTCACACCGCGCTCGTACTCGCGATACTCCGACAGGATGGCGTGGCCCGCCGTCACGAAAGGGTTGGGCCACAAGCCGCGCACGATCTCGGCGGCACGGCGTTCGTGCACCGGGTTGATGTAGCTGTGCAGGAAATGAATGACGACGGCCTCGCAGCCCCGCGCCAGCAGCGTGCGCGCCGCCTCGTCCACCGCCGCCTCGTCGATCGGCACGACCACATTGCCGTCGGCGTCCATGCGCTCCGGCACTTCGAGCCGATGCTCGCGGCTGATCAGCGGCACGAAGGTGCCGCGCAGGCCGTAGGGCTGCGGCCGTGTGCGGCGGCCGAGCTCCAGCACGTCGCGAAAACCTTTGGTGGTGATCAGGCCGACCTGGGCAATCTTGCGCTCGAGGATGGCGTTGGTCGTGGTGGTCGTGCCGTGCACCACGGCCTGCAAGGCGGCCGGATCGGCGCCGGCCGCGGCCAATGCCGCCATGAAGCCGATCGCCTGGTTGTCGACGGTGGTCGGCACCTTGGCCAGCAGCACCGCGTTGGTCGCAGCATCGATGGCCAGCAGGTCGGTGAAGGTGCCGCCGACATCGATTCCGACGGTGAGGGAATGGTCAGGCATGCATGGCATCCTTCATTGCCGGGAGCGCGCCACTCCGTGGCGCTCTTTCGTCTGAAACGGAAGAGTGCGCCACGGAGTGGCGCGCTACCGGCAATGAGATCTTCGCGATATGCATGCTCTACACCGACAAATACTGTTCTCTCAGCGCCGCGTCCGCGGCCAGCTCGGCCATCGAGCCGCCGAAGCGGATCTGGCCCTTCTCGATGATGTAGGCGCGGTCGGCAACGCCCAGGGCGAAATGCAGGTTCTGCTCGCACAGCAGGACCGACAGGCCCTCGCCCTTCAGGGTGCGGATAGACCTCGCCATCTGCTCGACGATGATCGGGGCCAGCCCCTCCGACGGCTCGTCGAGCAGCACGCAGCGCGGATTGCCCATCAGCGTGCGGGCGATGGTGAGCATCTGCTGCTCGCCGCCCGACATGCGCCCGCCCGGCCGCTCGCGCATGCCGGCGAGGTTGGGGAACAGCGCGAACAGCTTGTCCTCGCTCCAGCTCGGCGCGCCCTCGCGCGGCGCCTGCCGGCCGACGGCGAGATTTTCCATCACCGAGAGGTCGGTGAAGATGCGGCGCTCCTCGGGCACGTAGCCCAGGCCCAGGCGGGCGATCCGATGCGGCGCCAGCCGCTCGATGCGCGTGCCCTGGAAGCTCACCTCGCCGGCCGACGCCGGCACCAGTCCCATGATCGCCTTCAAGGTCGTCGACTTGCCGGCGCCGTTGCGGCCGAGCAGCGCCACCACCTCGCCGGCGCGCGCCTCGAGCGTCACGCCGTGCAGGATGTGGGCGCGGCCGTAGAAGGCGTGCAGGTCCCTGACCGCGAGCATCAGTGCGTGCCGCCGAGATAGACGGCCTGGACCTGGGCGTTGGCGCGCACCTCGGCAGGCGTGCCGCCGGCGATCAGCGTGCCGCGGTCGAGCACGATGATGCGGTCGGCCTGGCCGAACACGACGTCCATGTCGTGCTCGGTGAACAGCACGGCGATGCGGCGCGCCCGCGCGAGGCCCGCGGTCAGCGCCATCAAGGCCACGCGCTCTCTGGGCGCCATGCCGGCGGTCGGCTCGTCCATCAGCAGCAGCCGCGGCTGGTTGGCGAGAGCCATGGCGAGCTCGACGCGCTTGAGATCGCCATAGGCCAGCACGCCGCAGGCCCGTTCGGCCTGGTCGAGCATGCCGACCTGGTCGAGCAGCGCATCGGCTTCCCCACGAAGCGCGGCGCCGAAACGCGACAGGAGTGAGCGCAGGCGGCCGGCATGCGAGTAAAGCGCCATCTGCACGTTCTCGCGGACCGACAGCGAGGCGAAGGTGGCGGTGATCTGGAAGGTGCGGCCGACGCCCAGCCGCCAGATCGCGCGTGGGCTCAGGCCGACGATGTCGCGGCCCTCCAGGCGCACGATGCCACCGTCGGGCACGAGCTGGCCGTTCAGCATGTTGAAGCAGGTGCTCTTGCCGGCGCCGTTGGGGCCGATCAGCGCCAGAAGCTCGCCGGCCGCGACGGCGAAGGAGACGTCGGCGACGGCCTGCACGCCGCCGAACGACTTGTGCAGCCCCTCGACCTGCAGCACCGCGCTCATGGATGCCGCTCGCGCAAGCGCGTCACCAGCGCCTTGAGGCCGCCGACCAGGCCTTGCGGGAACAGCAGCACGATCAGCAGGATCACGATGCCCATGACGGCGCGCCAGAATTCGGTACGGCGGGCGACCTCGTCGCGCAGCCAGGTGAAGATCGCCGCGCCGGCGACAGGGCCGGTCAGCGTCTCGACGCCGCCCAGCAGCACCATGATCAGGCCGTCGGTCGATTGCGCGATCGAGATGGTGGCGGGCGAGATGCTGCCCTTGGAGAAGGCGAAGACGGCGCCGGCGAGGCCGGCCAGCGCGCCCACCAGCACGAAGGCGCTCCATTGGAAGCGCCGCAGATCGATGCCGATCGCCTCGGCGCGCAACGGCGAATCGCGGCCGGCGCGCAGCGCGTAGCCGAACGGCGAGAACAGCACGCGCCACAGCAGTGCAATGCCCAAGCCGCAGAAGGCCAGCGCCAGGTAGTAGTAGGTCGTCTTGCCGGCAAGCCAGGCCGCCGGCCAGACGCCGAACACGCCGTTGCTGCCGCCGGTGACCGAATCCCACTGGAAGACGATCGACCAGCTGATCTGGGCGAAGGCCAAGGTGAGCATGGCGAGATAGACGCCGCTCAGCCGCACGCAGAACCAGCCATAGACCAGGGCGAAGGCGCCGGCGACAGACGGCGCCAGCACGAGGGCGGCCTCCATGGGCAGGCCGACGCGCTTCATCAGCAGGCCGGCGGCATAGGCGCCCAGCCCGAAATAGGCGGCATGGCCGAACGACACCATGCCGGCCGGACCCATGATGAAGTGCAGGCTGACGGCGAACAGGGCGAAGCAGAAGATGTCGGTCAGCAGGATGGTGACGTAGCGGTCGGCGAGCACCGGCACGACGAGCAGCAGCGCCAGCCACACCAGGGCGAAGGTCCAGGACGGCACGGCAAGCGGCGGCGCCGGATCTGCGGCGATGCGTTGGATCGCCGGCGGCCGGCCGAGCAGGCCGAACGGCCGCACCACCAGCACCAGCGCCATGATCAGGAATTCGACCACCAGCGTGAGCTTGGAGAAGGCGACCTCGACGCCGAACCAGTGCACCGTGCCGATGCCGATGCAGAACGCCTTGGCGACGCCGATCAGCACGGCGGCGAGGAGCGCCCCGCCGATGCTGCCCAGCCCCCCGACCACGGTGACGACGAAGGCGTCGGCGATGACCGACAGGTCGAGCTCGAGATTGGCGGGCTCGCGCGGGATCTGCAGCGCGCCGCCGAGGCCCGCCAGCACAGAGCCGACGAAGAAGACGGAGGTGAAGAGCCTGGCCTGGTCGACCCCCAGCGCGCCCACCATCTCGCGATCCTGGGTCGCCGCCCGCACCAGGGCGCCCCAGCGCGTCCGGGTCAGAAGCAGCCACAACGCCGCGAGCACGACCGGGCCGATGGCGATCAGCAGCAGGTCATAGGCCGGGATGCGCCGGCCCAGGATCTCGACCGCAACCGACAGACCGGGCGCGCGCGGGCCGACCAGGTCCTCGGCGCCCCAGGCGAACAGCGCGACGTCCTTGATCACCAGCACGATGGCGAAGGTGGCGAGCAGCTGGAACAGCTCGGGCGCCTTGTAGATGCGGCGCAGCACCAGCACCTCGATCAGCACTCCGGCAACGCCAACCAGCAGCGCTGCCACCACGACCGAGCTCCAGAAGCCGAGCGGCGTCCGCCCCAGCGCCTCGATCAGGCTGTAGGCGCCATACAGGCCCAGCATGTAGAGCGAACCATGCGCGAAATTGACGATCCGCGTCACGCCGAAGATCAGCGACAGCCCGGCCGATACCAGAAACAGCGACGACGCGGCCGCCAGCCCGTTCAGGAGCTGGATGATGAAGCTGGCAAAGGTCACGTCGCGAGAGGCATCGGCAGGCGGGAAGCACTATACTCAAAGATTGCTCGCGGCGAGGCTCTCTTGTCCGGATCGAGCCGAAAATGACCACATCTCGAGGGGCCGCCACGCGGCGTCTCGAAGGATGCGAACCAAGCGGCACGCCCGTAGCCCCACGCTTCGAGATGCTCGCAACGTCAGAGCCAGCAGCATCAGGCTCAGCACCCCTGCCGCGGCTGCTCCGACTTCGGTCGTACACTGGATGAGCTGCAGAGCCGCGGCAGCCATGCCATCGCCGCTAACGCCGGCCATCCGGAAGCATGCGCAAGAGCGTACGGTCGCGAAAGATCCAGTGATGGACGAGCGCCGCGGCTGCATGGAAGGCCGCAAGCATGACCAGCGCATTGGCCAGCACCTCGTGCACTTCTCTTGCAGAACGCGCATACGTCCGATCGCGAAGCCAGGGTGAAGGAATTTCGGCGAACCCAAATAGCGGCAAGGCATCCCCGCGCGCAAACTGGAGCACGATACCCGCGACCGGAACCGCTACCAGCAGTGCGTAGAGCGCGTAATGCGCAAGCCTCCCTGCGCTATCCAGCCATGCTCCAAGCCTTGTCGGCGCGGGCTCGGGTGGCGGATCCGCCATGCGCCAGATCACGCGCGCCACCAGAGCGACAAGAATCGCCACTCCGGCAGAGATGTGAACGAACAATCCGGCTGCGCGCGCCGCACCTTTGGGCAATACGTCGTCGAACGTACCCAGCATCCAGGCGATTGCGACTAGGACGACCGTGAGCCAATGCAGGAATTGGGCAATTGCACCGTAGCCCTCGGCCGAGTTGCGGACCCGCATATCCGCCTCCTTTATGATGATTTCTGGTGCGGGTTCGGCCTGGTTTCATTGACCTGGGTCAAGAGCGCGACTGATGGAATGGCGTGCACGGGCGCAGCCGACGTCCGAGGCACCGAAGGCGAGTGAGGCGTCATCAAGTCGATGCTTCTCAAGGAGCCGCCATGCGCTCGCGTCGAGACGAAGCCTCATTCAACACCCGCCACACCTTCTCCGGCGTCACCGGCATGTCGATGTGGGTGACGCCGAATTCGTTCAACGCATCGACGACGGCGTTCATCACCGACGGCAGGGCGCCGGCGCAGCCGGCCTCGCCGCAGCCCTTGACGCCCAGAAGGTTGGTCTTGCACGGCACCGAATGGTTCTCGACCGTGAAGTCGGGCGCGTCCGAGGCGCGCGGCAGGGCGTAGTCCATGAAGGAGCCGGCGATCGGCTGGCCTTGTTCGTCGTAGACCGTGCGCTCCATCAGCGCCTGGCCGATGCCCTGGATGACGCCGCCATGCGCCTGGCCGGCGGTCAGCATCGGATTGATGACCGTGCCGAAGTCGTTGACCATGAAATAGCGCACGACCTCGATCGTCCCGGTGTCTCGGTCGATCTCGACCTCGGCGACGTGGCAGCCGTTGGGAAAGGAGAACGGCGGGTTGTCGGAGATGTGGCTGACGTCGAGCGACTGCGGCACATCGGGCGGCAGAGTGAGGCCCGAGCGCAGCTTGTCGGCCAGCTCCATGATGCCGATGCCGCGATCGGTGCCGGCGATGGTGAAGCGGCCACGTGAAAACTCGATGTCGACGGCCGACGCCTCGAGCACGTGAGCCGCGATCTGCTTGCCCTGATCGATCAGCTTGTCGCCGGCCTCGAGGAAGGCCTGGCTGGCGACCAGCGCCGACTTCGAGCCGCCGGTCCCGCCGCCGACCTTGAGCTGGTCGGAATCGCCCTGCAGCAGGCGCAAGCGCTCGAACGGAATGCCGGTCTTGGCGCTCAGCACCTGGGCGAACGGCGTGGCGTGGCCTTGCCCATAGTCGAGCGTGCCGCTCAGCATGGTCACCGTGCCGTCCGCCTCGAAGCGGATGCCGCCATATTCCTTGGCCGGCGGCCCCGTCACTTCGAGATAGGAGCCGATGCCGCGGCCGCGCAGCTTGTTGCGCGCGGCGCTCTCCTGCTTGCGCTTGCCGAAGCCCTCCCAGTCGGCGGCCTGCAGCGCCTTGTCGAGCACGGTGGTGAACTCGCCCGAATCGTAGTTCATGCCCGACGGCGCCTTGTAGGGCATCGCGGCCGGCGCGATGTGATTGTGCCGGCGCAGCTCGGCGCGGTCGATGCCCATCTCGCGCGCCGCCGTGTCGATCAGCCGCTCCATGTAGTAGTTGCCCTCGGGACGGCCGGCGCCGCGATAGGCGCCGATCGGCGTGGTGTTGGTGAACACGACCTTGGAGTTCACCTCCATCGCCGGCGTGGCGTAGACGTCGATGATGTTCTTCACCGCGTTGGTGGTCGCCGGCATCGGCGGATAGATGTAGGCGCCGGCATTGCCGGTGCCGCTCAGACGTACGGCGAGGAACTTGCCGTCCTTGTCGAGCGCCAGCTCGGCGATGCGCTGATGGTCGCGGCCGTGATGGTCGCTGAGGAAGCTCTCGGAACGTTCGTCCGTCCATTTCACCGGCCGACCCAGAAGCTTAGCTGCCAGCAGGAGCGGGCCGTACTCCGGATAGACCTGCGACTTCATGCCGAACGAACCGCCGACATTGCCGGTCAGCACGCGAACCTTGTCAGGCGTCACGCCGAGCACGTCGCGCGCCAGGCCGCCGCGCAGGCCGATCACGCCCTGGCAACCGACATTCAGCGTCCAGCGCCCGCTAGCGGGATCGTAGCTGCCGATCGCCGAGCGCGGTTCCATCGGATTGACGACGACGCGGTTGGAGACGATCTCGAGCCTGGTGACGTGCGCCGCCTCGGCGAAGGCCTTCTTCACCGCCTCGCCATCGCCGTAATGGAAATCGAGCGCCAGGTTGCCGGGCGCGTCGTCGTGTATCTGCGATGCGCCTGGCGCCAGCGCCTCGGCCGGGCTGGTCACCGCCGGCAGCTCCTCGACCTCGAGCTCGACTGCTTCGGCGGCATCCTTGGCCTGCAGCGCCGTCTCGGCCACGACGCAGGCGACTGCCTCGCCGACGAAGCGCACCTTGCCTTTCGCGAGGGAGGGCCGCGGCGGTGTCTTCATCGGCGAGCCGTCGCGCTGCGGGATGTTCATCGGGCATT
Source organism: Reyranellaceae bacterium (assembly GCA_046349295.1). GTDB lineage: Bacteria > Pseudomonadota > Alphaproteobacteria > Reyranellales > Reyranellaceae > Reyranella. The sequence goes on from JAXMCP010000018.1 coordinate 190,559, forward strand.
TGAGCGGGCCGAAGCCCGCGGCCTCGAGGTCGGCGCTGGTCAGGATCGCCAGCACGCCCGGCATCGTCGACGCCGCTTTGGTGTCGATACCCTTCAACAAGCCGTGCGCGACCCGGCTGCGCACCATGACGGCGTAGGCCTGACCGGCCAGGTTGATGTCGTCGGTATAGCGCCCCTGGCCGCGCAGCAGCGTTGGATCCTCCTTGCGCGGCACCGGCTGGCCGACTCCGAATTTCATCAACGCGAGCGCGGTGTCGTCGTACGAATCCATGGGTTACTCCAGAAAATCGGAACGCCTCCCCCGTCATCGCGGGAGGTGGCCCGAAGGGCCGGAGGGGGAAAGCCGCAGTCGGGATTCAAGAAAGCCCGACGTCGGAACCTTCAAGCATCTCGGCTGAGGCCTTCCCCCTCCGCCCCTGCGGGGACACCTCCCCCGTAAGACGGGGGAGGCAAACATGGGGTTATTTCAGCGGCGAATAGTTCGTCGGCAGCAGCAGGGTCGAGTGCATCTCGGCGAGCTTGGCCGGGCCCTTGGCGAGATAGGCCTGCCAGGCCGGGTCCTTCATCGCGGCGGCGCGCGCCTCGAAGCGCTCCTGCAGGTTCTTGTAGCGCCACAGATGGATCCATTCGTTGGGCTGCGGCAGCTCGCCCGTCCAGGCGCCCCAGATCGGCGAGTACTTCTCGCGCGCTTCCTTCACCTCGAGGAAATCCTTGCCGTACTGCTGGGCGCCGCCCAGCACGGTGCGGTAGACGCGCAGCTCGTAGACGTTGCCCGTCGTGCCGTCGGACGGCTTGATGTCGACGACCGCATTCATCACCCGCAGGTCCTGGCGCTGGATCCACGGCCGGATGGTCGCCACGTACTTGTCAGTCCAGTCCTTGTTCTTCATCAGCTCGACACGCAGCCGCTCGCGGTCGTTCAGGCTGTCGTACTTCCATAGATGCCAGATCTGGTTCAGCGCGCCGAACTCGGCGGTCCAGTAGCCGTGGTTGACGCCGTAATTGTTGCCGCGCACCGGCCGGCCGATCGTTTCCGCGGCGCGCAGATATTCCGGCATCTTGCCGGGCGCCAAAGTGTAGCAGCGAAGCTCGTAGACCATGATGTTTCCCCTTATGGATGCGGGTTCTTCGGCGGATGTGCCTTGACCGCTTCCTCGTTGATGTCCGCGCCCCAGCCGGGCCGGGTCGGCACGATCAATTCGCCATTCTGGATGACCGGCGGATGCGTGACCAGATCGTCCTTCCAGGGCACGTCGTCGATATCGATTTCCATGATACGGAAGTTCGGCATCGTGGCACACAGATTGGCGCTCATCAGCGTCGACATGTGGCCGTAGAAATTGTGCGGCGCGCAGTTGATCTCGTAGGCCTCGGCCATGGCCGAGATCTTGTAGGACTCGAGCATGCCGTTCCACGGCACGTCGATGATCGAGACGTCGATCGAGCGGTTCTCGAAGAACGGCCGGAACTGGCGGCGGCCGAACAGCGATTCGCAGGAGGCGATCGGCATGGGCGCGCGATCGCGGATCAGGCGCAGGCCCTCGGGATCGTAGGAATCGATCTCCAGCCAGAACAGATTGTAGCGCTCGCAGGCCCGCGCCACCTTGATGTAGCCTTCGGTCTTGAAGTTGAAGTTGGTGTCCAGGAGGATTCCCATCTCCGGGCCGGCGCCCTGGCGGAACGCCGCCAGGCCGTTGTGGATCGCATCGATCGTGGCGTTGTCGACGTTGAGCTCGGGCCAGCCTGGACCGCGCGCGAAGCCCGGCTGGTGCATGTTGGGCGGATCGGTATCGAAGCGGAAGATGTTGGTCTTGAGCGCCTTGAACCCGCGCTCCTTCACATGCTTGCCGAGCTTCACCAGGTCGTCGGCCGAGCGCACCGGCTCGACGCCCATCACGTCGGCATTGCGGAAGCGATAGCTGCCGCAATGCGACCAGTAGAGCGGCAGGCGATCGCGCACCGGGCCGCCGAACATCGCGGAGACCGGAACACCCAGCGCCTTGGCCTTGACGTCGAGCAGCGCATTCTCGATCGCCGCCATGGCCTGCTGGTTGAGCCCGCCCGGCGCCTGGCGCGTGATGGCGTACTGTTGCCCCATCAGCCGTTCAATGGGCCGCGGATCCTGGCCGATCAAGCCCTGCGCCATGCGCCGGATCACGGCGGTCAGACCGGCGCTGCCGTAGCCCTCGTTGTATTCCGACCAGCCGACCAGCCCGTCGTCGGTGGTGATCTTGAGGAACGAGAAGTCGCGCCAGCCGGCGTTGCAGTGCAGATCCTCGATCTTGGCTATTTTCATGGTGTTTCCCCTCCGTTGGCGGACAGCATAGACTGCCGACGGCAACAGGGGGATGAAATCATGCCGCTCCACGGCAAGGGCATGCTCGTCGTCTACAGCGAGGCTGCGGCGCGCGACGAGCGTGACTTGAACGAGTGGTACAATCGCGAGCATATCGACGAACGGATCAACCTGCCCGGCTTCCACCGCGCCCGTCGCTACGTCGCCGTGCGCGGCTCGCCGAAGTATCTCGCGACCTACGAATGCGACAGCGCCGACGATCTGGTCGCGCCGGGCTACCTGCACATCCTGGCCAACCCGACGCCGTGGACGGCGACGGTCACCTCGCGTTTCACGCGCTTCAACAGGATGACGTTGCGCGTGCAGGTCGATCTCACGCACGGCATCGGCGGCGTGCTGACCACGGTGCGCTTCGTGCCCAATCCGAGCGAGCGGCACGCCCTGCTGGAATGGCTGAAGGGTACCGCGCTGCCCAAGGTGATCGCCCGGCCCGGCCTGGTCGGAGCGGCAGCGGCCGAGAACGACATAGAAATCGCCAACGCGCCGCTGCGCGACGCCAGCATGGACCGGCCGCGCGCCGACGAGGTCGAATGGGCCGTGCTGATCGAAGGCTCCGACGCGAGCGCTGTCGGCACGGCCGCGCGAACCACCTTCTCGCTTGCCCGGCTGAGGCCCTTTGGCGTGACGACGGCGCCGATCATCGGCACCTATCGGCTGCTGTTCGGCAATCAACGATGAGAGCACCCATGGCCAAGGCCATCACTGTCGTCGCGGCGTTCGCGACGCTGTTCGCGACCATGCCGGCGATGAGCCAGTCCGATCGCCTGGACCGCATCAAGAATATTGTCGTCATCTACGCCGAGAATCGCAGCTTCGATCATCTCTACGGCCTGTTTCCCGGCGCCAACGGCATCGCCAACGCCACGGCGGAGCAATCGACGCAACGCGACCACGACGGCAGCGTGCTGCCCTACCTGCAGGTCTGGGACAGGCACGGCAAACCCGATCCGAACCTGCCCCGTCTGCCCAATGCGCCCTTCCGCATCGACCGACCACCGGTCGACAAGAGCGCCGGCCAGGTCCTGATCAGCCCGATTCACGCCTACTATCACAACATCGAGCAGATCAACGGCGGCCGGAACGACATGTTCGCCGCGATGTCGACGGCCGGCGGCTGGGTGATGGGCTACTTCGACGGCAGCGGCATGAAGCTCTGGCAATGGGCCAAGAGCTACACGCTGGCCGACAATTTCTTCATGGGCGCGTTCGGCGGTTCATATCTCAACCACCAATGGCTGGTCTGCGCCTGCACCCCGGTGTTCAAGGATGCTCCGGAGCCGATGCAGGCGAGGCTCGATGCAAACGGCAAGCTGGCGAAGAAGCCCGGCTCGCCGGCGGCGGTCGACGGCGCCGTGGAGGTCGTCAGTCCGGGCGGTGGCCAGGTCACCCCGGACGGCTACTCCGTCAACACGACCCAACCGCCCTATCAGCCGAGCGGCATACCGCCGGCACCGGGCGGTTCGGCCGATCTCGCCGATCCAGCCGGCACCAAGGGCGCCGGGGCACCGCTGCCGCCGCAAACGGCGACGACCATAGGCGATACGCTTTCGGGCAAGAACGTGAGCTGGGCCTGGTATGCCGGCGGCTGGACAGCCGCGCTGGCCGACGGCCGCAAGCCGGCTTCCGACAAACGCTCGGTGATCTATACCCGAACCGACGGCGCCCTGAATTTCCAGCCGCATCACCAGCCGTTCAACTATTACAGCCGCTTCGCACCTGGGACGCCGGACCGCGAACGCCATCTCAAGGATGGCGACGATCTGCTGGCCGATATCGATCGCGGCACGCTGCCTCAGGTCACATTCTACAAGCCGGTCGGCCGCTTGAACCAACATCCGGCCTACACCGACGTCATGAGCGGCGACGCCCATATCGCCGACCTGCTCGAGCGGCTGACCAGGAGCCCGCAGTGGCCAGGCATGCTGGTGGTGGTGACCTACGACGAGAATGGCGGCTTCTGGGACCATGTCCCGCCGCCCTCGGGCGCCGGCTGGGGCGATCGCTGGGGACCGGCAACGCGCATCCCCGCGATCATCGTCTCGCCCTTCGCCAAGCGCGGCCATATCGACAAGACGACCTACGACACGACGTCGATCCTGAAGCTGATCACGCGCCGCTTCGGTCTGGAGAAGCTGCCCGGCGTGCGCGAGAACATGGGTGACCTGACGGCCGCGCTCGACCTGCAGTGAAGTGTGAGGAAGCGCCGTACACGCGACGATGACGCAAGATTGACCTTCTCTTGAGCGCCTGATCGCCTAAGTTTCCGGCGTGACCATTCAGCGTAAGGTGTTCTGGCTGCGTCTCGTCACGCTGGTCGGGCTCTGCCTGCCGGCGATCGAGCTCGCGTGGCGCTGGTACAACGGCGATCTCGATCCGCGGCCGGTGACGCTCGCCACCCATGCCACCGGCGACTGGGCGGTCATCTTCCTGCTGCTGTCGCTCGCCATGACGCCGGCGCGGGCGCTGTTCGACTGGATGCCGCTGGTGCAGATCCGCCGCCGCATCGGCGTCGCCGCCGCGCTCTATGCCGGCGCCCATTTCCTGATCTACGTGCTGGACCAGAAGTGGAACCTGGTCGTCGTCGCCAGCGAGATCATCAAGCGCTTCTATTTGACCATCGGCTTCGCCGTGCTGCTGGTGCTGGTGGCGCTGGCCGTCACCTCGACCGACCGCTGGCAGCGCCGCCTCAGGCGCAACTGGAAGCGGCTGCACTGGCTGATCTATCCGGCCGCCTTCGTCGCCCTGATCCATTTCTTCATCCAGTCCAAGGTCAAGATCGGCGAGCCGGCCTTCGCCGCCGGCCTGCTCGCCTGGCTGATGCTGTGGCGAGTGCTGCCGGTCAAGCTGCGCACGCGCTATCTCGGGCTCGTCCTGCTGGCGGTCGGCGCCACCCTGGCGACGCTGATCTTCGAGGCCGGCTGGTACGGGCTGGTGAACGGCATCGACCCGTCGCGCGCCCTGGAAGCCTATCTCGACCCCGAGCTGGCGCCGCGGCCGGCCCACAAGGTGCTGTTCGCCTCGCTGCTGGTGATCGTGGCCGTCGCCTTGCGCCGCCTCACTCTCGCTGCAAACAAGCTCTGGACGAAGCGCTATGTCCAGTCGAGTATATCGGCTTCCTGACCTGGAGGCTGGTATGTTGAAGAGACGGAGTTGGCTCGGCCTGACGCTCGCCGGGTCGTTGCTCCCGAGCGTAGCGTTCGCCCAGAGTGGTGTCGTGGTGTTCGCGGCAGCGAGCCTCAAGAACGCGCTCGACGAGATCGCGTCGACCTGGTCGAAGGACACCGGCAAGCCGACGCCCAGGATCTCCTATGCCGCCAGCTCGGCGCTCGCCAAGCAGATGGAGCAAGGCGCGCCGGCCGATCTGTTCATCTCCGCCGATCTCGACTGGATGGACTACGTCCAGGGCAAGAACCTGATCAAGACGGACAGCCGCTTCAACCTGCTGGGCAACAAGATCGTGCTGATCGCGCCCAAGGATTCCAAGCTTTCGACGGTCGAGCTCAAGGGCGCCGATCTCGCCAAGGCGCTGGCCGGCGGGCGGCTGTCGATGGCCAATGTCGATGCGGTGCCGGTCGGCAAGTACGGCAAGGCGGCGCTCGAGAAGCTCGGTGCCTGGAACGACGTCAAGGACCACCTGGCGCAGGCCGAGAACGTGCGCGCCGCCCTCCTGCTGGTGGCGCGCGGCGAGACGCCCCTCGGCATCGTCTATGCCACCGACGCGGCGGCCGAGCCCGGCGTCAAGATCGTCGGTGCCTTCCCGGCCGATTCGCATCCGCCGATCATCTACCCGGCGGCCCTGACCAAGGATTCGACGAACGCCGACGCCAAGGCATTCCTCGACTTCCTGCGCAGCGCCAAGGCCCGCACCTCCTTCGAGAAGCAGGGCTTCACGGTCCTGGTGAAGTCGAACTCGGCGACATGACGCCCGAGGAGTGGACGGCAGTCAGGCTGAGCCTGCTGGTCGCGACCACCGCGACCCTGGCCAGCCTGCCTTTCGGCGTCGCCATTGCCTGGCTGCTGGCGCGCGGCCGCTTCTGGGGCAAGGGCCTGCTCGACACGCTGGTCCACCTGCCGCTCATCCTGCCGCCGGTGGTGACCGGCTACCTGTTGCTGATCTCGTTCGGCCGCAAGGCGCCGATCGGCGCCTTCCTGGCCGACGAGCTCGGCATCGTGTTCGCCTTCCGCTGGACCGGCGCCGCACTGGCCTGCGGCGTCATGGGCTTCCCGCTGATGGTACGCGCCATCCGCCTCTCGATCGAGGCGGTCGACCTCAGGCTCGAATCGGCGGCCGGCACGCTCGGCGCACGCCCGTTCCTGGTCTTCGCCACCATCACCCTGCCGCTCTGCCTGCCCGGCGTGATCGCCGGCGCCATCCTGTGCTTCGCCAAGGCGATGGGCGAGTTCGGCGCCACCATCACCTTCGTCTCCAACATCCCGGGCGAGACCCAGACCCTGCCGTCGCTGATCTACACGTTCACCCAGGTCCCCGGTGGCGACGCCGGCGCCTTCCGCCTCACCCTGGTGTCGATCGTCCTCTCCATGACGGCGCTGCTCGGCTCGGAGCTGCTGGCGCGGCGCATCGGCGTCCGGCAAATGGCGGCATGAGCCTCGAGGTCGACGTAGACCATGCGCGCGGCAGCTTCCATCTTTCGGCGCGCTTCTCGGCGGCGCCCGGCCTGACGGCGCTGTTCGGCCGGTCCGGCTCGGGCAAGACCACCCTGGTCGACATCGTCGGCGGCCTGGTGCGGCCCGATCGCGGACGGGTCGTCATCGACGGCCAGGTGCTCGTCGACACCGAGAAAGGCGTGTTCGTCCCACGCCATCGCCGCCATATCGGCTACGTCTTCCAGGACAGCCGCCTGTTCCCGCATTTCAGCGTGCGCCGCAACCTGCTCTACGGCCGCTGGTTCGGCCGCGACGAGTCTGGCGGAGCGGCGACCGACCTCGCCTCGGTGGTCGACCTGCTGGGCATCGGTCCTCTGCTCGAGCGGCGGCCGGCCTCGCTGTCGGGCGGCGAGAAGCAGCGCGTCGCAATCGGGCGCGCCCTGCTCTCCTATCCGCGCCTGCTGCTGATGGACGAGCCGCTCGCCTCGCTCGACGAGGCGCGACGGGCCGAGATCCTGCCCTACATCGAGCGCCTGCGCGACCAGGCCGGCGTGCCGATCCTCTACGTCAGCCATTCCGTCGCCGAGGTGGCGCGGCTCGCCACCACGGTGGTGATTCTGACCGAAGGCAAGGTGACGGCGGTCGGCCCGGTCGCCGACGTGCTGTCCTTAGCGGATCCGGGAGAAGGCGGCAGCGTGCTCGAGGCCATCGTGGAGCGCCACGACGAGGCCTATCAACTCTCGGTGCTGGCGACCACGGCGGGCGAGCTTCAGGTGCCGCGCTTGCAGGCCGCGGCCGGCGCTTCCGTCCGAGCCTATATCCGCGCCCGCGACGTCATGCTGTCACTCCAGGCCCCCGTGGACGTGAGTGCACTCAATGTGCTGTCGGGCTGGATCGTCGCAATAGCGCCGACCGCGAACGGCGCGCAGGCCGACGTCAAGCTCGACTGCAACGGCGCCGCCCTGGTCGCCCGCATCACCGCCAAGTCGGTGCAACGGCTGGCGCTGGCGCCCGGCCGGCAAGTCTTCGCCGTGATCAAGAGCGTCTCGTTCGAACGGACGTAGGGATCTTCGCCAGGACGGCGCCATTGCGGCGGAGCGTGCTCCGCCTGAAGTGACGCACTCATCGTTCCCAGCAGACGAAGCGGCGCCACTGATGAGCGGAGATTGATCCGCAGCAGTGGCTCGGTCCCAGCCATGAGATTCTGCGCTATCCTCGACCTACGGGGAAAGCCGCAGTCGGCGTCATGATGGCGACGCCGGCGAGCGGGTACCCCACGACGGCTCGAGGTTCGCCTGAAGTGAGGAAACGATGTCGCCCCTGATGCTCCCCTTCTCGCCACGCTTCATCACGCTCACCCTGGCGGCGCTTGCCCTCGCGGCTTTCGCGATCGGCCTGGTGTTCGATCCGCGCTCGTTCCTGCTGCACCTCGGCCTTTACATCACGACCTTCCTGACGGCCGTCGGTATCTACGACCTCATCCAGAAGCGCCATTCGATCCTGCGCAACTATCCGATCGCGGCGCATCTGCGCTTCATCTTCGAGGCGATCCGGCCGGAGATGCGGCAGTACTTCTTCGAAGGCGAGAAGGACGGCACGCCGTTCAGCCGCGACCGCCGCGCCGTCGTCTACCAGCGCGCCAAGATGGTGCTCGACGTCCGCCCGTTCGGCACCCAGTACGACGTCTATGGTGACGGGTACGAATGGATGGCCCATTCGATCGTCCCGGCCCCGGTGAGCGACGAGCATTTCCGGATCACGGTCGGCGGCCCCGAGTGCAAGCTCCCCTACTCCGCCTCCGTCTTCAACATCTCGGCGATGAGCTTCGGGGCGCTGAGCGCCAATGCCATCCGCGCCCTGAACGGCGGCGCGCGACTCGGCGGCTTCGCCCACGATACCGGCGAAGGCGGCTACAGCCCCTATCACCGCGAAGGCGGCGGCGACATCATCTGGGAACTGGGCTCGGGCTATTTCGGCGCGCGCAATCCCGACGGCACCTTCTCGCCCGAGAAGTTCGCCGAGGCGGCGGCCAATCCGCAGGTCAAGATGGTCGAGCTCAAGCTCAGCCAGGGCGCCAAGCCGGGCCACGGCGGCGTGCTGCCGGCGCCCAAGGTGAGCCACGAGATCTCGCTGACCCGCGGCGTGCCGATGGGCCAGGACTGCATCTCGCCGTCCCGTCATTCGGCCTTCTCGACGCCGATCGAGATGATGCGCTTCATCGCCGAGATGCGGCGGTTGAGCGGCGGCAAGCCGGCCGGCTTCAAGCTCTGCCTCGGCCATGAATGGGAGTTCCTCGCCATCTGCAAGGCGATGCTCGAGACCGACATCTATCCCGATTTCATCGTCGTCGACGGCAAGGAGGGCGGCACCGGCGCCGCGCCGATGGAATTCATCGATCACATCGGCAAGCCGATGCGCCAGGGCCTCTACTTCGTGAACAACGCCCTGGTCGGGATCGGGGCGCGCCAGCGCATCAAGATCGGCGCCGCCGGCAAGATCATCACCGCCTTCGACATCGTCCGCACGATGGCGCTCGGCGCCGACTGGTGCAACGCCGCGCGCGGCTTCATGTTCGCCGTGGGCTGCATCCAGTCGCAATCCTGCCATACCGATCGCTGCCCGACCGGCGTGGCGACCCAGGACCCGACGCGCCAGCGCGCGCTCGACGTGCCGGACAAGATGCAGCGCGTGGTCAACTTCCATCGCGCCACCCTGCACGAGCTGGCCGAGATGACGGCGGCGGCGGGTCTCGATCATCCCAACGACTTCAAGCCGATCCACATCTCGCGCCGCGTCTCGCCGAGCGAGGTCATCACCTTCGCCGACCTCTACCCGCCGCTGCCCGAGGGCGCCCTGCTGGCCGGCACCGCGCCGCCGCGCTGGATGCAGCCCTGGGCGATGGCCGACGCGCATTCGTTCCGCGCGGTGACCCCGACCTAGGGCAGGTTCCGTTCGGCGGGAACCAGCGGAGCGGCAGGTCGCCCTCTAGAATCCGTTGAGCCGAGAGCACCTCGTGTCCGACTTGTCTGGACCGCGGACGGTTCAGCGAAATCGGACGCGGCTCTGGCCAAAATCGGTTGCGAATCGGCGGTCGTTGGCCCAGCAATGGGCGACAGGAAAAGAGGAACCGCCATGACCGCCCCATTCGATTTCGCGCCCCTGCTGGCGCCTGGTACGCCCCCGCCAGCCGTCAAGTGGAACGGCTTCCCGAAGTACAATTTCATCGGCGGCCACAACGACGCCAAGATCGTGCCGGTCGACGCGCTGATCGCTGCGGCGACGGCGGTCCTGAAGCGCGAGGGCTCGACCCTCGCGACCTACGGCTTGAACAGCGGACCGCTCGGTTATCGGCCGCTGCGCGATTTCCTCTGCGGCAAGCTCGAGAGCCACGCCGGAATCGAGTGCGCAGCCGACGAGATCCTGATCACCTCGGGATCGTCGCAGGGGCTCGACCTGATCAATGCCCTTCTGCTCGGCAAGGGCGACACGGTGCTGATCGAGCAGGAGACCTACGGCAGCGCGCTCACCAGGATCGCCAAGCTCGGCGCGACCGCGATCGGCATACCGCTCGACGAAGAAGGGCTCAGGCTCGACATCGTGAAGCAGAAGCTCGAGGAGCTGAAGCAGAAGGGCGTGACGCCGAAATACATCTACACCATCCCGACGGTGCAGAACCCGACCGGCGCCATCATGGGCGAGGCGCGGCGCGCCGAGCTCATCAAGATCGCGCGCGACCATGGCGTGATGATCTTCGAGGACGAGTGCTATTCAGATCTCGTGTGGAGCGGCAAGCGGCCGCCGTCGCTCTATGCGATGGCCGGCGGCGAGGGCGTGATCCATATCGGCTCGTTCTCCAAGTCGATCGCGCCGGCGTTGCGCGTCGGCTACATCGTCGCCAAGTGGGGAATCCTGGCCCGCATCCTCGCGCTCAAGACCGATGCCGGATCGGGCGCGCTGGAGCAGATGGTGCTGGCCGAGTTCTGCACCAGGCATTTTGCCGACCACGTCCCCAAGCTCAACAAGACGCTGGCCGGCAAGCTGCAGACCTTGCGCGAGGCGCTCGCCGAGCAGTTCGGCACTGCCGCCGAGTTCGGCGATCCGCCGGGCGGCATCTATCTCTGGATCAAGCTGCCCGACAACGTCGACACCCAGAAGCTGGCGCAAGCCGCGCTGGCCGCCGGTGTGTCGCTGAACCCTGGCCCGGAATGGTCGACCAACAAGGAGTATTCGCGCAGCCGGCTGCGTCTGTGCTTCGCCAATCCCGACCCCGAGACCATCAAGCAGGGCGTCGCCGTTCTCGCCGACGTCTGCCGCCGAGAGTTCGGCGTGCCGCTGCGAAGCTCGAACGTGGAGAAGGCGTAAGGCGCTTCTCCGACGCCGGCATATCCGGGTTGTTTCCACGTCGGCGGATGGCGGGTCCGGTCGGGATGACGACGTATCGGGCGCGAGTGCCCCCCCCCCCGCAACCAGGACTCTTCCCGGTTGCGGCGGCGATCCCAGATGCGCGCCGGACTACTCGGCGATCACCATCCACATCACGCCGAAGCGATCGGTCACCATGCCGAAGCTCGAGGCGAAGAAGGTCTTGGTCAGTGGCTGCAGCACCTGACCGCCCTGGCCCACCGTGTTGAAGAGCTTCGTTGCCTCGGCTTCATTGGCTGCATTGAGGCTGAGGCCAAATCCCTGGAAGGACGGCTTGCCGGCGCAATGGCCGTCCGAAGCCATGATCTGCGTGTCGCCGACCTTGAAGGCGGCATGCATGATCTTGTTCTCCGAGCCCGGCGGCATCGCGCCGGGCGGCGGCTTCTCGGGGCTCTCGCTGAACCGCATCATCATGTCGACCTTGGCGCCGATGGCGCTCTTGTAGAACTCGAGCGCTTCCTCGCACTTGCCGTCGAAGAACAGGTAAGGCTGTACGTTCATCCTTGTCTCCTCTCAGTTGCCGGTTGCCTTGCCGTAACGCCCTCGTGTCGCAAATAGATGCTTGCGGCCCGTGGCACGGCGCCGCTCGCACCGCATCTTGGTGCGCGTCGAAGAACGCGACACACCTGTCGAGGCCGCCCGTCCAGCCGTTCTGATGGTCGAGGCGAACGTCGTCGGAGGCGAACGCCGTATGCCGCAAGGTGAGGCGCATCCGGGCACCCAGGTCGTCGAAAGTCACCGTGACCAGGGTCTCGCGATCGATCCCGCCCGCGGCATCCTCGGTCATGTCGACACTTCACCGGCAACCGGCTTCGTGACGACGTTCATGGCGTCCTCTGGAATCCAGCACCACGGGCGACAGGAGGCTCGCGCGGCGAGCGCGCCGATGGCATCGCATCCTCCGCGATTCGATCAGCGCTTCTCGGCGAGCGCCTTCAGATCGGCGAGGCCTGCCTCGAAGTCCTTGCCGATCATCTTGTCCAGATCGATGAACAGGCTCATCACCTTGCTGATCAACGGGCTGGGGCCATAGATCGCCCAGGTGAGCGCCGTCGAGTCGCCCTTGGGCTGGACGAGGAATTCGGCGGTGTTGTGCGCCTCGAACGGCTTCAGGAAATCGAGCTTGATCACGACCTTGCCGCCCGAGGTATCGAGGATCTCCATGCTGCCCTGACCGACGTCCTTGTTGCCTGCCCACGAATAGGTCGCCCCTTTGCCCGACGTGATGGGGCCGAACGAGCGCTTCAGCTCCGGGTCCTTCTTCTCGTAGGGCGACCAGGCGGTCCATGACTTGAGATCGACGATCAGCGGGAAGATCTTGTCGGCCGGCGCCTTGATGCTCACGGTTCGCTCGACGCGAAAGGTATCCGGCTTGGTCGAGGCGTAGATCAAGACGCCTGCGACCACGACCAGGACGACCAGAACGGCAATTCCAAGGATCTTCAGCATGGCGCCCGCGATGTTACTTAACTTTGTGGTTAAGAATTAGGAAGAGCCGGCGGACTTGTCAACTCGCGGGATGAATTGATCGCTGCGACGACCGCACCGTGCGACCCGCTGGCCAAGGAACCCTCGCCGAGGCTCGGGATGACAATGATGCCGTCATCCCGGGCCTTCGCGAGGATCTTTCGCTTCATGCCGCGAGCTTGCGCCACTCGCCCGCCGAATCTGTGGTAGTCATCGCCCTGACATGATCGAATACAATGCTGGCCGTCCGGCCGCTCAGTCGCCGCACGGCATGGTGACGTCGCCTCACTTTCTCGCTTCGCAAGCCGGTGCCGACATCCTGAAACGCGGCGGGTCCGCGGTGGACGCCGCCGTCGCGGTGAGCGCCACGCTCTCGGTGGTCTATCCCCACATGACCGGCATCGGCGGCGATGCCTTCTGGCTGATCTACGACGCTGCAGCAGGCGCGGTGCGCTACATCGACGGCGGCGGCCGCGCAACGTCGTCGGCCACGCTCGATGCCTTCGCGCGACGGGGGCTCGCCGAGGTGCCGTATCGCGGCCCCTTGGTCGGCACGCTCACGGTGCCCGGCGCGGTCGCGAGCTGGACCATGGCCCATGCCGCCTATGGCCGCCTGCCGCTGGCGCGCTGCCTGGACAATGCCATCGGCCATGCCCGCGACGGCTTCCCTCCCTCGCCGCGGCTCATCGACTGGTTAGATCGGGTGCGCGAGGAGCTGTCGCAGAGTCCGGAGGCGGCGGCGATCTTCCTGCGCGGCGGCAGCACGCTGGTGAATCTCGATCTCGCACGCACCCTCGAGGCGATCGCCAGCGACGGCTGGTACGGCTTCTATGCCGGGGACGTGGCGGCCGAGCTGGTGCGCTGGTCGCAAGCCAATGACGGCTTCTTCACCGCGGGGGATCTCGCCCGGCAGGTCGCACGCTGGGGCGCGCCGCTCAAGGGCAGCTATCGCGACGTCACGATCTACGAGACTCCGGCGCCCACTCAGGGCTTTGCCGTGCTGGAGATGATGAACCTGCTCGAGCCATTCGAGCTGCATCGCAAGCCTTTCCTCGGCCACGACGCGGTGCATCTGATGGTGCAGGCCAAGCAGATCGCCTATCACGACCGCGATCGCCATCTCGCCGATCCGCGCTTCGCCGACGTCCCGATCGATCGGCTGATCTCCAAGGCCCACGCCGCGGCGCGGCGGCCGCTCATGGATCCGGCCCGCGCCATCCCATGGGACCGCATTCCGTCGGAGGGCAGCCTGGCCGGCGACACGGTCTACATCGCGGTGGTCGACCGCGACGGCAACGCCGCTTCGCTGATCCATTCACTCTATGGCGGCTTCGGTGCGGCGGTCGTTGCCGGCCGCACCGGCGTGGTGCTGCAGAATCGCGCCGCCTATTTCTCGCTCGATCCCGAGAGCCCCAACAGAGTCGAGCCGGGCAAGACCCCCTTGCACACGCTGATCGCCTCGCTCGGCTTCCGCAACGGCAAGCTATGGAGCGTGCTGGGCTGCATGGGCGCCGACGGCCAGCCGCAGATCCACCTGCAGGCCTATCTCGCCATGATCGATCACGGCCTCGACATCCAGCAGGCGGTCGAGATGCCGCGCTTCCTGTCGGGCCGCTTCGCGATCGGCCAGCCGCGCGACATGCTGCACCTCGAGGCCCGCTTCCCGCGCGCCACGATCGACGAGCTCGAGCGGCGTGGCCACCAGCTCGACCGCTGGGGCGACTGGAACGAGCTCGCCGGCCATGCCCACGGCATCACCATCGACCCGGTCACCGGCATGCGCTCGGGCGGCGCCGATCCGCGCAGCGACGGCGAGGCGATCGGCTGTTGACCTCATGGTCTTCCGGACCGCGCGCGCCTGCCCTGAGCGCGCCGAAGGGTCTCGCGCGCCTCGTATGAGCGCGCAAGATGCGCGGCCCGGAAGAGCTTGAGCAACTCTTGCACTGCGACGGACCTCCGGGCGAAGGTGGCCATCGCAGATGACCGACAGCGATTACCCGGCGAGCTGGTATGCCGCCACCAGGGACGCGAGCCCGGAACGGCCGCCGCTCAGCGGCCATGTCCAGGCCGATGTCGCGGTGGTCGGCGGCGGCTTCGCCGGTCTGCACACCGCCCGTCTGCTGGCGATGCGCGGCCTGCGGGTGGTGCTGCTCGAACGCCGTCGCATCGGCTGGGGCGCCTCGGGCCGCAACGGCGGCTTCGTCAGCCCGGGCTATGCCGCGCGCACGGCGGCGCTGGTCGAGCGCCTCGGCCCCGACCACGCGCGCAAGCTTTACGCCCAGTCCAAGCGCGGCGTGGCGATCGTGCGCGAGGCGATCCAATCGTTCGGTCGGCCCGACCTGCTGATGGGCGAGGGCAAGCTCCTCGTCGCGCGCACCGACCAGGGCCGCGACTTCCCGGACCGCATCCGCGCGCTGGCGATCCAGCTCGGCGCCGACTTCGAGCCATGGGACACGGCGCGCGTGCGCACCCTGCTGCGCACTGCGCGCTATCATCAGGCCATTCACGATCCGCAGTCCTTCCAGGTCCATCCGCTCAATCTCGCGCTCGCCCTGGCGCGCGACATCGAGCGGCGCGCCGGCCGGCTGCACGAGATGAGCGATGCGGTGCGCCTGGAGCGCCACGGCGCCGCCTGGTGCGTGCACACCACGACCGGCGAGGTGGCGGCCCACCAGGTCGTGATGGCCGGCAGTGCCGATCTCGGCCGGGTCCAGCCGCGGCTGGCGCGCGCCATCCTGCCGGTGGCGACCTATGT
The DNA here is from genome assembly GCA_046349295.1 of Reyranellaceae bacterium. Classification (GTDB taxonomy): domain Bacteria; phylum Pseudomonadota; class Alphaproteobacteria; order Reyranellales; family Reyranellaceae; genus Reyranella. Next base: position 206,164 of record JAXMCP010000018.1, read on the forward strand.
CGCCGTCACGGCAAAGCTCGGCGAGAAGATCGCCGATGCGGTGCGCTGGACCGGCGCCATCTCCGACACGCGCCGCGCCGGCGACTACTATCGCATCGTCGATGGCGACCGCCTGCTGTGGGGCGGCCGCATCACGACCGACACGCGCGAGCCGGCCAACCTGCGCGCGATGATGCGGGGCGACATCCTGTCGGTCTATCCGCAGCTCGGCGACGTCACGATCGAGCATGCCTGGCCGGGCACGATGGGCTATGCGCCGCACATGATGCCGCAGGTCGGCGAGATCCGACCCGGCCTGTGGGTCTGCTCGGCGTTCGGCGGGCACGGGGTTGCCCAGACTGCCGCCGGCGCCGATGCGGTTGCCGCGGGCATCGCGGGCGAGGACGATCGCTGGAAGCTGTTCGCGCCGTATGGCACGCGATGGGCCGGCGGCGCGCTGGGACGGATCGCGACCCAGCTCGTCTACTGGCGCCTGCAGGCGGGCGACTGGCTCGACGAGACGCGACAGGCGAGGAACGCGGAGACGCTCAGGACATGACCCTATCGACCATCGGCGATTCGCCCCGGCGGCGCGAGGATGCCCGCCTGATCACCGGCGCCGGCACCTATCTCGATGATCTGCGCTTCGAGCGGCTGGCCCATGCGGTGGTGCTGCGCTCGCCGCATGCCCATGCCTGGATCCACGGCGTGCACGCCGACGCGGCGCGCCGCGCACCGGGCGTGCTGGCGATCCTGACCGCGGTCGATGCCGCGCACGACGGACTGAAGCCGCTGCGGCCCTACGCCGAAGCCAATGTCCAGACCGGCGAGCCGTTCATCTTCGCGCCGCAGCCCCTGCTCGCCTCGACCAAGGTGCGTTTCGCCGGCGAGCCGGTCGCGTTGATCGTGGCCGAGACGCAGGCCGAGGCGCTCGATGCCGCCGAGCTGGTCGAGATCGACTATGAGCCGCTCGCCGCCGTGACCACCGGCGAGGCGGCCCGCGCCTCGGGCGCGCCGGTCATCTCCGAGGAGGTGCCGGGCAACGTCTGCCTCGACTGGCGGACCGGCGACAGCGCCGGCGCCGAGGCAGCCTTCGCCCGCGCCGCGCACGTCGTGCGGCTCGCGCTCGACAATCATCGCATCACCATCAACCCGATGGAGCCGCGCGGTTGCATCGGCGGCTTCGATCCGGCGAGCGGCCGCTATACGCTGCACGTCTCGAGCCAGAACATCCACATCAACCGCAACCACGTGGCGCGCGCGCTCGGCGTCGAGCCGGCCCAGGTGCGCTTCATCGCGCCCGATGTCGGCGGCGGCTTCGGCGCCAAGAACTTCGCCTACGCCGAGCATGCGCTGGTCCTGTGGGCGGCGCGGCGCATCGGCCGGCCGGTGAAATGGATCGCCAGCCGCAGCGAGGTCTTCCTGTCCGATCACGCCGCGCGCGACATGGCGGCCGAAGCCGCCTTGGCGCTCGACCGCGACGGCCGCTTCCTGGCGCTGCAGGTCTCGAGCGTGGCCAATCTCGGCGCCTACATGGTGGGCGCGGGCGGCGGCGTGCAGACCTACCAGTACGTCCATCTGCAGGGCACGGTGTATCGCATTCCGTCGATCGCGCTGCATGTCGTGGCGGTGCTGAGCAACACGGCGCCGATCGGCGTGACACGCGGGCCGGGCTTCGCCGAGACCGTGAACATCCTGGAACGCCTGATCGACGCGGCGGCGTTGCGCTTCGGCTTCGACCGCGCCGGGCTGCGCCGCCTCAACATGGTGCCGGCCGACGCGATGCCGATGACCAACAGCTTCGGCTTCCAGGTCGACAGCGGCGCCTTCCCGCAGACCTTCGACCGGGCGCTGGCGCGCGCCGACCTGGCGGGCTTTGCAGCGCGACGCCGGAACAGCGAAAGCGCCGGCAAGCTGCGCGGGCTGGGCTTCGCCTATCACATCAAGGGCACCGGCGGCTCGCCCGACGAGAATGTCGACGTGCGCTTCGAGGCCGACGGCACGGTCTCGCTGATCACCGGCACGCAGCATATCGGCCAGGGACACGAGACGACCTTCCCGCAGATCCTGGCCCATCGGCTGGGCGTCGACAACGCGCGCATCCGGCTCCGCCAGGGCGACACCGACCTGATCGTCGCCGGCGGCGGCCATGGCAGCTCGCGCGCGACCTACATGGGCGGCACGGCGATGTGGCGTGCCTCCGACCAGATCATCGCCAAGGGCACGGCGCTCGCCGCCGACGCCCTGGAGGCGGCCGAGGCCGACATCCGCTTCGCCGACGGGCGCTTCGTCGTTTCCGGCACCGACCGCGCCATCGGCCTGATGGAGGTGGCGGCGCTCGGCCGGGAGAAGGGGGCGCCGCTCGACACCTACCACGCCTGGACGCGCGAGCACCTGACCTTCCCCAACGGCGCACACGTCGTCGAGGTCGAGATCGACCGCGAGACCGGCCACGTCACGCTGGCGCGCTACACCGCGGTCGACGATTACGGCGTGCTGGTCAATCCCATGATCGCGGCCGGCCAGGCGCATGGCGCGATGGCCCAGGGTGTCGGCCAGGCGCTGCTCGAGCACGCCGCCTACGATCGCCGCTCGGGCCAGATGGTGGCGGGATCGTTCATGGACTACGCCCTGCCGCGCGCCGACGACCTGCCGTCGTTCGACCTCGGCTTCAACGGCACGCCGTGCACCACCAACCCGCTCGGGGTCAAGGGCTGCGGCGAGGCCGGGGCGATCGCCGCCTTCCCGGCCATCGCCAACGCCATCCTCGACGCCCTGGCGCCGCTCGGGGTCGAGAGCTTCGACGGGCCCGCGACATCGGCCCATATCTGGCAGGCCCTGCAAAAGGCCCGCTGACGACCTCGCCCATCCAATCCCTCCCCGTCGTGGGGGGCGAAAATCGAGGGTGCATGCGGGACGACGTGCGCGGTGGCAATCCGGGTTGGGATGCGCTAACGCTTCCGACAGCATTGCGGGAGCGTTATCGGAATCATGTCGAATCGCCGCCTGATCCTGCTGCCCTTGCTGGCCGGCGTCCTGGCCGTCCTGGCGGGCTGCAAGCCCGAGAACAAGTTCCAGCCGCCGCCGCCGCCAGAAATCAGTGTTGCCAAGCCGTTGCAGCAGGAGGTGACGCCCTACGAGGTGCTGACCGGCAACACGGTGGCGTTCGCGACGGTCGACCTGGTGGCCCGCGTCAAAGGCTTCCTCACCGCGATCAAGTACGTCGACGGCGACTACATGAAGCAGAACGACGTGCTGTTCCAGATCGAGCAGACGATGTACCAGGCCAACGTCAAGGAGGCCCAGGCGCAATTGGAGGCCGCCCAGGCCGAGCTCGTCCAGTCGCAGGCCGAGTTCGTCCGCCAGGAGACGCTGCTGCGGCAGAACGTGTCGGCCCAGACCACCTATGACAAGGCCAAGGCCAAACGCGACAGCGACCGGGCCAACGTCGAGAATGCCGAGGGCAATCTCACGATCCAGCAGACCAACCTGGGCTACACCACCGTCATGGCGCCGTTCAACGGCGTGGTGACCAAGCATCTGGTCTCGGTCGGCCAGCTGGTCGGCGACACCAGCGCCACCAAGCTCGCGACCATCGTCCAGCTCGACCCGATCTATGTCGAGTTCAACATGAGCGAGCAGGACGTCCTGAAGATCCGCGAGAACCTCAAGAAGCGGCTGACGGTCGAGGACCTCAGCAAGATCCCGCTGGATATCGGCTTGATGAACGAGGAAGGCTATCCCCATCAGGGCTTCCTCAACTACGTCTCGCCCGAGGTCGATCCCAACACCGGCACCATCCTGGTGCGCGGCCTGTTCAAGAATCCCGATCGCAGCCTGCTGCCGGGCTTCTTCACCCGGGTGCGCGTGCCCAAGGCGGAGGAAGCGGCCAAGGTCTTCCTGGTGCCCGACCGGGTCGTCGCCGAGGACCAGGCCGGCAAGTACGTGCTGATCGTCGACAAGGACAACGTCGTGCGCGACCGCCGCGTCAAGATCGGCCAACTTCTGGTCGGCGGGCTGCGCGTGATCGAGACCGGTCTCACGGCCGACGACTGGGTCGTGCTGACCACCAATGGGCGCGCCGTGCCGGGCGGCAAGGTGGTGCCCAAGCAGGAGACGATCCCGCCGCCCCCGGCCAGCGCCAACATCACCACGACCAAGTAACCGGCCGGCCCCGTC
>JAXMCP010000019.1:0-201272 GCA_046349295.1 Reyranellaceae bacterium
GGAAATGCATGGCGAGGCCACGCACCTCCAGCAGCGGAGCCTCGCTCGGGCCCGCGTTCACGCCGCGACGTCCCTGAGCGCGCCGAGCTCGGTGCTGCGGAAGCAGGCGGCGAGATGGCCCGCAGCCCCGGCCGACGCGAGCGGCGGGCGCGCTGCGGCGCATTGCTCGACGGCGAAGCGGCAGCGCGGCCGGAAGGCGCAGCCGCCGTCGAGCCGGGTGAGATCGGGCGGCTGGCCTTCGACCGGATCGAGCCGCGCCCGCCGCGGCTGGTCGAGGCGTGGCACCGAGCCCAGCAGCGCCATCGTGTAGGGATGCCGCGGGTCGTGATAGATCGCGTCGGCCTCGCCCGCCTCGACGAGGCGGCCGGCATACATCACGTTGACCCGGCTGGCGTAGCGGGCGACCACGCCGAGATTGTGGGTGATGATGATCTGGGCGACGTCGAGCTCGCGGGTCAGTGCCTTCATCAGCTCGAGGATCTGCGCCTGGATGGTGACGTCGAGCGCGGTCGTCGGCTCGTCGGCAATGATCAGCTTGGGATTGCAGGCCAGTGCCACCGCGATCATCACCCGCTGGCGCATGCCGCCCGAGAGCTGATGGGGATACTGCTTCAGCCGGCGCGCCGGATCGGCGATGCCGACCATGTCCAGGAGCTCCAGCGCACGCCGCGCCGCCGTCGCGCGGTCGGCGCCCTGATGCTGTTCCAGCGTCTCGGTGATCTGCCGGCCGATCGTCAGCACCGGGTTGAGCGAGGTCATCGGCTCCTGGAAGACCATGCCGATGTCGCGGCCGCGAACCTGCCGCATCTCGGCCTCGGACAATTTCAGCAGGTCGCGGCCGTCGAGCAGGATCTCGCCCCGGGTGATGCGGCCCGGCGGATCGGCGACCAGCCGCAGGATCGACAGGGCAGTCACCGACTTGCCCGAGCCGCTTTCGCCCACCACCGCCACCGTCTCGCCCGGCTCGACGGCGAACGACACGCCATCGACCGCGCGTACGGTCCCTGTGCCGGTACGAAATTCGGTATGGAGTCCTCTCACCTCCAGCAACGGCGGCATCAGGTCTCTCCGTGTGTCACCCACCCCGGCCGCGACGAAACCCTTCGCTGTCGGTCCCGCCGCTCGCGGACCCCAATCTCCACGAACGCACGTGCTGGCGACGATGTCTCTGCAGTGAAGCCTGTTTCCTCGATCACGCTGCCGCCAATCGTTCTCCGACCGTCGGCGCCACCTCTTTCGGGCTGCGGAAATCTAGGGGATGGGGCGGCGGGCCGCAAGCGCCGCCCCAGCCGCCACTGCCGCCAAAGCGCCGAATACTGTGAGCGAACCGACATAAGTGCCGCTCCAGTCACGCAGCAGGCCCGACATCAGCGGGCCCGCCGCTTGCGCCAACACCTGCGCCGACAAGGCGACGCCACGGATCGCGCCGTAGCTCTCGCGCCCGAAATAATCTGCCCACGCCATCGGCAAGAGCGTCGAAATGCCGCCGATGCCGAGACCGAACAGGCCGGCCGACAGGTAGGCGCTTTCCGCCGCGCCGACCCAGATCAGGCCGAACGACCCGGCGCTCAGCAGCAGCGCCGACGCCAGCATGGGGTAGCGCACCGGCCAGCGCCTCGGCAGAAAGCCGATGCCAAAGCTCGCCACGGCCGACATTGCGGAGAAGAAGCTGATCACAGTGGCAGCCGTGATCGGCGAGAGGCCGCGCTCGATCAGGTGCGGCGCCTGGTGCAGGCTGACACCGGCCTGCACGGGGTAGACCAGCACGGTATACAGAGTGAGCAGCCAGAACGTTTGGGTGCGCATCGCCTGCTGGCGCGTGAAGCGCGGTTCCGGCGCCGCGGCGTGCGACGCGGCGGCGCTGACCAGGCGATCGGGCACCAGGCCGATATCCTCGGGCCGCCGCACGACCAGCAGCCACACCGGCAGGAAGCCCACCAGCAGCACCGTGGCGCCGATGGCGATCCAGCCGCCGCGCCAACCGTCCTCGCGCATGGCGAGCTGGGCGATGATCGGCAGGGCGACCAGTCCCGACATCTGGGCCAGGGTGGCGATCGAGGTGGCGCGGGCGCGTTGCGCGACGAACCAGTTGTTGAGCGCGCCGTAGAGGCCGAGATCGTACGGCCCGGCCCAGATCATGCGGGCAAAGCAGAACAGCAGATAGAAGACGACCAGCGACTGGATGAGCGACAACGCCATGGTCGAGAGCCCGATGCCCAGCACGGCAAGGCACAGCACCAGCCGGGCGCCGCGCCGGTCGAGGGTCGGCCCGATCCACGGCGAGATGACCGCCGCCAGCACGCCGCCGAGCGACACCGCCCCCGCCATCTCGGTGCGCGACCAGCCGAACGCGTCGGTCATCGGCACGACGAACACCGACAGCACCGCCACCGCCGGTCCCTGGCGTGCGAAGCCGGCCAGGCAGAGGCAGCCCAGCACCACCCAGCCGTAGAAGAACGGCAGGCGCGGCACGAGCAGCCGCGGCAGGAGCGGTGGACGGACGACGAGAGGATTCACCGCGACAATCTCGGCCGGACGGGGCGCCGTCTACAACAGGAAATGCCGATATGCCCACGGTCGAATTCCGCGACCAACGCAACTCGCCATGCGAGTTGGAGAGCCCATGACCGATGCGACGGCTACGAGCGCGCGGCGGTGATCTCGATGACGGCGACTTCGCCCTTGCCGTGCACCTCGAGCAGGCCGAGCGATCGCCCGCAAAAGCTGCTCTCGACCCGCGCCCAGGTATCCCGGGTGATGGCGACGCCTCCCGGACCGGCCTTGCCCGCCATGCGCGCCGCGACGTTGACGGTGTCGCCCCAGATGTCGAACTGATAGCGCTCCTGGCCGACGATGCCGGCGACCACCGGGCCGAAATGGACGCCGACGCGGGCCTCCCAGTCGAGGTCGGCATCGACCAGCGTCGACGTCATCTCGAGCCCGCAGCGGATCGCGGCCGCCAGCGGCTCGTCGACGGCGCGCAGCAGATTGGCCGCTCCCATGAAGCCGTCGCCGATGGTCTTGATCTTCTCCACGCCGTGCCGCGCGGCAACACGTTCGAAGACGACGAACACAGCATCGAGCCGGGCCAGAACCTCCTCGGGCGGATGGCGGTCGCAGTAGGCCGTGAAGTTCGCGATGTCGCAGAACAGCACGGCGACGTCCTCGTGGCGCCGCGGGATCACCGTGCCGAGGCTGCGGATCTCGTCGGCCGCCGATTGCGGCAACAGGCAGTTCAGCAGGTCGTCGGCCTGCCTCTGCGCCTCTTGCGCCTGTCGAAGGGCGCGCCGCAGCGCCAGCTGTGTCCGCACCCGGGCGAGAACGAGAGGTGGGGAGAAGGGCTTGTGGATGTAGTCGACGGCGCCGCAGGCGAAGCCGTTTTCCTCGTCGGCCGCCTCGGTGCGGCCGGTCAGGAAGATCACCGGTATGTCCCTGGTCGCATCATCGGCCTTGAGCCGGCGGCAAACCTCGTAGCCGCTCATGCCGGGCATGTCGATGTCGAGCAGGACGAGATCGGGCTTGTCGCCGGCCGAGGCGATCGCCAGCGCCTTCTCGCCGTTGGTGGCGACCTTGGTGGCGTAGCTCGCCTTCAGGAGACTGGCCATCATCGCGACATTGGTCGGCGTGTCGTCGACGATCAGAACGGTGCTGCGCTGGTCGGTCATGAAAGGCTTTCGCTGAGCTTGGAGCGGAGGACGGAAAGGCGCTCGAGGGCCGCGGCAAAGTCGAATGTGTCGACCAGCTCCTGCAGCGCCTCGAGCTCCGGCGCGGCCAGCACGCCCAGCAGGCTCGGTCGCGCCGCGAGCAGGAAACCGGGCGCTTCGCCGTCGTCCCGGGCGAGAAGCTCGTGCAGGCGATCGAGCGCGGCTCGAGCCTCCTGGCGGGAAGCCGCGGGCGCCGCCGCGAATGCTTCGGCGGTCGGTGACGGCGGCAGGGCAGCGTGCAGGCCCAAGGCAGCGTCCAGGCCCGTGCCGAGACGCTCGAGCTCGGCCGCCAGCGCGCCCAGCGGCTGCTCGGCCTCTTCGGGCTTGCCATGGCGCAAAGCCGTTTCGAGCTCGGCCGCCCGGACCGCGACGCGGGTCGCGCCGAGATTGGCGGCGACGCCCTTGACGGCATGAACAATGGCGACCGCGCGCGCGCGGTCGCCGGCGGCAAGGGCATCGGCAAGCCGCGCCGCGGCGTCGCCATGCTGGCGGACGAAACCGCCGAGCAGCGACTCGTAGAGCGCGCCGTTGCCGGCGACCCGCGCCAGGGCCGCATCGACGTCCAGTCCGGGAAGATCGCGCAGACCCGATGCCGGGCCCGGCCCTCGCCGCGCCGTGTCGGCCTTTGCCGTCCCGGCCGCGCCTTGCGGCCGGTAGGCGGCGAGCGTGCGGTAGAGCACCTCGGGATCGATCGGCTTGGCGATGTGTCCGCGCATGCCGGCGGCGAGGCAGCGCTCGCGCTCCTCGGCCAAGACGTGCGCGGTCATGGCCAGGATCGGGATGTGCCTCAGGCGTGGCTCGGCGAGGATGCGCGCTGTCGCCTGGAACCCGTCCAACTCGGGCATCTGCAGGTCCATGAGGACCACGTCGAACCGCCTCTCACCGCCCGGAGCCAGAAGCATGTCGACCGCCATCCGGCCGTTGCTGGCGACGGTCACCGAGGCGCCCGCTCCCTCGAGCAGCTCGACCGCGATCTGCTGGTTGATGTCGTTGTCCTCGGCCACGAGGAGCCGCAGGCTCGACAGATCGGGCACGGCTTGCCGCGCATCGGTCATCGCAGGTTCGAAATACGTCTCGCCGGGCGTGCTAAAGATCTCGGCCAGCATGTCGACCAGCGCCGAGCGGTTGACCGGCTTGACCAGGAAACCATCGACGCCGGCCGCCTCGGCAGCGGCCCTCACCTCCTCGCGGCCGAAGGCCGAGACAATGACGATGGCCGGGCGCTCACCCGGCGTTTCGTCGGCCCGGATCCGGCGTGCGGTCTCGACGCCGTCGATGCCCGGCATCTGGCAATCGAGCAGCACGAGATCGAAGGGACGATCGGCCGGTGTCCGCGCCAGCACGTCGAGCGCCTCACCGCCGGAGGCGGCGAGCGCGATGTCGGCACCGAGCGGGGCGACCAGGTCCTCGAGGGCGGCGCGGGCGAAGGCGTTGTCGTCCACGATCAGGACCTTGAGTCCGTTCAGGCGGGCCGGAACCAGGCGGCGCGGCGCATCGTCGGCAAGCCCCAGCCAGGCGGTGAAGGTGAAGGTGGAGCCGACCCCGGGCTCGCTGTCGACCCAGATCGTGCCACCCATCATCTCGACCAGGCGGCGGGCGATCGTGAGACCGAGGCCGGTGCCGCCGTGCTTGCGCGAGGTCGAGCTGTCGGCCTGCGAGAAGGCGCGGAACAGCTTGCCGGCCTGCTCAGGCGTCATGCCGATCCCGGTGTCCGCCACGGCGATGCGCAGCTTGAGCCGGTCGCCGGTCCGCTCGCTGACGGCGGCCGCCAGCCGCACCTCGCCTTGTTCGGTGAACTTGATGGCATTGCTCAGGAGATTGGTGACCACCTGCCCGAGCCGCAGTGGATCGCCGCGCAGGCTCTGCGGGATGTCGCGGGCGATGTCGATGACCAGCTCGAGCCCCTTGTCCTGCGCCTTTTCCGCGACCAGGGTCGAGACATTCGCCAGGACGGCATCCATGTCGAAGGCGATATCCTCCAGCGCGAGCCCGCCGGCCTCGATCTTCGAGAAGTCGAGGATGTCGTTGACGATGCCGAGCAGCGACACGCCGGCGCCGTGGATCTTGGCGACGTAGTCGCGCTGCCGGCCACCGAGCTCCGTCCGCAGGCAGAGATGGGCCAGGCCGATGATGGCGTTCATCGGCGTGCGAATCTCGTGGCTCATGTTGGCGAGGAAATCGGCCTTGGTGCGGGCCGCTTCCTCGGCGAGCTGGTGGGCGCGCCGTGTTTCGCGCTCGGCCTGCTTGATCTCGCTCACGTCGACCAGCCAAGCCAGCGTCGCGGGCTCGGATTCGTGCTCGGTCGTCGAGAAGGTCGCCAGCAGATCGTGCACCTGGCCGTCGGCGCCGCGGATCTGCACATCGACGTTGGCGGCGAGGCCGTCGCGGCGCAGGCGCTCGCCGATCGCGTCGCGCAGCTCGGGCAGGACATAGCGTTCGCGCACGCTCTCGCCCTCCCGGATGCCGAGCAGGTCGGAGGCGTAGGGATTGGCGAAGCGGACCTGGTTCTCGGTCGACAGCACGACGGCGACCGGCGCGCTGCGCAGGATGTCGAGGATGCGCCCGTGCTCGGCGGCGAGTGCGCGCTCCGCACGCTTGCGCTCGGTGATGTCTCTCGACACGCCGATCAATCCGAGCAGGCGGCCCTCACCGTCGACGAACGGCGTCTTGCTGGTTTCCAGCTCGGCGACACGACCGTCCGGATAGGCGACGGCTTCCTCGTCCGTGCGCAGAGCGCCACTCTCGAGGACCGTGGCGTCGCGCGCGCGGAACGCTTCCGCGTCGGCCCGGCTGAACAGGTCGAAGTCGGTCTTGCCGATCACGAGCTCGGGCGAGCGGCCGGCGAGGCGGGCGAAAGCCTGGTTGCCGACGATGTACGTGCCGTCGACGTCCTTGGCGAACACCACATCGGGCAGGCTGTCGATCAGCGAGCGCAGCAGCAGGCGCTCGCGATCGAGATCGGTCGAGACCTGACGCAGGGCCGCGGTCGCTTCGTCGACCTTCCGCCTGATCTGGCTGTCGCGCCGCAGCAGCAGGCCGATCACCGCCGTGAGGGCGCCGGTGGTGGCGAGGCCGCCCAGCAGCACGGCGAGTGCCAGTGCCTCGTTGGGCCCGCCTGCGAAGGTGGCGCGGGCACCCCAGCCAATCTCGAAGTCGGCACCGCCGGTCGCCGCACGGGTCGCCGTGACGTGCGCGAAGCGCGTGCCTGCCGGCGGCACGACGATCGCGTCGGCCTGGCGCGCGCCGAGGAAGCGTGCCTTCAGGATCGGTTCCATGCCGTCGGGGATGGCGGCCTGCCGCATGCCGTCGATCAGGGTCTCGTAGTTCAGCAGGCCGAGGACGATCGTCCGGCTGCTGTCGTCGGCGGCGAGCGCGATGATCGAGACCGGCTTGCCTGTTTCGGTGCGAAACGACGGGCCGAACACGAACTGGCCGGGGGTCCGGCGAGCCGCCTCCAGCGCGCCCTTGATATCCTCGCGGACCAGCTGGGCACCGGGGGCCAGCAGCCCGCTGTTGGTCGACGACACCACGATCCGGTCACCGCCCGACGCCGCCGGACGGGCGACGGCGATGTCCTCGAGCGCCTGCGCGCTCATGCGTGCTTCCAGCCCGCTGACCGTCGCGAGAAATTGCGCCCGCGACAGGTCGCCGGCGGCTTCCACTGCGGCGAGCGAGCCCGACAGCAGGGCATAGCCATCCTCGATTGCACCAAGCATCGACTGGGTGAGACGTTCGGAGGTCTCGTCGACGCGAGCGTCCCAGTCGCGGATCGCATGCTCCCGCGCCTCCCAGGCGCCGAGGCCGGACAGGGCGATGCCGAGCGCGGAGAGCGCGAAGGCGGCCGATGCCAGGCTGCGCGACCACCGCGCCGCCGGCCTCTCCGCCGGCGTCCCATCCTCCGCCGCTCGATCCTCCATCGGTCCGTCCCCCGAGCCGGCGGCGCTCAGGGCCCGACGCTGAGGATCGGTCGGAAGCCCAGCGGCGCCAGGCTCGAGCCGGGCTCGAGGGTCTCGATCGTCTGGTCGTCGATCATGGTGATGGTCGCCGCAATGTGCCGCTCGATTGGCCGCTTCTCGAGAGCGTTGACGGCCTGGTCGAGCGACAGGCGGGCCAGCAGGGCCTGGCGGTCGCTCGGGGCCGCGAGCACCAGCCCGCGCCGGATGGCTCGGCCGATCGCCGGCCCGAAATAATAGGCGAGGACCTTGATGCGCTCGGCAAGGCCGCGTTTCTGGAGCACCTGGACCGCCGCCTCGGCGGTCACCGCGGTGCCGGCGATCACGTCGAGATCGGGGTGCGCGGCCAGCGCTTCGGCGACGAGGCGCGACTGCGTGGCGACACCGGTATCGCCGAAGCCGCCGGCGACGATCACGGCGCCGGTCCCCGCGAGCGCCGCGCGAAAGCCCGCATCGCCGTCGTTCACCCAGCCGGCGCCCGCCGGGCCGGGGAACCAGGCCACCCGCAGCGGCCGCCCGGCCGCCGTCTGCAGGGCGCGCACGTAGCTGCCCGTCGCGAACCCCATGTCGTAGAAGTCGGCGGCGACGCGCGCCGTGAGCTTGTCCGACGCGATGCCGTTGATCAGGTCGATCACCGGAACGCCCTGAGAAGCAGCCTTCTCGACGAGGTCGTTGAGCGCAGTGGCGGAAACGGCGCCGATCACCAGGGCGTCCGACCCGGCGGCGATGCAGTCCGCGATCTGCCGGCGCTGCACCGCGACGTTCTCGTAACCGCCGGCCTCATACACGTTCAGCGACACGCCGAGTCGCTTGGCCTCGGACACCAGCCCGAAATTGACGGCCAGCCAGTAATCGTCCTTGAGATGCGGGATCACGGCGCAGATGCGCCACGGCCTGGACGCCTTGGTCGGCGGCACGAAGTCGCGCGTCACGCGCCGGTGCTCGGTGTTGAACGGCGGCGTCCACACATCGACCGCAAGCGGGCGCGAGTCGGCTTCCGCGCGGACGACGCCGCCAACGAGGAGGAACAAGGCAGCGACCGTCGCCGCCGCGCGCCAGAAGCGATGCGCCGATCTTGGCTGGAGGCTTCGTCGGGCGCTGGACATGGCAAATCCGATGCGGACCAATTCGACCATCCTATCGACTGCGCCCTGTTTTGCCAGAGAACATGAGGACGCGCTCGACCTCATCGGCGTAGGCCCCGCGACGACACGACCTGTAGCCGGAGATCAGCGTCGAACCACGGCCTGGAGCATCGGCGCTCTCCGACAGCGCAAGGTTCACCTCAAGCGCAGCGCAGACGCAAAAGCTGCTCAACGTAACGTCGATGTTGAAATGTTGAACTAGGATTGGAAGCGACCTCCAAGATCCTATCCGGTGAGGAGCGTGCGATTGCGGAGTCGGGTCGGCGTGCCGGCGAACAACCCGCACCAGACCCGGCGAGACCCGTGCACAGGGCGCGCGACAGGACCGGTGGCGCCCTACTTCACAGACAGGACGACCGGTCCCCCGACAGGGTCGGTGAGGCCCAGCCCGCCGCCCAGATCCTCGAGCGTGGGCCGAAAGCTGTTGAGGGTGGCAATCATGTGCGGCCGAGCGGCGGCCAACGCCTCCGCGCTCTCCCACTCCGCGATGATGCAGTAGCGTCCCTCGCCCGTCCTGATGATGTTGGCGTGGCGCATGCCCGACCAAGTCTCGCCAATTTTTCGGTGTGCGTCGAGAAAGGCCTCCTCCATGCCTGGCTTGACCTTGAAACGCACGACGTTGAATGCAGACATCGCCACCTCCGCATCTGGACGGGAACTGCCCCTCCCGAAAGCGGCAACAGTTCGCACCCGAGACATGGGTTACACAATCCGACCATTGGCAGGAAGCGAAACCATACAGGGCGGGGCGAGACCGCTACCGCGAGCTTCGGGGTGACGGAGGGCTTGCCGCTGCCCGCGTACCGTTTTCGTTCCAGGCTTCCTGCCAAGGTTGGCCGGCGCGGAAATCCGGTCGAGGTCGCCAAGAGGCGCCTTCGCTACGTCGCCAAGATCAAGCGCGACGATTCGTTTCGGCCGGTGGCTCGTTCGCGATCGTACAGGAACAGCCGCAGCTCGGGGCAACTTGCAATCCAATCTGCCGTTTGCCCCTTGGTACAACTCGGAGGGAAATCATGGCGGAAGCTGCAAAAGGTATCGGCGGGCAGGTTAGCGACTTGGCGAAGTCGGTGCGCGGTGTCGTTGGCGGGAAGGCCGAGGAAGCCGCCGACCAATCACTGAAGAAGGGTGCCGAGCTGGCTTCGAGCGTCGGTCAAAAGGTGGATAAGCTTGCCGATCGCATCGATGAAACATCCCCAACTCTTTCCGGCCACGTCCGGGATGCGGCGGACAAGGTGAACCGGTTCGCAGACGACCTGGATAACAAGAAGGTCGCAGATCTCGTGCAGTCGGCAGCGGATTTTGGGCGGGCTCATCCGTTCGTGATGATGGCGGGGGCAGCGTTGCTCGGATTTGCGCTCGCCCGTCTCATGGGCTCGAGCGTCACTTCGCGGACTCACGATTCCTGAGGCCAATGGAGCATCTCATCGTCGCCAGCAGCAGCCCATAAGTCGCGGCCCTCCGTCCTCCCCTTCTTTCCCTGGCTGGGCCAGCGGCAGGCCGTGCACTCGAAAGCGCTGATGGAAGGATTGCTGTACTCTCGGGCGCACCGACCTCCTATAGTTGTAAAACGTGCTCGATCGTCTGCACGGGGAGGAGGAGCGAGGGATGGCCGGTGCGCTTCAAGGGTCGACGACCACGCCGACATTCGAGGAGGTGTATGTCACCCGCGAACTCGAGCAGCGCGCCGTATCCGCAATCGATCAACGCCGGCTCAAGGAGGCCATCCAGGAACTCGCCGGCCACATGGTCAACGGGCCCGAAAAGGTGCTGCCGCGCATGGTCGCGCTTGCGATGGAGATCAGCGGCGGGGTCTCCGCCGGCATCAGCATCGCCGAGCTCGGTGAGCAACCTCCGCAATTCCGCTGGGCCTTCCTCCAGGGATCGCTGTCGGCCTTCGAGGGCGCGACGACACCGCGCGACTTCAGCCCTTGCGGCATCACGCTCGATGAGGACAGTCCGGTGCTGACGAGGCACTCGGAGCGGTATTATCCATGGATCGCCGCCGTGAACGTCGAATTGCCAGAGGTCCTGCTCGTGCCGCTGCACCGGGGATCGGAGCAGCTCGGCACGCTCTGGATCGTGTCCGACGAGCGCAGCCACTTCGACCGCGGCCACGTCGAGGCAATCACCGAGATCGCCGCATTCGTTAGCATTGCCCTGCAGATGCACCAGACGGAGACGCGACTCACCAAGGCCCTCGACGAGCAGGAAGCGCTCGCCAAGGAGATGAGCCATCGCGTCAAGAACGTGTTCGCGATCGTCGATGGAATCATCCATTTCAGCGGCAAGAGCGCGACCACCAAGGACGAGCTGGTCGCTTCGCTGGCGGGACGCGTGCGCGCACTCGCCGTTGCCCACGGCTTGGTACGGCGCACCTTCCGCGATATCGCCGAACCGAGCCAAGCCGCCGAATTGGGTGAGCTGCTGCAGGCCATTGCGCGTCCCTACCAAATGGATGGTGCGCGCCCCCGGATCATCGCGGAAGGGCCCGCCGTCGCGCTGGGGGAACATGCGACCAACGGCGTCGCTCTCGTCCTGCACGAGTTGGCGACCAACGCGGCCAAGCACGGCGCCCTGACCCGCGACGGCGGTTCCGTCACCGTCACCTGGACGGCGGATGGCCGCGATCTGATCATCGGCTGGAAGGAGCGAGGCGGTCCGCTCGTCAGTGGCGCCCCCCTGACCTCCGGGTTCGGCGGCAGCCTCATGGCGGGAACGATCGGGAACACGCTGGGCGGCCGTCAACACCAGCAGTGGCTCCCCGAGGGCCTGGAGATGACGATCCGCCTCCCGCTGTCCCGGCTGAGGGGGTGATAGGACGATCACGATGTCCGCCAACTCCGATCGCGACGATTCCGAAGCAAGGGGTATGGACGCAACGGATACCGGCTCCTGCCGTTTACGGCGCGAGGTTCGTTCACCATACGAGGTCGCCCGTGAAGAAATTGTCCAAGGCTTCTAGATCGGCAAAGGCCCGTGCCGGCGGCGAGACCCACCAGACCACAACGTCCGACAAGCAGAGCCTGACGACCAATCAGGGCACCCCGATCTCCGACAACCAGAACTCGCTCAAGAGTGGCGCGCGCGGCCCGACGCTGCTGGAGGATTTCGTCCTCCGTGAGAAGATCACGCACTTCGATCACGAGCGTATCCCGGAACGTGTCGTCCACGCCCGCGGCAGCGGCGCGCACGGCTATTTCCAGCCTCTGAAGAACCTCTCGCGGCTCACACGGGCAGCATTCCTCCAGGACCCGGGCAAGAGAACCAAGGTGTTCGTACGCTTTTCGACGGTGGCGGGGGGAGCGGGCTCGGTCGACACGCCGCGTGACGTGCGCGGCTTCGCGGTGAAGTTCTATACCAACGAGGGAAACTTCGACTTGGTCGGCAACAACATCCCGGTCTTCTTCGTCCAGGACGCGATGAAGTTTCCTGACCTGGTGCACGCGGTGAAGATGGAACCGGACCGAGGCTTCCCGCAGGCCGCTTCGGCGCACGACAATTTCTGGGATTTCGTCAGCCTGACGCCCGAGAGCATGCACATGCTGATGTGGGCGATGTCGGATCGCACCATTCCGCGGTCGCTGCGCCACATCGAGGGCTTCGGCGTTCATACCTTCCGCCTGGTCAACGACAAGGGCGAATCCACATTCGTGAAGTTCCACTGGCGACCGGCATTGGGCATGGCGTCGACCCTGTGGGACGAGACGGTGAAGATCGCCGGCGCCGATCCCGACTACCATCGCCGGGATCTCTGGCAGGCGATCGACTCGGGCGACTTTCCGGAATGGACGCTCAACATCCAGGCGTTCGACCAAGCGACGGCCGACAAGCTGGATTTCGACATTCTCGATCCGACCAAGCTGATCCCCGAGGAGCAGATCCCGCTGATGCCGATTGGCCGGATGGTGCTGACCGAGAACCCGGTGAACTTCTTCGCCGAGACCGAGCAGGTCGCCTTCCATCCCGGCCACCTCGTGCCCGGCATCGACTTCACGCCCGATCCGCTGCTGCAGGGCCGGCTCTTCTCCTACATCGACACCCAGCTCTCTCGGCTGGGCGGTCCGAACTTCCACGAGATCCCGATCAATCGGCCGGTCTGCCCCATGCGCAACTTCCAGCGCGACGGCCATATGCGCACCAACCTGCAGCCCGGCCGGGTGAACTTTGAGCCGAGCTCGTTCGATTCCGACAGCCCGCGGGAAAACCCGCTGCGCGGCTTCGCGAGCTTTCCCGATCCCGGGGCTGGTCCGAAGCTGCGCGAGCGTCCGGCTACCTTTGCCGATCACTATTCGCAGGCGCGCCAGTTCTGGCGATCCATGACCCCGCCAGAGCAGGGCCACATCGTCGGCGCCTTCACATTCGAGCTTAGCAAGGTCGAGACGCCGGCGATCCGCACGCGCATGCTGGGTCACCTCGACCTGATCGAGCCCGAGCTTGGCAAGCGCGTAGCGACGGCGATGGGCATGGCGGGTCAAGCCGATGCGATCACTCCGGCAGTGCGGCCGCGCGACGATCTTGCGCCCTCTCCTGCCCTGAGCGTCATCGCCAGGACCCTCGAGACATTGAAGGGACGCTGCGTCGCGGCGCTCGTGACGCACGGCAGCGACGCCGCCCTCCTGCAGAAGCTTCGACAAGCGATGAAGAAGGAGGGCGCGCAGCTCAGAGCCGTCGCTCCTCAGGTCGGCACCCTGAAAGGCGGCATCACGCCAGACATGCAGCTCGATGGGGCACCGTCGGTGCTGTTCGATGCCGTTCTCGTGCTGCCCTCGCCGGATGGCGCACAGGAGTTGCTCGGCGTGCCTGCCGCCATCGACTGGCTGCGCGACGCGTTCGGCCACCTCAAGGCCATCGGCTTCATCGAGAATGCCGAGCCGCTGCTCGCGAAGGCCGGCATCGAAGCCGATCCCACCATGGGGGTCGTCGGTCTCGGCACGAGCCGCGGACTGGACGCGTTCTTGGCTGCTGCCAGGAAATACAAGATTTGGGAGCGCGACGCGTCGATCCGCCCGCAGAAATGATCGGTGCGTGGCCGGGCAACGTCGACGCCATATTGATGTCCCCGCCGCCCGCGGTGCGCCGGCCATAGGGCGCACCTGAGCTCACTGTGGAACGCGTGGTTCGGTCGATCATGACGGGAACGAGGCCGGGTCGCGATTTCCCGATACCTTACCCTCACGGCCTGCCGCCAGCCTATTGAGAGCTAACGAAGGTCGTCGGTTGGAATACGGTTGGCGGCAGTTGTCCGGACGGTACGATCGGGCTTGTCGCCCCATAGGAACCACTCGGCTGGCCAATGGCAGATTGCGGTGATGCGGAGGGTGGGGGCGAGATCGCCTCGACGATCTGCTGAATGGCTACCGGGCTCGTGCTCCCACTCGCGAGCAGTTGCGCGACAACCTGGTTGACAGTGGCAGAATCGCCACTCGCGAGAGCCGCGATCTCCGCCGGAGCGAGAGAAGGCGGAAGATACCCGGGAGGGGACCAGTTGATGAGTGGTCCGACTTGATCGGGCGGAGGATTTTCAGGGAGCGGCACCGGCCCGACGTCCTGCAGCGGCAACCCGAGCGTCAATGGCCCCATGCCTTGCAATGGCCCCGCGGCCTGAAGCGGTCCTATAGCCTGCAGCGGACCTCCGTCCTGCAGGGGATTGTTGCCCTGAAGCGGCCCCGAGGAGGCCAACGGCGATGTACCTTGCGATTGACCGACACCAGCGCCCGGTCGGACGCCGATGCCGAACGACCATTGAGCCTGTTGCTGGGTCGCGAGGCTGGCGAGGGCTTGCTCAGGACTGATACCGGAATTGACTTGGGCCAACCCCGAGTCCGCCAAAGCCCGGGCGATGGCGGCCGACTGCTCGGCGGCCTGAACATCTCCTGATGTCCCGGTCGACGGCGGAGCGCCCAATTCCAGGGCCAGCATGGCGAGCGGGCCACCCGGTGGGATGGGTGTCGGCGGCGATGGCGGCTGTCCTGGTTGAACCGTGATCTGAAAATTCGGCCCGGCTGTCTGCGTTACCCCTTGGCTCGTGACGGTGAGCGACACACCGAACAGAAGACCCGCCGTGGTCGCTCCCGAGGGGGCCACGACAAGGACAGCAATGCCCCCTCTGATTCCCATGGTCGCCGTCGGCGAGGTCACGGTGACCGTCGACGTCTTGCTGATGAGGCCCCCCACGAAGCGCACGCTGCCTTTGACGGCGGACAAGCTCATTTCACCGACGCCACGACTGGGATCGAACACGAACCTGTCGAGCACAACGGCGCTATTGGGCCCGATGGTCAGCGACGTGTTGTCCAGAAACACGACGTGCGCCCGGTCGTGCGCCAACGTCGTGACGCGTTCGTCGGCCTGCAGATCATTTCCGATCTTCAGGACACGTTCGGTTTCGCTGGGAGGCTTTCCCTTTGGTTCGCCTTGAACGACGGATGCCTTTCCGATCTCGGCTGAAGCCGGAGGAGAAGCGAGCATGCAAGCTGCGGCAACAGCCAGCCACCAGCTTGCCTGCTTCACTGGGCTTCGCACCGACACGTCCCCGCGGCGCCATCGGAAAGAGGCGAGCGCACTCATGTCTTCGTCTTCATCTTGAGGTACTGATTCGCGCGGTCCCTGACGTATGCCGTCGCCTTGGGCGAGGTGATCGCGCTTCTGAGGTATGCGCGGGCGGTTTCAAAGGATCCCAGGCGGAAGTAGAGGACGCCCAGCTCGAGCTTGACGTCGGGAAGATCGCCGCTGATCAAGAGCAGCCGCTCGAGCGCCGAGATCGCGCCCTCGAGGTCGCCGATCTCCACGGCGATCGTGGCGAATGTAGCCAGCGTCTTGGGATCCGCAGGCTTCAGCAGGGATTGCTGAAGCGCGGCATCGTAGGCGGCATATCTGCGCGAGATTGCCGGCTCCTCACCTGTCCGCACGCCATCGGCATACGCACCCTGACAGCCTAGATGACCCGCGGCCGCGAATGCGGTCGCCGATACCAGCGTCCGGAAGAGCTTCGCCGCCGCGCTGCCGCTTCCCACAGCATCAAGGCGAACGCGAAGAGCACCAACGCGGTGCTCTCGCCCAAAGAAACTCATCTCACATACCCCACGGCCGACCGCGCTCCCCAGCGCGGCGACCTACCATTCCCAAGAGCCCACCATGCAGCGCCAAGATTGTGGTTGCAACAAGGTGGTCATCGGTACAGGGCACCCCTTACGAAAGCCCTGCAATCGCCTTGCCCTCTCCGCAGCCTTCATTTCCGCTCTGCGCGACCACAGGCATGGGCGCGCGGCCGACTCGATCGGCAAGGCTGCTGGGGACCGACTTGACGTCCCCGCGGGTCGATGACGATTTCGTGCTGCTGCCGGACAAGGGCCGGCTCCCTGCCGGGGCGCTCCCCAGGGGCGCTTCTATCAAATCAAGCCTTGGAAGGTGCCTGTGGCACTTGCTCGCCCCCTCCCGTCGACAGAGCCCTGTCAACTTCAGCGCTGTCGAGCGTCAGACCGGGCAGAGGTCGCGACGGAGCGAGCCTCATCTCACGATGGAGTCGACATGTCCAAGACCACATTCCACAAGATCGCGGCATGCCTCTGCTGGCTTGCCCCGCAGGCTGCGGAAGCGGCATTGCCTCCTCGACTCGAGCGCATGAACGAGCTTCTCGGCATACTCGGTGATGCTTCCATCACCGACAAGTTCGAAGAGCCAATCGTCCGCATCGAGGTGATGGAGGACGGCCGCTATCGCGTCTCGTCAGCCCGTTGCCATGTGGACGTCACCATCCGGGTCGTTCAGAGCCCCATTCCGGCGCCCGGCAGCGTGCCCACCGTACGGGAGCCAGGCCCATTGAGCTGCCGTCGATGAACTTTTCGCCAGTCCCGAGGCCGCACGCGGTCGTGAGCGTGCACCCCGGCTGGCGCCGCGCGGGCGTCGCGTTCCTGCGGCAGGTAATCGACACCGCTGCTGCTCAAGGCACAATCGTCCTGGAGCAGAGGCCGAAAAGGAACAGGCCGGCTCACACCAGCCAATGATGCAATCCCGAGGCACTGGTGAAGTCGAGCTGAACAACGAGGTCGTTGTAGTCGTGGTCGCCCCCGCCCGCCTGGTCCTCCCAGCCCCAGGTATTCAGGCCGTAGCCGTAGAGGTGGGACACCGATGCATCGGCTCCCGAGTTGGCCTCCGAGAACGACCAATAGACATTACCGGTCGTCGTGTTCGTGAGCTTCATGGCCAGGACATCACCCTGGTCGACAGTCGCGAGATGGACCTCGGCAAAGCTGCCGTAGCCGGGACCGTCGATAGTGGTCGTTCCTTGCAGGGTGTGGTAGGCGCGTGCTGTTGCGGCGGCGGCGTAGCCGGGTTGGCCCGGTGACACGCCGGCAATCGTGCCTTCGAGATTGTCGACGCGATAGACTTGGAGCTGCAGGGAGTCCCGGCCATCCTGGCGCAGCCGAACCACGGTCTCCTGGCTGTCGTCTCCCCCGGCAGTCTGGGCGATGGCTACCGGACGGGCGAGCACGACAATCCCGGTCGCGTCACCGTAGCGGACGAAGCCGAACGGTGCAGTCAGGGCGGCCTGGTAAAGCGGCAGGATGCTGTCGTCCACCCTGACGTCGAGCCTGTCGCCGGGCGCCGCCGCGATCTGGTAGGGGATCGACTTGCCGGCCGTGTCCAACAGCGTCACGAGATCCGCATCGAAAGCGGGACCTTGCACGGCTTGTCCAGCAAGCCGATCGGTCCAAGCCAGGGGAGCATTGCCCAGCACGACCTGCGCGGGGGTATTGCCGACCTGCAGGGTTGGCGACTCCACCATCGGCAGCTCGTTCTGGACCAGCAGAGTCTGCGCCACGACGCTCACTCCGCCGAAAAGCCCTGCATGGTCGATCACCGGCGGCGCGTCCGAATGCGATTGCGCCTGCGCAATGGCCGTCAGGGTGCGCGCCAGGAGCAAGCCGTTGGGCGTGCCTAGCCCACTCGTCAGGTCGTAACCCGGCGCTGCGGTCGTGCCGAGGCCAGTCGGGACCATCGGCGTATACACCAGCCCGGAAGGGCCCTCGGCGATCTGAAGATAGCCGGTGGGCGAGCCGGTCAGGTAGTAGCTGGTGGTGTTGTTGCCGAGAACGACGTCGTTGAAGGACGCCGGGAAGATCGCCGCGGCCGTGTAGAGCAGGTCGTTGTAGAAGCCGAGGCGGGGCAGGCCCTGGTCGGCGAACACGGCATCGATCTGGGCGGTGAGCGATGCCCACAGGGGCGATGCGGCGCTCGTTCCACCGTTCGGGCTCAGCAGCGGCTGCGTGCTGTCGCCGACATGGGCCGCGTTCAGCACTGCGTATCGGGCGTCGCCGGACGACAGCGCCGAGACGTCCGGCGCGCCCCGACCCGGTCCGGCGGCACCGCTCGGCAGAAGCCCGAATGCGGTCTGGTAGTCCGGCACGGGTACCGAAGAATTGACGCCGCCCGACCCCGTGTAGTTTTGATCGAATGCCGCCGCCAAGGCGCCGTCGTGCGGCACCAGGGTGAGGTTCTGCCAGACGGTCTCGAACAGCGCGGTCAGGCTCGGCGAGGGATAGGGCGGCATGCCATCGGGCAGACTGGAAGGCAGGATGCGGAGTCCCGCTGCCACGAGCTGAAAAACCGTCGCCGGATCGTCCTGCAAGGCGAGCGCGAGCAGCGTCGACAGCGTCGGGTCGGACTTGGCGGTGAACAGCCCGGCGATCGACGTGCCGCCAACCGTCACTGCGTGAATGGCCGATGCGGAGCTGACGTAGTTGGCCAGCCCGTTGGCCTGGCCGGCGCTCGATCCCTTGTCGCCCGCCGCGATATGCGCCGACACGTTGGCGAGAGCACCGTCGACGAACAGCTCCTGCCACGCGCGCTGAAAAGGCGAGCCGGCGGTCGACTGGCTGACGACGCCGTAGGACGAGCTGAGGACGGCTGGGTCGTGGATGTCGTCGAAGAACGCCTGCTGATAGGCATTGAAAGGCGTGCCGGTCAGCGTCGAATAGATCAGTTGCGTGCTGCTGGGTGCCGCGCCCGACAGCACGGAGATGTCGAGGGTCAGCTCGCTGGCACTGGGCTGCGAGGGATCGGTGCCCGACAGAACCTGGAACTGCGAACGTGTCATGGCCGGCAGGCCGAGCGTCGTGCGGTACTCGTTGAGTGCGGAGAACAGCGCCGCCTGCGTGGCGACATTCTGCTCGACGAGGGCAATCGCCGGTGTGGTGACGTCGGCCGCCAGGGGAAAGGCGTAATTGGCCGCGACGGCGGTCGGGGTGGCGAAGACGAGATCGCTGAGCTGTGCCGCATTGCCCACGCCGAGTGGCCCCGCAGGCAAGCTGACCCCCCGGGTGACGAAGACCGCCGGGTTGGGGATCGACGCACTCTGCTCGACCCACAGCCCCACCACGGGTACCGGGACGCTGGCTGCCAGCGCGAGTTGGCCTGCCCACGCGGCCACCGACGAAGGACCGGCGGGCACCTGGTAGTCGACAATGAGCAGGTCGGTGCCGAACAGCGCGGCGAACTGGCTGGCATCGAGCGTCAGCCAGATCATGCGATCGGCTGCCGACGACACGTAGCCGAGCTCCACCGGCTCAGCCAGGGCGTCGGCGCCGAGCAGGTTCGTCAAGAGAGTTCCGGCCGAGGCGTAGGTCCCCGGGTCCGCTCCGTAGGCATTCCAAATGGCCTGCTGATCGGCGAGCGCCGATTGGCGGGTGGCCCAGTCGCTCGCGAGGAGCGCCGTCGGATCGTTCGCCCTTTCGAGCATCAACCCGATGGTCACCTTGTAGTCGGAGCCCGCCTCCTGCACGGAAGCCGGCGTTCCCTCGTAGGCGTAGAGCTCGCCGAGCACCTCCTGCGCGGTCGTCAGGCTGGTCGAGGCGGCGAGCGTCGCGAATTGCCCCGGCGTCGCCAGCTGGTTGGCGAACGCATCCAGGAACGTCGATCGGGGCAAGGCCGTCAGAGCATCGCCTCCTGCGGCTCGGTCTGCGGCTGGTTTCGCCGCGTCATGGACCACGATCGTAGCGAGCGATCAGTGCACGCACAACGAAGCACGTGCTCGGCGTGTTGCGGAAATCCGACGTCGCCAGTTGCTTGCGCATTCGCCGTGTCAACGTAATCTGGCGGACGATGGTCCAGCCCGTTCAACAGCTCGCGGGATCAATGCCTGCCCGAGGGCTGGAGAGCCAATGCTTTGTGATGAGGATGAAGGATCTTGGCGCAGCCGATCTCACCGACCTATCTCGATCTCCCCAACTCGACCTTCCTCGACCTGACGAGCTATCTCGGCAATGGCTCGCTGCCCGTCCACGGCACGCCGGTTCCCTCGTTCACGTTCAATGTCGCCTTGGTGCTGGAGCGCGCAAGCGACCCGTCGGCTCTGTTGAATGCGGACTGGGCCTCGCGACAGCAACAGCTTGCCGTCCTGACTCCGGAGACACTGGCGGCCACCTACGGAGCCGACCCTCGGA
The DNA here is from genome assembly GCA_046349295.1 of Reyranellaceae bacterium. Classification (GTDB taxonomy): domain Bacteria; phylum Pseudomonadota; class Alphaproteobacteria; order Reyranellales; family Reyranellaceae; genus Reyranella. The sequence goes on from JAXMCP010000019.1 coordinate 20,244, forward strand.
AGTATGCAGATGCGTTGAGCGAGCTGGCTGCCCTGGGCATACAGACCGTCGATCAGATCTCTCCGGTCAACGGCTATGTCTCCTCGGCCGAGTCGCGAACGATCTGGGTGCAGGTGAACCAGGACAATTTCACCACGCTCTTCGGGCCGGGCGCACAGCTGCTGCGTAGCGGCTCGTTGAAGTTCTGGAACGGCGACCTCGGCCTGCCTGAGTCGCTGGCGTCCGATGGCGTCAAGGGCGTGATGTTCGACACGTCGATGTTCGACAGCGTGCTCGCCAATCCCGGCGGAGGCGCCGTCACCCTCTTGCCGCAGGGCCCGCAAAGTCCAGGCAATGCGGCATCGCAATCAGGTCTGGCATATCCGAGCGATCTTGCGGGCATCTACGATTATCCATTCAATTCGACCTCGACGCCCGCATGGTGGACGACCGTCCAGACTGGCGCGATCGGCCTGCTCGAACCCAACCAGGGCACGCTCGTCAATTCATCGACTTTCCAAACCCTCGCGGACACCTATCGGCAGCTCGTCGGCATAGACGCGACCGGCAGCTACATCGACGTCGCTCCCGGCGGCGCCAGCATCGCCGTGAGCGGCGAACGTTCGCTCGACGTAGGCATCGTGACGACCGCGACGCCCACGTCGCCCGTCATTCTCTATGCGGGATCGGGGTCCGGCAGTCCCGTGGACGCCACATCCAACGTCTACACTGCCTACCAGGCCGCCTTCTGGGATGTCGCGAACAACCCGTCCGTCGTCAGCTCGTCCTACCGGAGCTACCCCCACCTCGCACCTGGAGCACCCGGCGCGGAATCGCCCTTCTATCTTGCCGTCGCAGAGCTCTTCGTTGACGCGGTGCTGCGCAACATTACGGTGATCAACGCGGTCGGTGACGGCGGTTCCGGCGACCAGTTCGGCAACGGACTCGTCAACGTCGATGTCGTGCACGCCAGCCCATACACAATCGTCGCCGGCGGAACCTCGTTGAGCAGCCTCGCGACTGCGACCCTGGATCCGACGTTGGCGAGCATCGCGGCAGCGGCGACCGCAGGCGACCCGGCGACGATCTGGCAACTCGTCGCTGGCGGTTTGACGGTCCTTCCGACCTCGGCTTCCGCCGACAGCCCTGTCGCACGGTTGATCGAGACCGTGTGGAATCAGTATTTCGTCGTCGCGAATCGGATCGTCGACAAGAACGACAATGGCGGAGGCTACAATCAGAATTTCGCCGCCGCTGGCGGCGTCGATCCCAGTCAGCCGCAACCGTCGTACCAGACCGACTTCGGCTTGAACCTTGCGACCTCAGGTCCGAGCGCGCTGGCCGGGCGTGGCGTGCCCGACGTCGCCGCCCTCGCCGGAGGGAATCAGAGATACATCGTGCCGACTGCGGACATGACAGGCGTGGCGAGCGGAGCCGGAACCAGCGCGGCCGCGCCCATGTGGGCGTCCCTGGTCTCGCAGCTCGATGCGGTCTTCAACGACCAGGGGCTGCCGAACCTGGGCTATATGAACGATCTCCTCTACGTCGCCGCCGCGATCGCACCGGCGGCGTTCAACGACGTGACGCTCGGCATCAACACTTCCTCGTTCAGCCTGGGCGGCCCGTATATGACGCCGACGGCGTCGGCTGTCGGCCTGAACCCGCTCGAAGCCGTGACACCGACCGGCTTCGGATATTCCGCGGGCCCCGGTTACGATCTCACGACCGGGCTTGGAACGCCCGATGGGGTCCTGTTGGGCCGCGCGCTGACGGCGATCGCCCACCAGCAGATGTCGTTCTCGTCGAGCCCTTCGGTGCTGGATCCCGATGGCGCGGGTGGCTGGAAGAGCGCCGCGAGCCAGAGCTTGTTGGTGCAGACGACCGCGGACGCCCTCACGGCCGTGAACGTCGTCGTCGGACCGGACGCCACGGCCCTGGTCAGTCTGCCGTCGGAAGCCTTTGCGTGGTCGAGCCGGCTTGCCCAACAATCGCTGCAGCCGGACTTCGACCCCGGTCTCGTGCGGCTGTTCGACATGCAGACGCAAGGCGCGCTGGCTTCGGTGTCGGCGACGGCCGGCGAGAGCTTGTCCGTCGCGATCGACGCGCGATCGACTGTGACGCCACAAGCGACCCTGACCACACCGTTCGGCTTTGCGGACTTCGTTTCGGGAGCCGGCGCCGTGCGCGTGGCGCGGCCTGTCGCCATCGCTGAAACGGCCGGTGGATCGAACGACCAGAATGCAGTCGTCAGGATACGGCAGGACGGCCAGGACAGCCTGACGCTGAAGCTTTACCGGGTGGACGACCTCAACGGAACGATTGACGGGTTGCATCCAGGCGACCCCGGCTATCAGGCAGCGATATCGGCTCGCGCCTACGAGATGACCACGGGCGGCACCTCCCTGAATGGGCCGGGCTACGGCAACTACGTGCAGACGGAACTGCAGCATGTAAATGCGCGCGATCTGATCGCAATGCAGCTTACCGACAATACCCACGGCGATACCTACTCGGGCTTCGCACAAGCCAACGAGACGGTGAACGGCCAGCCCGTCGGTCACCTGTGGAACTATGGCCTGAACACCTGGGGATGGGAGGATACCAGGGGCGGCGGCGACCGCGACTACAACGATCTGATCGTCGGCATCGACTTCACCAGCGCATTCGGCCATGGCTGGCTCGTATAGCATCGGCATGGCCCTCACGACGCCACTCCGAACGCCGCCGACAGAAGGGAAGCATGGCTTATCGCCCGAGCAAGGGCGAGGCACGGCTGGCCGCCCGAGGGAACAGCAGAATGTCCGCCGGGGCGCTGGCCAAGCTGGGGCACGAGGTTTGGGTTGGGCCTGATCTCCATGGAGATCGTATCACTCGAGCGTGTTGCTGGGGTTGGTGGTCCTGCTCCGCCATAGGAGTGTTCTCGAGCCGCAAGCTGGAGAGGGTGAGCCATGATTCGGTGGCGTTCCGCTAGGTCATGGACGCCGGCAATGGCGAATGGCTTTGCCGACGGCCCGAAGTGATGGGGCCGTTTGGTCTTGCTGTCGATCTTCTGCCACTCGTGCCGACCTGTCGCCGGCACCAGGCAACGCCTCGACAAGAACTTCGAGGTGTTCGTGGTCCAGACGAGCCAAGCCGTCGCGCACTTCCGCGCGGGCGCTGCCATCGAGACCTTCCGCAAGTGGCGGAGGTAGGGTAAACGCGACCCTACCTGTTTCCTGGTTACCGTCCTTTCCGGTGCACCTGTAGTGCACCTAGGACACCGACCAGAATGCAGGCAAAGGGAAAAGGCACACTATTTGAGAGAGTTGCCGGGTTAGCTCAGCGGTAGAGCAGCGGTTTTGTAAACCGAAGGTCGTGGGTTCAATCCCCTCACCCGGCACCATCCTCCCCGACTATAAGGCCCAAATTCTGGGCCTTTTCTTATGGATGGGTTTTCCCCACATTTCCCTGAATTTCCTTGAAATGTCCCCCTGATGGGTGCACCACGGGTGCACGACGGACCTTCGGTTATTGGGGACCACATGAGAAAACCCATCACGAAGCGCGCGGTCGACGCGCTGAAACCGGGCGAGATGATCGCCGACGATTCGGTCATGGGCTTCGTGGTGAGGCGCCTGCCGTCAGGCCTGCTGTCCTACGGCTATCGGTACCGCAAAGATGGCAAGCGGCGCTGGATTGCCCTCGGCGTCGGTATGACGCCCGATGCGGCGCGCAAGGCCGCGCAGATCCTGGCTGGCGAGGTGGCCCAGCGGCAAGATCCTCTTCCCGAGCGCCAGGCTCGCCGGATCGAGAACCTGGCCGCGCGCAGCGTCGACAATGTCCTCGACGATTTCCTCGAGAAGGACGTCAAAGCCAGAGGCTTGCGGTCACATGACGAGATGGCTTCGCTACTCCGCCGCTACGTCCGCCCAAAGCTCGGCGATCGACGCATTCGCGAATTGAAGCGCGGCGAGGTCGTGACGCTGCTCGACGAGATTGCCGTTCAGCCGTCGGACCGGTCGCAGGATGGCAAGTCCCGGCGGGTCTCTGACAAGGTGCTGGGCGTCCTGCGGTCAGCGTTCAACTGGTACGCCACCCGCGACGAGGAGTTCGTCTCGCCGATCGTGAAGCGAATGGCCAAGACTTCATTGAAGGAGCTCACTCGCAAGCGCATCTTGGCCGAAGATGAGGTCCGCTCTCTGTGGGCGGCCCTCGATAGCTGCACGCCCGAGCCCTATCCCCGGCTGGTGCGGGCGCTTCTATTGTCAGCCGCTCGACTGGACGAAATAGCGCGCCTGCAGCGATCCGAGATCAAGGACGACGTCGCCGTCGTGCCGGCCGAGCGGACGAAGACGAAGGTTGATCACGCGGTGCCGATCACTCCCACGATTGCCGCGCTGCTCGGCGAGCGCGGGGAAGCCGGTGACTATGTCTTCTCCACGAACCACGGGGAAACGCCCTTCTCGGGCTTTAGCAAAGCGAAGGCGAGGCTCGACAAGGTGCTGGCCGAACAGCGCAAGAAGGCGGGATTGCCGCCCATGGCAGGGTGGCGCCTGCATGATCTGAGGCGCACGGCTCGCTCTCTCATGTCGCGCGCCAAGGTTGACCCCGACATCGCCGAGCGCGTGTTGGGGCACGCGATACCCGGCGTTCGTGGTGTTTACGATGTGCACGAATATGCCGCCGAGAAGCGCGACGCGCTCGAACGGCTCGACGCGCTGGTGCGCAGCATCATCGACCCGCCGCCAGCTAACGTCGTGACGCTGGATCGCCGACATGCTGCGCAATAGGGCGGGCGCAACGACGTCGGCCAAGCCGGAGCCGTTTCGGCCAGTTAGTGCCTACTGGTCTATCGACCCTATCGGGAGACCGATGCGAATACCGAAGACGGATTCGCGATGGAACACGGACTGCCCACCGGTTGACGATGACATCTTCGACGCGAGTCAGATCGCCGTTGATCCGGAGCATTGTCGCTTGGGTCTTGGCCCTGGCCTAGTGCAGCGTTATGGCGCCGCCCTGGCTGCAATGGGCGTCATCTATCGTGACGTTGTCGCAGTTCGCGGTGCCGAAGCGGCACCCATGGAATTCCTCCAGCTGCAATTGCAAGTGCTGCGCGCCTGCGAGGGCACTCGACGCAATATCGGAGGCGGCCGCGCTATCCGCGAGGCTGAACTACTCGGTCGAAGTGAAATGCAGAAAGCCGCCAAAGCTGCCAAGGCGCTGTCGGCGGCGCTGGCAAAAAGCCCGCAGGTCATGAACTGGCCGCTGTGGCTCGCGATGGCCCAAAGCAAGATTCGCGTACGGGCGAATGCGTCCGACGCGCTCGCAGAGCCGACCAGGCACGCATTCGCCCAGAACGTAGCGACATGGTTAAGGGTGCTCGGCGAAATTCTGGAGACGACGGACCATCAATGGCTGCCGCCTCGACCAATTGAGAATCTGATCGGCGTCCGGCGTCCTGACGAGCGTCTGCGTACCACCGGCCTAATGTTTGAGCTGGTAGTGCACTTCAGGAACGCGACAGCGCGAGAGAAGCGGCTTGCGCGAGCGATCGGTGCCCCGATGCACAAAGATGGCAAGTCGCACTGGTCAATCGTGGCGCATTTCGTTTGCGCTGCGCTCGACGAAAACGTGACCGGTCCCGAATGCAAGAACCGAGTGATGAGTTTCCTGCGCCGGAATCCCCCTCTGCCCGGCGAGAAGTGGGACTCGTCGATGGTCAAGTCGATGGTGAAGACATCGGTGCGCTTATGGAGTCGGAGCCCCGACGACCGTATACGTAAATAATTCAACAAAGAATCGCAGCGTATACGCGCCGCGGCGGAAACGCCGTCCATCCTTGCCCCAAGCTGGAACATCCCGGCGAAACCCGGCAAGGGACATCCGATGAGTCAGGTATCGATCGGTGCATCGAAGTGGGAGCGTCCCGCGATGCATCGCCGCGCGTCGGCCAGCGAATACCTCAAGCGCAAGTACGGCATCTCGCTCAGCAGTAGCACGCTGGCAAAGAAGGCCGTCACCGGCGGCGGCCCGCCGTTTTACAAGGACGGTCCCTATCCGATCTATCCCGAGCCCGGCCTCGACGAGTACGCCGTCGGTCGTCTCGGCAAGCTGCGCAGTTCGACCTCGGATGAGGTCTAGGCCCCATGCGCCCACATCCCCGCCCCTCGCGTCGCCTGCTGCAATTGGCGCTGCTGTCGTACGCGCCGCTGACCATGCCGCGCCCACCGATCGTGGCAAAGCCCAAGCCCGCCAGCGACCCGCAGCAGCTCGACCTCACCGACCAGCCGGCCGAGCCCGTCGCTGTCCACGTCCATCAGAGCGTGGACAGCAAAGCCAAAAGCTGAAGGCCCGGAACGGTCACCACAACCGCCGGGCCTTCTCGTTTCCATCCGCCGACCAAGGAAGACTTCACGTGACCCCTTCTTACAACTACGCGCCGACCGAGCGCAACACCGACGACGTCGCCGATCACCGAGACACCTGGCAGCCACTTCGCCTTCCCCTCCAGCGCCTCGCCGACCGCCTCCGCCTCCAGCGCGAGCGCGCGGTCGTCGAATTCCAGGCCGCCGGCATCAATGTCGAGGCCGACTAGATGACGGTCGCCGCCGACATCGCCCGCGCCCTCGGCTGCCGGAAGTCGACCGGCATCAACTTCCTCGTGAAGTGCGTCTCCCATGACGACAGCGACCCCAGCCTTTCCTTGAAGGATGGCGACGACGGCAAGCTGCTTGTGACGTGCTTTGCGGGCTGCGACCGACTCGACATTCTCGCCGAGCTGCGCCGCCGCGGCCTGCTCGACGATGGTCGCGACCATCGTCGCCGGCACGATCGACCGGCACCACGGCCGAGGCCTGCCAAGCCGTCGGCACAGACCATCGACGGCGTCGAGCTTCCCGACGCCGAGACGCTGCAGAAGATCGCCCGCACGATCGACAGGTCAAAGCCGCTGAAGGGCAATCTCGGCGCGCGCTGGTTGCGCGACATTCGAGATCTTGAGCCGGACCTTCTGGACGAAGAGGCCGTCCGCTTTCTGCCTGGCTCAGACCGCTTCCCGCCCAGCATCCTGAGCGTCATCTCCGCATGGCGCGACGCGTCCATCATTTTGGGCGCGCAAATCACGGCGCTCTCGTCTGACGGAACTGAGAAGCTGTGGCGCAAGTTCATGCGCGGCGGCAAGCCCAGCGGAGGCGTCTGCCGGCTCGTCCACGATGCCGAGGTAACCTACGAGCTCACACTCGGCGAAGGCCTGGAAACCTGCCTCGCCGCGATGACCGCTCAGCACCGAGCCGGCCACATGGTGCGTCCGGCATGGGCGGCACTAACCGCCGGCAATCTCGGCACCCTCGGCCCTCTGGCCGGCATCCAGCGCCTGATGCTGCTGGTTGACGCGGACGCTGCCGGCCGCAAGGGCGCCGCGGCATGCGCCGAACTTTGGCATCACACCGGCCGCGAGGTGCGCATGGCAGCGCCAAGCGTCAGGAACGATTGGAATGACGCTACATGACCGATCAGTCGCCCCCCCGCTACGCGGCGCCCAGCGTCGAAACGCTGATCGGAGCCACGGTGCGCTACATTCCGCCGAAGCCGAACGGCGCCGATCATGCGACCGGGTCGCCGTACCCGTTCCTGCACCTGTCCCAGATCACTTACGACCCTAACGACGAAAGATGGGTCGTAGCAGGCCTGCTTCCGGCCGAGGGCCTCGCGGTCATCTACGGAAAGCCCAAGTCGAAGAAGAGCTTCATCGCGCTCGATATCGCGATCGCCGTCGCGGCTGGGAAGTCTTGGGCGGGCATGGCCACCAGTAAGGCTCCCGTCGTCATCGTGGCCGGAGAAGGCGCGAAGGCGATGCGCAAGCGGATTGCCGCGTACCGCAAGCACGGGGCGATACCAGACCAGACGCCGATTGTTCTAGTGCCGGCCCGACCGAATCTGGGCGTCGAGAAGGGAGATCTGCCTAAGCTCGTTCAGACCATTGCCGAGGCGCTCGGCGACGTCGTCCCGGGCCTGGTTATCTTGGACACTCTGGCGCGCATGCTCGGTGGCGAGAATGAGAACGCCGAGGGCATGCAGAACTTCATCAACAATGCGGAGGCGCTGTCCGAACACCACCAGTGCCTGACTCTAGCGGTGCACCACGAGCCACACACCGGGGACCGCATGCGCGGGCATAGCTCGCTGCCGGGCGCGATGGTTGCCAGCCTTCGGGTTCAGAAGGTCGACAGTACCGAGAGCACACTCACGCTGGAGGAGGCCAAGGATATCGAGGATGGCGTGTCGTTCGCCGTGCACTTCCGCTCCGTCAATATGGGCTTCGACAAAGCCCTCAACAAAGAGGCGACCACGCTGATCGTCGACAGGATCGAGCGCACGGATAGCGATGATGAGGCTGCCGTTGCCACTCCCAAGGGCGCGACGAAGAAGACGGCAACCCGCATTCCCGCTTCTCTGCGTGCGTTCATGACCAGCGTCGGAATTGCCCTCTCTGAGAAAGGTGCCGAGGAGTGCCTACCCAACAATGGCCCAAAGGTCAGGGCGGTCGATATCGAGGCCGTGCGCGCGGTCTACTACGGCAAGCGCGCCGACCTCGACAACGCCGACAGTAAGGGCGCGGCTTTCCGGCGACTGCTCAGGAAGGCGATCGAGGAGGAAGTGCTGATCGCCGGCGACTTGGCAGGCAAGCCGATGGTCTGGCTCCCCAGCGCGAAGAAGTGAGGGCCCACCCCATGCCCACTCGCAAAGACCCGACATCCGACATCCGACATCCGACACCCCCTAAAGGGGTGTGTCGTGTCTGTCGGATTTGTCGGATCAGTCCGACACGTCCGACACGTCCGACATATGTCGGATTTGTCGGTCTTGTCGGATGTCATCCGAGTCGTCCGTGGTCGAGGCCGGTTCGATGACCGACCAGCCCGGCTTCGCTTTCACGCCCGCCACCATGCCGAAGCGCTGGCTGGTGACGCTGTCGGACAACACGGTGAAGACCGTGGAGGCCGCTGCCATCCGCGTCGAGGGCGGCGCCCTGGTGCTGGTCATGCCGGCCGGCTGTGTCGCTGCATGGGCGCCCGGTGTCTGGCGCACCTGTGAGCCTGAGGGCGACCAATGACCGGGCCGCTCGTCATCCTGCTCGACAGCCCCGACGCCCGCGACAGGGCACGCGAGCTGATTGGCGTGGCGCCTAGGGGCAGCCGGGTCCTGATCCTGCCGCCCGAGGGCACCCCCGACCTCGCGACCAGTTGCGCAAGAAAATTACCCGACCCGGAGGGGGGGGGCCTTTCGGAATCTGGAGCTTGTGGACGCGGGAACCGCGCGGGACGCCACGTAGAGATTTTCTCCGCTCACTGGATCCCCAGAGGTGGCAACCACCAAAAAATCGCCGAATCTCGAGGTTTTTTTCCTCCAAAGGGCAGTTACCACGGACGTTATTGCGCCAAATCGCGACTCTCTGGAATCGATGTCCTGAGGCAATTTGTTTCAAGCAGGCGTGCGTTTTGCGGGATTCTGCGGTTCCGATTGGGTTGGTTGCCAGGCTGCGGGGTGCAACGGCCTAAAATGCAGGCAGCGCGGCGCTTTGCGTGCTCTTGCGCCAAGATTTTCTGGAAACTCAATTCGCCCGAGCAAAAAAATGGCGGCCCGCGCGGTTTAGGCGTCCGTGGCCGTAGGGATGCTCGCGTCCCCCCGGGGGCCCGGTGACCGCCCCCGCCGCCCGCCGGGCCGCCGCCGCCGAGCGCCAGGCTCGCTTTCGACGTCGCGCCTTGGACGGCGAGGTTGTGGTGCGCCTGCCGGTCAGTACGGACGTCGTCGACTGGCTCATCGCGGAAGGCCTCTTGCCAGCGGCACGGGAACTCGATCGCGAAGAGATTGCTGCCGCGCTGCTGACCTTCGTAACGCGTCACGCCGCCGATACATCGGACTCGGCATCATCGCCACTATGAACATCAATCCCGCTCGCCTTCTGGCGAAGAAGACCGTCCAGCCGATGACCCATGCCGAGCCCGAGACATCGGAGGCCCACCGCCTCGCCGGCCAGGTGCGCCGCCCCGCCGCGCATCAGGTGCTTGAGGCGCGCCTCTCAGAACTCCGCAACAGGGCGGCCGAACTCCGTCAGCGGATGGTCGACCTACGTGTCGGGGCGAGCGCCGCGAACGAGCGCCAGACCGACTCGGCTATCAAGACGGTATCGGCGGAGATGGAGGCGAACGACGCCGCCTTGCGGGCCTGCCGGCGCGAGCTGGTGCCGCATCGTCAGCGCCATAGCCTCGCCGTCGAGGACGCGTTGAAGTCCATGCGAAAGCAGGCAGCCGAAAAGGCAGTCGCCGCGGCCGAGAGCCTTGAGGAGATATTGGCCGAGCTCAATGAAATGGCCGACGCGGCGCGGCTGCACGGCGTCGACGCGCCGCCGATCCGGCTCCAAGACCTCGACGCTCTCGAAGATCTGCTGAAGGGGCTTTTGTGAACATGGACGACCGCGGCCCGGTCGTGCGCGCCGTCCCCCTGGCTGCGCCGGTCTCCAGACGAAATGGCGGAACTTTTCGTCCCGGAGGCCGCCATTGATCTCGCTGGCCGCGGCAATCCTGGGCGTGGCGCCGCTTTCCGGTGTCGATGCGCGCTGCGCCATGTGTTCACCCACTACTCGAATACACCATCGGGGTCGCCCACTCGCCGGTGCCGAAGTCTTCGTCGTCGCCAAAGGCAAAAATGCGGCCATCGCCTTCGCGATCCCCGAAGAGTCCATGCCTCGCGAGGCTCTGCTCGACTGCCTCGCTGGCGACCTGGGCGCCCGCCTCGATATGCGGGCCCGGCAGGGCGTCGCGACGGTGAAGGCCGCGCACCTTGTCCATCGTGAAGGCGCCGCAGCGTTCTGGGAGGGCAGCTCGCCGCGGCGCACCCTGGCCAACGAAGCCGCGAAATGGCACTCCGCCGTCACGCTCGGCGCACTCGGCGTTCGGCGCGACCTACCCGCACCAGGTGATGACGGACGCCCGGATGGCGCTAGCGTGGTCCGCCTTGAGCTCACGGGCCAGGTTAGCGAACGGTCGGCAAAGGTTTTGCTTCCGAAGATCGCTGCCGCGCGAGATTGCACGATCGTCTTGCGGATCGACTCCAACGGCGGCAACGCCTACGCCGGCGAACGGATCTACGCTGCCCTCCTGGCGCATCCCCGCAGGGTCGAGGTTGATATTGCGGTCAAGGCACACTCCGCTGCATCGCTGATCGCCATGGCTGGCGACATCCGACGGATGAGTGCCAGGGCGTCGATGTTGCTGCACGAGTCGTTCCTGCACGCCAAGCACATGAACGCGAGCAACGGCCGAGCCCTGGTTAAAGCGTTGGAACTCAGCGCCGACCGACACGCCGCCATCTACGCGCTCCGCGCAGGCAAGCCGCTTGCTACAGCTCGCGAATGGACACGCCGCTCGTCGCTCTTCTCGGCGCTCGAAGCGACACGCGTTGGCTTGGTGCACGAAGTCATGACGGAAAGCGGCGGGGTGCTGTTCACGTCGAAAGAGTTGCGACTTCATAAGGATGGGCGATGATGCCAACTGCCGCCGAGTACGAGTATTACGTTCGCTTCAGCGAGCCGGCGACGCCGACGTCCTGGATACCGTTAGGCACGACGCTTGGGCGCTCGACCAGCAGCGGCGACACGCCGGCTAGTACCTATGTGCCGCCAGCGTTGGGCACGCTTCCGACGTTTCAGACATCGCTATTCGACGGCGTCGATCCTGCGCTTAATCCGCGCGCCTCTTTCGGCGCCATCACGATCCGACTGGCGTGATCGACACGTATGCGACCTATGTGACAGACGGCGGCATCCTGCAGCTTCGGCGCGGCACGCCGGGCGCCGACCTGTCGACCTTCTCGACCGTGGCGCAGTTGACCACCTCGGGCTTGCGCTATGGTCACGACGTCAAAGAGTTCGTGCTGCGGGATCTCGGGCGCATCCTGGAAGCGTCACTGCTGCACGAGAACCGCTACACGGGCGCGGGCGGCTCTGCCGGTGACGCCAATCTGACGGGCCAGATCAAGCCCTACGCCATCGGGCAAGTCTTCAACGTCCCGGCGAAGCTCATCAATGCATCGACGTTGATTTATCAACTCTCTGACTCGGCGCTCTACACCGTTGCGGATGTTCGCGAGGGCGGAAACTCGCTGAGCTTCGGCACCAACCGCGCCAACTATGCCGCGCTCGCGGGCTCCGCGCCTGCCCCTGGAGCCTACGATGTCTGTTTCTCCGAGGGCTTCATGCGCCTCGGCAGTTCGCCGACGCTGCCAATCACCGCCGATTATACCGGAGACACGAACGGCGGCACGCCATACCTGAAGCGCGGCGACATTGCCAAGCGCATCGTCACGCGCGCCGGCACGGGCGTTCTCTCCACCAGCCAGGTCGACGGCACGGCATTGACGGCGCTCAACACGGCGCAGACCGCGACATGCGGCTTCTATTGGGACAAGGAAATCTCGAAGGCCGACGCGCTCAACGAGGTCATGGCCGGCTGTCTTGGCTACTGGTTTGTGGATCTGACCGGCGCGCTGATCCTCGGTTACCTGACGACTGTCGGATCGTCGCCGGTGAAGACGTACACCTTTGGCGATCAGACCGGAAACCCGACGATGACGGAGAGCGTCCGGCCGCCGCGCTGGAAGACGTCGCTGTCCTATCAGCGCAACTACTCGATCATGGATCGCAGCTAGGCGCCGAGCGCGACGGACGCGAATTTCCAGCTCTACTCACAAGATGCTCAGTGGAAGTACGAGGAAACCTCGACCACTCAGGCCAAGTATCCGACTTCATTTGAGAAGCGGCTCTATTCCGGCTATTGGTCAGGCTCCGATGCACAGACCGAGGCGACGCGGCAACAGACATTGCTCGCCACGCCGTTGGAGCGCTGGGACATCCCGATCTATGAGGACCCATTCACGCTTGCCGGCTATCTCGGCCAGCGCATCGCGATTGCTGGATGCCCGCGTTACAGCTGGGCTAACCCGCGCACGTTCATCCTGGTGGGCGTGTCATGGGGTTCCAATCTCGTTCCGACTGCAACGCTATGGGGCTGAGCATGGACGACAAGACAACAGAACGGGCCCGCCAGATCGTCGAGGAAGCTCGCAGCGCAATCTTCACGTTCGCGCCGGTCGGCAGGCCGATCCGCACCTAGTGCAGGCCGTGGAGCGGCTCGCCGAGGCGATGGCGATGCTGCTGCCGGACGGATCGCCGGCCGCATGATCGATCGCGCCGAGCTGGTCGCCATCGCTGCTCGGGACGTGTGCCGGGCGATCATTGTGCTCGATCGCCTCGCCGAAGGTCCGGCGACCAACGATGAACTCCGCAAGGCCGCCGGCTGGCCGGGTGACTCGTTCCGCTCGCTTCTCCGCAGGATGGCGCGAGACGGCATGATCGAGGCGGCGCCGTCGCGCCGATGGCGGCGACCTGCTGCCGTCGCAGTGGCGGCCGGCCTGCTGGTGGCAGCCTGTGCGGGGCCCGACGTGTGGGAAAGGGCCGGCGCGACGCAGAGCGACTTTCAGAAAGACAGTTATGAGTGCGAACGCGATGCGCGGATGAGCGCCGCTTCCTTTGGCGCGGGCATCGCCGCGTCCCTCAATGCCAGGGATTTCTACCGGCGCTGCCTGACCGCCCACGGCTACACGTTGCGCCCTAAATGACGCCACCCCCGGAAATTTCCGGGGGTGGCGAGCGCCTAGACGAACCAGTCGGCCTTCACGTCCTGCGGCTGCACGCCGACGAGGTGGATGGTGCCCTGCGAATGGATGACCAAACTGCCGCCTAGGCCGTCCGTCACCGCCGATGCGACCAGAGCGGCAACGTCTGTGCCGTCGGGCACGTCGATCCGGTCGCCAGGAGCGTTGTCGAAAGCCAGCCTGATGTCGTCCCAAACGACCTGCGATCCACTTCCACCAGTGAAGCCTGCATGTTGTGTGCCCCCCGTCCCGACGAACGTCACCTTGTCGATGCTATCGAAGCCCACGAAATTTACCAATGTGCGATTGACCCCGAGTGCAAAAATCTGAGTCACCTTCAATACGCCGTCGTCCCATCCCTGGACGGTGACCTGAAGGTTGTCGTTCCAGGCTGCCGCCATGTAGGCGGATTTGAGACTGAAATCCGCTCCAGCCGTGGTGATCGTTCCTTCGTTTCCACTACCGTTATAAGCTACGGCGGTTCCTAGTCCGTCGTTCGCATAGCCCGTATTTGGATAAGATGAGTATTGAGGTCCGTTCGTGGACACATTTGACCAATTGAGACCACCGTATCCGCTCGGCACGGGAGCCAGGCTCGATTGAGGCCGGTCATTGAAGTCGATCAGTGTGTAGTTGACCGGCGTGAAGTCGGTGATTGTGTCGTCGCCCGCCGACATGACGAACTTGTCATTGCCGGCGCCGCCCGTGAACGAGTCGTTCCCTTTGCTGCCGATGAAGGTGTCGTCGTAGGCCGAGCCGATCACCTTCTCGATCGAGATCAGGGTGTCGCCTTGAGCATCGCCACCGGATCCCTTGCCTGTCGCCAGATTGACCGTCACGGGTGCGCCAGATGCCGAGTAGTCGACGGTGTCCATGCCACCGCCACCGTTCATGTAGTCGGAGCCCTTGCCGCCGATAAAGATGTCGTTCGCGCTACCGCCGAACATAACGTCGTTGCCGAGGCCGCCGATCAGCGTCGTCTTGGCGCCCATCGCGATGAGGAGATCATCGAAGTCGCTGCCCGACAGCGTGTCCGTCCCGAACGATTTGCCGATTTTGGTTACCATCGAAGCCTCCAATCGTGGTGACGCCGCTCCCACGATAGGAAAACGCTTCTGCTACACCACCCCGCCCGTAATCTGCCGGGGCACGCGCGAGGCTGTCAATTGGGCCTGCCGGGGCGCGCCGCCGCTCGCCCCTCCCGGCGGGCCACCCGAGGCCGAATCGCGCTGTACGGCGAGATATGGGCATCCGTGCCTGGGTCGGGTTATGCTCCCGGCAACCATGCCAACTGCGGGTCCCCAATCCCAGGGGGCATGGCCAGGTCCCGGCGCCCATCTGGGCGCGGGGCCGACCTAATCGGCTTCGTGGAGAAGTGCGTCGGCTTGCTCGGCAGGGAGAGCAGCCACCTCCGCGTGATGCGCCCAAGAAAGAGGTTCCGGCGGTTGCCTCAGGAGCCGCAAGTACGCTACTGCGTCGGCCGGCAGGTGTGAAGGTCAAGGGTGGCGAGCGTGCTCAGATACTTCCGCACCCGGAGGCAGGTGCGTTCCGTAGTCGATGCAATTGAGAAGTTGCTATCGCCGTTGAAGAACAAAGGGCGCGTCCCCAGTAACATCTACACTGACGCTTACGTGATCGGCTTCCTCCAAATCGCGATTATTTATGCCTCCGGCGCCACCCCAGCGCCGCACGGCGCCGAACCACCAGCGACCATGACGCTGTTCATCGCTGTCATGGACCGGTTGGCAGGCGGACAAGGGGCGTTGATTGCTTCTCAACTGGCTTCCCTCAATCGGGGAGCATCGCTTGCGACCGGGAACTACAGGTCGGGCAAGCAGGCTGCGGAGAGTGGCCCTGAGGGAGTGCAGGCGCTCCACGACTACATCGAACGAAACTACATGTACGCCCCCGAGAGATGACCCCGAAATGATGCGCGCGGTGGGTCCACTGCTGAGAGAGCGGTAGCCCGTCCAGGGGCTTTGCACATTTCGGCGGGCTTCGAGTCGCGTGACTAGGCCAGCAATCTCTCGAATGCGCTTCTGTATCTCAACCCGTCGCGAGCCTGCTGGGGGGACCCGCCTCCGACTGACGCTCCGGGTCAGCCAGCTCTTGCGCCAGCTGCTGAAGCATGTCGCCGCATTCCGCCTCCGACGCGAAAGGCTTCACCGCTTGGCCTTGCCCTTGGCCCCGCCGTAGACCGGCGCAGCCGTAAGCGCATGCGTGCGCAGCGCGGCGAGCAGACCGTCGAGATACGCGACGACATCGTCGACCTCGGCCCGCGTGCAGTCGGCGAGCGGCTTGCCGCCGGGTGTCACGGATGCCAGCAACGCGCCCCATGACGTGAGCTGTCCACCGGGGGCGATCACCCGGAGCAGCCCGCCCCGTGCGGCTGCAGCGTGCAGCTTGGCCAGCGGCGGCGCTTTGGGGGCTGGCGCCGATGGCGCGGCCGCGCCGGCGTGTGGGGGCAGGCTTGCCTCTACTAGGCGGCGCAAAGCCTCCGATACGGAAACCTCGCTGCTCTTGGCATAGGCCTCAATCTTGGCTCGCAGTGGTAGCGGGGGCCGAAAAGCCATGAGTGGGGTGACACCGGTAGAGGGACGCCCCGGCCGTCTAGGTTTTTGTGTAACAGTTATTGACCTTGCCATGTCGCTGTTATACAGAAACAGCGAGCCGAACGGAAGGTACCAACTTCCGCCCGGCTCTAACCGCAACCCGAATGCTTGGAGGGCATCGGACTATGGCTGCTTGTCAATCTACACCATCCGTCGGCGCAGCGTCGCAGAGCGAAGACCTGCGCACGCTGATCGAGACAGATCGGCGCCGCGGCCGCATCGGTCTGCATGTGACCAGCGACATGACGCGGCCGGCGTACATGGGAGCGAGCCTGTGGCTGGCCCCCGACGCAGCCGAGCGGCTGGCGGGGGAGATCCTGCAGGCCGTCCAATCGTGGCGCGCCGATCAGGCCGTGACGGCGTGGACGGCTCAGACGGGAGGGCGCCATGGGTGATGCCCTTACGCCTGCCGCCCGCCGCCGGGCCGCGCACCGTGCGGCGCACGTCATGGCGCCCACAGCCGGGCCGAGGCTGCTGACCACGGCGTTAGATATGCGCGACACGGCGCGCCGGCTGGCCACGATGGCGGAAATGCTGGTGCTCTTCGTCGAGCGCGAGATCGCTGCGAACCCCGTCAACAAAGTCGTCGATCCCAGCCTCACGCCGCTCGAGAAGGTCCGCGCCATGGTGTGCCAAATGTGGGACGTGTCCGGCGAGGTCGGCACGCATGCCGATACGGTCGCATTCTGGGGCAAGGAAATAGAACCGCTGTCGCCACGGTGGCAAATCGCCCACGGCGCCGACCGCCGCCGGTTCGTCGGGAGGGGCGCATGAGCGCTCCTACTATCCCCGCCAGCATCGCGCCTGAGCGCTACCCGACGATCGACGATTCCGTCGTACTCGGCACTGCCACCGCCTGCATGCGCGCGAGGGCCGAGGCCATGCTGGTCTGGGCGCAGGGCGACGAAGTCAACAAGTTTGGCGCCCACGACGTCATGCGGCCGGACAACGCAGACAAGCAGGTCGAGGAATTCCGGCGTGCTCTCGCCCGCCTTGCCAACCACCATCCGCGGACAGTTCGTGGCGCCATCGTCATGCTGAATGTCGCCCTCGATCTGCTGGTCCATCGCATGTTGAATCCCGAGCTGGTGCTCGGCGAGGGGCCTGTGATCGAGTTGGTCCGCAACGTCCGGAGCGCGCTCGAGAACGTCGACTGGGACCTCCCGCTCGAAATAGGGCGGGCGACCCCGGAGGTGACGACGTGACCCACCCGATCACCATCAACTGCGAGAGCGCGGGCCAGAACCCGAGGCCGGCACGCCCGACCGACGGAGACATTCGGGCCACCATCTACGGTATAGAGGGGATCTTCACCAACGTTGAAGCAATCGACGACTGCACCGACGAGGCGCGGGTGTCGCTCATCGCGGCAGGCCTGCAACTCTGCCGGCGGACCAGCGAGCGGTTCTGACACCACGCGGCGCCGCGAACATCGAGCCCGGCCGGCAACACCAGCGGCCGGGCTTCATTTCGCGCCCACGGGGCGGTTAGGATGGGCGCTTGCCACCATCACACATTGGGGAAAGACCATCCGATGCGCATTTGGGGACTCGTTATTGCTTTAGCGATGGGCGCTGTTGGTGCCGCGTCGGCGCAAAGCGTAAGCGGTACCTACAACGTTGCGGGCAAAAACTTCGACGGCTCGCCCTATGGCGGGACCGTTCAGATCACGCCAAGCGGATCGTCCTGCCGGATCAAGTGGCAGACCGGCGGCACTATGTCCGAAGGCGTCTGCATGCTCGCGAACAAGGCCTTCGCCGCATTCTACAAACTCGGCTCAGATTACGGCCTCGTCGTGTACGAACTCCAGCCAGACGGCTCACTTCGTGGGTCTTGGACAGTCGCCGGCAAGCAAGGCGTCGGTACCGAGATCCTGACGCCGAAGCGCTAACAACCGGCTACAGGCACAAGCCCAAACCGCTACACTGGCGCCGCGCACTCTCGCGCTCGACCCGGAAAGACGAACATGGATACAGGCACCGTGAAGTGGTTCAACCTGACCAAGGGCTACGGGTTCATTCAGCCGGACGATGGTGGCAAGGACGTCTTCGTCCACATGAACGATGTCCGCCAAGCCGGGCTCAACGGTCTAATGGACGGCCAAAAAGTCAGCTACGAAGTTGAAGTGGTGCGCGGTAAGCCTGCGGCCGTAAACCTCAGGTCGCCCGAATGACGCCCGCCGGCTTGTGGTCCGACGGGCGCCACCCGCGTTACTCTGACCTGTCGCCGGGAAAGGGAATTTCGGGCGACGCGGAGACCGTAGCACCGGGCGCGACGCTGAGCGAGTTGATACAGGTCAACGTCGATCAGACAGAAATGGACGAGACATACTCAGGAGCTGGCCGATCCCAGCGTCGTTCCCCAGACAACGCTTTGCGGCTCCAGGCCCGCCCCGAAACCCACACCCCACGGGGCGGGCCGCACCCACCCTGCTGTCGGTGGGGCCAATCTCTCGGATGCTGAGCGGCGCGCGACGGGGCGGGGCATCGCGGCCGGGCGACTGGCCCGGGCGTTTCGTTTTGCGGGACTCTTGCAATGAGCGCCGACGCTGGTAGGGAAAGTATCGATACGAGAAAGTCGAAAGCTTCGCTGTGCGATCAAGAAACACTCTCCGGCGACTTGTTCACCTCCGCCGGAATCGATGCGGTGCGCTGTTGCTGGCGCTCCTCATCTTTATCCTTGCCGACCCCGCTCTCGCAGGCACTGCTGTCAGCATTGCGTTCATCGGTATGGCTGCGGTGGCTCTGGTTGTACTCACCTTGTGTCCGTTTCGACCGCAGATGTTTTGGCCAGGGGCGGTGTTATTGCTGGTCATGGCGGGAGCCGAGGCGCTAGTTGAGATGGAGGTCGGTTTACGCTGGTCTAGCCCTCTCGCCTACGGAGCGACCGCTGCATTCACGGCGCTCGCGGTTGTCGCGTTGCTGGCCTACATCATGAATTCCCGGCCGATCACAGCTGACAAGGTCTTTGCGGCAGTGTCGGCCTACGTACTAATCGCGGTCGTGTTTGCGACCCTCTTTTCGCTGCTGCAAGTCAACCAGCCGCAAGCATTTCACGTTCACTCAACGAACGAACCGGATGGCAACCTCGATTGGTCTGCGTTGATGTATTTTTCGTTCACGGTCCTGACCTCGACCGGGTTCGGAGAAATCACACCGACAACGCACCAAGCCCGCAGCCTGATCGTCATTGAGCAGGTGCTTGGTGTCATGTACGTGGCCTTCCTGATCGCTAGACTGGCGAACATGTATCAGGAACAGCGAAGGGGCCGACGCTGAGGGCCGCGGAAGGACCGAGAGCCCGGCCGGCACCTCGGCCGGGTGAGTGGGCCCGGACTTTCATTGTGGTCTAAAGCTCAAAACGCAGCCCGACCATGATGGTGTGGACCTGGAGATTGGCTCTGTCGTACGTCAAGAACTCTGGGGGGCCTGACGGTGAAGTCAGCAACTGACCAACGAAACGCTGACCAAGGTCAAGATAGCGATACGTGACGTCGAGTGTGAGGCGGGGCGAAATCGGCACTCCGACGCCCGCGCCAGCCGTCCAAGCAAAGTTCGTCACCGTCGCACCGCTGAACGTGTTCGAGTATCGGCCGTTGTTGTAGTCGTTCTCGCCGCTGTTAGTGACGGTCGCAAAGCCAGCGCCGCCAAGAACGAAGGGTTGAATGTTGCCCGGCAACCGTCCGAAAAGACCGGCAAAGTCGAGATAGGCATTTGCTAAGCCAACCAGCGCACTGACACTCGCTTGAGCCGTATTCGACGAACTGCCGTTGAAGTTCCCGCTGAAAGCCATCGAGGGGATGTAGCCAATGGAGCCCTCGAAGCGCAGGAACGGGGCAAAGCGGTATCCTGCTCCAACATCGAACATGACTCCAGGATCCAGCCTACCCCAGATCATAGTGTTGCCTAGCGAGGCGTTGTCCGCCCCCGGGGCGGTGTCGAATTCATTCGATGAGGTCCCTAGTGCGATACCGACGTCACCGCGCACATAGAAGCCAGTGGATTGCGCAGCGACTGGGCTCGCCAAGGCTACGACCAACCCGGCAACCATTCCGATACGGATCAAACCTTGTCCTTCCCCAATACATCAGCCCAATGATGCCACACACGAGGGGACGTTCTATCTGCCATTCTGCGTCGTTGACTGGGGAGAAATGACGCCGCCGGCCTGGGCAGACGAGGCGTCACCTTTGTCTGTAATCTGGGCTGCCCGGGAACGAGAAGGTTCGGGGGGCCAACGCGGGACCGTAGCATCGGGGCGGGGGGTGGGGGGGCGCGACTGGCGACGCCTCGCCTGGGCTCTTGAGACCGTTGGCATCGGAGTTCAACAACGTGTGAGGCGAATCTGCCTTGCCGTAGAATTGCTGCTAGCCATAGGTTGTGGTAAAATTATCCACAGGCAAGAATGAAGAGCCCTAAGGCGCGGTGAACGACGATGGCAAACATTACAGTGCCCTCGCGGCATCAACCTACCGTCGAGCAAGCCATTCGAGATTGGTTCGAACGCCTACCTCGTAATCAGCCCGCGGATGGCTTCACCTCTCAACTGATGGGCGATGGTCGGTTCAAGTTTTTCGGTGTGCCGGACACCGTGCTACCCCTTCTGCGTCAGCAAGGCGTTCCCTTCGCGATCGACTCGCGCTAGTTCGCCCGCGCGGGTGCACCATGGGTGCACGGCCGACCTTCGGATTCTTATCGAATCATCCAACGTCGATGAAATATGGCTCTCTTTCGTATCGACCGATTTTTTCCACGGTTTTGTAAACCGAAGGTCGGGGGTTCAATCCCCTCACCCGGCACCATCCTCCCGGCGCGCTGTGATATTTCGGCAGGCGCGCCAATCACTCGATCTGCATGCCCATGCTCACCGAAAGCCCCAGGATCATCCCGGCCCTGAGCAGAGTCTTGTCGAGGCTGTAGATCACGCCGGCGCCATGGTCCACGGTTCCGGGCGATTGCAAGGTGAAGGGCATCGCCGGCTCGCAGCCCGGTCTCGAAGTGGCCGAGATATTCCTTGGCCATATCGAAATCGGCGGTGTTGGGCAGGAGAACCGAGAAGGACTCGTCAACCAAGGCCTCGGATCGGCCATCGGCCTTCCTGAAGCCTCGATCCGGGTGTCGCGGAAACGCAAGAACGTGACGTCGCACAGGCTTCCCCCGCCGCCTTCTCCAGGACCTGCAGCTCGGTCGGCCCGGCGATCTGAAACAGGTAATGGAGGCGCTCGATCTCGACGTCGAACGGGACCTCCGCGGCAAGGTTCATGCCGGGCGGGCCCCGGCAGACGTCTCGAAAAGGCCCGCGCCTTTGCGCTGGATGGTGCCGTGCTCGGCGATCAGCCCGTCCTCGGTGCACATCACCCCATGCCTCAGCTGCCGACGGGAATTTCTCCAGGCTGTTGATGACGATGCCTCTGCAGGTACTTCCTGGCCTGAGGACCCTTGATCGAGATCGGTCCGGTGCCCGAGAGCCCGGCATGGATGTAGCAGCCGGTCCGCCACGACAGGCTCTCCTTCGCCCAACCGGCTAAGCAATTCGATCGGCTTGCACCCGGACCACCAGCGCCGCATCGCCTTCCTGCCCGGAGCGGTCTCGAACCTGATCACCGCTGGCGGCTCCCGGTTTTACCGCGAGACATTCGATCTGGGCTTGGGGGAAGCCCGCCGGCTCTACGTGCCGGGCTACGAGACCGATCTGACGGCAGGCCGGGGGTCACAGATCGTGGGCATCGACACGGGCGCGACCAGCCGCGCCCTGGCGGTGCTCGGGTGCCGGATGGTGAGGGTCACGGTCGACTCCGCCGACGCCCGTCAAAAGGTGCTCCGCCTCACGACCTCCGGCAGGTATCTCGGCAATCGGCTCATGGCCCTCGCCCTGGAGCGCGAGACGCGCCTGATATCGATCTTCTCCGCCAAGGAGGTCGAGCTCCTGTCGGATCTGTTGAATCGCCTGCGCGTCCACCTCTCGAAGATCCGGTCCCCTCAGGACCTGCGACCCGACAAGCGGCGATCCAGAAGCTCGAGGGCAAGCAGCACCTCGGCGAGCAGGCGCTGAAACGCGTAGAACCAGCCGGCCGGCCCGTCGAGCAAGGCGCCCTTGGCGACCAGCACGTAGAGGAAGACCAGGATCGGGGCAGGCCAGCCCATCAGCCTGATCCGGTCGGCGCGCGCCAGGCCTGCGCGCGGCGCGGCGAGCAGGTGCGCTGCCTCGCGTGCCGCGTAGCCGAGCTGCGAGTTGAGCCAACGCGCCAGCGGCTTGCGATCGTCGTGGTAGATCACGGCCCCGAGATCGGAAACGGCGCCGTCGATCCGGATGCGATGGCCGTGGCCCTCGTTCTCGTAGCGCGCGCCGGCGACGCGATAGAGCACCGTCCGTGGCGGGTAGAGCGTGCCCCGAAGCGGCCTGCCGTGGATGCGATAGACGAAGCGCGCCCGGAAGCCGGCTTGCCCGGCCGCCGCCTGCAGGCCGCCCAGCTCGGCAACCAGCGCGTCGCTCAGCTCGTAGTCCGCGTCCATCGACAGCACCCACGCCGACTTGATCATGGACAGGCCGAAATTGCATTGCTCGGCGAAGCTGTCGAAGGGGCGGTGATGAACCTCGACATTGGAATTTCCGGCGAGCACCTCGAGAGTGCCGTCGGTGCTGCCGCTGTCGATCACCACGATGCGCCGCGCCCAGCCCAGCTTGCCGAGCGTGCGTTCGATGTTCTGGATCTCGTTGAAGGTGATCAGCAGCGGCGTGATGTCGTCGATGAACGCCATGCGATCAGCTTCTGAGCCTCATCGGCGCAGCGATCGCCTTCGTGCGGTACGTGGTCATCCAGCGCCAGGCCGTCTCGATGATATGGCCGAGATCGGAGTGCTGACGGCTCCACGACAAGACCTGCCTGGCCAGGCTGGCGTCGGCGACCAGGAAGGGCGGGTCGCCCGGGCGCCGCGGCCCGGCTTCGGCGAGGATCGGCCGGCCGGTGATCTCGCGCGCCCGCGTGATCACCTCGGTGATGCTGGCGCCGTGCCCCGTTCCGAGATTGTAGGCGGCGAAGCTCCCCGATCGGCAGGCCTCGATCGCCGCGACATGGGCCGATGCGAGGTCGGTCACGTGAACGTAGTCGCGCACGCAGGTGCCGTCCGGCGTGTCGTAGTCGGTGCCGAAGACGGCAATCGAGGGACGGAGCCCGAGCGCGGTCTGCAGCACCAGCGGAATGAGATGCGGCTCGGGATCGTGCTCCTCGCCGAGCGCGCCGTCGGCATCGGCACCGGCGGCGTTGAAGTAGCGCAGCGCAATCGCCCCCACGCCGTGGGCCGCGCAGGCATCGCGCAGGATATGCTCGGCCATCAGCTTGGACCGGCCGTAGGCATTGATCGGGTCCTGCGCCATGGTCTCCACGATCGGCATGCGCGCCGGCACGCCATAGGTCGCACAGGTGCTCGAGAACACGATCGAGGTGATGTCGTGCGCCCGCATTGCCTCGAGCAGCGAGATCGTGCCGGCGACATTGGTGCGGTAGTACTGCGTCGGCTCCTTCATGGAGTCGCCGACATAGGCCAGCGCGGCAAAATCGATCACCGCCTCCGGCCGATGCCGCCGCATGGCCGCGGCGAGTGCGATGGGGTCGTTCAGATCGCCCTGCTCGAGCGGCCCCCATCTGACCGCCCATTCATGGCCGGTCCGTAGATTGTCGTAGACGATCGGCAGGTGACCGGCCTCGGCCAGCGCCTTGCATGTATGCGAGCCGATATAGCCTGCACCGCCCGCAACCAGGACCCGCACGATCTAGCCCCTCGCCTCGTTGTCGCCGTTCGACATCACGCCCGATGCTACATCAATCGGGCCGACGGTGCCCCTCCCCGCGGGCGGCTCGGGCACGGCGTGCAATGCGCCCTGCCCCAGCCCCTCGATGGTGACCACGCCGCAGCCGGCGACACTGTCAATCGGAATCGAGCAGGACCGCACGGCCGAGCCGTCGACATGGACGGTGCAGGCGCCGCACGCCGCGACGCCGCAACCGAACTTGGACCCGACGATGTTCAGGTCCTCGCGCAGCGCCCAGAGCAGCCGCTTGTCGGCCTCGGCGTCGATCTGGCCTACCGTGCCGTCGACGGTGAACGAGATCATCGTTCGATCAGCGTATCACCCAATACGAGAACGTCCATCTTGGTGCGCAGGAAGCAGTCGATCGCCTCCTCGGGCTTGCACACGACGGGCTCGTTCTCGTTGAAGCTGGTGTTGAGCACGATCGGCACGCCGGTGAGGGCGTTGAAGGCCTCGATCAGTCGGGCATAGCGCGGGTTGCCGGCCCAGGTCACGGTCTGCAGCCGGCCGGTGCCGTCGACATGGGTGACGGCGGGAATCTCCTTGCGCTTGTCCTCCCGTATGCGGAAGACCTGCATCATGAAGGGCACGTCGTCGTCGGTCTCGAACCATGCCGGCACCGCGTCGCGCAGGATCGAGGGCGCAAAGGGCCGGAAGGATTCGCGCCGCTTGATCTTGAGGTTGAGGATGTCCTTCATGTCGGCCCGCCGCGGATCGCCCAGGATCGAACGATTGCCGAGCGCGCGCGGGCCCCATTCGAGGCGGCCCTGGAACCAGCCGATCACCTTGCCTTCCGAGATCGCCTGCGCCGTGCGCCGGCACAGCGTCGCCTCGTCGGCGACGCGCTCGATCGTGCAGCCGGCGGCATCGAAGTCGGTGCGACGCCCGGCAATGGCGCTCGCGATCTGGTCCGGTGTCGCCGAAGGCCCCCAATAGGCGTGGTCCATCACGAAGTGCCGCCGGGCGTCGGCGCCGCCGACCTTGTGCCAGGTGGCGAAGGCCGCGCCGATCGCGCCACCGGCATCGCCGCCGGCCGATTGCACGTAGAGATGCTTGAACGGCGAACGCTCGAGCACCTTGCCGTTGGCCACCGAGTTGTAGGCACAGCCGCCCGCCAGCACGAGCGCATCGACGCCATACTTGCGATGCGCCGCCTCCAGCAGGTTGAAGAAAGCGTTCTCGTAGGTCACCTGCGCCGATCGGGCAATGTCGCGATGGCGGTCCTCGAGCGGCGCCGCCGGGTCGCGCGGCGGCCCGAGCAGCGGCACCAGCGCGTCGCTCCAAAGGCGGCCGCCCGACGGGATGCCGTCCTTGACCTGGTAGTTCGCGCCTTCCCCCGAGGCATGGCGGAAGTAGCGCAGGTCGAGGGCGAAGGTGCCGTCCGCCTCCAGACGCACGATCTGCTTCATGGCCTCGACGAGACGCGGCTCGCCATAAGGTGCGAGCCCCATCACCTTGTACTCGTCGCCGTAGTGCGGGAAGCCGATGAACTGGGTCATCGCCTCGTAGAACACGCCGAGCGAATGGGGAAAGTAGACGCGGCCGTCGACCGAGAGATTGCCGCCCTGGCCCAGCCCCCAGGCGGCCGAGGAGAAATCGCCGAAGCCGTCGACCGAGACGGCCACCGCCTTGTCGTAGGGCGACACCAGGAAGGCCGAGGCGAGATGGCAGAGATGATGCTCGACGGCATGGACGGTGCCGCGGAACGCCTCGCCCGGCAGAGCGCGCGCGAGATTGCCGGCCACGTCGGCGCGCTCGCCGCGCTGGCGCAGGCGGCTCAGGACATAGGACGGGCTGACGCCCGAGGTCACGACATAGGCGAGCTTGCGCCAGCGGTTGGCCTGGTTGTCGCTGTTGACGGCGACATGATCGACCTCGGTCAAGCCAATGCCGGCCTCGGCCAGGCAATATTTTATGGCCTCGCCGGGAAAGCCGCCCCAGTGCTTGATGCGGCGGAAGCGCTCCTCCTCGACGGCAGCGACGAGGGTGCCATCCTTCACCAGGCAGGCGGCGGCATCGGCATGGAAGGCATTGAGCCCGAGAACGTAAGTCATCCGCCCGATCCGGTCTGGATGACGAAAGCAGCAGCGGCCGGCACGACGCCTCGACAGTGAAAGGTTGACCGACTGCTATAGGAGATCAGGGGGAGCGGCCATCGATTTCTGGCCGTCCCGCCGGACCCCCGCGCCCACAGGACGACTTGACGGCAAAGCCCCGGGCGCGCAAACGAGCAGCCCGGCGTGCCCAACCTCGGCCGGCCTGCCGAGGCCGCGGCGCCCAATCTGGCAAGTCTTTGAAATATTTGATAAATGCCCCTCTTCGTGTGAAAGGCCCCTCCATGTCGAAGAATGATCTCGTGGTCGTCACCGGCGCCGGTGGATTCATCGGCGGCCATCTGGTGCGTGTTCTGCAGCAGCGCGGCCACACCAAAATCCGAGCCGTCGACGTGAAGCCGCTCGGCGAGTGGTACCAGAAGACCCCCGGCGTCGAGAACCAGGTGGGCGACCTCGCCCTGCTCGAGCCGTGCCGCGCCGCCGCCAAGGGCGCCCGGATGATCTACAACCTCGCCGCCGACATGGGCGGCATGGGCTTCATCGAGACGCACAAGGCCGAGTGCATGCTGTCGGTGCTGATCAGCACCCACATGCTGGTCGCCGCCAAGGAGGCCGGCACCGAGCGGTTCTTCTACTCGTCGTCGGCCTGCGTCTACAACGGCGACAAGCAGACCCGGGCCGATGTCACCGCCCTCAAGGAAGAGGACGCCTATCCGGCGATGCCGGAGGACGGCTACGGCTGGGAGAAGCTGTTCAGCGAGCGCATGGCGCGCCACTACCGCGAGGATTACGGCATCGCCACCCGCGTCGCCCGCTACCACAACGTCTATGGCCCCGAAGGCACCTATGACGGCGGCCGCGAGAAGGCACCTGCCGCGATCTGCCGCAAGGTCATCGCCGCCAAGCTGTCGGGCAAGCACGAGATCGAGATCTGGGGCGACGGCGAGCAGACCCGCTCGTTCATGTACATCGACGACTGCACCGACGGCACGATCCGCCTGGCCCAGAGCGACATCATCGAGCCGCTGAACATCGGCAGCGACGAGCTGGTGAGCATCAACCGCCTGGTCGACATCGTCGAGAAGATCGCCGGCGTGAAGCTGAAGCGCAGCTACAAGCTCGACGCGCCCAAGGGCGTGCGTGGCCGCAACAGCGACAACGACCTGATCAAGAAGCTGATGGGCTGGGCCCCGTCCATCCGTCTCGAGGACGGCATGGAGAAGACCTACAAGTGGATCCACGACGAGATGACCTCGGGCCGCGCCTCGGTGGTCAACGCCCTGCCTAAGGCAGTGGCGGCGCAGTAGATTCGAATTCGGGCTCCTCTCCCCCGCCCTCATGAGGGCGGGGGAGAGGAACATGAATCGCGTGACGCGAGCTAGCGCCCTACCCGGCTCACCTGGCTGTTGCTGCGCAGCAGGGTGTCGAAATACTCGATCGTCTTGGCGAGCCCCTGGTCGAGCGAGACCTTGGGCTCCCACTCGAGCTTGTCGCGCGCCAGCGAGATGTCGGGGCACCGCTGCAGCGGGTCGTCGACCGGCAGCGGGCGCGCCTGGACGATCTTCGACTTGCCGCCGACGATCTGGATGACCTTCTCGGCCAGGTGCTTGATCGGCATCTCGACCGGATTGCCGAGATTGACCGGGCCGGTGAAATCGTCCGGCGTGTGGTCCATCAGGCGCAGCCAGCCCGCGATCAGGTCATCGACGTAGCAAAAGGCTCGGGTCTGCATGCCGTCGCCGTAGATCGTGATGTCCTCGCCCTTGAGCGCCTGGACGATGAAGTTCGACACCACGCGGCCATCGTTGGGATGCATGCGCGGGCCGTAGGTGTTGAAGATGCGCGCCACCTTGATGCGCAGCTTGTGCTGGCGCCAATAGTCGAAGAACAGCGTCTCGGCGCAGCGCTTGCCCTCGTCGTAGCAGGCGCGCGGCCCCAGCGGGTTGACGTTGCCGCGGTAGCTCTCGACCTGCGGATGCACGGTGGGATCGCCGTAGACCTCGCTGGTCGAGGCCTGGAAGATCTTGGCCCGCGTGCGCTTGGCCAGGCCGAGCATGTTGATGGCGCCGTGCACGCTGGTCTTGGTCGTCTGCACCGGGTCGTGCTGGTAGTGGATCGGCGAGGCGGGGCAGGCGAGATTGTAGATCTCGTCGACCTCGACATAGAGCGGGAAGGTCACGTCGTGGCGCATCAGCTCGAAGCGCGGATTGTCGAGGCAGGCCGCGATGTTCTGCTTGCTGCCGGTGAAGTAGTTGTCGACGCACAGCACGTCGTTGCCGGCCGCAAGCAGGCGCTCGCACAGGTGTGATCCCAGGAAGCCCGCGCCGCCGGTGACCAAGATCCGCTTGCTCATGTTCTCGTCGCATCCCCGTCAGTGCCTGGCCACCCTAGAGCACATTCCGCTCGGCTGGAACAGCCGAACGGAATGTGCCCGTTGCAACAACCGCCCTCGAAGTGCGCACGGGCGATCGGATTCTTGAAATCACTTCAAAACGGCCGAAGATGCCGGCGCGCGGAGGAAGCGCTGCACAAGGAAGGAAGAATGGCTATCGAGATCGCGGGACTGGCCGACATCACCAGACGACATGCCGCCGAGCGGCCCGACGCCCCGGCGATCGTCCATGCCGGCCGGATCACCACCTACGCGGCACTCGACCGGGAAGCCAGCCGTGTCGCCAACGGGCTGATCGCCGAAGGCATCGAGCCGCAGGTCCGCGTCGCCCATCTCGACAAGAGCAGCGATCAGTTCTTCGAGCTGCTGTTCGGCATCGCCAAGGCCGGCGCGGTGATCGTATCGGTGAACTGGCGGCTGGCCGCCCCCGAGGTGCTACACATCGTCAACGATGCGGAGGCCGAGATCCTGTTCGTGGGTGAGGAATACTTTCCCGTCGTCGAAAGGATCCGCGACCAGCTCACCACCGTTCGCACGATCGTGGCGCTGGGCGGCGGCCATCCTGTCTGGCAATCGTACGCCGAGTGGCGCGACCGCCAGCCCGCGGTCGATCCTGGCCTGCCGGCCAGGCCGGCGGACACGGCGGTCCAATTCTATACCAGCGGCACCACCGGGCTGCCCAAAGGGGCGGAACTCACCAACGCCAACTTCGCCTGGATGCTGCCCTTGTGGACGGAGACCTGGCTGCTCGGGCCGGAGGTACCCAATCTGGTCTGCCTGCCGATGTTCCATATCGGCGGCGCGGGCTGGGGCATCGCCGGCCTGTTCGCCGGCGCCACCAATCACGTGGTGCGCGAGTTCGTGCCGGCCGAGATTCTGCAGATCGTCGAGCGGGAGAAGCTGCAGGTGATGCTGCTGGTGCCGGCGATGATCCTGTTCCTGGTCCAGGCGCCGCAGATCCGCGAGACCGACCTGTCGAGCCTCCGCCTGATCGTCTACGGCGCGGCGCCAATCCCGGCCGAGCTGCTGCGCCAGGCGCTGCAAATCTTCCCGTGCGGCTTCCAGCAGGTCTACGGCCTTACCGAGACGACCGGGGCCATCACGCTGCTGCCGCCGCACGATCACGATCCTGCCGATGCACGGAAGCTGTTGTCGTGCGGCTATGCCCAGAAAGGCGTCGAGCTGCGCATCGTCGGCGACGATGGCGGCGAGCGGGCGGTGGGCGAGGTCGGCGAGATCGCCGTCCGGTCGCCCCAGATCATGGGCGGCTACTGGCGCCTGCCCGAGGCCACCCGGCGTGCCGTCAAGGGCGACTGGTTCTTCACCGGCGACGCGGGCTATCTCGACGACAAGGGTTATCTCTACATATACGACCGCGTGAAGGACATGATCGTGTCGGGCGGCGAGAACATTTACCCGGCCGAGGTCGAGAGCGCGCTGTTCGGCCATCCCGCGGTTGCCGATGTCGCGGTGATCGGCGTGCCCGACGAGCGCTGGGGCGAGGCGGTGAAGGCGATCGTGGTCAAGAAGCCGGCAGCGACAGTAACGGCCGGTGAGCTGATGACCTGGGCGCGCGAGCGCATCGCCGGATACAAGTTGCCGAAGTCGGTCGATTTCATCGATGCCCTGCCGCGCAATCCGACGGGCAAGATCCTGAAGCGCGAGCTGCGCAAACCCTACTGGGGCGACCAGCAGCGTCAGGTGAATTGAGCTTGGTCCCGAACGCAAAGAGCCGGAGAGGTCGGCTTGCGACTTCTCCGGCCCTCGAGATCGAGCCTCCTCAGGAACTAGCGATGCCGTCCGCCGCCGCCCGAGGGTGCCGAACGGGTCATGGTCGGCGCGGCCGGCGCCGGTGCGCTGGCTTGGCGCATGCCCCAGCCACCGTTGTTGGGTGCCGTCGGAGCCGGCGCGCTCGCCGGGCGCATGCCCCAGCCGCCATTGTTGGGCGCCGTCGCCGGCATCGTGGCGCCGCCCTGCGGCCGCTGCCAGCCGCCGCCGTTACGCTGCCCGCCTCCGGGTTGCATCCCGGCAGGCGGGGTGCCCGTCGGCTGCTGGTTGCCGGCCGTCGGCTGGTGCTGCCAGCCACCGCCCCAGTTGCGCGAGCCGCCGGGCTGCTGCGTGCCTGTCGTCGGCGCGGGCGGCGAGGTCCGATCGTTGTGGCGGGCGTTGTAGATGTCGCGGCCCTCGCGGTTCTGCATGTTGTTGATGCGATTGCGTTCGTAGGGCGTCACGTTGCCGTCGGAACGGGCGTGCGACTCGTAACGATCGATCCTGTTCTGCTCGTGCTGCAAGCGATTGGCCTCGCCATTCGTCAAGCTTCCGTCGTGCCGGCCGTTGTCGATTCGGTTCTCGAGGCGCGCATCGCGGCGCTCGACGCCCGGCGGCCGATTGCCGTCCCAGCCATTGTGCTCGCCCCGCGTCCAGCCCTCGTGCCGGCCGTTGTTCCAGCCATCGCGATTCCAGCCGTCGTGCCCGCCATTGTGGCCCCAGCCGTCGCGGTCACCCCACCCGCGCCTATCGGCTCGCTGGTTGTCGTGCGATTCGCGATAGATCTGCCGGCCCTCGCGATCGAGCATGCTGTCGAGGCGCTGACGCTCGTTCGACGTCACAACGCCGTCGGCGCGCGCCCGGCGTTCGTAGTTGTCGATGCGATCCTGGCCGCGCTCGAGGCGATTGTATTCTTCTCGCGTCAGAGAGCCGTTGCGCCTTGCCTGATCGATGCGCTCCTGCTGGTTGGCTTCCCGCTGGTCGATCGACCAAATCGACTGGGCCGACGCGCCGCCGGCCGCGAGCAAGCCCGCCGACAGAATCGCGTAAGGAAGATGGCGGAGTATGGACATTGTTCCCTCGTTTCGATTCGACGGCGGATGTACCGTCTTGAGAGTCGCTACGCCTAAGCACGAACAAACATCCCTCGATATTTCGTCGACTCGCAGCTACAAACGAACGTCCGGTAAACGACACAGCAATGCCACAACAATGTCCGAATTGCCCGAGAATCTAACACCCGTTCGTCCTGCCCACGTGTTCGACGAGGAGCGGCTTGCCGACTACATGAAAGCCAACGTCGAAGGCTTTCGTGGCGCCGTCAGCGTTCTCCAGTTCGAGGGAGGGCAGAGCAACCCGACCTTTCACGTGACCGATGGCGCGGGACGCATGTACGTCCTGCGCAAGAAGCCGCCCGGCAAGTTGTTGCCGTCGGCCCACCAAGTCGATCGCGAGTATCGAGTCATCAAAGCCCTCGCCGATCATACTAACGTGCCGGTGCCCAAGCCGTACGCGCTGTGCCGTGACCATTCGGTGATCGGCACCGACTTCTATATTATGGAGTTCCTGCCCGGTCGCATCCTCGCCGATCCCAAGATGCCGGGAATATCACCTGCCGATCGCGGCAGGATCTTCGATTCCTTGAACGACGTGCTGGCGCGTATCCACAACGTCGATTATCGGGCCGTCGGTCTCGGCGATTTCGGGCGCGAAGGCCAGTATATCGAACGCCAGATCAATCGCTGGTCGAGCCAGTATGATCTCTCGCGTACCGAGCATATCGACTCGATGGAAGCGCTGAAAAAATGGCTGCCCGCCAATATTCCGCCGGGCGACGAAACGCGCATCAATCACGGCGACTATCGTCTCGGCAACACTATCGTGCATCCAACCGAGCCGCGCATCATTGCCGTGCTCGACTGGGAGCTGAGCACCTTGGGCCATCCGCTGGCCGATCTCGGCTACAATTGCATGATGTACCATTTCGGCGAGGGCTTCGGCGCCTCCGGCGGCTATGCCGGCGTCGACCTCAAGGCGTTCGGCATTCCGACCGAGCAGGAATACCTCGCCGCCTATGCGCGTCGCACCGGGCGGCAGGAAGTGCCGTCGTGGCACTTCTATCTCGCCTTCTCGCTGTTCCGCCTCGCCGCCATCGTCCAGGGCGTCTACAAGCGCGGTCTCGACGGGAACGCCTCCTCGGAGACCGCCACCAAGTACGGCAACCGCGCCCGCGCCATGGCCGACCTGGCGTGGGGCATGGTCGGGAAGTAACCCAGTGGGAATGCCGTTTCGGCAGACGCCGCGCCGGGCGCCCCGTGACGGCTTGCCGGAATTGAGGGCAAGTAGCGGCAGGTCGCGAACAATGCGGATTGCCGCACTGCCCGTCGTCGCCGCGATCCGGTTGGTCGCGGCGAGCGGCGCGATTGCCGCCGCGCCGCCGCCGGCGGCCGCAGACGACGCAACTCCGGTCGTGACGGAAAATCCCGTGGTCGGCGTCAGGGTGCGCCACCGGTTCGCTCCCAACCAGGGCTACGCGGCGACATCGACGGCTTCGGGTTGCAGAGCAACCTCGAATAGCAGGCGATCGGTGTCTACAGCTATGCTTGGCAGCTCACCGGCTACCAGCTCACCGCCGTGATCGGATACCGCGCGCTCGGTATCAGCTACACCAACCCCGGCAACAACAACGGCGTCGACCTCGTGCTGCACGGCCCGATAATGAGGGTCAGCGTCCGCTTCTGATCCATGGACAAGAGCCGGACCTCCCTGACGGCAGGCTCGCAGCGTGCTTTCAGAACCCCCGATCGCGGTGCAACCTGCCGCCGCCTGGGCGGCGGCGACGCCTACCCGTCGGTCGTCGGCACCCCTGTGGCGTCGTTGCCGCGCGGGCAGCCTTCGCTGTCGTTCACGGCATTCGCCGGATTGCGATAGCGCTCGATATCGTAAGGCGCGCCCTCACCGGGCGGGCGCGGCGGCGGCGTGCGCAGGGTCCATGACACCAGCCGCTTCATGACACTGCCGAGGGCCTGGTCGAAGGCCTCGACCACCTTGGGCACCTTGTCGGCACGCGCACGCACACAGCGCTCGAACGAGGCCACGCCGATGATCTGGCGGTCGGGCATGCGGACCAGCTTGGCGATGATGCGCACCC
The DNA here is from genome assembly GCA_046349295.1 of Reyranellaceae bacterium. Taxonomy (GTDB): domain Bacteria; phylum Pseudomonadota; class Alphaproteobacteria; order Reyranellales; family Reyranellaceae; genus Reyranella. The sequence continues at coordinate 53,700 of JAXMCP010000019.1, forward strand.
GGACGATCGGCTGCGGGCCGTAATAGTACATCGCCTCGAAATTGCGCAGGTCGGGCTGCAGGACGTAGTTGGCACGCAGCTCGATCGATTCGCGGGCCACCGCCACGATCTTGCGGGTCGCCTCGAACGAATCGACGATCCGGGTTTGCACCATCAGCGGCGCCCGGTCGGTCCAGGCCACCTTGGCGTAGTAGTCGATCGAGGTCGGCGTCATGGCGATCGCCATGCGACCGGTGTTGAGGCTGGCGGCCGAGGCGGGCACCTCGACGGCGAGCTGCCAGTAGACGGCCGGCAGATCGGGATCGAACGTGCTCTTGGGGGTCACCGTGTAGAGATCGGTCGGTTCCGTCGCGGCTTCGATCAACTGGCAGGCGGCAAGCGAGACGACGACCGCCAGGCAGGCGGCCAGACGGAGGATCATTTCGGCGTATATCCCTGCTTGCCGCTGAACACGAAGCCGGCCGGATCGCGCTCGAGCCGGGTAGCGATGACGTTCAAGTTGGCGGTGAGTTGGCGCAACTCGCGGATGGTGAGGGACAGCTCGGTCAGCCCACTTTCAGAGAATTGCTTGATGGGGTTCTTGTTCTCGGCGACCAGCTTGTTGAGCTGGCCAGCCGCGGCGTCGATGCTGGCAAAAGCGGCCCGCGCCTCGGCAATGGCCTTGCGGATCTCGCCCGGCGTCTTGCCGGCGAGCGCCTTCTTGGTCGCGTCGTCCTGCGGCCCCAGCTCGAGCGAGATCAGGCCGAGCGAATCGGTCAGCGCGTTGACCTTGTCGAATGTCTTGCGCAGCTCGGCGACGGTGATCGGCAGCTCGGCGAGGGTCGACTGGATGGCGGAGTCCTGCTTGGCGATGCCCGAGGCCACCGTCGAGATGCTGTGCAGGGTCTCGCTCACCATGGCGACGTTGTCGGGACTCAGGAGCTCGTTCAGCTTCTCGACCGTCGTGTTCGCCTTGGCGAGCAGCTCCTGCGCCGACGTCGTCGTCGCCTGCAGGAACGAAGCGCCTTCGCGGATCTCCGGGTACGGCTTGTCGCCCAGCTTCTTCTTGGGCTTGATCTGGTCGACGTCGAGACGCCCGACGATCTGGATGTAGGGCGCTCCGGCGATGAACGGCTTCTCGAACACCGCATACGACCGTTCGCGGATGTCGATGTTCCAATCGACCGCGACCGTCACCTCGATCTTCTCGGTCGGACGCTGCCGTCCGGTGCCGCGTTGGACATCGGTCCGCGAGGTGAGCTGGATGCTGGTGACCCGGCCGACCCGCAGGCCGCGGTAGAACACCGGCGAATCGTTGGTAAGGCCCTGCACCTCGCCGGAGAACAGGATGTCGTAATAGGCATAGGCCGTCCGATCGCCCGCCCGCAGCTTCCAGACGACGAAGCCCGCGACCGACGCCAGGAACAGGATCATGGCCGCGCCGACCAGCACATAGGGCGATTTTCGTTCCATGACGCCTCTACTCCTGCCGGGCCGCCGCTCGTCCGCGCGGCCCGTGGAAATATTCCCGAACCCAAGGATGATCGTAGGTCAACAACTCCTGCATCGTACCCACGACCACGCGCTTGTCGAGCAGGACGGCGATTCGATCGCAGATTGCGTTGAGACTATCGAGATCGTGCGTGACCATCAGGACGGTGAGCCCGAGGCTGCGGCTCAGCCCCTTGACCAGCTCGTCGTAATGGGCGGCGCCGATCGGATCGAGGCCCGCCGTGGGCTCGTCGAGGAACAGCAATTCCGGGTCGAGCGCCAGCGCCCGCGCCAGGCTCGCCCGCTTGCGCATGCCGCCCGACAGCTCCGACGGCCGCTTGTCGCTGGCATCGCCCGGCAGACCAACCAGCGCGATCTTGAGCGCGGCGATCTCGCGCATCAGCTGCTCGTCGAGCCCGGCATGCTCGCGGATCGGCACGATGATGTTCTCGGCAACGCTCAGGGAGGAGAACAGCGCCCCGTCCTGGAATTGCACGCCGGTCCTCGCCTGCATCCGGCGCAGGGCCGCGCCGTGCAAGGTATGGGTCTCGACGCCCAGCATCTCGATGGTTCCGTGGCTCGCCTGGTTGAGGCCGATGATGGTGCGCAGCAGAACCGACTTGCCGGTTCCCGATCCGCCGACCAGACCGACAATCTCGCCACGAAATACGTCGAAATCGAGGTTGTCGTGGATGATCTTGGGGCCGAACTGGGTGCGCACGCCGCGCAGGCGCAGGACGACGTCGCGGCCGTCACGATGGTCGGCGATCTGCCCGCCTTCCGGCAGCGGCGGCGCCGCCGGCCGTTCTGCATGGGTGACGGCTTCCGGCATCACACGTTCGCCAGCAGAAAGATGATCGAGAAGATGGCATCGAGCACGATGACCGAGAAGATCGCCTCGACGACCGACTTCGTGGTGAGCTGGCCGACGCTCTCGGCGCTGCCGCTCACCTGCAGCCCTTCGAAGCAGCCGATGATGGCGATCACCGCCCCGAACACCGGCGCCTTGATCATGCCGATGTAGAAATTCCACGGACCGACCGTGTCGCGCAGCCTGTCGTAGAACTGCACGAACGTGAAGTCGAGATAGACGGTGCAGGCGACGGCGCCGCCCAGCACGCCGGTCATGTCGCCCCAGAAGGTGAGCAGCGGCATGGAGATCACCAGGGCCGTGATCCGGGGGGTGACCAGCCATTCGATCGGGTTCAGCCCGATCGTGCGCATGGCGTCGACTTCCTGGTTGACCTGCATGGTGCCGATCTGGGCGGTGAAGGCGCTTCCCGAGCGGCCGGCCACGATGATCGCCGTCAACAGGACACCGAGCTCGCGGAACATGCCGATGCCGACCGCCTCCACCGTGAAGGTCTCGGCGCCGAATTGGCGGAGTTGCTGGACGCCCTGATAGGCGATCACCACACCGATCAGGAAGGTGAGCACGCCGACGATCACCAGGGCACGAATCCACACCTCGTACATCTGACGGACCACCGCGCTGAAGCGGAAGCGCCGCGGCGAGAGGATGGCCTCGAGAAAGACCACCAGGATCTCGCCGAAGAAGGCGCATAGATTGACGAGCTGGTGATAGATATTGACGACGTTGTGCCCGACTTCCTCGAGCCAGTGCGCGAACCAGTTGACATGGCGCTCGGGTGCGGCCGCGCACATGTTCTTCTGCACCACCTCGAACAAGTCGGCGTGGGCCTTGTCGGCCGCCTTGACCTTGGCATGCGGGCCATCGCCGGCGAGCTGCAGGATCTCCAGGGCGCCCGCGGTATCGAGGCGCTGGACGCCGCTCGCATCCACCACGAGCACCTTGCTCGCCCCGGCCGCCTTCAGGGCCTTGTCCGCCCTCTGGCGGAAGCCGCGCAGGCTGAACACGGTCCAGGTACCGCCGACCTCGACCACGGATTCGCCGGCGCGGGTCGTGTAGCGGATGGTGGGTTCGGCATCGGCCATCGGCGGATTAGTCGTCGCGGTGGCTGGCCCTGTCAATCCATCTCCCCGGCTCGTTGCCTGACCCTTCCGGCACTGGCACCATCGTGGTCGGAGGAAACAATGGCAAAGTGGCCGATCCTGGACGAGATCGAGATGGTCGACGGTCCGGTCGACGAGAAGGCGTACAATCGTGAGCTGGCCGAGCTGCAGCATCGCCTGCTCGACCTGCAGACCATCCACTTGCGCGCCGGCGGGCGGGTCGTCATCGGGCTAGACGGCTGGGACGCCGCCGGCAAGGGCGGACTCATCGAGCGCCTGGTGGCCGGCCTCGAGCCCAAATCGACCCATGTCTGGCGCATCGGCGCGCCCTCCCGGGAGGAGCAGGGTCGACATTATCTGTGGCGCTTCTGGGAGCGGCTTCCGGCGCCGGGCAACTGGGCGATTTTCGATCGCACCTGGTACGGCCGTGTCCTGGTCGAGCGCATCGAAGGTCTGTGCAGCAAGGAACAATGGAAGCGAGCCTACCGCGAGATCAACGAATTCGAGCAAGCCCTCGCCAACGATGGCGTGCATATCGTCAAGCTGCTGGTCCATGTCAGCGCCGACGAACAGAGGCGGCGGATGATCGACCGGCTGAACGACCCCCATAAGCACTACAAGATCGGACTCGAGGACTTCCGCAACATCGCCAAGCGCAAGGAGTATCTCGAAGCCTATCGCGACATGCTGAACCGCACCGATACCGACCACGCGCCCTGGCACGTCATCGCCACCGACGACAAGCAGCGGGCGCGGCTTTCAGGGCTGCAGATCATCGCCAAGCAGGTCGGCAATGGAGTCGACATCGAGCCGCTGCCGCTCGACCCCGAGATCGTCAAGGCGGCGCGCGAGATGTGGGGCTGGTCCCCCGGCGCACCCCTGCACGGCAAAGGCAAGAAGAAGCGCAAGAAGGACGGCCACAAGAAGTGATCCGACCCAGAGTGTTTGCCGGCTGGTGGGTCGTCGCCGGCGCGTTCCTGTGCATGCTGACGGGCTACGCCGTCGCCTACTCGTTCGCCGCCTTCTTCGGCGCCCTGGAAAGCGAGTTCGGCGCCCGTCGCGGCGAGACGGCGCTGGTATTCTCGATCTCGTCCTTCCTCTATTTCCAGTTCGGGCTGCCGGCTGGCCTGGTGGCCGACCGGACGGGCCCCCGCCCCATGGTGATCGGCGGCCTCTTGCTGGTCGCCGCCGGTCTCGTCGTCGCAGCGCGCGCCAGCAGCCTGTGGCAGATCTATGTCGGCTATGGCCTGGGGGTCGGCGTCGGAGTCGGCTTCTCCTATGTGCCGAGCATCGCGGCGGTCCAGCGCTGGTTCGTGCGCCAGCGCGGCGCGGCAAGCGGCCTCGCGGTCGCCGGCATCGGCGTCGGGACGTTGATCGGGGCACCGCTCGCCCACGAGCTGATCGCGGTGATGGGCTGGCGGCAGACCTACCTGGTCCTGGCCGGCCTGACGGTGGTTGGCGCGATCCTGGCCGGCGTCCTGGTAAGGCCGGGGCCGGAACATTACGGCCTGTTTCCCGACGGCGATCCGCCGCGGCCCGGCGGCACGACGTCCCTGCCCGCCGGCTACAGCCTGGGCGGTGCTGCACGTACCGGCCCGTTCTGGGGGATTTACCTTGGCGCGCTCCTGATGTCGTTCGGCCTGTTCGTGCCGTTCGTCCATCTCGCGCCCTATGCCCGCGACGTCGGGTTGGGTGAAGGCTTCGGCGTGCTGCTGATCGTGCTGCTCGGCCTGGGCAGCACCGTCGGTCGCTTCCTGTTCGCCAGCGTCACCGGATGGATCGGCCGGCGCCGGTCGTTCGGCATGATGTATATCGGCGCGGCGGCGATGCTGGTGGTGTGGTCGCAATCGACCAGCGCACCGGCGCTGATGGCCTTCGCCCTGCTGTTCGGCGCCTTCTATGGCGGCTTCGTCGCCATCGCGCCGTCGCTCGCCGCCGACTATTTCGGCGGCCGGGCCCTGGGCTCGATCATCGGCGCGCTCTACAGCGGCGTCGGGTTCGGCGCCCTGCTCGGCTCGCCGGTCGCGGGCTACGCCTTCGACTTCTTCGGTTCCTACACCGGTGCCATCCTGGCCGGCGCCGCGCTCTGCGTGATCTCCTTCCTCATCACCCTCGCGATGCCGGAACCGCGGGAGTGGCTCGCCCGCCATCGACAGCCGCGCTGACCCCGGGGCCGAGCTGGCTGGCGATCCACGGCAGCGCCTCACGCATCGCCTCGTCGAAGCGCCATGGCGGATTGATCACCGCGAGCCCGCAGGCGGCGAGCTTGCCCGCCTCGTCGCCTCCCAGATCGAGAGTGAGGACCAGCGGCTCGTAGGCTGCGAGCTCCTGCACGAAGGACGCCGCCACCCCATCCTTGATCGGATACCAGAGCGCATAGCAGCCGGTGGCGAAGCGCCGCACCGCCTGGCGCACGGCACGCGACAGGCGCTCGAACTCGTCGGCTGCTTCGAAGGGAGGATCGATCAGGACCAGGCCGCGGCGCTCGATCGGCGGCATCAGCGCCTTGAGCGCCTTGTAGCCGTCGGCCTGTCGCACCTCGACGGCGCGGTCGCCGGCGAATTCGCGCTTCAGGGCCAGCGCCTCGGCCGGATGCAGCTCGCAGGCGATGAAGCGGTCGCCCGGCCGCAGGGCAGCCCGCACCAGGCGCGGCGAGCCGGGATAGCGCCGCGGGCCGTCGCTTGCCGCCCCGAACTTGCGATCGTAGGCGGCGACCGCCGCCAGGTAGCGCGCCACCGCCTCGGGCCTGCCGGCGCGCGGCGCCGCAGCCAGACGCCGGATGCCGCCTTCGGCCTCGCCGGTGCGCCGTGCCAGCTCGCCGCCCAGGTCGTAGCCGCCGGCGCCGGCATGGGTGTCGAGGACGAACAGCTTCTTGTCCTTGACCGTCAGCAGCCGCAGCAGCTCGCACAGCGCCACGTGCTTCAGGACATCGGCGAAATTGCCGGCGTGGTAGCCATGGCGATAGTTCATGCCCTGCCTATAGCATCGGCGGTGGATTTCGGGGCACGCTCTGTGCTTGATGGCACGCGAAGGGGGATCGCCATGGCCACTTACGAACTGCATTCATCGCCCGAGACCTGCCACTGGGGCTATTTCGACAGCCAGCTCAAGCCGTCGCTGCGCATCAAGTCGGGCGACATCGCCACCATCCACTGCCTGTCCGGCTCGGCCGAGATCCTGCCCGGCGAGCCGTTCAACGTGCTGCCCGAGCACCGCGAGGTCCTGTCCAAGCTCAAGCCGCATCTCGGCCGGCATATCCTGACCGGCCCGGTCCATGTCGAGGGCGCCGAGCGCGGCGACACGCTGGCCGTGGAAGTGCTGGACATCAAGTTCCGGACCAACTGGGGCTGGAACGCCCAGCGGCCGCTGGCCGGCACCCTGCCCGAGGATTTCCCGTTCTACCGCCTGACCCATATCGCGATCGATTCCAACCGCGGCGTCTGCACCATGCCCTGGGGCCTCGAGATCGAGCTGAAGCCGTTCTTCGGCATCATGGGGGTGGCGCCGCCGCCGGAATGGGGCCAGTGCAGCTCGGTCGAGCCGCGCGCCTTCGGCGGCAACATCGACAACAAGCATTTCAACGTCGGCACGACGGTCTACCTGCCGGTGTTCGCCGAAGGCGGCCTGTTCTCGACCGGCGACGGCCACGGTGTGCAGGGCGACGGCGAGGTCAACCTGACGGCGCTCGAGACGTCGCTCTCCGGCACCTTCCGCTTCACCGTGCGCAAGGACATGAAGCTCGTCAATCCGCGCGCCGAGACCGCGACGCACTGGATCACCCATGGCTTCGACCAGGACCTCGACGACGCCGCCAAGGAAGCGTTGCGCGACATGATCCGGCTGATCACCGCCAAGACCGGCCTGTCGGCCGCCGACGCCTATATGCTGTGCAGCCTGCAGGCCGACCTGCACGTCACCCAGACGGTCGACGGCAACAAGGGCATCCACTGCATGATGGCCAAGAAGAACATCGGCGGATAGGCGCCCCAGGCGCCGCGATCACTCCGGACGGAACTGGTCGGGCCGCAGGATCTGCTTTCCGGAGAGGACGTCACGCAAGCTGACGGCGGGCGTCCCGACGGCTTCGTCGGTGCTGGCGCGCCAGGCATCGACCACCATGTCGCGCACGGCGGCGGCGCCTCGCGCGAGCTGGATCGTCACCATGTCGACCGCTTCCGGGGTGGCGTCGCGAAAGCCACCCCTGCGTTGCAGATCGTACATCGGCGTGACCAGCCCATTGCTCTGCAGGATCAGCCGCATCGTCCGGTCCCGCACCGAGCAATCGCAAGCGGCATAACCGGGCGTAGCCCGCTTGACCGCGTCGCGCGTGACGTGACGACGCACGAACAGGCCCTTGATATAGACGTCTATGTCGTCATTGCGGGAAAAGCCGAGCGGATTGGGATACGAGCCCCAGCCATGGAAGTGCACGGACGTATGCAACGGCATGCTGGCATCGCCCGTGAAGTGGCTCCAGATCCCGAGGTCGCGCAGAATGAGCAGCTCGCGATAGCGCCGGTTACGGTCGAACCAGACCCTGTCGTCGGCTTCCGCGGCATTGTTGGCGGCAACAGACGCGGCGCGCCAGAAGGCGAGATCCTTCACCAGCTGATGCCAGCCCGTGATCATCACATAGGGCAGATAGCCTGCCTTGTATTGCGAGCTGCCGCCCTCCTGCAGGCGCGCCGCGTAGGCCTCGCGCGTCTGCGGCAGGTCGGCGAAGGGCAGGATGCCGCCCACCATCTTGTCGTCAGACAGCAGAACGTAGTGCGCCGCCCCCAGCTCGCTTTCGGCCGATTCGCTGGTGTGCTTGTTGCGGTCGGGCTCGAGCGCATAGAAGCCCAGGATCTGCACGGCATCCGGCGTGCGCAGAAAGGCCGGAATCTCCTCCGGAAACAGCTCGCCGGCGATCCCGGTGACGAACTCGTGGCCGCTGCCGCCCCACGCCGCGGCCGGTGCGGCCGGCAGCCAGGCGGCCGTCGCAGCGGCCAGGACGATGGGGAGCCAGGCCCGCATCAGGGTGCCGGCTCGACCCGGAGCTCGTTGCCTTTGACCGCCGCGATCCGGACCCGCGTGCCGGCCACCATGTCGGGGCCGGTGACGGCCCAGCTCCCGTCACCCAGCCTCACCCTGCCCTGCCCGCCCAGGATCGGCGCATCGAGCACGATGGTGCGGCCGACCAGGCTGTCGCCGCGGGCGTTGAGAGTCTCATCGGTGACGCGCGCCTGTTGCAAGCGGCGCAACATTGGGCGCATGACGATGGCCGAGGCCACCGCGACGATGGCGAACACGGTGAGCTGGAATTCCAGCGACACGTCGGACACCACCAGCACGACAAGCCCGGACGCTGCCGCGCCGATCGCCAGGAACATGAACACGACGCCCGGCAGCAGCATCTCGAACACGAGCAGCACGGCGGCGACCGCCCACCAGTGCCAGAAGATCACCTTGAAGCTCATGGCGCGGCTCAACCGGACGTCGGGACGGAGCCGCGCGGCCGGTTGGCGTCGCCGGAGGCGCGCGCCTGCGCTTCCTTGGCGAGCTCGCCGATGCCTGCGATCGACGCCATGACGCCGGCCGCCTCGACCGGCAAGAAGAAGACTTTGGAATTGTTGCTGGCGCCCATGCGCGACAACGCCTCGACGTACTTGGTGCCGAGGAAGTAGTTGGTCGCCTGCACGCCGTTGCCGGCGATCGCCTCGGCGACAACCGAGGTCGCCTTCGCCTCGGCCTCGGCCAGACGCTCGCGCGCCTCGGCATCGCGGAACGCCGCTTCTCGACGGCCTTCGGCAGTGAGGATGGCCGACTGCTTCTCGCCTTCGGCGCGCTGGATGCTCGATTCGCGCACGCCCTCGGCTTCCAGGATGGCGGCGCGCTTCTCGCGCTCGGCCTTCATCTGCCGGCCCATCGCCACCACGATATCCTCGGGCGGCGCGATATCCTTGACCTCGATGCGCAGCACCTTGACGCCCCACGGGCCGGTCGCCTGATCGATGACCGAGAGCAGCGTGTTGTTGATCTCGTTGCGCTTGGACAGGGCCTCGTCGAGCGCCATGTTGCCCATCACGCTCCTGATGTTGGTCAGCGCCAGGTTGGTGATGGCGAGATGGAGGTTCTGCACCTCGTAGGCCGCTCGCGCCGCATCGATCACCTGGTAGAAGGCGACCGCATCGACCTGGACGGTGGCATTGTCCTTGGTGATCACCTTCTGGGGCGGAATGTCGAGGACGTTTTCCTGCATGTTCATCTTGCGGCCGACTGTATCGATGAACGGTACGATCAGATGCAGGCCAGGCGGCAAGGTGCGGGTGTAGCGGCCGAACCGCTCGATGGTCCAGTTCGTGCCCTGGGACACCGTCTTGACGCCGGCGAACACCAGCACCAGCGCCACGATGACCAAGGCCAACACGAAGATCAGAGCACCCGACATCAATGCGCCTCCTTGGCTTGGATACCGCGCGACCCTAGCGCAAGGCCGGGTGAGAGGCCACGGTGACACTGTCTCCTCCTATGAAAATGGGGCGGTAACCCGCCCCGTTTTCTCAGCATCGTGGTGCGCCGCGGGCGTGCTGGGTGTCTCCCCGCGAGTGCATGGTGAGATGCACGCCGCGCTGCTGGGCGCCCGGTCGGCCCATGCTCTGGCCAGGTTCGCGCGTCCACTGGTCCTCATCTCCGGCGTGACTTCGGGATGGAACTGGAAGCCGAAGGCGTTCGGCCCGCAGCGAAACCCCTCGACGGCATAGGTCTCGTTGGTCGCCGGCAGCTCGCAGCGAGCCGGTGCCCTCATGCATTTGCAAAGTACGTGTGAGCTGTGGCATCGACGAGGCGGAACGACGGCGGAGAGACGAAATGGCGCGGCAACTCGACTTCTACTTCGACTGCTCCAGCCCGTGGACCTACCTCGCCTTCCATGCCATCCAGCCGCTGGCCGCCGAGCTCGGCGCCGAGATCATCTGGAAGCCGATCCTGGTCGGAGGCGTGTTCAACACGGTGAACCGCACCGTCTACGACAGCCGCGCCAATCCCAATCCGCTGAAGCAGGCCTACATGCTGAAGGACCTCGCGGACTGGGCGCGTCTCTATGGCCTCAGCATCGTCTTTCCGCCCGACGTGTTCCCGGTGAACAGCGTCAAGTGCATGCGCGGCGCTTTCGTGGCGCTCGACGAGGGCAAGCTCGTCCCCTACGCCACGGCGGCGTTCGAAGCCTACTGGGGCGACAATCGCGACATCGCGCGCGAGGAGGTGCTGGCCGACATCGCCGCCCGTGCCGGCCTCGAGCGCCAGCGCTTCTTCGCCGGCCTGGAGACCGATCAGTGCAAGGCGAGGCTGCGCGCCAACACCGACGAGATGATGGCGCGCGGCGGGTTCGGCAGCCCGACCCTGTTCGTCGGCTCGTCGATGTTCTTCGGCAACGACCGGCTGCCCCTGGTGCGCGCCGCGCTGGAGGCGGCATGAGCGCCAACGACGATCCGGCGTTCTGGGCGAAGGCGCGCGCCCATCTGGTGCGCTACGGCGGCGCGTTCGCGCCGCTTATCGCCGAGCGCGCGCAAGGCTGCTTCTTCACCGACGCCGACGGCCGGAGCATCCTCGATTTCACCTCCGGCCAGATGAGCGCCATCCTGGGCCACAGCCATCCCGAGATCGTCGACGTCGCGCGGCACTGGATCGGCGAGCTCGACCATCTCTACTCGACCGTGCTGTCGCGGCCGGTGGTCGAGCTGGCAGCCCTGATCGCCGAGATCGCGCCCGGCAACCTCGATCGCGTGCTGCTGGTGTCGACCGGCGGAGAGTCGAACGAGGCCGCGCTGCGCATGGCCAAGCTGGTGACCGGCGGCCACGAGATCGTGGCGATGAGCCGATCGTGGCACGGCGTCACCGGCGGCGCGTCCGCGGCCACCTACTCGTCGAGCCGCAAGGGATACGGACCCGCCCTGCCCGGCGCGCTGGTGCTGCCGGCGCCCGACACCTACCGCTCGCGCTTCATCGATGCGCGCGGCGAGTACGACTGGCAGTCAGAGCTCGAGTTCGGCTTCGAGCTGGTCGACCGGCAATCGACCGGAGCTCCGGCCGCCTGCATCGTCGAGCCCATCCTGAGCTCGGGCGGCGTGCTCGAGCCGCCGGAGGGCTACATCGCGGCGCTGGCCGAGAAATGCCGGGCGCGCAGCCTTCACCTGGTGTTCGACGAAGCGCAGACCGGGCTCGGCCGCACCGGCCATCTGTTCGCTTGCGAACGCGATGGCGTGGTGCCGCAGTATCTCACCCTGTCGAAGACGCTGGGCGCCGGATTGCCCCTGGCGGCCATGCTGACGACAGCAGAGATCGAGGACGTGGCCGCCGAGCGCGGCTTCCTCTTCTACACCACGCACGCTTCCGACCCCCTGCCCGCCGCGATCGGCCTCAAGGTGATCGAGGTCATCCTGCGCGAGCGGCTGGCCGAGCGCGCCCGCCTGCTCGGCGATCGCCTCAAGGCCGGTCTCCGTGCCCTGCAGCAACGGTACGATTGCATCGGCGACGTGCGCGGCCGCGGGCTGCTGCTCGGTCTCGACCTGGTCGAGGATCGTCGGACCAAGACGCCGGCCCCCGAGCTGGCGCGCCGCGTCGCCCATGAATGTCTCGAGCTCGGCATGATGACCAGCGTCGTGCGCGGCGGCTTCGGGATCTTCCGCATCGCCCCGCCGATCACCATCGAGCCGGCCGAGATCGACCTCGGCCTCGAGATCTTCGACCGGGCCCTGGAGCGCGCAACGCGCTGAAACGGCCGACTTTTCCGCCAGCCGAGGGGCCAGCACGGCATTTCGATTTGAAACAGGCCTTCAACTGTTGTACCGGCTTGCGGTCTCCGGCCCTGCGTTGGGAGTGCTATTGAATGATCAAGACGATTTCGCGGGTGGCAATTGCGCTTGCGGGAGTGCTGGCAGTGGGTGCCTGCACGCCCGGCAAGTCGGCCTCTACCTCTGCCCCCGCCAACAAGCCGCCAGCCGCCGACTATCAGGCGGCCGCCTCGCCGTCTCCGCCGGCGACCAGCACCCGCGGCATCTGCTACAGCGCCGAAGACCTGTCGATCTTGCGGGTGCGCATGCTGCAGATGGAACTCAACGTCGCCACGCTGCAGTGCCAGAGCGCCGGCGGCGCCCGCGCCTACGAGACCCAGTATCGTAACTTCCTCGCCAAGTTCCAGAACGAGCTCGCCGCCAACGGCCGCAGCTTGCAAAGCCTCGCTGGCCGCAAGCGCCTCAACGTCGATCAGGTGGTGACCGAGTTCGCCAACCGCACGGCTCAGAAGGCGCCGACCGACCCCGAGTTCTGCAGCCGCGCCAAGCGGGCGTTCGACTGGGCCCTGTCGGCGCAGGTGACGACGATCACCCAGGCGCCGCCGCCCTACGATCTCGGCCCCGACATGAACGTGTATCCCTGCGCCTCGCCCTGAGGGATCATAGACGCGGACAAAGCGCCGCGACCGAAGCTCTTGACCCCTCCGCCCCTGGCGGAGGCACTTCCCCGCGCCTCGAGCAGGGAGGATCGCACGAGGTGCGAAGGCGACAGAGCTCCGCTGGGGAGAGGGCTGAGAAGGGCGCGCCAACCTCAACCGGCGCCGCCGTGGCGCAGCAATTGGCCCGAGAAGGAATTGGTCGGCCGGTCGTTGCGGATCGTGACCTCGCCGTTGACCAGCACGTACTTGTAACCCTCGGCGCGCTGGATGCGGCGCCATTCGCCGCCCGGCAGATCGTGCGCGATCTCGCCGGGCAGCACGCGCAGCCCGTCGAAATCATAGATCACGATATCGGCGGGCGCGCCCGGCTTCAGCACGCCGCGGCCGCGAAAGCCCGCGACCTCGGCCGGCAGCGCCGACAGGCGCCAATGGGCATCTTCGAGGCTCAGCATCTTGTGCTGGCGCACGATCTTGCACAGCGTCTCGGTCGGATAGCGTCCTGCCGTCAGGAACTTGGTGTGGGCACCGCCGTCCGACACGCCGAACAGCACATAGGGATCGTCGACCAGCTCCTTCAAGTGATCGATCCGGCCATTCGGCGGGGCGGCGAAGAACTCGGTCTTGAGATCCTCCTCGACCGCCATGTCGAGCATGACGTCGACCGGATGCTTGCCCATCTTCTCGCCGGCATGGGCCAACGTATGGTCGAGCCACTTCTTGTTCTTCTCGAGCTGGGGGCCGACGATGGCGATCTGCGGCAGCGGGCCGGTGGCGGTGGCCGGCAGGTTGTCGCGCAAGGCGGCCCGGCGCGCCGGATCGGCAAGCTTGGCCAGTCGCTCCTCTCGCGTGCCGGTCGTGGCGTCACACCAGGGCTGGGAATCGTCGAACAGGTTCCAGTCGTCGAAGGTGAACGTGAAGCCGGCGTCCGTCGTGAGCCCTTGGCCAACCACGCGGATGCCGCGCTCGCGACAGCTGCGCAGCCAGTCGAGCACGCGACGATGGATGTGCGGCTTGTGGTCGAAGGCCTGCACCACGTTCATGATGACCGGCCGGCCGCTCATCGTCGCCACCTCTTCATAGAAGAGCTGGTCGCGCACGGGGTCGCCCGAGACCAGCAGCATCTGCACGAACCCGGCGTTGCGCTCGGCCAGCACGCCGGCGAGCTCGCGGCAGGTCTCGTCATGCATCACGTCGCTCGGCATCGCCGAGCCGTCATGATCGCGCTGCACCGCGGCCGGCCCGGTCGGCAGCATGCGCTGGGCCGACCAGCCGCAGGCGCCGGCGTCCATCGCCTCGTGCAGGAGGCGCCTGATCTCGGCGTGCTGCTCGGGCGTCGGCCGCTTGCCCGCCTTGGCCGCCTCGAAGCCCATCACCCAGATCAGGAGTGGCGAGACCGGCATGTAGGGCAGGATGTTCACGGCCTTGGGCGCCGCCTCGACGCTGTCGAGGAACTCGGGGAAGGTCACCCAGTCCCACGGCATGCCCGCCTTCATCGAGGCCATCGGGATCGCCTCGACGCGGGTCATCGTGAGCATGGCGCGCTCGCGCTCGGCCGGCCGCACCGGCGCGAAGCCGAAGCCGCAATTGCCGATCACCACCGAGGTGATGCCGTGCCAGCTCGACAGCGTGCAGTACGGATCCCAGAACAACTGGGCGTCGTAGTGGGTATGGAGGTCGATGAATCCAGGCGCCACGATCAGGCCGCCGGCTTCGATCGTCTCGTCGGCCTCGCCCGGGCCGATCTGACCGATGCAGGCGATGCGGCCGTCCTTGATGCCGATATCACCCCGAAAGCGTGGCATGCGGCTGCCGTCGACGATCATGCCGCCCCGAATCACGCGATCAAACCGGGCCATGTTTCCTCCATTTCGGCAAAGCGTGGGCGCCACCCGCGACTCTGTCAACGCATCGCGCTAAGCTCACCCTATGGAATCGAAACGCGTGCGCACCGACGTGCTGGAAATCGCCTGCGAGGAGCACGGCCCGGCGAGTGGTCCGCCGGTTATTCTGCTGCACGGATTTCCGTATGACGTCCGCGCCTTCGACGAGGTGGCTCCGCCGCTCGCCGCGGCGGGCAATCGCGTGCTGGTGCCCTACCTGCGCGGGTACGGGCCGACGCGGTTCCTGTCTGCCGACACGCCGCGCTCGGGCGAGCAGGCCGCGCTGGGCCACGACCTGCTGCAGCTCATGAATGCGCTCGGAATCCAACGCGCGGCGCTCGCCGGCTACGATTGGGGCGGACGGGCGGCCTGCATCGTCGCGGCGCTGTGGCCGGAGCGCGTGCGTTGTCTGGTGAGCTGCACCGGCTACAATATCCAAGATATCGCGGCCTCAGGCGAGCCGGTCTCGGCCGCCCAGGAGCATCGCTTCTGGTACCAGTACTACTTCCACACCGAGCGCGGCCGCGCCGGCCTCACCAAGAACCGTCGCGACATCTGCCGGCTGTTGTGGAAGTTGTGGTCGCCGGAATGGCAGTTCGTTGACGCCACGTTCGAGAGGAGCGCGCCCTCGTTCGACAATCCCGACTTCGTCGATGTCGTGATCCAGTCCTACCGCCATCGCTACGGCTACGCGGCCGGCGACGCGGCGCTGGTCGGCATCGAGGCGAAGCTCGCGGCCCAGCCGAAGATCACCGTGCCGACGATCAACCTGCATGGCGGCCACGACGGCGTCGGGCCGGCAGCGTCGACCGATCGGCACGCCGGCATGTTCACCGGACCGTACGAACGCCGCGTGCTGCCGCGCATCGGCCACAACGTGCCGCAGGAGGCGCCGGCCGCCACGGTGAGCGCATTGCAGGATCTCATGAAAGGAGCAGGCCCGTGACCAACATCGCTCTGATCGGTGCCAGCGGCAATATCGGCAGCCGCATCCTCGACGAGGCGCTCGCGCGCAAGCATCAGGTGACGGCGCTGACCCGCGATCCGCGCAAGCTCACGGCGCGGCCCGGCATGACCATCCGCGCCGGCAGCACGACGGACGCGCCGGTGCTGGCGCAGATCCTGAAGGGCCACGACATCGTCGTGGTCTCGGTCAAATGGAACGAGAACGACGTGCGGCGCGTCATCGCCACGATCCGCCAGGCCGGCGTCAAGCGCGCGCTGTTCGTGATCGGCGCCGGCAGCCTGCTGCGCGGCGACGGCCGGCGCCATTACGATTACATGGCAGAAAAGGGCGTGCAGCCGCCGACCTCGCTGCCGGCGCTGCAGGCCTACGAGGAGATCCGCAAGATCGACGACTACGACTGGACGGCGATCTCGCCGCCGTCCTCGATCGGCCCCGGCAAACGCACCGGCAAGTTCCGCCTCGGGCTCGACACCCTGATCGAGGACTCGAAGGGCGAAAGCCGCATCAGCCGCGAGGACTTCGCCGTCGCCATCGTCGACGAGATCGAGAAGCCCAAGCACCTGCGCAAGCGGTTCACCGCGGGATATTAGCCCCCTACTCCAGCGTCTCCAGCAGGCGCGCACAGAGGTAGGTCCGCGGCTGCAGCGAGGAGTAGTAGATCTGCTCGTAGGCGGCGTGGGCGCCTTTGCCGTCGGCGCCGAGGCCATCGAGCGTCGGGATGCCCAAGGCCGCGGTGAAGTTGCCATCGCTGCCGCCGCCGGTCAGCGGAACGTCGAGGAGCTCCTTGCCGATCTCGCGGTAGATCGCCTGTGCCTTGATGAACAGGTCGGTGATGCCCGCATCCTTCTGGTATGGCGGGCGGTTCATGCCGCCTTCGACGCGGACCTCGACTTCAGGGCCGATCGCCTCGAGGTTCAGGAACCGGTGGGTCATCTCCTCGGCCAGCCTGGGATCGGGAACGCGCAGGTCGATCTCGGCGGTGCACTCGGCCGACACCACGTTGACCCCCGTCCCACCGTTGATCAGGCCGACATTGACGGTGACGCCGCGCGCATAGTCGGTCCAGCCCTCGATGCGCAGGATCTGGCGTGCCATCTCGAGGATGGCGCTGCGCCCATCCTCGTGGCGCACGCCGGCGTGCGAGGCGCGTCCCTTCACCGTCAGGACGAACCGGCCGACACCCTTGCGCGAGGTCACGACGCGATCGCCATCGCGGCCCGGCTCCATGACCAGCGCGTATTTGTGGCCCTTGGCCGCCGCCTCGATCCGGGCGCGCGAGGTCGGGCTGCCGACCTCCTCCTCGGGGATGAACAGGAAGGTGACCGGCAGCCTGGTCCGCTTGCCCTGGCGGATCAGGTGGCGCAGCGCGTAGTAGGCGATGTAGCCGCCCGACTTCATGTCATAGATGCCCGGGCCGAAGACACTGTCGCCCTCCTGGCGGACCTTGAGCTCCTTCTCGATGCTGCCGATCGGATGGACCGTGTCGAGATGGGCGAGCACCAGGATGCCCTTGCCCTCGCCCCACGGCGTCCTGGCTTCGAGGATGTCGCCGAACCCATCACGCCCCGGAATGCGCTCGAGCTTGAGCCCGAGGTCGCGGAACTGGCCCTCGACCTTGTCGACCATGACGTTGACAGCCTTGCCGTCGTGGCTCGGGCTCTCGATGCTGATCCATTCGACGATGCCTTCCAGCACTTCCTGAGGATCGATCTTGGGTTCGTTCTTCAGTTCGACGGTCGACATCTGCACTCCGGTGAATGGCCGCGGGACGCCCCCGCGCTGAACGGTAACTAGTCCCAGCGGCGACCGCGGCGCCAGTGGATTTCCAGGCGTGGCTGGTATCATATGATCGCAGAGGGTGGGTCGACCACATGGAGCATGAACAGGGCCAGGCGGCGACGCCCGGCACCACACTTGCCGCCGCCTTGCAGCATCATCAGGCCGGGCGTCTGGCCCAGGCCGAGCAGCTCTATCGACAGATTCTAGCCGCCGACCCCCGGCACGCCGACGCGCTGCATCTGCTCGGCGTCATCGCAAGCCAGGCAGGCGCCCACCAGGCTGCGATCGATCTGATCGGGCGCGCCATCGCCATCACAGGCAACGTACCGAATTTCTACGTCCATCGCGCCATAGCGCTGAAGGCGCTGGGCAGGCTGCAAGATGCCGTGGATAGCTATCGGAGGGCGCTGGCGCTGGCCCCCGACTACGCCATGGCACACAACAACCTCGGGCTGACACTGCAGGCCAAAGGCCAGCTCACCGATGCCCTGCAATGTTACGACACAGCGCTCGCCCTGGAGCCCGGGTCCGCTGACTGCCACCGCAACAGAGCCGATGTGCTCCTCGAGCTCGGTCGACTGGCGGAGGCCATCGAGAGCTATGATCGGGCGCTCGAGCTCGATCCCTCCCTTGTCAACGCCCTGATCCGCCGTGGCAACGCGCTCGGACAACAGGGCAACTGGCGCGACGCCCTGTCGAGTTATGACCGCGCCATCTCGGTTCGACCCGACTTCGTCGACGTCCACTGCAATCGTGGCTTTGCATGCATGAACCTTGGCGATCTCGACGCGGCGATCGCCAGCTACGACCGGGCGCTCGCGCTGCAGCCGGACCGTGTCGACGCCCACAGCAGCCGCGCCGACATCCTCTATCGCCAAGGCAAGCCGGCTGAAGCCCTGGCCGGCTACGCCCGGGCGGGTGAGCTCGGTCTCGATACGGTGGCGCTTCATCACAATTGGGCCAATGCGCTGCGCGACCTCGGCAGGTACGACGAAGCTCTGACGAGCTACCATCGCGCCCTGGCGATCGAACCGAACCTCGTCGAAGCTCACTACAACCGGGGCAACACGCTCAACAGCATGGGCAGATTGGACGAAGCCCTGGCGAGCTACGACCGCGCCCTGGCCCTCGCCCCCGATTTCGTGCCGGCGCACCATCATCGTGGCACGGTGCTGCGTAACCAGGGTCGACACAGTGAAGCCATAGAGAGTTACCGTCGAGCCGTCACCCTCGATCCCGAGTCCGCCGCCGCTCACGCCGAGCTCGGCGTTACCCTGCGCGACCGCGGCCTGCTCGACGAAGCGATCACATCCTTCACCCGCGCCTCGGCACTGGTGCCCGGGTCCTTCGAGTATGCCTGCCTGCAGAAGCTGGCATTGCCGATCATTCTCGACTCGACCCGAGGGATCGCCGGCCAGCGCGAGCACTACCGTCGCTCGATCGACGAGCTGATGGCCCATCCAGGGGCACTGGACGATATCGAGAGCACCAACACCATTTTCAGCTTCTATCTCGCTTACCACGACAGCGACGACCGCGCGGTCTTGCAGGCGCTTTGCCGACTCTACCGCGCAAAGGCACCTGCGCTGACTTACGAGGCGCCTCACCTCCGGGAATGGCGTCCGCCCGCAGGAAACCGGAGGATCCGGATCGGATTTCTGTCGGCGTACTTCCGCAGTCATACGATCGAGAAGCTCAACCGCGGCTTGATCCGGCACCTCGATCCGCACCGCTTCGACGTCGTCCTGCTGCGCCCGCCGGCCTCTCCCCTGGACGCCGCCTCTGAACGACTGGACAAGCTGGCCAGTCGGTCGCTCATGCTTCCGCACGCTCTGGCGCAGCAGCATCTGGCGATTGCCGACGAGCAGCTGGATATCCTTTTCTACCCGGATATCGGCATGGACAGGGAAAGCTACCTCCTCGCCTTTGCGCGTCTCGCACCGGTCCAGGCGGTCGGCTGGGGACATCCCATCACCACCGGACTGGACACGTTGGACTACTTCGTCTCGGCGCGCGGGCTGGAGCCGCCAGACGCCGATCTGCACTATATCGAACGGCTCGTGCGACTGAATCGCCTGCCGTGCTGCTACGACGTCCCGACCGCTCCCGAGCCAATCCCCGGCCGCGAGGAGTGCAGATTGCCTGCCACCGGCACGCTCTACGGCTGCCCACAAAGCCTGTTCAAGCTCCACCCCGACTTCGATGCCCTGCTCGCCGACATCGCGGCCGGGGATCCGGACGGGCACATCGTCCTGTTGGAGGGAACCGACTCGACGTTGACCGACATGGTGCGGCAGCGCTGGACACAACACCACCCGGCCTTGATCGACCGGGTGAAGTTCCTGCCGCGCCAGCCGGCGGACCGCTTCCTGGCTCTGATGTCGCATTTCGACGTCGTGCTCGATCCCCTCCATTTCGGCAGCGGCAACACCCTCTACGAAGCGATGCTGTTCGGAACGCCGATCGTCACTTGGCCGGGACGCTTCATGCGCGGGCGCGTCGTCGCCGCGGCCTACCGGCAGATGGGCCTCGCCGATCCCCCGATCGCCGCTACACTCCAGGACTACGCGCCGCTCGCCCTGGCGCTGGGTCGCGATCCCGCTCGCCGCGAAGCCCTGCGCCGCGCCAGCCGCGCGGCGGCAAGCGCCCTGTTTGCCGACATCGACGCCGTCCGCGAGTTCGAGTCCTTTGTCGAGGCCGCGCTGGATGCCGCCGGGCGAGGCGAGAAGATCGCTGCCGGCTGGCAGCCACCAGAAAAACGACGGGCAGCTTGATCATGGATCATCGCGAGGCGACCTGCCCGGCCTGCGGCCTGCACATTGCCACCCCGTTCTTCGATGGTGGCCTCCAGCCACTGGCAACCCTGAGCTGGCCGGCCAGTGCCTCCGCCGCCCAGGCGCTTCCCCGATTGCCGCTCGACTTCGTGCGCTGCATCGATTGCGGGCACGTCTACAACACGGCGTTCGACTACGCCCAGGTGCCGTATTCCGAGAAGCCCAACCTGATGTTCAATCGCGCCACCAACTGGTCGCGCTTCGTCGGTGAGGCGCAACAGAGGATGCTCGACCATCTGCCGGACCGGCCGGTCGTGGTCGAGATCGGACATGGTGACGGGGGCTTCCTCGAGGCGCTGGCCGCGCGGCGTCCCGGCGGCCGCTACGTCGGCTTCGATCCGCACGGGTCGACCCGGAGCGGCAACGGCGCCGAGCTGCGCGCCGAGTACTTCACCGCCGCGCGGCACCTGGCGGAGTTGCGGCCTCACATGGTCGTCAGCCGGCACGTGCTCGAGCACCTCTCGAACCCGCTGGCCTTTCTGCAGGGCCTGTCGTTCGCCGCCGCCTCGCTCGACCTCGCGACGCTGGCCTATTTCGAGGTCCCGTGCATCGACCAGGCGATCGAGACCAGGCGCACCGTGGATTTCTACTACGAGCACAGCTCCCAGTTCACGACCGAGTCGTTCACCCGCATGCTGCGCCGAACCGCAGCCGAGCTCATCGAGGTCGAGCACGGCTATGGCCGCGAAGTCATCTTCGGTTTCGTTCGCCTCGGGACCCCGGCCTCGGCCCTCCACTTCGCACGCGATTCAGAGGACTTCGCGGCTGCGGCGGCGGCCGCCCGACAACGCATCTCCGACCAGGTAGCCGAGCTGCACAGGCGCGGCAAACGCATCGCGGTATGGGGCGGCACCGGCAAGTCGGCCGCCTTCATCTGCCGCTACGGTCTCGACCGGGAGCGTTTTCCGGTGGTCGTCGATTCCGATCCGGCAAAAGCCGGCACATTCGTGCCCGGCACGGGCCAGGAAATCCACCTGCGCGACCATCTCCTGGCTCACCCGGTCGACATCGTCATCATCCCGCCGCAGTGGCGCGCCGCCGACATCGTGCTCGAGATGCACCAGGCCGGCATTGCCGTCGAATCGGTGCTGATCGAGCACGATGGACAGCTGATCGACTTCCATCGCGCGCCACATCCCTACCGGCAGTAAGGTGCAGTCCAGCGCCGCTTACACCGGATCCCAGGTAAAGTACTCGGGCGAGCGCTTCATGTCTGTGAAGTAGGGTTTCATCGAGGGCACCGCGTGCTCGGCGATCGCTTCGAGCGTCCAGCCCTCCGAATTGTGCACCGAACGAACCGGGCGGTTGGCGTTGAACAGCATGATCTCGTTCATGCGCACGCCGAAGATCTGCGAGGAGATGCCGTCGGCGGCATCGCTCAACAGGAACACAGCCATCGGCGCGATCTTGGCCGGGGTCATCCGCTTGGAGCGCTCGAGCCGCGCCTTCTGGGCCTCGGTGTCGGCGGGAATGGTGCCGATCATGCGCGTCCAGGCGAACGGCGAGATGCAGTTCGAGCGGACATTGAAGGCCGCCATGTCGAGCGCGATCGAGCGCGACAGGCCGACGATGCCCATCTTGGCCGCCGAGTAGTTCGCCTGGCCGAAATTGCCGACCAGCCCCGACGTCGAGGTGAAGTGCACGAACGCGCCCGACTTCTGCTCCTTGAAGTGGTTGGCAGCGGCACGGCTCACGTTGAAGGCGCCGTTGAGATGCACGTCGATCACCATCTTCCAGTCGACATGGCTCATGCGATGGAAGATGCGGTCGCGCAAGATGCCGGCATTGTTGATGACGCCGTCGATCCGGCCGAAATTCTCGACCGCCGTCTTGATCATGCGTTCGGCGCCCGCCGGATCGGTCACGCTGTCGGCGTTGGGCACGGCCTTGCCGCCGGCCGAGGCAATCTCGTCACAGACCTTCTGCGCCGGCGTGGCGCTGCCCGACCCCTCGCCGTCGACAGCGCCGCCGAGATCGTTGACCACGACGCTGGCGCCCTCCTTGGCAGCCAGCAGCGCCATCTCGCGGCCGATACCGCCGCCCGCACCGGTAACCAGTACGACCTTACCCTTGAGCATGCCGGCCATTGTCTGCGTCCTCCGTCGTGATCCTCACCTGCATGTACCCCAGGTCCGTCATCGGCGGGAAGCCTCGTCGCAGGCCGGCTTTGCGCGGCGAAACCGGGCTCAGTCGTGCGGCTCGATCGCGGTCGTGCGCGGAGCGCGCAGCAGGCGGGCGCTCAGCACCGTGAGCAGTGCGAACGGCATCAGGCCCACCACCAGGGGCATGGCGATGTAGCGGCTGCCCGCCAGGGTGAGCAGGGCAACGGCGATGGTGCCCAGGGCACCCATCCCCATCTGGGCCAGCCCGACCCACGAGGCAGCCGTGCCCGCGAGCTTGGGGAACATGCCGACGGCGCCCGCGCTGCTGGTCGGCACGAGGAAGCCCGAGCCGAAGCTCAGCACCATGTGCGGTCCGATGATCATCCACCACGTCTCGAAACCGGCCAGCGACAGCGCTCCCATCACCGTCAGGGCGGCGACGTGGAACCAGCCGCCCCCCATCATGATCGAGGCCGGGGCGACGCGGCCGATCAGCCGGTTGTTGACGAATGTCCCCGCCGTGAAGCCGCCGACCGATATGAGCACGATCAGGCCGAATTCCTGCGGCGAGAAGCCCAGCCGTTCCTGCAAGATGAATGGCGTGCCCGCCAGCATGCCGAAGTTGATGGCGAAGGCGAACCCCATCGGCAGCACGTAGCCGAGGAAATGCCGGTCGCGCAGCATCTCGCCCGAGCCGCGCAGCAGGCTCTTGAAATCGATCGTGGCGCTTCGATGGCGATTGGTCTCGCCGAGGCCGAGCGAGGCCACGATCAGCAGGACCAGGGCGAAGCCGCCGACGAACCAGAAGGTGGAACGCCAGCCGAAGGTCTCGCCCAGGAAGCCGCCGAGCGTCGGCGCGAGCGACGGCGCGATGTTCATGGCGAGCGAGATCCAGCTCATCACCATCGGCATCTCGCGGAAGCTGTAGGCGTCGCGCGTCAACGCCCGGCTGAGAACCGAGCCGGAGGCCGCGCCCAATCCCTGCAGGATGCGCAAGCCGATCAGGCCGCCGATCGACGGCGCAAACGAACAGGCAAACGTCGCGACGGTGAAGAACAGCACGCCGACGATCAGGATCGGCCGGCGCCCGTAACGGTCGCTCAGCGGACCATAGAAGAGCTGGCCGAAGGCGAAGCCGAGCATGTACGTGGTGAGCGTGAGCTTGACGCTGTCCGAGCCGGCGCCGAACGCAACGCCGACCGACGGCATGACCGGCGTGTAGATGCTCATGGTCAAAGGGCCGAAGCTGCCCAACGCCACCAGCAGGGCGACGTAGCCGGCCGAACGCGGGACGATGGTCACTTCCTGGACGCTTCCAACGCCCCTTCGGCGCCGAAATCGCCACCCAGCGGCATCGATTCCTGCGCGCGAGTCATCTTGGGATAGTAGTGGCGGAACGCGGCGCGGATCTCGTCGAACGGGATGTCGGCGAACACGCCGCGATAGGCGAGATACTCCATGTGCCGCCGGCCGCCGAGATCGAAGGGATGATAGATCGAGTCGGCGACGCCATCCCATTCCAGCGGCTTGAGGCCGAACCGTTCCGTCAGCTCCTTGTTGAAGGCCGGGGTCGCTTTCACCCAATGGCCGTCGAGCCAGACCTCGGTGTAGCCATGGTAGTAGAAGATGTCGCTGCCCATCAGGTCGGAAAGCCGCTTGGTGGTCATGTGATTGCGCACGTCGGCGTAACCGACGCGCGCCGGGATACCGACGGCGCGGCAGAGCGCCGCCATCAGTCCCGCCTTGTTCACGCAATAACCATGCCCCGCCGACAGCGTGGTGCTCGCCCGATAGGCCTCGCGCTTCATCGGCGTGTTGTACGGATCGTAGCGCAGCCCGTCGCGCACGGCGTAATAGAGCCGCAACGCCTTCTCGCGGTCGCTGCCGCTGCCGGCGACTTGCGTGGCGTGGGCCTGGATGGCGGCGTGAGCCGAATCGATCAGATCGCCCGGGCGGGCATAGGCTTCGAAGCCCGCCCCGTCGCGCACGATATCGTCAGCCGAATTCCTCAGCGCATCGTAGTCCATGGTGCCGCGGGTTTACTGCAAGCCGCCGCCGATTTCATGAGCCAAGTCGACGCGCAGGGCACGTATGCGCTCTTCTCCCTCCCGTAATCGCGGGAGGAACGTGCTCTATAGCGACGGCGGCGCTTCATCCGAAGAGATCACGAGAAAATGCGCATTCGCCGTGGCGACCGGCTTGGAGCGGTCGTCCTGCCAGGCCTCGGCGAAGACGTTGACCATGCGGCGGCCCTGCTTGGTCACCTTGGCCGAGGCGATGACGTCGGCCGGTCGGGCCGAGCGGAGATAGTCGACAGTGATGTTGACGATCTTGGGCACCGTCTCGGTCTCGGTCTCCCACAACAGATGGAAGATCGCCGCCATCTCGAGCATGGCGCCAAGGGTGCCGCCATGGATCGCCGGCAGGAAGGTGTTGCCGATCAGGTCCTGGTGAAAGCGCATACGGGTCAGCAGCTCGCCGGTGCCGTTCTCCGGTGCGATGCGCATCCAGCGGGCATAGGGGATCGCCTCGGCGAGCCGGCCGACCTCGCCCGACTTGCGGACCTCGGCCAGGCGTTCGAGCAGGGAGCTCATGGCTCGACCTCCGTGCCGGCGGTTTGCGCCCGGATCACCTCGCCCTTGGTGTCGAGCATGAAGGTGCCGGCGGCGGCGGCGATCGGGTCCTTGGCGTCACCGTGATGGGCGAAGGCACGCGTGAAGGCGACCGAATGGGTGACGCGGTAGCACTCGGCCTCGGCGATCACCGCCTGGCCCGGCGCCGCCGGCTTCACGTAATCGATGCGCAGGTCGAGGGTCGCGAACGGCTTGGGCTCCCGCAGCATGGTCGCCACCGCCATGCCGCAGCAGCCGTCGAGCAGGGCGGTCAGCGGCCCGCCCGCGAGCACGCCGGTCTCCGGATTGCCGACCAGCTCCTGGCGCCATTCGAGGCGCATGGCGGCGAAACCGCGGCGAGCATCGACGATCGTGATGCCCAGCGCCCTGCTGTGCGGGATGGTGTCGGAGAACCATTGCTGGAAGAAGGCGAGGCGTTCCTCGCGGGTGGTAAGGGGTGGTTTCATGGCGCCCTTCTAGAGACCCATCTGACGCGCCGCGAGGTCCTTCATGATCTCGACCGAGCCGCCGCCGATCGACATCACCTTGGTCTCGCGATAGATGCGCTCGACCTTGGCGCCGCGCAGGTAGCCCGCGCCGCCGAACACCTGCATGGCCTCGTTGGCGCAGAACTCCATGGTCGAGGTCGCGAGGTTCTTCAGCATGCAGATCTCGGCCACCGGCTTGTCGCCCTGCTGGACCCGCCAGGCCAGGAGCTCGAGGGTCGACTTCACCGCGTTGATGCGCATCGCCATGTCGACCAGGCGATGGCGCACGACCTGGTTGGCGATCAGCGGCCGGCCGAAAGTGTGGCGCTCGCGGGCATAGGCGATCGCTTCGTCCAGGCAGACCTTGGCATAACCGCAGGCGCCGGCCGACATGCCGAGCCGCTCCTGGTTGAAGTTCAGCATGATGCCGATGAAGCCCTTGTTCTCCTGGCCGATCAGGTTGTCGACCGGCACCCGCACATTGTCGAAGAAGAGCTGCGCGGTATCGGACGCCCACCAGCCCATCTTCTTGAGCTTGGTGCGGGCGAAGCCCTCGCGATCGCGCTCGATCAGCAGCAGCGACACGCCGCCCGCCCCCGGTCCGCCGGTGCGCACCGCCACCGTATAGTAATCCGCGCGCATGCCGGAGGTGATGAACATCTTGGAGCCGTTCACGACATAATGCTCGCCGTCGCGCCGCGCCGTGGTCTTGAGGTTGGCGACGTCGGAGCCGCCCGACGGCTCGGTGATGGCGAGCGCGCTGATCTTCTCGCCGGCCAGCACCTCCGGCAGCACCTTGCGCTTCATCCACTCCGGTCCCAGGGCGGCGATCGGCGGCGAGCCGATCGTGTGGCTGTTCAGGCTGGCATTCAGGCCGCCGCTGCCGTGGCGCGCCATCTCCTCGGCCTTGATGATCCCGAAGAAGGGATCGGTCGGAACGCCGCCATACGCCTCGGGAAAGCCGAGCTGCAGCAGGCCGGCGGCCGACGCCTTCCTGTAGAGCTCGCGCGGGAACTCCTCAGCCTCGTCCCACTGGTCGACGTGGGGCATGATCTCACGTTCGACGAAGCGCCGGACGGTTTGACGGAACAGCCGGTGCTCCTCCGTGTAGAACGGACTGGCCGGCGCGGCTTCGGGCAGCTGCGGTCTCACTGAATCGGCGACGGACATCGGTTACTCCTCGCAGAGCGTTGTTACACTTTTCAGGAAATCGCTCTAGCGCGTTGACAGCGTTGAACAGCCGTTCATATTTGCGTGGAAATCAAAGCGGCACAGACCGCTCGTTGGCAGGGGCAGGAAACTGGTTACTTTTTTTCAACTCACTCTCAACGGGTTGGCGGTCGGCTGCATTTACGGCTTGGTCGCCTTGGGCTTTGTGCTGATTTACAAGGCAACCGAGCTGGTCAACTTCGCCCAGGGCGATCTTCTCATGCTGGGCGCTTTCGTCGCCTACATGGCGGTCGTGTGGTGGGGCCTCGACTACTGGCTCGCCTTCCTGATCTCGGTGGTGACGATCGGCGTCTTCGGCGCCCTGCTCGACGCCGTCATCCTGCGCAACGTGATCGGCCAGCCGCAGTTCGCCGTCGTCATGCTGACGATCGGCCTGGGCTCGATGTTCCGCACCTTCGCCTCCGTCACCTGGGGTTCGGAGATCTACACCCTGCCGACACCGTTCAACGGCGTGTGGCAGATCGGCGGGGTGACGCTCAGCCACCAGTACCTGTCGATCGTCGCCGGCACCCTGGTCCTGTGCGGCGTGCTCTACGCCTTCTTCAACCACACCCGGATCGGCGTCGCCATGCAGGCGACCTCGCAGAACCAGCTCGCTGCCTACTACATGGGCATCCCGGTCAAGCTGATCTTCTCGATGATCTGGGCGATCTCGGCCGGCGTGGCCGCGGCCGCCGGCATCCTGTTGGCCCCGGTGACCCTGATCGACATCAACATGGGCCTGGCGGTGGCCCTGAAGGCTTTCGCCGCCGCCGTGCTCGGAGGGTTCGGTTCCATCCCCGGCGCCCTGCTGGGCGGCATCATCATCGGCCTGATCGAGCTCTATGCCGGCGCCACCTTGCCCGAGGGATTCAAGGATACGGCGCCCTACATCGTTCTCCTGATCATGCTGATCGTTCGCCCGCAGGGTCTGTTCGGCACCCTGGCGCGCAAGAAAGTGTAGGGCCCGGGCAATGCGTTTCCTGTTCAAGACGTCCTACGTGCAAGACATCCAGCTCTTCCGGGACCGGGTCGATGCCTCCTGGTACGGGCTGCTCGGCGTGTTGGTGCTCGCCCTGCCCTTCCTGATGTCCGAGTACTACGTCGGCGAGACGACTTGGGTGTTCATCTATGCCCTGTGCGGCATCTCCCTGATGGTGCTGGTCGGCTACACCGGCCTGGTGTCGCTCGGGCACGCGGCGTTCCTCGGCATCGGCGCCTACGCCCATGCGTTCTTCCTGAAGCATGGCATCCCCTGGATAGCGTCGATGGTGCTAGCCGTGCTGATCACGACGGCAGCCGGCATCGTCGTCGGCCTGCCAGCGCTGCGTATGACCGGCATCTACCTCGCCATCGCCACGTTAGCCTTCTCGGTGATCATCCAGGAGGTGTTCAGCCGCTGGGAATACGTGACCCACGGCTTCGCCGGCATGCCGGTCGAGAAGCCTGTCATTCTCGGCATCTCCTTCGCCGACGATACGGCATTCTACTACCTCTGCCTGTTCTTCCTGGTGCTGGCGCTGTGGCTGACCCGCAACCTGCTGCGCTCGCCGACCGGCCGCGCCTGGGTCGCCATCCGCGACAGCGAGATCGCCGCCCAGTCGATGGGCGTCAATCTCGCCATCTACAAGTCCATCGCCTTCGCCTACTCGGCGGCCCTGATGGGCCTGGCAGGCGCGCTGTTCGCCCACAAGATCGCCTACCTCGCGCCCGACATCTTCACGATCCTGCTGTCGATCCAGTTCCTGCTGCTGGTGATCGTGGGCGGCCTGGGCTCGCTGCACGGCGCGGTGTTCGGCGCAATCTTCGTCGCTCTCCTGCCGCCCATCATCGCCATCCTGCGCGATTCGATCCCGGCAAGCATGGCCGATGCCGCGCAATCGACCGGCATCGGCGCGATCGGCGTCCTGGGCGAGGCGGTTGGCAATTTCCTCAAGAAGCCCGGCGTCGAAGCCGGCATCTTCGGCCTGATCCTGGTGATGGTGATCCTGCTCGAGCCGCTCGGCATGTACGGCCGCTGGATCAAGATCCGCGTCTTCTTCTCGACCTTCCCCATGTACAAGCGCGCCACCTTCAAGCGCCAGAGGACCTACATGCGGTCGGAGCGCCTGCGATGAGCTTCTTCCAGGCGGACGGCCTCTCGATCAACTTCGGCGGCATCAAGGCGGTCGACGGCGTGAGCTTCGACGTCGAGCAGGGCGAGGTCTTCACCATCATCGGGCCCAACGGCGCGGGCAAGACCACCATCTTCAACCTGGTGAGCCGCATCTACCAACCGACCGGCGGCAAGCTGATCTTCGGCGGCACCGACATCACCAACGTGCCGCCGCATCGCATCGCCGCGCTGGGCATTGCGCGCACGTTCCAGAACATCGAGCTGTTCGAGCACGCGACGCTGCTGCAGAACCTCCTGCTGGCGCGCCACGCCCACAAGCGCTCGGGCTTCTTCTCCGAGATGCTGTTCCTGCCGTCGGTCAGACGCATGGAGATCGAGCATCGCGAAGCGGTCGAGAAAGTGATCGAATTCCTCGACCTGCAGCAGTACCGCGACAGCTTCATCGTCAACCTGCCCTACGGGGTGCGGAAGGTGACCGAGCTGGCACGCGCGCTGTGCACCGATCCCAAGCTGCTGCTGCTCGACGAGCCGTCCTCGGGACTCAATGTCGAGGAGACCGACGACATGGCGTTCTGGATCCAGGACATCCGGGACCTGCTCGGCATCACCGTGCTGATGGTGGAGCACGACATGAGCCTGGTTTCGGCCGTCTCGGACCGGGTCATGGCACTGAACTACGGCCGTCCGATCACCACGGGCACGCCGGCCGAGGTGCAGTCGCATCCCGAAGTCGTGCGCGCGTACCTGGGAGGCTGAGATGACCATGTCGGCAGCCGATCCCATCCTAAAGGTCACCAACATCGAGACCTTCTACGGGCCGATCATGGCCATCCGCGGCGTCTCGTTCGAGGTTCAGAGGGGCAGCATCGTCACCATCCTGGGCGCCAACGGCGCCGGCAAGACCACGGTCCTCAAGACCATCTCCGGTGTCATGGACGCGCAGAAGGGCAGCGTGCTGTTCGAAGGCCGCGACGTCCGCGGCGTCGATCCCGACAAGGTCATGCGGCTCGGCGTCAGCCACGTCCCGGAGGGGCGCGAGGTCTTCCCGTTCCTGAGCGTGCGCGAGAACCTGCGCATGGGCGCCTTCACCCGCAAGGACCCCGACGGCGTCGCCAAGGACCTCGAGGACGTATTCAGCTATTTCCCGGTGCTGCGCGAGCGCGCCGACCAGCGGGCCGGCTCGCTGTCGGGCGGCGAGCAGCAGATGCTGGCGATCAGCCGCGCCCTGATGGCACGGCCTCGCCTGATGCTGCTCGACGAGCCCTCGCTCGGCCTGTCGCCCAAGCTGGTGAAGGACATTTTCGAGATCGTCGTGCGCATCAACCGCGAGCGCGGCGTCACCATCCTGCTGGTCGAGCAGAACGCCAACATGGCGCTGCAGACCGCCGATTTCGGCTACGTGCTGGAGGTCGGCCGCATCGTGATGGCCGACACCTGTGCCCGGCTGCTGCAGAAGGAAGACATCAAGGAATTCTATCTCGGCATCAAGGAACAGGGCGCGCGCGGCAAGCGGCGCTGGAAGAAGCGCAAGACCTGGAGATAACCGAGACGACGGCCGAAGACCGCCGGGAGGCGACACGATGGACGGGTTGGCAAGCGAGAGGACGTTGGCAGGCTCGAGCGAGCGGATCGAGATCGAGGGCTGCGACACGATCCCCAAGCTGTTCTGGCACCAGGTGAAGGCGCGCGACGGGCGCACCGCGTTCCGCGAGAAGGAGCTCGGCATCTGGCGCGCCACGAGCTGGCGGGACTATGGCGAGCGGGCTCGCGCCGTGGGCATGGGGCTGGTCAAGCTCGGCCTGCAGCGCGGCGACGTCGTCTCGATCCTGGCCGAGACCGTCCCCGAGTGGCTCTACGTCGACATGGGAACCATGGGCGCCGGCGGCGTCTCCAACGGCATCTACCCGACCGATTCGGCCAAGCAGGTCGAGTACATCGCCAACGACAGCCGCTCGCGCTTCCTGTTCGTCGAGAACGAGGAGCAGCTCGACAAGTTCATCGAGATCCGCGAGCGCTGCCCGTCGATCGTCAAGGTCTTCGTCTTCGACATGGAGGGCCTGGCCGACTTCAAGGACCCCATGGTCCTGCCGTTCGACGACCTGCTGGCGCTCGGCCGGGCCCACGACTCGGCGAGCCCCGGCCTGTGGGAGAAGCTGGTCGCCGGATCGAAGGCCGACGAGCTCGCGCTGCTGGTCTACACGTCGGGCACCACGGGGCCGCCCAAGGGCGCGATGCTGTCGCACCGCAACGTGATCTTCCAGATCTCCAATGCCGATGCCTTCATTCCGATTGGCACCGACGACGAGCAGCTCGCCTTCCTGCCGCTCTGCCATGTCGCCGAGCGCACCTTCACCGCCTTCCTGCCCCTGCGGTCGGGCGCCATCGCCAATTTCGCCGAGAGCGTCGAAACGGTGCCGGAGAACATCCGCGAGGTGGCGCCGACGACCTTCTTCGCGGTGCCGCGCATCTGGGAACGATTCTATTCCAGCATCGCCATCCGCATGAAGGAGGCGACCTGGCTCGGCCGCACGGCCTATGGCTGGGCGATCGGCGTCGGGCTGAAGCTCGCCGAGACCGAGCTGGCCGGCGATCGCCCCTCGGCGGCCTTGAAAGCGGCGCATCGCGTCGCCGATTTCCTGGTGCTCGACAACATCAAGCGCGCCATCGGCATGCACCGGGTGCGCTTCGCCGGCACCGGCGCGGCGCCGATCGCGCCCGACCTCATCAAATGGTACCGCGCGCTCGGTGTCGACATGCGCGAGGTCTACGGCCAGACCGAGAATTGCGGCTTGGCGACCGGCATGCCCGACCGCATCAAGCTCGGCACCGTGGGAATCACCGCCCCGCGCACCGAGACCAGGATCTCGCCCGAAGGCGAAATTCTGCTGAAGGGCCCCCACATCTTCATGGGCTACCTCAATCAACCCGAGAAGACGGCGGAGACGCTGCGCGACGGCTGGCTGCACACTGGCGACGTCGGCACCATGGACAACGAGGGCTACCTCAAGATCACCGACCGCATGAAGGACATCATCATCACGGCAGGCGGCAAGAACATCACGCCGTCCGAGATCGAGAACCAGCTCAAGTTCTCGCCCTACATCTCGGATGCCGTCGTGGTGGGCGACAAGCGCAAGTTCCTGACCTGCCTGATCATGATCGAGTACGAGAACGTCGCCAAGCACGCCCAGGACAACAACGTGCCGTTCACCGACTTCACCTCGCTGTGCCGGGCACGCGAGATCAACGACCTGATCTGGGCGGAGATCGAGCGGATCAACCAGAATTTCGCGCGGGTCGAGACGATCAAGAAATTCCGGCTGATCGAGCAGCAGCTCACCGCCGAGGACGACGAGGTCACGCCGACCATGAAGCTGAAGCGCAAGTTCGTGAACGAGAAGTACAAGGCGATGATCGACGGCATGTATGCCGAGGCCGTCTGACAATTTGTTGTGACCACGAAAGCATTGGGAGGAAGAACCATGGGCAAATCGACTGTCTTCAAGACTCTGGCGATCGCGGCGGCAGCCGCATCGCTCGCCGCCCTGCCGGCGGCAGCGCAGACGCGCGGCGTGACCGCGACCGAGGTTCTGCTTGGCATGCACACCGACCTGTCGGGCGTGGCTGCGACCTACGGCGTCTCGTCGTCGAACGGCGTCAAGATGCGCTTCGACGAGATCAACGAGGCAGGCGGCGTCAATGGTCGCAAGATCAAGGTGATCATCGAGGATCAGGGCTACCAGGTGCCCAAGGCCGTGCAGGCCTGCAACAAGCTGCTCAACCGCGACAAGGTGTTCGCGTTCGTGGCGCCGCTCGGCACACCGATGAACAACGCCTGCTTCAAGGACCAGTTCGCGGTCGGTGTTCCCAACCTCTTCCCGCTGTCGGCCGCCCGCTCGATGTACGAGCCCTATGAACGGCTCAAGTTCTATGGGGCGGCGTCGTACGTCGACCAGATTCGCGCTGGCATCGAGTACTTCGTCAAGCAGAAGGGCAAGAAGGCCGTCTGCGTGATGTATCAGGACACCGACTTCGGCAAGGAGATCCTCGAGGGGGCGGAACTGCAGACCAAGAAGCTCGGCATCAAGATCGTCGAGGCCGCGGCGCACAAGCCGACGGATCAGGACTTCACCGCGCCGATCACCAAGTTGCGCAATGCAGGATGCGACCTGATCGCCATGGGCACCATCGTGCGTGACTCCATCGTGCCCTACACGACGGCACGAAAGGCAGGCTGGACCGACGTCGACTTCCTGGGCTCCGCGGCCGTCTACGACCTGGTCGTCGGCGCCGCCCAGGGCATGGACGGGTTCTACGGCATGGGCCTCACCGAGATGCCCTACGTCGACAGCAGCGTCGCCTCCGTGAAGACCTTCGTCGAGAACTACAAGAAGAAGTTCAACGTCGATCCGAACATCGGCTCGGTCTATGGCTATGTCGCCGCGGACCTCACCTACCAGGGCCTGAAGAACGCCGGCAAGGACCTGACGCTCGACAGCTTCGTCAAGGGCATGGAAGCGATCAAGGGCTACAAGGACATCTTCAACGGACCCGAAGTCAATTTCGGCCCCAACATCCGCCAGGGTGCGAATTCCTCGTTCCTCGCCGAGGTCAAGGGCGGCAAATGGGTTCGCGTGACCCAACCGCTCGGCTTCTAGCAAGCCGCATCTGCTCGCATTTCACCCCGGGTGGCCCTGCCGCCCGGGGTTTTTCTTTGCCGTCGAGTCGGGGGTCTTGCCGTCAGACGGGCGGCGGCGGGACGGGCACACGGGCATCGCGCGGCTTCTGCTGCAAGGTCGGGATGCCGCCGGCATAGTTGCCGTCCTGGCATTGGGCGATCGCGATACGAGCGTCGAGGTCGGCTGCTTCACCGCCGCCGCGAGAATTGCCGCCGAGCCAAGCCGGAACCGTGCCGACATCGTCGGCATACGTCTGGGCCAGCGTCGAGCAGTAGGCGGCCCCCTGAGCCGGCGTCCTCAAGGACGGCGCCACCGCCGTTTGCAACCCCGAGCCGGCATAGCCGCCCCCTGTCCCGAAGTCGTCGTGCACGTCGCTGCGGCCAGCGCCATCACCGCCAACCCGACCGATCCCCCGCGCTTCAGCATCCGATCCTACCGCATCCCCGTGATCGAATTCGCCATCGCACGCGGGTCCCTCTTCGGCCAGCGGCCGGCTTCGACCTGGACGATGAAGTCGCCGACGATGCGGTTGAACAGATCGGGGTCCTCGAGATTGATGGTGTGGCCGCAGTTTGGCATCACGGCGAGCGCGGCCGACGGGATCTCGCGCTTCATCAGCACGGAGGGCGTCAGGCAGGGCCAATCCTCGTCGCCGGTCAGGATCAGGGTCGGCACGGTGAGCGCGTTCATCTTGCCGACCAGGTCGTAGAGCGAGGGCCGCTGGCCCTGTACGCCGATCTGGGTGTTGGCGGAACCGAGGGCGGAGTGCTCGCCGAGCTCCTTCTTGAACTGGGCGAAGCCGCGCGGGTCCTTGTTCTCGAACTGCACGCGCGTCGGGCCGTAGGCGTACTTCTCGGCGAACTTCACCATGCCTTCCGACTTGAGAGAGCCGGCGACGGTCTCGACCTCGCCGCGGAACTTGGCCTGCTGGTCGCGCTCGGCGCCATAGCCGACACCGGCCACCACCAGCGAGCGGGCGCGCGTCGGATGGCGGAAGCCGAAATGCAACGTCGCGAAGCCCCCCATCGACAGGCCGACGACGTGGGCCTTGTCGATGCCGAGATGGTCCATCACCGCCAGGATGTCGTCGGTGGCACGATCTTGAGAGTAGCTCTCCGGCTTCTCCGGCACCTCCGACGGCGGATAGCCGCGCGCGCCGAAGGTGACGCAGCGGTAGCGCTGGCCGAAATGGCGCATCTGCATTTCCCACGAGCGATGGTCGGCGGCGAATTCGTGCACGAACACCACCGGCGCTCCGGCACCGATCTCCTCGAAATAAAGCTTCACCCCGTCGTCGGTCGTCGCGAACGGCATCGTCTCTCCCCCCTATGGCAGCGGGAAGCGATTGTGGCGTGTGGACCTGCGGCAGGTCCACTGCGGCTTCGCACCCTAGAATCCTTCATGCGCGCCGGATGCCGAATCGCGCCTCGCCAATGTTACACTTATTCTCATGAGCGAGATCGCGACCGGCCTGCAAAACGCCACGGGCATCCGCAACGGGGTTGCTCGGGCAGGATATGCCTTCGTCGAAGCGTCCGACATGCGCAACGCCCTGTTGCGCTTCGGCACCCTGGCCGACTGGCCTGAATTCGCCGAAAGCTGGAACGATCTCGAGGTCGACACCTACATGGCCGACGGCGGCCGCTATCGGCGCCGGCGGTTCGCGGTCTACGACGCCGGCAAGCAGGGCCCGATCGCCCGCGGCGCGCATCAGCCGCACTACCAGACGCTCGACTACAATCATCTGAACGGCGGCATCGAGCGCTGGTTCAAGCCGGTGACCGAGGAGATCGGCGGCGGCGCGTCGATGCGCACCATCCTCGAATATTGCCGCGCCCTGTTCGGCCGGCTGGCGCCCGAGACCAGGCGCTGGCACATCGAGGTCCACCAGTTCCGTATCGAGGCGCGGACCGGCGAGCACGGCAAGCCGACGCCCGAGGGTATGCATCGCGACGGCGTCGACTACGTGCTGGTGCTGCTGATCAACCGCCGCAACATCATGAGCGGCACGACGACGGTGCACGATCTCGACAAGCGCACCCTGGGCAGCTTCACCCTGACCGACCCGCTCGACGCGGCTCTCGTCGACGATGCGCGCTGCTATCACGGCGTGACGCCGGTCGAGCCCGAGAACCCGGCCCAGCCCGCCTACCGCGACGTGCTGGTGGTGACCTTCCGCAAGAAGGCGTAAGTCTTCGTCTTCCGTACCGCACGCTCATGAGTCCCGAGCGCGCGGGACGCGCGCAGACCGGAAGTGCATGAGCTGCGATCAGGCCGCGAGCTGCATGCGGGCGATGGTGCAGCTCACGGCAAAGACCGGCATCGGTTCGCAGAACTCGATCCTGCCCTTCGCGCCTTTGGCGGCGGCGGCCGCAGCGACGAAGGTGCGGATCTCGAAGCCCCCCTGCCCGCCGTCGCGGTAGATCTCGGCATCGCTGTAGGACGTCAGCGCATCGCGATCGTTGGCCGCCCAGCGTGCCAGGAACTCGCGGTCCCATTCGGCGTTGATCTTGCCGGAGTCAGGCGTTGCCGGCCAATGCGAGATGCCGCCGGTGGCGACCAGCGCCAGCCGCTCCGGCACCTCGTCGGCCGCCGCACGCAGCGCCTCGCCGAACGCCCAGGCGCGCTTCAGCGGCGCGAGCGGCGGGCCCTGGCAGTTGATGTTGGCCGGTACGATCGGCAGGTCGTAGTCCGGCGTCAGGAAATGCAGGGGCACGGCGATGCCGTGGTCGAACTTCCATTCCTCGGCGTAGGCCACGTCGACGGTCTGCATCACGCTCTCGATCAGCTTGCGCGACAACGCCTTGTTGCCCGGCACGCGCTGGCGCTTGATGCGCAGGAACGTCTCGTCCTCGATCGGCCCTTCATAGCTGTCGGCCATGCCGATGGCGAAGGCCGGCATGTTGTTCATGAAGAAGTTGGCGAAATGCTCGGCCGCCACGACGATCAGCGCATCGGGTCGCGTGGCGCGGATGTCGTCGCCCATGCGATGGAAGGCGGTCTCCAGCGCCTGGCGGCTCTGGGTATCGGCCCGCTCGGGTCGTGCGGTGATTCCGGGCGCATGGCTGCAGGCGCCGCAATAGACCAGAGGCATCAGCGGATCTCCCGTTCGCGCTCGAGGCGGGCGTCGTGTGCTTCGACGCCCTCGTAGCCGGTTGCGGCATAGACGCCTTCGCGCACCGGCCCATGCTTCACAAGGCCCTGGCGCATGGCATCGAGATAGGCGTTCCATTCGAACTTGTGCAGGGCGGCGAAATGCATCAGGAGCTGGCCGTTGACGCCCAGCACGTAGAGCAGGCCGATGTCGGGCTCGATCAACGCCCGCCGCTCCTCGTCGGAGAGCTCGTACTCGGCCAGCACGGCCTCTTGCTCGGCGGCGTAGCGCTCGCGCGTGCGCGGATCGCGATTGAGCTGATAGATCAGCTTCTGGACCTGGTAGAGGCTCATGGCCGTATCACCGTTTTCTTTTCCTCCCCACCATAGGTGGGGAGGATTTCTGACTACTCCATCTTCACGCCGGAGGCCTTCACGATCTCACCCCAACGCGCCCGATCGCGCGGGATGAAGGCGGTGAAGTCCTCGATCGAGTTGCCGACCAGGCGCACGCCGCGGCCGGCGAAGGTCTCGACCAGCTTGGGATCGCGCAGGATCCGGGCCGCCTCGGCGTTCAGCCTGGCGACGATCTCGCGCGGTGTCCCGGCCGGCGCGATCAGGGCGAACCACGACGAAGCCTCGAAGCCCGGCAGGCCGGCCTCGGCGGCGGTCGGCACGTCGGGCAGGATCGACATGCGCTGTGGCGCTGCCCACGCCAGTGCGCGAATGGCCCCGCTGCGGATGTGCCCGAGCACCAGCGGCGGGTTGTCGACCAGGCCGTCGATCTGGCCGGCCACCAGATCCTGCACTGCGGGCGCCGCACCTTTGTAGGGGACGTGTGCGAGCTTGATCCTGGCCGCCTGCTCGAGCAGCACGACGGCGAGATGGGTCGTGGTGCCATTGCCCGCTGAGCCGAAATTGAGCTTGCCGGGCTCGGCCTTGGCCTTGTCGATCAGGCCTTGCAGCGTCGTGAGGCCGGTGCGCGGATGGACCACGACGATGTTGGGCATGTCCCCGACCACGGTGATCGGCGCGAACGCCGTCGCCGGATCGAACGGCATCTTGGCATAGAGGAACTCGTTGATGGTCAGGATGCCGGCGGAGGCCAGCAGCAGCGTATGGCCATCAGGCTCGGCCTTGGCGACGATCTCGGCGCCGAGATTGCCGCCGGCGCCGGGCTTGTTGTCGACGATCACCTGCTGGCCGAGCGCGGCCTGGAGCTCCGGCGCCAGCGCCCGCGCCAGCACGTCGGCCACACCCCCCGGCGGAAACGGCGCCACCAGGCGGATCGGCTTGCTGGGATAAATCTGTGCCGTCGCCGGCAAGGCGATCAGCACCGCGAGCACGCTGAACCAGATACGCCCAATCGACTTCATGGCACTCTCCCCGAGCATCAGCCGCCGATCGTCACGCCGCCGTCGGCGATGATGGTCTGGCCGGTGATGAAGGCGCCGGCCTTGCCGGCCAGCATGACGGCGATGCCGCCGATGTCGTCGGGCTCGCCGATGCGCCGCAGCGGCGCGGTCACCAGGCGCTTCTCGAGATATTCGGGGTCGTCCCACAGCGCCTTGGCGAAGTCGGTGCGCACCAGGCCCGGGGCGATGGTGTTGATGCGGATGTTGTCGGGCCCGAGCTCGGCCGCGAGGTTGCGGGCAAGCTGCATGTCGGCCGCCTTGGAGATGCAGTACGCGCCGATCACCGTGCTCGCACGCACGCCGCCGATCGACGACACGATCATGATCGAGCCGTCCTTCTTGGCGCGCATGTCGGGCAGGCAGAGATTGATCAGCCAGATGTTCGACAGGATGTTGTTCTGCATGATCTTCATGAAGACCTCATCCGGCATCTTCTCGGTCGGCCCGTAGTACGGGTTCGTGGCGGCGTTGCAGACCAGCACGTCGACCGGGCCCAGCTGGCGGCGGGTCTCGGCGATCAGGTTCTCGCATTGCTCCTTCTGCGAGATGTTGCACGGGATGACGGTGGCATGGCCGCCGGCCTTCCTGATCTCCGCCGCGGTCTCCTCGCACACCGGCGCCTTGCGGCTCGACACCACGACCTTGGCGCCCTGCAGCGCGAGCTGCATGGCGATCGACTTGCCGATGCCCTTACTCGAGCCGGTGACGACGGCGACCTTGCCGGTGAGGTCGAAGAGCGGTGATGCCATGCAGTGTCCTCCAGGATAAGGAGGACTTCATAGCAAACCCGTCTCGCGCTCGCGACCGACGACCAGCCCGACGAGCAGTGCCGCCAGAATCGCCAGCGCCGCCAGCACGAGTGGGCCGGCGATCGACAGGCCGTAGAAGCCCGTACCCGCCAGGGCGCCGGCGATCCAGGCCGCGGACAACGCCGCCTGCAGCTACCGGCCGCTTCGGCCCGCCGATCGCCGGCGGCGAGCGACGCAGACCGCGAACAGGATCGACGGGATCGACAAGATGCCGACAGTCTCGCCAAGGATCGATTTGCCGTGAAATGACGAGCAATTGCCTGGTGTTTCGGATCATTGCTGCGTGTTTCAACGCATCGTGATGGCGCGTGTGGACTCGAAGGGTCGATACTGCTTGCGAACTTGCTCAACGAGGTTTCGATGCGACTCCCCCGCAGGCTGGCCGCGGCCGTCTGGGCATTGCTCGCCGGACCGGCCGCTGCCCTTGCCGCGACGATCGGCGGTGCGTACTACGCCCCGCAGTACGATTTTCGCGAGTTCTTCGCCGCGACCGATGGCCGGCAGTTCCAGGTGGTGCTCGACGGCAACCCCTTCCCCGGCATCGATCCGGCAGTCGTCGCGGGCGACCTGCTGCCGATGATGCAGGCTGCCAAGCCGCGGCCGGCGCTCACCTTCACCTATGCCGAGCCCTCGCCACGACCCAGCCCCAACTACCGGCTCGTGCTGGTGTTCGATCCTGCCTACGACCTCAATGCCGATCCGGTCTGCGCCGGCGCGCAGATTCGCCATCGCCCGCAACAACCCGGCCGCTTCTACGTCTACGCGATCTACTGCCGCAACGATCGCATGCTGTCCTATACGACGGCTTGGACCGACGCCACGGGCCCGACCGATCCCAGGATCGGGCGGCTGTTTCGCGAGCTGTTCCGCGTTATCTTCAGCGAGCAGCAGAACCGCTTTGCGATGATCGATCCAATGCTGCGCTGACCATTGTATGCTACGGGAGGGATGGGCCTTGCTTCGCACCGCGTCGGCGAAACGCTGGTCCTGACGATCGATCGTCCGCCGGTGAACGCGCTCGATCTCGCGGCCGTCGAGGCGCTGCGCGAGGCCTTCTCGGCGATCGGCCGCGATCCACCGAGGGACGGCGTCGTCCTGACCGGCACTGGCGATCGCGCGTTTTCCGCCGGGGTCGATACGCAGGCTTTCGCC
Organism: Reyranellaceae bacterium; assembly: GCA_046349295.1. GTDB lineage: Bacteria > Pseudomonadota > Alphaproteobacteria > Reyranellales > Reyranellaceae > Reyranella. The sequence continues at coordinate 93,709 of JAXMCP010000019.1, forward strand.
GGTCTCGACAAGGCCGGCCGTCGGGCCATGTGCTCTCGCTCGTGCCCGAGGCCACGAAGCAGGCGGCCGAACTTGCGGCACAACAAGCTATTCGTGACCGTCAAACGCCAAGTACGCGGTCCGCTCGCGGCGCGCGTGTTGGCCCTGGCGGCGAGCGGCGACGATCCCTTGCTCGAAGACTTCTTCTGACCAGCGCGAATCGTGGATAGCCGGCAGAGACTTCGCCTCATCGTTGCCGGCAGCATTGGCAACCTGCTCGAATGGTACGACTTCGCCATCTATGGCTACTTCGCCGCTGAGATCGGTCGTGCATTTTTCCCGCGCGAAGATCCCGCCGCGCAGGTGCTCGCGGCCTTCGGCGTCTTTGCCGCCGGCTACGTGGTCCGGCCGCTAGGTGGCGTGCTGATCGGCCATATCGGCGATCGCTACGGCAGGCAGCCCGCGCTTGTCTTCTCGATCACCGCCATGGCCGTGCCGACTCTCCTGGTCGGCCTCCTGCCGGGCTACCACACGCTCGGCCACGCCGCGCCAATCCTGCTCACGCTGCTGCGCATGATCCAGGGCCTGTCGCTCGGCGGCGAATGGACGACGTCGTTCACCTATCTGGTCGAGCATGCGCCGGCCGGACGACGCGGCCTCATCTCCGCGATCGCGGCCTGCGGCGGCATGCTCGGTACCTTGTCGGGTTCTGCGACAGGCGCGGTTCTTGCCTCCTTGCTCCCGCCCGAGGCCTTGGACAGCTGGGGCTGGCGGCTGCCGTTCCTGTTCGGATTCGTCATCGGGATCGCGGGCTTCCTGCTCCGCCGCAAATCACTCGGCGTCGCGGAGCTTCCCGGCACGGCCACGGGGTTGCCGCTGATCGAGACTCTGCGCCATAACCTTTGGCTGGTCGTCCGCCTCGCCGGCGTCACGACGTTCCTCCCCGTCGGATTCTATCTGACGTTTCTCTATCTCGTGAGCTGGCTGCAAAGCGTCGACGGCATCGAGCCGGCCCGGGCCCTCACCATCAACACGGCGAACATGGCAGTGGGTATTCCCATCGGGCTCGCGGCGGGCTGGCTGAGCGACCGCATCGGCGGACGCCCGCCCGTCATGCTGGCAGCCACGGCTGCTGCCGTGTTGGGCGCCGTTCCCCTGTTCGAGCTGATGCACCACAGCGCAACGCTGCCCATCGCCGTGGGCCAGCTGGCCTTCGCCCTGATGGTCGGTTCCGTGTCGGCCCTGATTCCCGCCTTCATGGTCGAGGCGACGCCGCGGTCGATCCGCTGCACCGCGATCGCGCTGGCGTACAACATCCCCAACGGCCTGCTGGGCGGGATGACGCCGCTTGCCGCAGCCTGGCTGGTGGAGCGGACCGACATCGATCTCAGCCCTGCCTTCATGATCATGGCCGCCGCGGCCGTCTCATTCGCCGCCGTCTGGACGTTTCGCCGGCCATTGGCGCAAGGCAGCCAATAGAAGTCGCAGATATATGGGGCTGCGCCGCCGTGATACCCTCGGCTCGACTGGAGGTTGGATGATGCAGCACACCATGGTCAGCGAGATCCCGGTGATCGATGTCGCGGGCTACCTCGCGGGGACACCGGGCGCCGCCCAGCGGGCAGCCGCGGAGCTGCGCTTCGCCTTCGAGAATGTCGGCTTCTACTATCTGCGCGGCCATGGCGTGCCACAGTCGCTGATCGAAACCGCCTATGCCGAGGCGGCGCGCTTCCACGCCCAGCCGATCGAGCGCAAGCTCGCGCTGAAGGTCGACGAGCACAATATCGGCTACATGCCGATCGCCCGTAAGCCGCCCCCCAACGCCGCCGCCCAGGGCAAGAAGCCGAGTCAGAACGAAGCCTATTTCCTGCGTCGCGATCGCACGTCGGACGATCCCGACGTGATGAGCAACCGCCGCTTCCACGCCATGAACAAGTGGCCGGTGGAGAGCGACCTGCCGGGCTTCCGCGGCAACATGCTGACCTACATGGGCACGCTCGAAGCGCTTTGCCAGAAGCTGGTGAAGCTCTACGCCATCGCGCTCGACCTGCCCGAGACCTATTTCGACGCCTGCTTCGCCAAGCCGCACATGATCCTGCGCATGTCGCGCTATCCGGTGATCGACGGCGCCGACGAGACGGTCGCCAGCCTGGTGCCGCACACCGATTCCGGATTCATGACTCTGCTGCCGCCCAACAAGGTGCAGGGCCTGTCGATCCAGCTTCCGGACGGGCGCTGGATGGATGCGCCCGGCATCGACGACGCGTTCGTGGTCAATGGCGGCGACATCCTGCATCGCTGGAGCAACGAACGCTTCCTGTCGACGCCCCATCGGGTGCGCAACGTGTCGGGCCAGCTGCGCTACGCCGTGCCGTTCTTCTGCGACCCCGACCACGACACCATGATCGAGTGCCTGCCAGGCTGCGGTCCGGCCAAGTACCCGCCGATCAAGTTCGGCGACTACGCCCTGTGGTTCGCCGCCCAGCGCTACGAGCACATGCAGAAGGTGCAGGCCCCGACCGAGGCCGACATCGCCCCCGGCGCGCGGGCCACTGCACGGTGGTGATGCGGCTTGTTCTGGCCGCCGCGGCCGCCTTCCTCTTCACCGTCCCCGCCAGCGCGCAGCAGCCCAAGACGCTGCGCGCGGTCATGCATTCGGATCTGAAGGTACTCGATCCGATCTGGACCACCGCCAACATCGTGCGCAACCACGGCTACATGGTGTGGGACACGCTGTTCGCCATGGACGCCGAGCTGAAGCCGCAGCCGCAGATGGTCGACACGTGGGAGGTGAGCGCCGATCGGCTCACCTACACCTTCACCTTGCGCGACGGTCTCAAGTGGCACGACGGGCAGCCGGTCACCAGCGAGGACTGCATCGCCTCGCTCAAGCGCTGGGGCGCGCGTGATTCGACCGGCGCCAAGCTTCTGGGCTTCGTCACCGCCTTCGAGGTGGTCGACGGCCGGACCTTCAAGCTGGCCCTCAAGGAGCCGTACGGTCTGGTGATCGATTCGCTCGCCAAGCCCGGCGGCTCGACGCCGCTGATGATGCCCAAGCGCATCGCCGCGACCGATCCCGCCAAGCAGATCGAGGAGTTCATCGGCTCCGGTCCGTTCATCTTCAAGAAGGACGAGTGGAAGCCCGGCGAGCGCACGGTCTATGTGCGCAATCCCGACTACAAGCCGCGGGCCGAGCCTCCGTCCGGCCTGGCCGGCGGCAAGGTCGTCAAGGTCGATCGCGTCGAATGGCTCGCCATCCCCGACCATCAGACCGCGGTAAACGCCCTGATGGCGGGCGAGATCGACTACATCGAGGCGCCACCGCACGACTTGAAAGCGCTGCTGCGGACCGACAAGAACATCAAGCTCGAGGTCTACAACACCATCGGCGCGCAATACGTGTTCCGCTGGAACACGGTGGTGCCGCCGTTCGACAACGAGAAGGTGCGGCGGGCGACGATGTATGCGCTCAACCAAGCGGCCTTCCTCGAGGGCGTGATCGGCGACCCGGCCTATTACCGGACGTGCCTCGCCATGTTCGTCTGCGGCACGCCGCTCGAGAACGATGCCGGCATGGCCGGTCTCGTGCAGTCCAACTTCGTCAAGTCGAGGGAGCTCCTCAAAGAGGCCGGCTATGACGGCACGCCGATCGTCATGCTGCACACCACCGACATCGCCGTGCTGACCAATGCCGGCCCGATCGCCAAGTCGCTGCTCGAGCAGGGCGGCTTCAAGGTCCAGATGGTGCCGCTCGACTTCCAGGCCATCGTCTCGCGCCGGCTGCGCAAGACGCCGGCGTCGGACGGCGGCTGGAACGGCTTCATGACGGCATGGCTCTCGGTCGACATGATGAACCCTCTGACCAACAGCATGGTCAACGCGGCGTGCGACAAGGCCAATTTCGGCTGGCCCTGCGACGCCGAGGTCGAGCGCCTGCGCGACGCCTACGCCCGCGCGCCCGACCTGCCGGCGCGCCAGAAGATCGCCGCCGAGCTGCAGGCACGCGCCGTCCAATACGGCACCCACATCCATCTCGGCCAGTACACCCTCCCGACGGCGACCCGCGCCGACCGCCTGAGCGGCATCGTCACCAGCCCGATCCCGGTATTCTGGAACATCGAGAAGAAGGGCAATTGACCATCTCAATCCCTCCCCCGTAATCGGGGGAGGTGCCCCGTGACATGGGGCGGAGGGGGAAGGTCTCAGTCGAGACCCATGAGATTCCGACGTCGGAATCAGGGACATCTCGAGTGTGGCTTTCCCCCTCCGGCCCTGCGGGCCACCTCCCCCGCTTACGGGAATAGAATTGAGTCTAAGGAACCGCTCTCATTGCCTTGGCGAGGCGGCGATAGCCGGTGCGTTCGGCGCGAGCCGCGAGCTCAGACAAGGTCGCGCGCCCCTCGGCCGTCAGCCGGCCTTCCAGAACATCCGCCAGCAGCTGGGCGCGCTGAGCGATGAGATCGGTGTAAGGCATCGGCTCGGGCGCTGTGAAACGCGCGAGGGCGTCGGCATGGTGGCGTGCTTCGTCAGGACGCCCGGCGGCCAGGCAGGCCTCGATCGCGTAGGCTCGATAGAAGAGATGGTTGTGACCCAGCGTCTGCACGGCCAGCAGGCCCTCGCCTTCGACCAGCCAGGCATCGCGCTCGGCCGGGTCGTCGCTCAGGCTGGCGCCGATGCCGAGAATCGCTGCCCCCATATAATCCAGGGCGTAGCGCCGCATATGCTCGACGGCACCGCGCGCCGTCTCGGCGGCACGGCGACGATCGCCTGAAGCCGCTTCGAGCTGGGCACCGAAGATCGTGTTCTCGCTGACGAAGCGCCAGGCCTGCAGCTCTGCCACGATCTGATCGGCGCGCACGACATGCGCCCCTCCCGCCTCGGGTTCGTCGGCTTCGACGGCGGCGATGATGAGGCCATGCAGGGCGATCAGCTCCGCCCGGATGTTCTGCGCCTGGCGGGCCAGCATGAGCGCCGTCTCTGCCGACTTGCGCACGGCGACGAGGTCGAGCAGATGGGCTTCGGCGATGGCGGCCATCGGCCGGTTGGCGATTTCCACCGCGCCCGCGCCGGCCACGCGCGCCGCCTCGATGCAGCGCGCCAGAGCCGTGCCGGCCGAGCGCATCCGGCCCTGAGCATAGAAGGCGTCGGCCAGGCCGCCGAGGGCGCGCGCCACCAACTCGGGTGACTGGGCGCGCTCCGCCAGGGCCAAGGCCGTGCGATGCTCGGCCATGCATTCATCGACACGGCCACGCGGGAACAGCAGGTTGCCGCGCATGTGATGACAGCGCGACGCGAGCGCCGTGAGCTCGGCCTGCCCGGCCGCGGCCTGGGCGCGCTCGAGCGCCTGCTCGGCGCCGGCGAGATCGTCGGTGATGCGCAGCACCGCCGCCATGCCGAATTCCGCCTCGCCACGCTCGGCGGCATCGGTGGCCTTGGCCAGCGCCGCGGCAAACCTGTCGCGCGCCTCGCGCGGAGCGCCGAGATCGAGACGCAGGTGACCGGCCAGCAAGGACAGCGCGACAAGCTGCACCGGCGTCACCGCCAGCTGCAGGCCGCGCTCGGCCCGCTCCAGCGCCACCGATACTCGCCCGGACCGGCGCAGAGCCTCTGCCGTGACGCGATAGGCGTCGGCGGCCGCTGGATCGCCTGCCCGATCGAGATGCTGGGCGCGCAGGTCGGGTTCGTTCTCGCCCAGCCAGTCGGCGGCCCGGCGATGCAGGGTGCGCGCCGTCTCGCGCAACAGCGAGGCGTAGGTGCCTTCCTGGATGAGGGCATGGGCAAAGACCAGCATGCCGCCATCGTCGATCAGCAGGCCGGCTTCGATCAGCGGCCGCGGGTCGTAGCTCTCACTCCCGGCCAGCGCGCGCAAGGCGGCCCGCGGCACACGCTGGCCATAGACCGAGGCGGCCTGCAGCGCGGCGCGGTCGGCACGCCCCAACCGGTCGAGCCGCGCCTGCACCAGTCCGCGGATCGAGCCGGGCAATTCCGCGGTCTGCGCCTCGGCGGTGCTGAGCGCGAGCTGCTCGAGGAACAGCGGGTTGCCGCCCGAGCGATCGATGAAGCTTGCAATCACCGCCTGGTCGACCTTGCTGGCAGCGGCCCGCGCCAGGATCTGCATCGCTTCCCCGCGCAGCGGACCCAGCTCCATCACCACGACCGACGCGCCGGCCAGGTCGCGGCGGAACGCGGCATCGATCGGATCGCCCTCGGGCCGCGAGGTCGTGACGATGACCAGGCGCGCGACCGACGTTCGGCGGGCCAGCGCGCGTACGAAGGCGCGCAGCGTATCGTCAGCCCAATGCAGATCCTCGATGGAAATGGCGAGCGGACTCGCGGCCGCCGCCGTCACGGCGAGCTCGGCCACCGCCTCGGCGCGGGCCGCGACCCGCTTGCTGTCCTCCATCGCGCGGTAGGGCGCGGCGAGCTCGGGCGGCAGGGGCCGCTCGACGACGTCGTGTGCCGCGGCGCGCAAACGGGCATCGACCGCGGCATCGTCGAGCCAACCCGGCAGGCGTGCGAGCAGGCCTTCGGCCAGGACACGCAACGGCATCTGCCGGCGGGCCGTGCCGAAATCCACGGCGTGCGCCAGCATCGGCGTGAAGCCGGCGGCGGCCGCATGGGCCAGGGTCTCGGCGAGCAGGCGGCTCTTGCCGATGCCCGCCTCGCCGCGCAGATGCAGCAGCGCGCCCGGCAGGGCGGTCAACAGCACGGCCGAGGCCTGGGCCAGCTCGACCTCTCGGCCGACGAACGGCAGGCGGCTCGAAGCCACGCTTTCGGCCAGTCCTTCGAGCTTCCAGAAGCGCTGTAGGCGGGCGATGCCCTTCAAGCTGCGCTCGCCCATCGGCGCGGCGCGCACCCGGCTGGCGACCAGCCGCCACACCGCCTCGCTCATCATGGTCTCACCCGGTCCGGCTTCGCCGACCAGGCGCGCCGCCAGGTTCACCGCCTCGCCGACCACTGTGTAGTCGCGGCGCACGTCGCCGCCGACCTCGCCGGCAACGACGTCGCCCAGGGCGATGCCGACATGGGTCGCGAGATCGCGCCCCAGCTCGGCCGACAGGCCCGCCATGGCGCGCTGCAGGTCGTCAGCGGCAGCGACGGCGCGCAGCGCATCATCCTCATGGGCGATCGGCGCGCCGAACACCGCCATCGTCGCATCGCCGATGTGCTTGTCGACCGTGCCGCCGCGCGCCACCACGATCTCGTCGGCACGCGCCAGGAACCGGCCGGCGATGCGGCGCAGCTCCTCGGCGTCGACCGATGTCGCGAGCTCGGTGAAGCCGCACAGGTCGGCGAACAGCACGGCGACCTGGCGCCGTTCGGGCGTCGCGACGACAGCTTCCGGCTCATCGGCCTTCACCGCCGCCGCGGCCTCGAGCAGCCGCTTGCGATGGCCGAGCGAGCCGACGCCGAGCTCGCGCAGATCGTCCGCCGTCAGTCCGCGCAGCATCGGGCCGTCGATGTGATTGGCTTCGAACGCCTCGGCGTACTGACCCAGGCCCAGGCCATCCAGCCAAGCCCGAACGTCCATCGCTAATGCGATCCGCCGTCGACGCTGCGGCCCTCGGCGCGCCAGCGCAGCATGCCGCCCGGCAGGTTGGCGACGTCGACGAAGCCCGCCTTGATCAGGATCGCCGTCGCATGGGCGGACCGGCTGCCGGCCCGGCACACCGTCACGATCGGCTTGCCCTTGGGCAATTCGGCGGCGCGCTGGGCGAGCTCGCCCAGGGGCACCAGGGTGGCGCCGCGAATGCGGCCCAGGGGTCCGGAGAACTCTGCCGGCTCGCGGACATCGAGCACCTGCACGACGCCGAGGTTCTCCTCCAGCCAGTGCGGTTCGACCTCCCAGACGCCGCCGAAGGTGAAGCGCAGCGGCGCCCAATGCGGGTCGGGCGGCACCTCGGTGTCGTTGCCGGGCTGGCCGCAGCGCAGGTTCGCCGGCACCGCCTCGTCGATCTTCTTGGGATGGGGCAGGTCCAGGTTCTTCATGTAGCCGACATAGTCGCCCTCGCCGACCTCGCCGCCGAGCCTCGGATTGAAGCGCTTCTCCTCGGCGACGCTGGTGACGGTGAGGCCGCGATAATCGTGCGCCGGATAGAGCAGGCAGCTCTCGGGCAACGAGAAGATGCGCGATCGCACGGCGCGATAGAGCTGGCGCGGATCACCCTGCTGGAAGTCGGTGCGGCCCGAGCCGCGGATCAGCAGGCAATCGCCGGTGAAAGCCATGCTCTCGTCATCGAGCACGTAGGTGACGCAGCCCGACGTGTGGCCCGGCGTGGCGCGCACCTCGAGCGCCCGCCGACCGAACTCCACCCGTTCACCATCGGCCAGCAGCCGGTCGGCGCCGGTCGCGCCGGACGCCGCCGCCAGCGCGATGCCGCTGCCCAGTCGCTGCTTCAGCAGCCAGCCGCCGGTGATGTGATCGGCATGGACGTGGGTCTCCAGCGTCCATTTCAGGGTCAGCCCCAACTCGGCGATCAGCGCGGCGTCGCGGCGGACCTGCTCGAACACCGGGTCGATCAGCAGCGCCTCGTGGGTGGCACTGCAGCCCAGCAGGTAGGTGTAGGTGGACGAGGTCGGGTCGAAGAGCTGGCGGAAGATAAGCATGCATCATCCTACCATTTTCTTCGGCCCGACTTGTATCCGAACCGTGGACGCGACGACGCGTCGATGTCGCGCGCCCTCAGGCGCTCGCCTTGTCGAGGGCGGCGACCGACTCGGCGTCGAGCTTGAGCGCCGGCGCGGCCAGCAGGTCCTTGAGCTGCTCGAGACTGGTGGCGCTCACGATCGGCGCGGTGACAGCCTTGCGCTGCAGAAGCCAGGCCAGGGCCACGCTGGTGTCGCTGGTGTTGTGCTTCTTGGCCGCCTCGTCGAGCGCCTTGAGCACCTTGAATCCCTTGTCGTTCAGGTACTTCTTCACGCCGCCCGGACCGCGCGGGCTCTTGCCCAGGTCGGCCTCCGAGCGGTACTTGCCGGTCAGGAATCCGCTGGCCAGCGACCAGTAGGGAATCACGCCGATCTCCTGCTTCAGGCACTCCTGCTCGAGCGCATCCTCGAACAGCGGGCGTTCCACCAGATTGTAATGCGGCTGCAGGCTCTCATAGCGCGGCAGGCCCTTGTCCTTGGCGACCTTGGCCGCCTCGGCGAGGCGCGGGGCCTCGTAGTTGGAGGCACCGATGGCGCGCAGCTTGCCAGCCTTGATGAGCTCGCCGTAAGTCGACAGCGTCTCCTCGATCGGTGTGTCCTTGTCGTCGCGATGCGACTGGAAGAGGTCGATGTAGTCGGTGTTCATCCGCTTCAGCGAGGCGTCGACCGAGCCGATGATGTGCTTGCGTGACAGGCCCTGCCCGACATTGGGCATGTCCATGCCGCACTTGGTGGCGATCAGCACCTTCTCGCGCTTCTTGGGATCCGCCTTCAGCCAGCTCCCGATCACCGTCTCCGACTCGCCGCCCTTGTGGCCGGGCGCCCAGCGCGAATAGACGTCGGCGGTGTCGACGAAGGTGAAACCAGCGTCGACGAAGGCGTCGAGCAGCTTGTGCGACATCGCCTCATTGGCCGTCCAGCCGAACACGTTGCCGCCGAAGGCGATCGGGGCGAACTCCAGGCCGGATTTCCCGAGCTTGCGCTTTTCCATGCTTACTTCTCCCTAATACGAGGACGATCCATCTTAGCCCTGCGCGATGAGCCGGCGCCATCGACACATCATTGCCTCCCCCGTCATCGGGGGAGGTGCTCCGAAGGGCCGGAGGGGGAAAGGCCGCAGACCAGATTCACGAAGTTCCGACGTCGGGATTTAATGGATCTTGTCTGAAGCTCTCCCCTACCGCCCCGTATGACGGGGCACCTCCCCCGATGACGGGGGAGGAAAATGAACTACTCCGCTGCCACCTTTGCTTCCGGCGCGGCCGGCGGTGTCGCGGGAGCCGGCGGCGAAGGCGGGGCGGCGGCCGGAACGCCCATCGGCATCAACTGAGTCGGGTAGGCGGTCATGGTGGGCGTGGCGAAATGGATACCGAGGCCGGGCAGCGTGTCGTACATGCGCCGGATGGCGGTGCGCTGGATCAGGCTCGGGTTCTTGGGCCGGGCCATGAACTTGAAGCGGACGATCACCTGGCTGTCCTTGATATCGACCACGCCCTGCATCTTGAGGGGCTGCAGCAGGATCGGCTTGAAGGACGGCTCCTCGAGCATGTCGAGGCCGAGCTTCTTCACCGTCTTGCGCAGCAGCTCGACATCGGTGCCGGGTGCGAAGGCGAGGTTGAACTTCACCACCGTCCAGTCTCGGCTGAAGTTGGTGATGTGGCCGACCTGGCCGAACGGCACGATATGGAGCTGGCCATTCTGATGGCGCAGCTTCAACGAGCGCACGCTGAAGCCCTCGACCGTGCCCTTGACCTTGCTGCAATCGACATACTCGCCGATGCGGAAGGAATCCTCGGCGAGGAAGAACACGCCGGAGACGATGTCACGCACAAGCGACTGGCTGCCGAACGACACCGCGAGGCCGAACACCGAGGCGCCGGCGATCAGCGGCGTGATGTTGACGCCGAGTTGCGACAGCACGAGCAGGCCGCCGACCACCAGGATGGTGGCGCCGGAGATGGCCCGCAGCAGCGGCATCAGGGTGCGCAGCCGCGAGGCCGAAAGCTTGACCTCCTCCTCGGCATCGCCGGTCGCGTCGGCCGACGGCAGCGGGTTGGCGGCGATGTAGGAATCCATGCGGAAGCGGATGAAGCGCCACATCGCGTAGATGGCGACGGCGCTCAGGGCTGCGATCTTGGCGCCGCGGTCGTGCGGCAGCCATTCCTCGGCGGTCATGGCACCCAGCACCTTCACGATCATGGCATCGACGATCAGGATGACGACCAGCAGACGCGCGACCAGGCGCAGGCAGTCGGCCACCACGTCGCCCGCCATCGGTAGTTCCGACACGATGTGCCGCCTCACCCGGTGCATCAGGGTCTCGAACAGCAGGAGCGAGATCAGCGCCGATTCCATCGTGGTGAGGCCGCGCGAAGCGGTGGCGCTCTCGGTCAGGGCGGCATAGACCGCAGCCAGTCCCATCATGGTGTAGAAGGCCAGGCCGAAGATCCACCAGCGCTGCGCAGCATCGAGCTTGAGGCGGTGACCGAGCCGGTTCGGCGGCACCATGGCCGACAGCCACGCCGCCATCTGCTTGTGCCAGTGCCACACCACCCACAGCAGGCAGGCCGCGATCAGCGGCGCGTAGAGAATGACGGCGGCGCTGATGAGCTCACGCCCGGCGCCGGTCGCCTCGAGCGCCCGCGCGATGTGGCTGCCGAGGAGGGGCAGGACGATGACCCAGTTGAGGGCGATCAAGAGGCCGCGCGCCGCGGCATCGTCGACCGGTGCGATGCGCCCCTCCGGCGTGCTGGGTCGCAGCCACGCCCGGAAAACGAGATTGAACGCCCGCCAGTAGATCAGCGCCTGGAAGACCTGCTGACCGAGCTTGCCGCCGACGCTCTGCGGGTCACCGATCTGGTTGACCATGATGCGTCCCGCCACGCCGAGCGCCACCAGCGCCAGCACGTCGAGCAGCAGGGCGCGTCCGAAGGCGCGCAGCGGCGACTGCCCGACCAGCCGGTCGAAGCCGCGCATGCGCGCCCGGCTGAGCAGCAGCCGGACGAGATATTCAGCCATCAGGCCCGCCACCACGATGCCCAGGAGCAGCAGCGCGGTGTGCCTTCCGATCTGTCCGGGCATGCCCAGCAGGTGGGTGCCCAACGCCGGAATCTGCTTCAGCGTGAATTCCAGACGGTCGGTCAGCAGCTTGAGCAGCGACCCGGTGGCACCGCCCTCGGTGTTGTAGACCGTTTCCGCAGCGGCGACCGACGCCCAGCCCACTGCGAGGACGACCGTGGCAACGCACATTCCGAACCTCGACCGCATCATCGCTTTACCCCTAAAGGATGCCCCATCACCCTACACCACGCCCCGAAAGAGACCTACAGGCTGCCAACGGACTGGCCGGCCGCCCAGGCGAACAGCACGCAAGCGACGAAGCCGCGGTCATAGGCCAGCTTCCACTGGACCCGCAGCGCCCGGTCGTCGAGCATCGACCGCGCCGGCTGCTCGGCGACGTTGATGTAAAGCGCCGCTCCGGTGAACGCAGCCGCGATCGCCAGCGCCAAAATCCCGAAGATCATGCCGTGCTCCCTGCTTTGCCTCGTGCTTGGCCAGAACGACCCGAAACGCGGCACGGCATGCAAGATCAGGTGGCCTGTCATCGCATCCGGCATGGCCCGCGGCTGGACCCTTGCCGGTGCGCGGCAGTATCGTTGCGCTATGCAGCAATTTCGAGAGGCGCCATGGCAACCGAGACCATTCCCGTCATCGACCTCGGCCCGTACCTCGCCGGGGAGGCGGGGGCGCTGGATCGGGCGGCCAAGCAACTGCGGTTCGCCCTGACCGAGATCGGCTTCTACTTCGTCGTCAATCACGGTGTGGCGCGCGACAAGATCACCCGTGTCTTCGACGAGGTGAAGCGCTTCCACGCGCTGCCCGTCGAACGCAAGCTGGCTTACAAGCTCAACCCCCATGGCACCGGCTACATGCCGATGCGCGGCAACACGCTGCGCACGTCGACGGTGCAGACGGGCACCAAACCCAACCTGAACGAGGCGTTCTTCGTCAAGCGCGAGATGGCGGCCGATCATCCCGACGTGCTGGCCGACCGGCGCTATCGCGGCGCCAATCGCTGGCCCGACGAGCTGCCCGGCTTCCGCGAGATCATCGTCGATTATTGCGACACGATGGAAGCGCTGGTGAAGAAGCTGGTGCGCGTCTATGCCCGCGCCCTCGACCTGCCGGCGGCCTACTTCGACGGCCCGTTCGAGGACTGCCAGTTCTCGCTGCGCATGACCCACTATCCGCATCAGGACGGACCGGTCGAGGACGAGTTCGGCCTGGCGCCGCACACCGACACGAGCTTCCTCACCTTGCTCGCCCCCAACGACGTGCCGGGTCTCTCGATCCGCACCCAGGCCGGCACCTGGATCGATGCGCCGGCAATTCCCGACGCCTACGTCGTCAATGGCGGGCAGTTCCTGCAGCGCTGGACCAACGACTTCTTCCTGGCGACGCCGCACCGCGCCATCAACAGGAGCGGCGGTGAGCGCTACGCCATCCCGTTCTTCTGCGACAGCAACATCGACTGGCCGGTCGCTGCCGTGCCGACCACCGTCGGCCCCGACAAGCCGCCCAAGTACCCGACCACCTGGTACACCGACTACATGGCCTGGTATCAGAAGCGGAACTACGACGTGCTGAACGCGCCCGACCTGCAGGCCGCCGAGTGACCGCCTCAACGGAAACCATCCCGGTCATCGACCTAGGGCCCTATCTGGCAGGTGTTCCCGGAGCGGGGGACGCCGCGGCTGCCGAGCTGCGCTTCGCGCTGACCGAGATCGGCTTCTACTTCATCGTCAATCACGGCGTGCCGCCGGAGCAGATCCGCGACGTCTTCCAGCAGGCGGCGCGCTTCCATTCCCAACCGCTCGAGCGGAAGATGGAAATTCGCATCGACCGGCACAACGTCGGCTACCTGCCGATGCGCGGCGACACGCTGCGCACCTCGACGGTGCAGACGGTGACGCGGGCGAACTTCAACGAGGCATTGTTCATTGCCCGCGACCTGCCGGCCGACCATCCCGACGCACGGGTCGATCGCCGCTTCCGCAGCGTCAATCAGTGGCCGGCAGGCCTGCCCGGCTTCCGCGAGAGCGTCGCCGGCTACTGCGATGCCATGGAGCGGCTGGCGCTGAAGCTGGTGCCCCTCTACGCCCGCGCGCTCGGCCTGCCGGCGACCTACTTCGATGAGCCGTTCCGCGACTGCCAGTACAAGCTCCGAATGACCCACTATCCGCACCAGGAAGCCACGGTCGACGACGAGTTCGGCATCGCCCCGCATACCGACACGAGCTTCCTCACCCTGCTGGCGCCCAACGAGGTGCCGGGTCTTTCCATCCGGAGCCAGAGCGGCGAGTGGATCGACGCGCCGGCCCTGCCCGACGCCTACGTGGTCAACGGCGGGCAGTTCCTGCAGCGCTGGACCAACGACGTTTTCCTGGCGACGCCGCATCGCGCCATCAACCGCAGCGGCGGAGAGCGCTACGCGCTGGCCTTCTTCTGCGACTCCAACATCGACTGGCCGGTCGCCGCCGTGCCGACCACCGTCGGCCCCGACAAGCCGCCGAAGTTTCCGACGACGACCTACACCGATTACATGGTCCAGTATCAGAAGCGGACCTACGACCTGCTGGCCGACGTCAACCGCGACGCCGCCGCATGAGCGGCCATCACCAGGAAAAGCGCCAGGAGATCGCGGTTCCCACGATGAACTGGTTGCGCGAGCCGGCGGGGCCGCTGACCAGCGGCGAGTTGCCGGCGACGTCGCCCAGATAATTGTAGGCGCCGAAGGCCACGGCGCTCAACCTGTCGTTCAGCCGCCACAGCACGCTGGTGCCGACCCCGACGCTGCGAAGGCCCGCGCCGGGATAGTACTGGGCGTAACCCGAGGCGGCCGACTGGGCGGCGTTGATGCCGAAATACGCCTGATTGTAGGTGCCGTCGGTGACCGACAGTCGCGGGCCACCGGAAAGAAACACGCTGTCGCTCAGCCTGGCCTTGCCGTCGACGAGAGCGTCGAACACCAAGCCGTTGCTGCCGCCCAGGCCGCGTCGCAGCTCGACCTTGGCGGAGAGGAAAGGCAGGTCGTAGCGCAGGAAGCCGCCGCCCTCGATGGTGAAGGGCACGAAGCCGGTTCCGAAAAGCCCCGGGCCGTCCCATTCGTAGCGCGGGAAACGGTAACGCAGGATCGGCCCGGCCTTGAAACCGTCGAGGTCGAGCAGCGTGGCGCCGACGCCATCGCGCGCCGAGATGAATATCTTGTCGCGCTGGTAGCGCAGATCGAGATTGGGAATTGGCAGCACGCGATAGTAGGCACTGCCTTCGAACCAGGGCGCCATGACCACGCCTGGCCCGACATCCAAGGTCCAGTCCTTGGGCGGCGGGCCACTCCGCTCACTGCCGATGCTCGTCGGCTGGGCCTGCGCCGTCCCCGAAATCAGGACGAGGAAGATTGCCCATATTGCGACACTGCACCGCGAACGCCAACGATCGACCACCTACACCAACTCCCCTGTTCGCCGATGTGTACGCATCACGGTGGACGGCGGATCAGACGGCCTCGCGCACGTCTGGAGATCAAGCCGATGGAAGCGCTCGCGACCCGGCCCGACCGGAGCGACGGACTCTTGCAAAGGTCTTGGAGGAGCTGGCCGGCACCGCGCCGCGAACGCTCGCACGCTCGAGGGCCGCAACGCTCCACGGCCCCGCCACCCGCGCCCTGCTGGAGATTGCCGACGACACGGTCTCCCTGCCGCCCGCGCCAGGCCGCTCCCCTGGAGGGGAGACTGCGCTACCCCTCGCCGACGTTCTCCAGCGAGCGCACCACGTGATCGTGCAGGCGGCGGGCGGGCGCCGCCAGACGGCGGGCGGCGAGGAGCGCGATCTCGGTGTCGTGCAGGTCGGGCAACCCTGAGCGGCGCTCGATCGCCGACAGGCCGGCCGGCACCATGTCCTTGGGCAGCACGGTCACGCCGAGCCCGGCCCTCACCGCGGCGTGTTGGCCCGCGAGCGAGGCGCAGCTATAGGCGATGCGCCAGGGCCGACGGCCGCGGCTCAATGAATCCGTGGCGCGCTTGCGATAGACGCAGGGCGCCGGGGAAACCACCAGCGGCACGCGCCCGTCGGCCGGCAGCGCGAGCTGCTCGGCGGCGACCCAGACCAGGGGCTCGCGCCATACCCGCACGCCGCGGTCCGAGCGCTCGGGCTCGCGCTTGACGAGAACCAGGTCGAACGCGCCTTCGCGAAAGCGCCCCATCAGGTTGAGGGTGAGGTCGCACGTGACCTCGAGCTGGACAGCGGGATAGGCCTTGGCGAACCGAGCCAGCACCTGCGGCAGATGCGTGGTGGCGAAGTCCTCCGGCGTGCCCAGCCGCACCGTGCCGGCAAGCAAGGGCTCGTCGAGGCTCGCAACCAGCCGATCGTTCAGCTCGAGCATCTGCCGGGCATGGCCGAGCAAGGCCTCGCCCGCGGCAGTGAGCGTCACGCGTCGCGCGCGCCGCTCGAGCAACCGCCGACCGATCCCGTCCTCCAGCCGCTTGATCTGCAGGCTGATCGTCGACTGCCGTCGCAGCAACGCACCGGCCGCCAAGGTGAAGCTCGCGTGCTCGGCCACGCTCACGAAGGAACGCAGCAGGTCGATGTCGAGATTTTGCAGCCGTGGCATGGCTTTACCATCAATTTTGTAAATGCATTACCTTCTTATTATCAATTTTCAAAACAGGCGACCAAGACCTATCTCGTGACGCGACGTGACGTGCGGGTTCCGGGCCCCTCTGGCGAGATCGCAGGCGATCTTGCGATGTCGGAGCCACTCATGCGGTCGACGATCAACAGAGAGGGATCATGCCAGACGTCGTCTCGAAGTTTCTTGTCTTCCCGCTTGCTCTGGGCGTGGCGCTGTTGGGCGGCGCGGTGTCACCGGGCGCACAACCGGCGGCCAAGCCTGCCGTTCCGACGAGCCGCGATGTTCCACTCGACGAGCAGGCGCTGCGGGCGGCCGGCGTCTCCTTCCTGCCGATCGAGCGCGAGCAGGGAGCCACCGACCTCGTCTTTCCGGGCACCGTTGTGGTGCCGCCGCCGCAGCTCCTGGTGGTCGCGGCCCCTGTCGAGGGCCTGATCGAGGCCGTCGAGGTGGCGTCCGACGAGGTGGTGTCGGCGGGCCAGATCATCATCCGCATGCGCTCGCCCGAGCTCGTGCAGGCGCAGCGCGAGTTCATCGCCGCCGACGCCAACGCCGCGCTGGCACGAGACAGGCTCAGCCGTGCCGAGCAGGTGTTCGCCGCGCGCGCGCTCCCCGAGCGCGACCTGCGGGTCGTCGAGAACGAGGCCAAGACGACGTCCTACAAGGCCGACGAGACGCGCCACGTGCTGATGCTGATGGGCATGACCGAGCAGGAGGTCGAGACTCTGCAGCGCACCCGCGCCTTCACGCCGACCATCGCCATCGTGGCACCCAAGGCGGGCGTCGTGCTGACCCGCCATACCAGCCCGGGCGCACGCGTGGCACAAGCGGAGCCGCTGTTCACCATCGCCAAGCTCGATCCCCTTTGGGTCAACATCCAGGTGCCTTCCTCGCGACTCGGCTCGATCCGCGTCGGCTCACCCGTCTCGCTGGTCGGCCAGGGTGTCGGCGGCAAAGTCATTCGCATCGGCCGCAGCGTCGATCCGGCGACGCAGTCCGTGACCGCGGTGGCCCAGATCGACACCAACAGCGAAAGCGTGCGGCCAGGGCTCGCCGTCACCGCGCGCGTGCGTGTCGATCGGAACGGCGTGGCGCAATGGGTGGTGCCGGCGGCTTCGGTGGTTCGCCACCGCGATCAGTCGTGGGTCTTCGTGCGTACGCCGGCCGGTGTGCGCGCCACGCCCGTGCAAGTGCTCAGCGAGAATGCGCGCGACGCCTCGATCCGCGCCGATCTGAAGGCCGACGACAAGATCGCCAGCCGCGGCATCATCCCGTTGCTCGCCGAGCTCGCCCGGGCCGACTCGGAGTAACCCCATGCTCGCCACCCTGATCGGCGCGGCGCTGCGCCAGCGCCTGCTCGTGTTGATCACCGCTCTCGGGCTCGCGGCATGGGGCACCACCGCCTACGAGAAGCTGCCGATCGACGCCTTCCCCGACGTGGCGCCGGTCCAGGTGCTGGTGTCGATGCGCGCCCCCGGCCTGCCGCCGGAGGAACTCGAGAGGCGTGTCACCTGGCCGATCGAGATCGCCATGCGCGGTATCCCGGACCTCGCCAGGATGCGCTCGATTACTCGGTTCTCCGTGGCCCTGATGACGTTCGAGTTCGCGCCGGGCACCGACATCTTCTGGGCGCGCACCCAGGTCAACGAGCGCCTCCAGGAGGTGCGCGACCAGTTGCCCGACGGAACGACGGGCGGGCTTGCACCGATCGTCACGCCACTCGCCGAGATGCTCATGTTCACCGTGGAGTCCGATCGGTTGAGCGGCGAACAGAAGCGAACCCTGGTCGACTGGACACTTCGGCCGGCGCTGCGCGGCGTGCCGGGAGTGGCCGACGTCAACGTCTTGGGCGGCTACGTGCGGACCTTCGAGGTCGTGCCCTCGCCACCGGCCATGGCGGCGCGCGGCATCACCACGGAGATGCTGGAGAAGGTTCTGATCGCCAACAACCGCAACGACGGCGCGGGCCGCGTGCGGGCGGGCGAGGAGGCCGTGCTGGTGCGCGCCGAGGGTCGCATCCAGACCCTCGACGATGTGCGCGAGACAATCGTGGCGTCGAGTTCGACCGGCATCGTGCGGGTGAGCGACGTGGCCGACGCGCGCCACGGCGCGCTGCCGCGCAACGGCGTGGTAACGGCCGACGGCGATGGCGAGACGGTGTGGGCCCTGGTGCTGGGCCTGCGGGGCGCCGACGCGCGCACCGTGGTCGAGGGCGCCAAGGCGCGACTGGCGCAGCTCGGGCCGCAGCTTCCCGACGGCACCCGAATCGAGATCTTCTACGACCGCTCGGAGCTGATCGGGAAGGCCGTGTGGACGGTGCAGAAGGTGCTGCTGGAGGCGATCGTGCTGGTCGTCGTCCTGCTGCTCGTCTTCCTGGGCAACCTGCGCGCCGCAGTCGTCGTGTCTCTGGTCCTGCCGCTGTCGGTGCTGGCCACTTTCGGAATCATGGAGTGGTTCGGCATGTCCGCCAACATCATGTCGCTGGGCGGGCTCGCGATCGCGATCGGCTTGCTCGTCGACTGTGCCGTGGTCGTGGTCGAGAACGTCGAGCATCGCCTCGCGAGCGCCGGCAAACCCGACCTGCGCCGGCGGCTGCAACTCACGCTCGAGGCCACGAAAGAGGTCTCGCTGCCACTCGTGTCGGGGGTGACCATCATCGCCACCGTGTTCACGCCCTTGTTGTCGCTACAGGGCCTGGAGGGCCGCCTTTTCGCGCCGGTCGCGCTCACCATCGGATTTGCGCTCGGGGCCGCGCTCCTTCTGTCGCTCACCGTGGTGCCGGTCCTGTCGGCCCATCTGCTGAAGGCCAGCGACGAGCACGAGCCCTGGCTGGTGCGCAAGCTGCACGGCTGCTACGCCCCTTTGCTGACCCTGGTCGTGAGACGGCCGGCGATCCTGATCGCCGTCGCCGCGACGGGCGTCGCCGCCGCAGCCGGGGTCTATCCGCAGATCGGCAAGACCTTCATGCCGGTGATGGACGAGGGCACGCCCATCGTCACGATTCGCAAGCATCCGACGGTGTCGCTCGAGGAGACCACGCAGATCGATCTGCGTATCGAGCGCGCTTTGATGACCGCCATTCCCGAGATCAGGCGAATCATGGCGCGGGCCGGCGCCGACGAGCTCGGCATCGATCCGGTCGGGCTCAACGAGACCGACATGCTGATGGCGCTGGCGCCGAGGAAGACATGGCGCGGTCCCGACACCGCCTGGCTGATGGGCGAGGTGCGCAAGGTCCTGGAGAAGATCCCCGGCATCACCTTCGCCTTCTCGCAGCCGATCGACATGCGCGTGCAGGAGATGATCATCGGCGCGCGCGGTGACGTGGTGATCAAGGTGCTCGGCGAGGACATCGGCGAGCTGAATCGAATTGCCCGCGACGTCGCCGCGACCTTGCGCGAGGTGCCGGGTTCGGCCGATGTCTTTGCGCTGCGCAACTCGGGCATGAGGTACCTCACCGTCAAGGTCGACCGCCTGCGCGCCGGTCGCTTCGGGTTGAATGCCACCGAGATCCAGGACGTGCTGAGGGTCTGGGTCGATGGACGGCAGATCGGCTTGGTGCTCGAAGGCAACGCGCGCGTGCCGCTGGTGGTGCGAGGAGAGGAGCGGCTTCGACTGTCGGTGCACGATCTCGAACGCATTCCGATCGTGCTGCCAAACGGCGGCGTGGCCGAGCTCGGCCAGATCGCCGAGGTGCGCCTGGAGGACGGCCCCATCCAGGTCGTGCGCGAGGATGGCCAGCGCTTCGCGAACGTGTTGACCAACGTACGCGGCCGCGACCTGGTGGGCTTCGTCGGCGAGGCCAAGGCCGCTGTTGCCGCCAAGGTCGCGATGCCCAGCGGCTACGAACTGGTCTGGGGTGGCCAGTTCGAGAACCAGCAACGCGCCTCGGCCCGACTGGCGCTGGTGGTGCCGATCGCGCTCGCCTTCATCTTCCTTTTGTTGTTTCTGACCTTCGGCTCCCTGCGCCAGGCGATCCTCGTGTTCTGCATCGTGCCCTTTGCCGCCGTGGGTGGTGTCCTCGCGCTGTGGGCCTCGGGCGAATTCTTGTCGGTACCGGCCTCGGTCGGCTTCATCGCCCTGATCGGCATCGCCGTGCTGAACGGCGTGGTGATGGTGACCTACATCAACCAGGTGGTGGCCGCGGGCGGGCAGAGCTTCCGTGACGCCGTGCTGGAAGGCGCGCGTCGTCGCCTGCGCCCCGTCACCCTCACCGCCTCCATTGCCGCCTTCGGCCTGGCGCCATTTCTGTTCGCCACCGGACCGGGCTCGGAGATCCAGAAGCCGCTGGCCATCGTGGTGATCGGCGGGTTGTTCACGGCGACGGCGCTGACGCTGCTCTTGTTGCCGGTGCTCTACGATCGCTTCGCAGTGCCGGCCGAGGAACGCCGCCGGCTCGCTTCGGCTGCAACGCCCGCTGCGGGCGAGCTTTCGCCTGCTCTGCAATCAAGGGATCAGAAGCCATGAGCGTCGCCGATCTTGCCGGCCAGAATCTGCTGTCACCGATGGTCTTGTTCTTCGTCCTGGGCGTGGCACTCACCTTTGCGCGCTCGGACCTGGCGATCCCCGGTGCCGTCGCCAAGTTGCTCGCGCTCTATCTCATGATGTCGATCGGATTTCGAGGCGGCACCGAGGTCTCCCATCACGGCCTCACGACGACGATGATAAAGGCCTTGGCGGCGGGGCTCGCGCTGTCGTTCGGCATCCCGTTCCTGGCCTACGGCATCCTGCGGCTGACGACCCGTCTGTCGACGGTCGACGCGGCCGCCGTCAGTGCCCACTACGGCTCGATCTCGGCCGTCACCCTGGTAGCGGTGATGAACGTCCTGTCGATGATGGGCATCACGTTCGAAGGCTACATGATTGCCGTCGCCGCGGTCATGGAGACGCCGGCCATCCTCTCTGCATTGCTGCTGGCACGGCACAACTCGGAGCGCGGGCATGCCGGGGACCTCGCCCGCGAGATCCTGCTCAACGGCGCCGTGGTGATGCTCTTGGGCTCGTTCGCCATCGGCGTGGTGAGCGGCGATCGCGGCTATGCGACCCTGAAGCCGTTCCTGGTCGATCAGTTCGCCGGCTTCCTGTGCCTGTTCCTCCTCGACATGGGGCTCGTCGCCGGCCGGGGCTTGCGCGACGGAGGTCGCGATCTCTCGTTCACCGCGGTCGCCTTTGCCGTCGTCATGCCGTTGCTGAGCGCGACGATTGCCACAGCGCTCTCGCCGTTGGTCGGGCTGTCGCCCGGCGGCACGGCAGTGCTGATCACGCTCGCCGCGTCGGCTTCCTACATTGCCGTGCCCGCCGCGATGCGGCTCGCCCTTCCGACCGCCAATCCGGGTCTCGCGTTGGCCCTGTCGCTGGGCGTCACCTTTCCTTTCAATCTGCTGTTCGGCATACCACTCTACATCACGGCGGCGAAGCGTCTGACGGCCTGAACCCGCGTCTCGAGAGGAGCCATGACCGCACCGACTCTGACCCGCATCGACGCCCATGTGTTTCGCGTGCCAATCGCCCAGCCGGTTCGCACCTCGTTCGGCACCATGACCGAACGCACCGCGGTGTTCGTTCGCGCCGAGGACAGCGACGGCGCGCGCGGCTGGGGCGAGGTGTGGTGCAACTTTCCCAATGCCGCCGCCGAGCATCGTGCACGGCTGCTCGCCGACATCGTGGCCCCTCTCGCGCTCGGCAGGTCGCTCGACGATCCCACGGCCTTGTGGGCGGAGATCGACCGTGCCCTGCATGTGCTGCGCATCCAGAGCGGCGACGCCGGCGGCTTCTCGGCCGCCGCGGCCGGCCTCGACCTCGCGATCCACGACCTGAGGGCGCGCAAGCGCGGCCTCCCCTTGTGGCGAGCACTCGGCGGGCGCGACGACGGTCCGGTGCCCGTGTACGCCTCCGGGATCAATCCAGGGCAGGCCGCTTTCGACACCGTCGAGCGCTGCCGCGCGGCCGGCCATCGCGCGTTCAAGCTCAAGATCGGATTCGGCGAGGAGACCGACCTCGGCTCCCTGCACCTGGTCGCCACGGCGTTGCGCGGAAGCGAACGGTTGATGGTCGATGCCAACCAAGCCTGGGACTTGGCAACCGCGTGTCGGTTCGTCCCCAGGCTCGCGGCGTTCGGTCTCGGCTGGATCGAGGAACCTCTGATGGCCGACCGGCCGACGGCCGAGTGGACCCAGGTTGCAGCCAACGCCCCCGCGCCCCTGGCTGTCGGCGAGAATCTGCGCGGTGCCGGACAGTACCAGATGGCCATCGACTCGGGCCTCTTCGGCATCGTCCAGCCCGATGTCGCCAAGTGGGGCGGCCATTCCGGCTGCCTGCCGGTGGCGCGCGCCGCACTCGCCGCCGGCCGCACCTTCTGCCCGCACTTCCTGGGCGGGGCGATCGGCCTGATGCATTCCCTGCACCTGCTCGCCGCGGTGCGCGGACCGGGCCTGCTCGAGGTCGATGCCAATCCCAATCCGCTTCGCGAAGGATTGCTGGGTGACCTGTTCGAGGTCGGCGACGGCCTTGTGTCGCTCCCTGGCGGTCAAGGGCTCGGCCTCGAGCCCGACCTTGCCGTGCTGGTCGCCTTCAGGAGCCTTCATCTGGAGTGCCGCCTATAGCCGCGGCCACCCGCCCGGCGACGACGGCGAAGCGCCACGACAGCCCATGCCGAACGCATCCCAGCCCTTTCGAAAGGCGACCCTTCTGCGGTGCCGTCGTCCCATCCCTGCCCCTGCCCCGACCAGGACGGGGCGGCCCGACGACTTGCCGGTCGGCGTCGCGGGACGGACCACTGTCGTCGATGACTGCGCGGTTCCGCAGCACGGCGGGAAGCCACCGGCACTTTGCGCCACCGTCGCCAATTCCGCTATAGAAGGGGCGATCCCAACCACACGGAAACGCCATGCTCGGCCTGATGCAAGACCGTCCGCTGCTGATATCGCAGATCATCGACTATGCCGCCGCCTATTATCCGGAGGTCGAGATCGTCACGCGCACGGTCGAGGGTCCGATCCATCGCTACGGCTACCGGGCCGCCGCCAGGCGGGCCAAGCAAGTCGCCGAGGCGCTGCAGGGCCTGGGCGTAAAGTTCGGTGACCGGGTCGGCACGATCGCCTGGAACACCTATCGCCATTTCGAGCTCTACTTCGGCATCTCCGGCATCGGCGCGGTGCTGCACACGATCAATCCGCGCCTGGCGCCCGATCATGTGGCCTATATCGCCAATCATGCCGAGGACCAGGTCCTCTTCGTCGATCTGAACCTGCTGCCGATCGTCGAGGGCGTGTTCGAGAAGCTGCAGACGGTGAAGCACGTCGTGGTCATGACCGACCGCGCGCACATGCCGGCCTCGTCCAAGGTCCCCAACCTGCTGTGCTACGAAGAGCTGATCACCGACAAGCCGGGCACCCTCGCCTGGCCCGACTTCGACGAGAAGACGGCGTCCTCGCTCTGCTACACGTCGGGCACGACGGGCAATCCCAAGGGCGTGCTCTACTCCCACCGCTCGACGATGATCCATTCGATCATGGCCTCGAACGGAGCCGTGATCCCGATGGATCCCGACACCACCTTGCTGCCGGTGGTGCCGATGTTCCATGCCAACGCCTGGGGCCTGGTCTACGCCTCTCCGATGTGCGGCGCCAAGCTGGTGTTCCCGGGACCCAAGCTCGATGGCGCCAGCGTCTACGAGCTTCTGGACAAGGAGCAGGTCACGCTGAGCGCCGGCGTGCCGACGGTGTGGCTCGCGCTGCTCGATTACTGCGCCCAGAACAAGCTCCAGATGTCGTCGGTCAAGCGGACCCTGATCGGCGGCTCGGCCGTGCCGCTCGCCATGATCGAGCGCTTCTGGAAGGAGCACGGTGTCGAGGTCGTGCAGGGCTGGGGCATGACCGAGATGAGCCCGCTGGGCACGGTCACCCGCTTCAACAGGGGCGAGCGCGGCCTGCCGGACGCCGAACGCTTCGCCATCACCGCCAAGGCAGGCCGGCCGGTGTTCGGCTGCGAGATGAAGATCATCGACGATGCCGGCAACGACCTGCCACACGACGGCAGCGTCTCGGGCAATCTCGTGGTGCGCGGCCCGTGGATCGTGAAGGGTTACATGAAGGGCGACGGCAAGAACCAGTTCCTCGAGGACGACTGGTTCATGACAGGCGACGTCTGCAAGATCGAGGCGGACGGCTCGGTCGTCATCACCGATCGCTCCAAGGACGTCATCAAATCGGGTGGCGAATGGATCAGCTCGATCGACCTCGAGAATACGGCGATGAGCTGCCCCGGTGTCGCCGAAGCGGCAGTGATCGGCGTCCCCCATCCAAAATGGGACGAGCGGCCGCTCCTGATCGTGGTGCGGCGGCCGAACGCCGAGGTCTCCAAGGCCGACCTGCTGAAGTTCCTCGACGGCAAGATCGCCAAGTGGTGGATGCCCGACGATGTGCAGTTCATCGACGCCATCCCGCACGGCGCCACCGGCAAGATCCTGAAGACTGCCCTGCGCAAGCACTTCGAGGACTACAAGCTCCCGACGGCGTAGCCGGGAGGAGCAGGATGAATCGCCGCGAAAACTCGCGTCATCGACGCCACAGCGTCATTGGCGCTTGTTTTCAAGGCGGTGCCGACGCAACGGCTGAAGGACCCAGCTTTTGCTTCGGTGTCTCGGGTTTACGCCGGCGCGACCAGATCACGATGGCAGCAGTGGCACGGAGTTCTGGCGGACGCCAATAGGCGGAGGACGACCGTCGCGCCCGAGAGGGCCTACGACCTCGCCCATTCGAGCCCGGCCACCTTCGCCACCATGTTCAAGACCCTGGTCGGAGCGAGCCCGCTCGCCTATCGCAGAGCGGCACCCTGAATCGCACGCCACGATCTCGCGGCGCGGGCTCGCCCGCGCTAGACTTGCGCCATCATGACAGTCGCAATCCGTCCCATCGACCCCGTGAATCGTGCCTTCTTTGCCGGCGAGGTCTCGGGCCTCGACCTCTCGCGCCCGTTGTCCCGGCAAGAGGTCGCAGCCGTCCATGCCGGCATGGACGAGTTCGGCGTGCTGGTGTTCCACGACCAGAAGATCACCGACGACCAGCAGCTCGTCTTCAGCCGTAGCCTGGGGCCACTCGAGCAGGCTACCGGCGACATCGCAGCACCGGAGGATCGTCGGGTCAGCATGGACCTGAACGACATCTCCAACCTCGACAAGAACAATCAGATCCTGGCGCGCGACGATCGACGCCGGCTGTTCGGTCTCGGCAACCAGCTCTGGCACTCCGACAGCTCGTTCAAGGAGATCCCGGCCAAGTACTCGCTGCTGTCGGCCCGGCACATCCCGCCGACCGGCGGCAACACCGAGTTCGCCGACATGCGCGCCGCCTACGACACCCTGGACGAGGCGACCAAGCGCGAGGTACGCGACCTGATCTGCCTGCACAGCCAGATTTTCTCACGCGGGATCCTCGGCTTCACGGACTTCACCGACGCCGAGCGCGAGAAATGGGCGCCGGTCCGCCAGCGCCTGGTGCGCAAGCACCCGACGACCGGACGGCTCTCGCTCTACTTGGCCAGCCATGCCGGCAGCATCGAAGGTTGGCCGGTGCCGGAGGCGCGCGCCTTCCTGCGCGATCTCACGGAGCACGCGACGCAGCGCCAGTTCGTCTACGCCCATGTCTGGCAGCCGCATGACCTGGTGATGTGGGACAACCGGGTCACCATGCACCGCGCCCGCCGCTACGATCACAACGAGGTGCGCGACATGCGGCGCACGACCCTCACCAACGAGGTTTCCAGCCTGGAGCAGGCCCCTTAAGCGCTCGAGCTTTCGCCACAGATGAACACCGATGCTTGACGGGCGGGTCGAGGGTCGAATTTGAAATTCTCTCTATTCGTGTTCATTTGTGGCTATTTCATTCTCATTGGCTCGAGGCAAAGCTTCGCTGGGAGAGTCTCATGGTCGATAGCGTAGGTGTCGTCGCCGTCCTCGGCCTGGGCGCGATGGGCAGCGCCGTTGCCGGTCGGCTGGTGTCGTCCGGCGTCGACGTGGTCTCGGTGTTCGAGGGCAGGAGTGCAGCGAGCCGCAAGCGGGCCGAAGCCGTGGGCGTGCGCGCCGGTGGCTGGTCCGATCTCGAGAACGCCGATTTCATCCTGTCGATCGTGCCGCCGTCCGAAGCCCCTGCCGTCGCCGCGACCGTCTCCAACATCGCGGCCAGCAAGCCCGGCCGTCTCTTCGCCGATTGCAATGCGGTGAGCCCGCAGACCATGCAGGAGGTCGCGCGACTGTTCGTGGGGACCCGCGATCGGGTGGTCGATGCCGGGATCATCGGCGGACCGCCGAAGACCGGGGCGCGCACCGTCATTTATGCCGCCGGTCCCGATGCCGAGGCCCTGTCGGTGCTGGGCAAGCGCGGTCTCGACGTGCGCGTGGTCGACGGGCCGATCGGCGCTGCGTCTGCGCTGAAGATGTCCTATGCCGGAATCACCAAGGGACTGACCGCGCTCGGCGCCACGATGATGCTGGCCGCCACCCGCGCCGGCGCCGCCTCGGACCTGGCGGCGGAGCTGCGCACCAGCCAGCCGCAGCTCCTGGCGTGGCTGACGCGGTCGGTGCCGGGGATGCTGCCGAAGGCCTACCGGTTCGACGGCGAGATGTCGGAGATCGCCGACTTCATCGGCGAGCCGGCGGTCGGGGGCGACATCTATGACGGCATGGCCAAGCTCTACCGGACGATCGCCACGGATGAAGGTCGTTCGCAGAGCTTGATGTCGTTCGTCGCGGCGGCACAACGCCTGTTGGCGACGGAAGCAGGCCGCTAACGGCGGCCACCTCCCGCTCACCGCTCCACAGCTCCTGGCCGCGCGTCAGTCCAAGGGCTGTGGCGGCTTCAGTCTGGCCTTTGCCGACCGAAAGGATGCCGGCCGTACGATGACGGCGATGAAGGCCGCAAAGTAGGCCACCAGTCCGACCAGCAGCGCAGTGAATTCGGGCTGGATGGCCGCGCCGGCGGCGAAGTTGAAGCCGGTCCGCTCAGGCCAGCTCACAAGATGCGGCGCGCCCGCCGACAGCCAGATTTGCGCTTCATGTTCCTCCCCCGTCATACGACATACGACGTCATACGGGGGAGGAATGCCACGTCACGCCTCCGGCCCCCATTCCTCGACCGGTGTAAGCGGGTCCAGGAGGCGGGTGTTGCGCAGGACCATGCCGTAGCGCTTGAAGATCTCCTCCGGTGTCACGCCGTTGCCGATGCCGGGAAACACCGGTCGGCCGTGCGGAACGCTCGCCGCCGCGCGGGTCAGGAAGAAGGCGTCGTAGCCCAGGGTCAGAAACAGCGCAAACACCCCGGTGCCACCGACCACGGCCAGCATGCCGTCGTCGACTCCCAGACGCTGCCACGCCTCGTCGAACGACGCGGTCGCCGGATTCCAAAGCACCGTATTGGGATTGTCCGGATCGTGGATCACGCGCTGGACGCGGCGCGTCAGGAGAATGCGCTTGCGCGCCGCCTGGCCGGGGCCACCCTCGCTCGAATGGCGCCCGTTCGCGATCGCCGAGGCGCGCGCGATCGCTTCTCGATAATGTTGCTGATCGGCCGGGATTTCGAGCTCCTTGGGGAAGGAACCGTCGGAGCGGGCGATCATGCCTTCATGTGAGACGATGGCGTAACCTTCGATGCGCGGGCGCTTATTGGTCATCGCCACGCGCCCGTTGCGCGGATGCTGGCCAGATGATTCATGCCGGTGAAGGTCATTGATCTCCCCCTGTTGCGGCCGAGACTAGCCTGCCTTCGTCGCAGGTGGCAGCACGCGATGCCCCAGGGCCGCGGCGCGCAGCGACCGCTCCGGCGCCGATCTGCTGGTGGCGTTCCGCACCATCACCGGCGTCACCATGGGGGCGGTGCAGGCGCAGCTTACCGAACCGCCGACCGGACATCGCACGCCCCCGGGCCTTGCCGCCTGAACGCTATCCGAGGCTGATCGAGATCGCCAAGGCGGCCACACGCCTCGGGCCGGACCGCGAGTGCCGTGCCGGCCTCGACATCGTGATGACGGGCCCTGCCCCGTCATGCCCCCAGGCGGAAAGCCTGACGGGCGAGCAGCTTCCAGTTGCCACCCTCCTTCGCCCAGACCTGCAGGACGCCGACCTTGGCCGAGCCGGGCTTGCCATCGCTTTCGGTCTCGACGGCCATGGTGTGCCGCGCGATCGCATTGTTGCCGGCGACGGCGACCGTTGGCTCGCTTAGCGTGATCGACTTGTAGAGCGTCTTCTTGCCGGCAACGACGTCCATGAAGATCGCTTTGGTCTCGAGGCGGCCGGCCGAATGGCCATAGCTCAACTGATCGGAGAGCAGGGCTTCGAGAGCGGCCTTGTCGGCGGCCATCATCGCCTTGCTGAGGTCGTCGACGGCTTTCTTGACCGCCGCTTCGTCGGCCGACTCGGCGTGCGCGAGAGACGGCAGGGACGAGGCCGCAAGCGCCAATGCGCCGGCGGCCGCGAGATGACGACGAGTGATGCTCATCCTGGTTCACTCCCATTGGCTTGTCGTTATCACGACCGGGAGTCGTACCCGGTCGCGAAAAGCCTACTCCGGCGTGATGCCGAGCGCCACGATCAGCGGGATCACCTCGGCCTTGAGCCGCTCGAAGTCGGCCGTGACCTCCTGATGGTTGAGCGGCTTCTCGGTGAGGCCGAAGCTTTCCATCATCTTGCGGCCCGGTTCGGAATCGGCGGCGGCCACCCAGAGATCGGACATCTTCTGGATGATCGGCTTGGGGGTCGCCGCCGGCGCGGAGAGCGCCAGCCAGCCGCGCGGCAGGAACGCCGGATCGGTGAAGCCTTGCTCGAACGCCGTCGTGAGCTCGGGAAGCCGCGAGAAGCGCACGCGACCCGGCGCCACGATCGGCCGGACGTCACCCTTGACCAGCAGGGCGTTCATCGCCTGCGGGCTTCCCATCGCGGCCTGCAGCGAGCCTGCCCCCATGTCCTGCCACATCGGGGCTTCGCCCTTGTAGTTCACGACCTCGATCTTCAGCCCGAACTTCTCGTTCAGGGCCTGGGCGAAGATGTGGGCCGCCGAGCCGATCGCCCACGAACCGAAGTTCACCTTGTTGGTGCGCGCGTAGTCGATGAATTCCTTGAGATTGGTGGCCGGCACGGATTTGAGCACCACCACGGGCAGGACGCCCGACGGCGTGCCCGACACGATGGTGAAATCCTTGTCCGGATCGAAGCCCAACGATTTGAACATCACCCGGTTCACCACCAGCGTGCCCGACACCGAATGCAGGAAGGTGTAGCCGTCGGCCGGCGCCCGGGCGACCTGGGCCGCGCCGATATTGCCGCTCGCGCCAGGCTTGTTGTCGATGATGACCTGCTGGCCGGTCGCCTTCTGGACATGCTGGGCAAAGGCCCGGGCAATCCCGTCGGTGAGGCCTCCGGGCGGGAAATTGACCACGATGGTGATCGGCTTGGCCGGCCACGCCGGCTGTGCCCGAACGATCGTCGGCGCGGCCAGAACGAGGCCGCCGGCGACGCGCAACAGGGTCCGTCTCGTCTTCATTTCCCGCATGCCCCCATGAACTCCATCTTTATGATGCGATGCATAGCGAGTGCGAGCCGGGAAGACCAGCATGCGATCGTCGCATCGCGGAACCCGAGGCCGCTGGGCGGCGCGCTCCGGGATTGCTAAGACATGCCGACGACAACGGCATATTTCAGGGGAAGAACGTCCATGTCCGACGCAGTGCTTCGCTCCACGCAGGGGCGTATCGGCATTCTCACCGTCAACAATCCACCGGTGAACGCGCTGGCTGCAGCGGTGCGCAACGGCATCAAGGAGGGCGTCGACGCCTTTGCCGCCGATCCGAACATCGACGCCATCGTGCTGATCGGCGGCGGCCGGACGTTCATCGCTGGCGCCGACATCCGCGAGTTCGGCAAGCCGCCGAGCGGCGCCAACCTGAACGACGTCATCGCCACCATGGAGAACTGCCCGAAGATCATCGTGGCGGCTTTGCACGGTACGCCGCTGGGCGGCGGGCTGGAAACGGCGCTGGGCGCGCATTATCGCGTGGCCCTGGCCTCGACCCGCGTCGGCCTGCCCGAGGTCCATCTCGGCCTGCTGCCGGGCGCCGGCGGCACCCAGCGCCTGCCTCGCCTCGCCGGCGCCAAGTACGCGCTCGACGCCATCATCTCGGGCCGTCACATTCCCGCGCCCGAGGCCAAGAGCAAGGGCATCGTCGATGCCATCGTCGACGGCGACCTGCTGGCCGGCGCGGTGGCGCATGCTCAGATGCTGGTCGCCCAGAACGCGCCGCGCCGGCGCGTGCGCGACCTGTCGGTGACACTGGAATCGCCCGACCTGTTTGCCGAGACCGAGAAGGCGATCGCCCGCCGCGCGCGCGGCTTCAAGGCGCCGTGGAACATCATCAAGTGCGTGCAGGCCGCCGTCGAGCTGCCGTTCGACGAGGGCATGAAGCGCGAGCGCGAGCTGTTCGTCGAGCTGCTCACGTCGTCGGAGTCGGCGGCGCAGCGCTACTATTTCTTCGCCGAGCGCGAAGCGGCCAAGGTGCTCGACGTGCCGGCCGACACGCCGCAGCGCGAGATCAAGTCCGGCGGCATCGTCGGCGCCGGCACGATGGGCGGCGGCATCGCCATGAACTTCGCCAATGCCGGCATCCCGGTGACGCTTCTCGAGGTGAAGCAGGAAGCCCTGGATCGCGGGCTGAGGACGATCCGCACCAACTACGAGAACACCGCCAAGCGCGGCGGCATGAAGATGGAGGATGTCGACAAGCGCATGGCGCTGATCAAGCCGACGCTCTCCTACGACGATCTGAAAGACGCCGACGTCATCATCGAGGCGGTGTTCGAGACCATGGAAGTGAAGGAAGGCGTCTTCAAGAAGCTCGACGAGGTCGCCAAGCCCGGCGCGGTGCTGGCGACCAACACCTCGGGCCTCGATGTCAACCAGATCGCCGGCTACACGCAGCGACCGGGCGACGTGATCGGCATGCACTTCTTCTCGCCGGCCAACGTCATGAAGCTCCTGGAGAACGTGCGCGGCAAGGCGACCTCCAAGGACGTCATCGCGACCGTGATGACGCTCAGCAAGAAGATCGGCAAGATCCCGGTGCTGGTCGGCGTCTGCGAAGGCTTCGTCGGCAACCGCATGCTGCGCCAGCGCGGCGTGCAGTCGGCCTACATGCTGGAGGAAGGCGCCCTGCCCCACCAGGTCGACAAGGTGATCTTCGATTTCGGCTTCCCGATGGGCCCGTTCGCCATGAGCGATCTCGCCGGCAACGATGTCGGCTGGCGCATCCGTCAGGGCAAGAACGAAAAAGAGAAGCGCAACGTGCGCTACACCGGCTACGTCGCCGACGCGATCTGCGAGCTCGGCCGCTTCGGCCAGAAGACCGGCGCCGGCTACTACAAGTACAACCTGCCCGACCGCACGCCGATCCCCGACCCCGAGGTCGAGAAGATCATCGAGGAGAATTCGAGGAAGCTCGGCATCACGCGGCGCGCCATCTCCGACCAGGAAATCCAGGAGCGCTGCCTGTTCCCGATGGTCAACGAGGGCGCCAAGATCCTCGAGGAAGGGATGGCCCAGCGCGCCCTCGACATCGACGTGATCTGGGTCAACGGCTACGGCTGGCCGGTCTATCGCGGCGGCCCGATGTGGTGGGCCGACAACGTGATCGGGCTCAAGACCATCCACGACGCCCTGCTGAAGTATCGCGACGCCTCCGGCGACCCGTTCTGGGAGCCGGCCCCCCTGCTCAAGAAGCTGGTGCAGGAAGGCAAGAAGTTCTCTACGGTTTAATCAGCCTGTCATCCCTCGCTGTGCGCGGGATGACATCACGTCTTGGCTTCTCAAGGAGGAAATCCCATGGCCGACGCCGTCATCGTATCAACTGCCCGCACGCCGATCGGAAGGGCGTTCCGGGGCGCCTTCAACGACACCCATGGCGCCGACATGGGCGCGCACGTGATCAAGCACGCCGCCGAGCGCGCCAGGCTCGAGCTGGGCGAGGTCGAGGACGTGATCCTGGGCTGCGCCGCGCCCGAGGGCACGACCGGCTCCAACGTGGCGCGAGTGTCGGCGATGCGGGCCGGCGCGCCGGTCAGCGTGTCGGGCGTCACCGTCAACCGCTTCTGCTCGTCGGGCCTGCAGACGATCTCGATGGCGGCCCAGCGCGTGCTGGTCGACAAGGTGCCGGTGATGATCGCCGGCGGCCTCGAATCGGTGTCGCTGGTCCAGGGCCCGCCGGGCGGCAACAAGAACCGCCTGGTCAATCCGTGGGTGCAGGAGCACGTGCCCGGAATCTACCACGCCATGATCACCACCGCCGACACCGTCGCCGGCCGCTACAAGATCAGCCGCGAGCACCAGGACGAGTACTCGCTGCAGAGCCAGCTGCGCACCGCCGCCGCCCAGCAGGCCGGCAAGTTCGATGACGAGATCGTGCCGATGGAAACCACGATGCTGGTCACCGACAAGAACACCCAGGAGACCTCGAAGAAGACGGTCAAGCTCACCAAGGACGAGGGCAATCGTCCCGACACGACGATGGAAGGCCTCTCCAAGCTGCAGCCGGTGATGGGCCCCGACAAGTGGATCACCGCCGGCAACGCCAGCCAGCTCTCGGACGGCGCGTCGGCCGCGGTGATCATGAGCGACGCCGAAGCCGCCAAGCGCGGCCTGAAGCCGCTCGGCATCTACAAGGGCCTGGTCGTCGCCGGCTGCGAGCCCGACGAGATGGGCATCGGCCCGGTCTACGCCATCCCCAAGCTGCTGAAGCGCTTCGGGCTGAAGATGGACGACATCGACCTGTGGGAGCTGAACGAGGCCTTCGCGGTTCAGGTGCTGTACTGCCGCGACAAGCTCGGCATCCCCAACGAGAAGCTGAACGTCAATGGCGGCTCGATCTCGATCGGCCATCCGTTCGGCATGACCGGCGCGCGCTGCACCGGCCACGCCCTGATCGAGGGCCGTCGCCGCAAGGCCAAGAACGTCGTCGTCACGATGTGCATCGGCGGCGGCATGGGTGCGGCCGGCCTGTTCGAGGTCGTGCAGTAAAGCGGCAGCCGTGACAACGTGATGCGGGGGAGGGAACGTCCTCGCATCTGCTGACGTCGGGACCCATTTCGGGCTTGCAGGCAGGCGATCAGCCTTGCAAGCGCGGGAGAAAGTGGAGGTCCTATGGCTTACATCGAAGGATTCATCCTGGCGGTTCCGGCCGCCAACAAGGAACTCTATCGCAAGCACGCCGTCGAGGCCGTTTCCTACTTCAAGGGCCTCGGTGCGACGCGCCTGGTCGAGTGCTGGGGTGATGACGTGCCCGACGGAAAGCTCACCGACTTCAAGCGCGCGGTGAAGGCCAAGCCCGACGAGGTCGTGCTCTTTTCCTGGGTCGAGTATCCCGACAAGCAGGTGCGCGACGACGCCAACGCCAAGATGCGCGCCGACCCCAAGGCCAACGCGATGGCATCGTCGATGCCGTTCGACGGCCAGCGCATGGTCTATGGCGGCTTCTCGGTGCTCGTCGAGGAGGGTGGCGCGGGGAAGCCGGGCTATGTCGACGGCACCCTGCTGCCCGTTCCCGCCGGCAACCGCGACGCCTTCCGTGCCTGGGCGGCCAAGGCGGCTGGCGCCCTCAAGGATCATGGCGCGCTGCGCATCGTCGATGCCTG
Source organism: Reyranellaceae bacterium (assembly GCA_046349295.1). Taxonomy (GTDB): domain Bacteria; phylum Pseudomonadota; class Alphaproteobacteria; order Reyranellales; family Reyranellaceae; genus Reyranella. The sequence continues at coordinate 127,686 of JAXMCP010000019.1, forward strand.
GGGCGATGATGTGCCCGACGGAAAGCTCACCGACTTCAAGGGCGCGGTGCAGGCGACCGGCGACGAGAAGATCGCCTATTGCTGGATCGAATGGCCTTCCAAGGCGGTGCGCGACAAGAGCTGGGAGAAGCTGATGACCGATCCGCGCATGCGTCCGGACCAGGACAAGGTGCTGTTCGACGGCAAGCGCATGATCCATGGCGGGTTCAGCCCGATCGTCGACCAGTAATTGACAGCCACTCTGACATGATGTCATAAACTATGACATCATGTCAGTGATCCAGACATCTCTGCGCGACCAGTACCGCGAGGAGACCCGCACCCGGATCCTGGACTCCGCCATCGTCGAGCTCTCGACCACCGAGCTGGAACAGCTCACGATGGCAGGCGTTGCGATGCGGGCCGGCGTGACGGAGCGCACGGTGTTCCGCCACTTCGCCTCGCGCGATGCGCTGATCCAGGCGGTCTGGCCGCGCATGCAGGCGCGCGTCCGCTCCCGCGGCTTTCCGACGACGGCCCAAGCGCTGATCGACACACCCAACCAGCTCTTCCCCGAGTTCGACAAGGAGGAACCGCTGGTCCGGGCCTCGGCCTTCTCGGCTGCCGGCCGCGAGGTGCGGCGCGCCGCCAACGCCGAGCGGCAGGCGGCGATGCGCGCCGCCGTGCGCGACGCCTTCCCCGGCATCACCGAGCCCGAGCTGACGCGGATCGCCGCGATCGCCCAGCTGATCGACAGCGCCTACGCCTGGGCGGTGATGAAGGAGCATTGGGCTCTCGACGGCAAGGAAGCAGGGCTTGCGGCCTCGCAGGCCCTCGCCGTCCTGCTGGGACGCCGGCCACCGGGTCCCGCCCCTCGGACGAAGTCACGCAAACAGGAGAAACAGAAATGACTGTGATTGCCCATGCCTCGATCCCGGCCGACAACCCGAAGCGGGCGGCCGAGGTGCTGGCCGAGATCATGAGCGGCGAGGCCCTGCCCTTCCCGCCGGGCGGCGCGGATTCCTGGATGGCGTGGTCGGGTGACGGCGCCGTCGAGATCGAGATCTCGCGCCGCGGTCTCGCCATGACCTATGGTCCGGAGCAGGCAGAGTGGCGGTCAGACGGCGTGGCGCGGCGCCTCTCGGAGTGCCATCTCGCAGTCTGCGTCGACCGGCCGGCCGCGGAGGTGCTGGCGATCGCACAGAAGGCCGGATGGCCGGCCCGCGCCTGCGACCGTGGCAATGGTGTCTTCCAGCTCACCGAAGTGTGGGTCGAGGGCGCGTTCATGATCGAGGTGCTGGATCCCGCGCAGGCCGCCCACTACCGGACAGTCGTCACGCCGCAAAGCTGGAAGCAGTTCCTGAAGAGCATGCAGGCGGCCTAAGTCCGGCGCCCTTTCCAAGGCGCAACGAGCAACGAGCCGGCGATCAGGCTGCCATAGACGATCGTGCCGATCGCGATCGCTCCGAACACGCCGCCGAGTCCCAGCCCCAGCGCGTCGACGGCCAGCCAGCCGCTGGTCGTCACGACGATCATGCGCACGACGCCAGCCACGAAGGGCGCCCACATCCGACCGGCGCCCTGGCTGGCGAAGTTGAGCGTCAGACCGAGGCCGAAGAAGCAATAGAACGGCGCCACGTGGGTGATGTAGGAGACGCTCGCGGCGACCACCGCATCGTCCGCCGCGAACAGCCGTGACCAGGTCTCTGGCAGCAAGGCGACGGTCCAGCCGATCAGGCCGGTCACGGCGAACGAGACGAGCGCGCCCGTCCAGGCGACGCGCACTGCGCGACGCCATGCCTCGGCACCGGCTGCGACGCCGACCAGCGTCGTGAGCCCGGTGCCGATGCCGAAGGCGATCGGCGCGACCATGAACTCGAGACGCACGCCGATGCCGTAGCCCGCCAGGGCGGCAACGCCGAACCGGCTGACCAGGCCGATCATGATCATGGCAGTGACGTTGGACGTGAAGGTGGTGAAGGAGGCGATCAACCCGACCCGCAGGATCTCGACGAGCAGGCGGCGCTGCAGGCGGATGCCGGCAAAGCTCGGCGTGAAGCCCAGCCGGCCGCGCCACAGGGCACGGATCATCAGCACCACCACCACGCCGGTCGTCAGCATCGAGGCGATCGCAAAGCCCGGGAGACCCAGGCCTGGCCAGGAGCCGATCCCGAGCGCCAGCAGCGCGGCGAGCGGCACATAGGCCACCGCGCCGGCGAGCCCGTAGCGGCCCGGTGTGAGTGCATCGCCGCCGCCGCGCAGGAGAGACGACAGGAAGGCGTTCGCCCAGACCAGCACGGCCCCGCCGAACCAGACGTCGCTGTAGGCCAGCGCCTCCTGCAACGCCGCTCCGACGCCGCCCATCAGCCGGTAGAGCCAGGGCGCCGCCGTCCAGGCGAGCAGCGTGAAGAGGACCGCGAACGCCATCGCGAGAAACAGCGCATGCAAGACAAGCGCACGCGCATCCTCGAGACGACCGGAGCCCAGCGCCCGCGCCATGGCCGACGCCACGCCGCCGCCCATGCCGCCCATCGCGATGTTCTGCATCAGCATGCCGACAGGAAAGACCAGCGCAATGCCGGCCAGCGCGTCGACCCCGAGACGACCGATGAGATACGCATCGGCAATCGCGACGAAGATGTACACCAGCATCAATCCGGTGGTCGGCCCCGCGAGGCGCAGCAGGCTCCCGGCAATCGGGGCAGTCAGAAGCGGATGAGACACGGGAACTCCGGAGATCGACGCGACCGCGTGGCGGCCAATGCCACCCGTCGCCGGACAGGTGGCCCAACTCGATCGTGAGGGCGGGCGGGTTGTCCTGCCTTCAGATCGGGATTGCTAGCGTTGACTCACGTGGGAGTTTCCTTGTGCTGCGGGCACTGTGGCACAACGCGCTGAGACTTGTAAGCGCTCGAGCCTCTCCGTCTGGAGCGGGACATTCTTTGATCGAAGCACAAGAGGAGCCTGACCCCTGAGGAGCCGCAGGCCGCGTCTCCACCCACAGGCACGGTGCTCGCTCCCACCCTTCGAGACGCCACGCTCCGCGCGGCTGCTCAGGGTGAGGATTCCCACTTGCTGCAATCGCGCTCCAAGGTCGCTGCCTACCGCCTGTTGCGCCGCAGATCCTCCTCGTCCTTCCACATCAGGAATTGCGGGCCCAGATCCGAGATCTTGGCGGCGCCCATCTGGGCCATGCTGATGTCGATCTCGCGGCGAAAGATGCCGAGCGCCTTCGCGGCGCCCGGAATGCCGCCGGCGGCCACGCCGTAGAGAGTCGGCCGGCCGCAGAAGACGAACCTGGCGCCCATGCAGAGCGCGATCAGCGCGTCGAGCCCGCGGCGGACGCCGCCGTCCAGCATCAGGGTCATCTTGTCGCCCACGGCGTCGCGGATCGTCGGCAGGACCTCGAGCGGCGACGGAGCGTTGTCGAGCTGCCGGGCTCCATGGTTCGACACCATGAGGCCGTCGACGCCGAGCGAATGGGCACGGATGGCATCGTCGGGATGCATGATGCCCTTAAGCACGAAGTTGCCCTTCCACAGCGCGCGGTAGCGCTCGACGTGCTTCCAGGTCATCGGCGCGCGGTTCTGTTGGGCGACCAGGTCGGCGATCTGCTCAGCCGTGGCGTTGGGGCCGGCATACTTCGCCCAGTTGTCGAAGTACGGCGTGCCGTGCTTCATCCATTCCATCATCCAGGCCGGGTGCGTCAGGGCTTCGAACTTGGTCTTCCAGGTGAGCTTGAGCGGCCGGCCCCAGCCGTTGCGCGTGTTGCGTTCGCGGTTGGAGCCTTCGGGCACGTCGACGGTGAAGACGAGCGTGCGCAGGCCGGCATCGCCGGCGCGCTTGATCATATCCTCCGAGATCGACTGGTCCTTGGCGGAATAGAGCTGGTACCAGCCGTGATCGGGCGCGAGCTTGCCGAGGTCCTCGATCGAGCCGGTGCTCGACCCGGACATGATGAACGGCACGTTGGCGTCGCGCGCCGCCTCGGCCAGCATCAGGTCGGCACCGCGCCGGAACAACCCGGCGATACCGGTCGGCGCGATGCCGATCGGGCTGGAGTATGTGCGGCCGAACAGCGTGGTCGACTGGTCGCGCTTGGTCACGTCGACCAGATAACGCGGCACGATGCGCGCCTTGCGGAAGGCCTGCTCGTTGGTGACCAGCCCGACCTCGTCGTCGGTTCCGCCTTCGATGAAGTCGTAGGCGATCTTGGGCAGCCGCTTCTTCGCGAGCTTGCGCAGGTCATCGATATTCACCACGCCGTCCATCGTCGTCCACTCCCTCTTATTCGGCCTTCATCGCGTTGCGTTTCCACAGGTCCCACGGCCGCATGACCTGGCCGTCGTTGGTCTTGGCAGCGGCAGCCGCTTCCTCCGCCGTGAGGTAGGCGCATGGCAGGATTTTGACCGTCTTTGCCGCCCCCGGCCAGCGATGATAGCGTCATGGAAGGGCCAGAGTTCACCGGGGCAGTGCGATGGAGCTTACGACCGAGCAGATCGAGCGGTTCGACCGCGACGGTTTCCTGATCTTTCCCGACCTGTTTTCGCGAGCCGAAGTCGCTGTTTTGCGACGCGAGGTGGCGCGACTCGCCCAGGTCGACGGCGAGGAAGTGGTTCGCGAGCACACTGGCGCCGTCCGCACCATCTTCCGCTGCCACGAGGAGGATGGCGCGACGCGCTCGCAGCCGTTCCGCGCCTTGGTCCACACACCGCGCCTGCTGCGGCCCGTCCAGCAGGCGCTGAAGGACGACGCCGTCTACGTCTATCACACCAAGATCAACACCAAGCCTGCCATCGAAGGCACGGTCTGGCAGTGGCACCAGGATTACGGCTCGTGGAAGCGCGATGGCTGCGCGCGGCCGGACATGGCGACCTTCAACCTGATGATGACCGATACGACGGAGATGGGTGGCGCCCTGTACATCATTCCCGGCAGCCACAAGCTCGGCCGCATCGAACCGGTCTACGACGAGCAGACGTCGTACAAGTTCTGGGCGATGCCCAAGCAGCGCATGATCGAAATTCTCGAGACCTCTCCGGAGCCGGTCGCGGTCACGGGGCGTGCCGGCACCTGCGTGCTGTTCCATTGCAACACGCTGCATGCGTCGGGCCACAACCTGTCGGCCGACGACCGCTGGCACATCTACGTCTCCTGCAACACGGTGGCCAACCGGCCGATGCTCGGCCCGGATCCGCGCCCCGACTGGGTCGTGTCGCGCAACTGGAAGCCGTTGCGGATCGAGGACGACCAGGGCGTGCTGAAGGCGGCCTGAGCCGGTGCAGATCAGACCGGCGCAGCAGGGCGACGAGGCCGGCCTTGCCTTTCTGCTCGAGGCCCGCCAACGCCGCGACGTGATGGACGGCCGGACGTGAGCCTGATCCTGCACCACTACGACTTCTCGAACTTCGCCGAGAAGGCGCGCCTGATGCTGGGCTTCAAGGGCCTGGCATGGTGCGGCGTCGAGATCCCGCCGATCCTGCCCAAGCCCAAGCTGGTGCCGCTGACCGGCGGCTACCGGCGCACGCCGGTCCTGCAGGATGGCGCCGACATCTGGTGCGACACCAACCTGATCGCCCGCGAGCTCGAGCGCCGCGTGCCGGAGCCGACGCTGTACCCGGCCGCCAGCGCCGGCAGCGCCAACGCCATCGCCTGGTGGGCCGAGCAGCAGTTCATGCGGCCGGTGGCGCTGTTCGTGTCGGGCATCAACGCCGACCACATGCCGCCCGGACTGCATCAGGATCGCGCCCGCCTGCACGGTCTGCCCGAGCCGTCGATCGAGGCGGTGCGCAAGGCCGCGATCCGCAACCGCGCGCTGGTGCGGCCGCAGATCAAGTGGCTGGCCGACATGCTGCAGGACGGTCGGCGCTATCTGCTGGGCGCCGAGCCCTGCATCGCCGACTTCGCCGCCTATCACGTGGTCTGGTTCTTTCGCGGCCGCCACATCGATTGCCGCAGCGAGCTCGAGCCGTATCCGCGCCTGCTGGCGTGGCGCGATCGCATGGCCGCGATCGGCCACGGCACGCGCACCGACATCGATGCCGATTCCGCTCTTGCCATCGCCCGCGAGTCGGCCCCCGCGGCGCCGCGATCCTCCGATCCGCAGGACGGCGATCCGCGACCCGGCGAGCGGGCGCGCGTTCGGCCGGGCGACAATGCCAGGGACTGGGTCGAGGGGGAGGTCCAGTTCATCGACGCGGTCGAGATCGCCTTGCTGCGCCGCGACCCGATGGTCGGCGAGATCGTCGTGCATTTCCCGCGCCTTGGTTACGACTGGCGCCGTGCCTGATCCTTGAAGCGCGTGATGCCGAGGCCGTCGATCGGCACGTTGGTGCGGCCGGTGGCCACCAGCTCTGCCATCATCGCGCCCGTGCCCGGCCCGAGCTGGAAGCCGTGCGCCGAGAAGCCGAACTGGTGGTAGACGCCCTCGCTGGTCGAGCTCGGGCCGACCACGGGGATGTCGTCGGGCATGCGCGCCTCGATGCCGGCCCACGCGCGCACGATGGTCGCCGCGCGCATCACCGGGAACAGCTCCCACACCGTTCGGGCGCTGATCGCGAGCTTGGACCAGTCGAGCACGCTGCGGTTCTCGTCGCGGAACGGCTCGGCGAGATGGCCGCCGCCGATCACGACCGTGCCATTCTCGAGCTGCTTGAAGGAGAGCTTGCGGCCACGCAGGATCACCACCGGCTCGATGAAAGCCGGCAGCCGGCTGGTCACCATCAGCATCGGCGCGATGACCTCGAGCGGCACCGGCTCGCCGAGCTGCGCGGCGATGCGATCGGCCCACGCGCCGGCGGCGTTCACCACCTTCGGCGCTTCGAGCGCGCCGGCGCTGGTCTCGACCCGCCACAGCGAGCCGGCGCTCGCGACGCCAGTCACCCGGACGCCTTCCATCACCTCGACGCCGCGCTCGACGGCACGGCGGCGGATCGCTTGGGTGGTACGGAACGGATCGGCGGCGCCGTCGCGGCGCGAGACGACACCGCCCGGACAATGGTCCGACACCGCCGGCACGAGACGCTTCAGCTCGTCCCGGCCGATCAGCTCCTCGTGCGTGAAGCCCTTAAGTCGCAGATCGTCGACGCGGGCACGGAAACTCGCCAGCTCCTCCTCGCTCTCCGCCACCAGCACCGTGCCATGGCTGTCGAAGCCGCAATCGTCGCCGACCAGATCCTCGATCCGCTCCCATATCTCCATCGACGAGATCGACAGCGGGATCTCGGCGATGTGGCGCGCGAGCTGGCGCACGCCGCCGGCGTTCACGCCCGAGGCATGGCGGCCGGCATAGTCCTTCTCCACCAGGATCGCCTTCACGCCGCGCAACGCCAGGTGCAGGGCCGTCGAGCAACCATGGATGCCGCCACCGATCACGATCACATCGGCGGTACGGGCCACGGTCAACGCTCCACGGCCTTGCGCTCGGCGGTGCTGATCGGCAGCGAGGCGAGCTCGGCCAGGGTGATGGGCTTCACAGGCGGGCGCAGGCGGTAGTATCCGACCTCGGCCGGCGTCGTCTCGCGGGCCTCGGCGATCAGCTCGGTGACGGTGAGGCCGCACAGCCGGCCCTGGCATGGTCCCATGCCGCAGCGCAGGAAGGCCTTCATCTGGTTCGGTCCCTCGCAGCCCAGGCGCGCGGTGTCACGAACCTGCTGGGCCGTCACCTCCTCGCAGCGGCAGACCAGCGTGTCGCCCTCGGGCCGCCGGAACGAGTCGGCCGGACGGTTCAGCCAGTCGAGGAAGGCGCGGCCCAACTCCTCGCGCTGCAGGCGCTGCCGCACGGCCTGCGGATCCGGCATCGACGCCTCGGGACGCAGGGCACGCGCGGCGGCCATGCCGGCAATCCGGCCGCGCTGCACCGCCGCCGTGCCGCCGCCGATCCCCGCACCGTCGCCAGCGACGGCAATGCCCGCCCTCGACCCGCCGAAGTCGTCGTCGAGCACGGGCTCGAAGCACAGCTGGCGCTCGTTCCAGCGATGCTCGAGGCCCGCCGCCAAAGCGAGATTGACGTTGGGCACGACGCCCTGGTGCAACAACAGCAGGTCGGCCGGCAGCCGACGCTCCGCGCCACCGCCTGCGCTGAACACGACCTCGCTGAGCTTGCTCTCGCCCACCGCGGCGATGCGATCGACCTTGTGCACCGGCACGCGGGCCTTCACCTCGCGCAAGAGCTTCAGCCCCTTCGAGAAGTACGGCGACAACGCGAAGTCGGGCAGGTGCGGCAGCGCGCGCAGCCAGTTGCGCCGCGGCGTGGTGTCGAGCAGCGCTTCGAGGCGACCGCCGGCCCGCAGGATCTGCGCCGCCAGCAACCAGAGCAGCGGCCCCGTGCCCGCCATCACTGTCCGTCCCGACGGCACAAGGCCCTGCGCTTTCAGCGCCGTCTGGGCGCCGCCGGCCGTCATCACGCCGGGCAAGGTCCAGCCGGGAATGGCGAACGCCCGTTCGAGCGCCCCGGTGGCGATGATGATGCGCCGGCCTTCGATCAGGCGGGTCTTGCCGGCGATCGAGACGCCGACGATGCGATGCGGGTCGAGGCTCCACACCGTGGCGCCGTTCACGATCGCAGCGCCGCTTGCCTTGGCCTCGGCGGCGAGCGCCTCGCCCACCCAGTAGTCGTCGCCCAGGATCGACCGGTCGGCGACCGGGCTCGTGGTGATGGCGCGGTAGATCTGGCCGCCGACACTCGGATTCTCGTCGAGCAGCACGGTCGCGAGACCTGCGCGCGCCGCCACCGATGCCGCCGCGAGCCCCGCGGGCCCGCCGCCGATCACGATCAGGTCGTAGACGGGTGAGAGATCGGAGGCGTTCATAGCAAACGGCTCCCCGCATCTGCCTCGCAGATCCTTCCCCCGTCATCGGGGGAGGTGCCCCTGAAGGGGGCGGACGGGGAGAGCCCCAGTCGGGATGCATGAAATCCCGACGTCGAAATCTCATGAATCTCGACTGGGGCTTTCCCCCTCCGGCCCTGCGGGCCACTTCCCCCGGTGACGGGGGAGGAAAGAATTGTGTTCATCGTCCGGCCTCGCGCTTGCCGAGCTGGGTCTCGATGGTCATGCCGGGGTGCACCGGCACCAGGCAGGCCTGGCGGCTGCCGACGCCGTCGATCGTCACCAGGCATTCGAAGCAGACACCCATCATGCAGTAGGGCGCGCGCGGCGCGCCGGTCACCGGCGTGGTGCGGCAATGGGAGAGGCCGGCGGCGAGCAAGGCCGCCGCGACCGTGTCGCCGCTGCGCGCCGCGACTGGCTTGCCGTCGACGCTGATCGGAACCGCAGGCCCCGTCTCAGCCAGCCTCTTGAACATGGAACCTCCGCGCGCTGAAGGGAGCGACCAGCGACTTGTCGAGCGCGCCGCGGGCAATCATCGGCGCGATGGTGAGGGCGTGATTGGCGGCCAAGGTGACGCCGGAATGGCAGCACACGGTGAAGGCGCCGGGATGCGTTTCGGATTCGTCGTAGATCGGAAAGCCGTCCTGGGTCATGACGCGGATCGCGCTCCAGGTCCGCACGACGTTAGCGCTGCCCAGCAAGGGGAACTGGCGCACGGCGCGCTCGGCCTCGGTGGCGCTGACGCCCAAGGTCAGGCCGGCCGGGTCGGTGCTCTCCTCCTTCGAATCGCCGATCATCACCGTGCCCTCGTCGGTCTGGCGCAAGGTAACGACAGGATGATGCAGGAACGGGCGCAACCGCTCGGTGACGACGATCTGGCCACGCTCGGGCTTCATCGGCGCCTCGAGCCCGACCATCGGCGCCAGCCGCATGTTGGCGTTGCCGGCAGCCAGTGCCACACGGTTGGCGCGCACCTCGCCGTGCACCGTCAGAAGCCGGAACTCGCCGCCCACCTTGTCGATCGTCTCGACGCGATGGCTCGGCAGGTAGGTGACGCCGCGTGCCTGGATCGCGGTGTGCAAGGTGCGCAGCAGGCGCAGCGAATTGACGTGGCCATCGAGCGGGCAGTAGCTGCCGCCCACCACCTCGGGCCCGATGTCGGGCAGCATCTTGGCGATCTGGGCATGGTCGAGGATCTCGGTCTTGTAATCGACAATGCCGGGTTGGTTGTGCAGGCGCTTCAAGTTGAGGGCGCGGGTCTCGAGCTCGCGCTCCGACAGCGCGAGATGAAAGCCGCCCGGCCGCTGGAAGCAGACATCGAGGCCGGTCTCTTCCTTCAAGGTCGCGGCGAAGCCCGCCCAGGCGTTGGACGAACGGATCGTCCAGCCGGCATAGGGTGCCAGGCCGAGTCCTTTGCTCTGCACCCACACCAGCGCGAAGTTGCCGCGGCTCGCGCGCACCGCGCGATCGCCCTCGTCGAGCACGACGACGCGACAGCCCTCGCGCGCGAGGCCCCACGCGGTCGCCACGCCGACTAGGCCGCCGCCCACGACAGCGACGTCGTATCCACTGCCGCTATCGGCCATCAGCGTTCCTCCCGACCAGCAGGCGCTCCAGCCCGTAGGCGCGATCGAGCGCCACCAGCGCCAACACGGTGATGGCGATGACGCAGGCCGACACCGAGGTCACCAGCGGGTCGATATTGTCCTGGATGTAGAGAAACATGCGTACCGGCAGGGTTTCGGTCCCCGGAGCGGCAATGAACACCGTCATTGTCACTTCGTCGAACGAATTGATGAAGGCGAGCGCCCAGCCGCTCACCAGGCCGGGCAGCACCAGCGGCAGGGTGATGCGCTTCAGCACCGTCCAGTCGGACGCCCCGAGCGACACCGCGGCATGCTCGATCGAGCGGTCGAGCCCGACAGCGGACGCCAAGGTCAGGCGCAGCGCGAAGGGCAGCACGATCACGATATGCGACAGCACAAGACCGGCGAAGGTGCCGCCGAGCCCGATCTGGGTGAAGAAGCGCAGGAAGGCGATGCCCAGCACGACATGCGGGATCATCAGCGGCGACATGAACAGCGCGGTCATCGCCTCGCGCCCGGGGAAGCGATGGCGCGCGATGGCGAGCGCCGCCGGCACCGAGATCGCGACGGCGACCGCCGACGACAGCGCGCCGAGCCACAGGCTGCGCCAGAACGCCGAGATGAACTCGGGATAGCGCCCGATCGCATAGAACCAGCGCAGCGACCAGCGGTCGGTCGGGAACGACAGGAAGCCTTCGGGCGTGAAGGCGACGATGCAGACGACCAGGATCGGCGCCAGCATGAAGGTGACGAACAGCGCGTGGTAGGCGAGCGCAAGGGGTCCGTTGCGGGTCATCCGGGCCGTCTATCATCTCCTCCCCAACGAAGTTGGGGAGGTGTCGCGTCATACGCGACGGAGGGGTCATGAGTCATGGGACTCGCTGTCCTTTGTGACTCATGACCCCTCCGCCCCGTATGACGGGGCACCTCCCCAGCGAAGCTGGGGAGGAGAATGAAGGGCGCTGGAGTGTCGCGCCTCACGAGAACACCTGCGCATACCGCCGCTCGACCAGGCGGCTGGCGCCGACCACGATCAGGACCAGCGCCACCAGCAACAGCACAGCCACGGCAGCGCCCAAGGGCCAGTTGAGGGTGTTCAGGAATTCGTCGTAGGCCAAGGTCGAGGCCACCTTCAGGCGCCGCCCGCCGATGATGGCCGGCGTCGCGAAGGCGCTGGCAGCCAGGGCGAAGACGATGACGGCGCCCGACAGGATGCCGGGCATGATCTGCGGCAGCACGATGCGGCGCAGCACGGTGAACGGCCCCGCCCCCAGCGCGACCGCGGCATTCTCGACCTGGGGATCGAGGCGCTGCAGGGCGGCCCATACCGCCAGCACCATGTAGGGCATCAGGACATGTGCGAGTGCCACCACCACGCCGGTCTCGGTGAACATGAAGGGCAGCGGCGCGTCGATCAGGCCGAGCGAGACCAGTGCCTTGTTGACCACGCCCGAGCTGCCGCCGAACAGCAGCGCCCATCCCAAGGTGCGCGCCACCACCGAGATCAGGAGCGGTCCCAGGATCACCAGCAGGAACAGGCCGCGCCACGGGCTCTTCATGCGATTGAGGATGTAGGCCTCGGGCGCGCCGAGCAGCGCGGTCAGCAGCGTGACCAGGCAGGCGATGCGAAAGGTCCGCCAGAACATCTCGTGGAAATAGGAGTCGGTCAGGACCTCGTGCCAGTTCTTCAGCACGAACACCGGCTCGATGCCCTTGTACTGGCCCCAATCGTGGAACGACAGCAGCACGGTCATGGTCAGCGGGACGACGACCACGGCGCCGAACAGCAGCAGCGCCGGCAGGCTGAGGAGATAAGGCGCCGCTTTCATGCCGCGGCCTGCCACGCCAGGTTCACGGCATCGCCTTCGGCTGGCACCGGTTCGCCGGTGTTCTGGCGGATCACCGTGACGAGGCCGCCCGCCGTCTCGACCTGGTAGAGCCAGTGGCTGCCCTGGAAGATGCGGGTGCGCACCGTGCCGGCGAGGCCGGCGGCAGCAAAGGCGATCTTCTCGGGCCGCACCGTCTCGCCGTTCACCAGGTTGGTCTTGCCGAGGAAGCTCGCGACGAAGGGCGTCGCCGGCCGCTCGTAGGCCTCGTGTGGCGGGCCGATCTGCTCGGCACGGCCGTGGTTCATCACCACCAGGCGGTCGGACAGCGCCATCGCCTCGGCCTGGTCGTGCGTCACCAGGATTGTGGTGGTGCCGACGCTGCGCTGGATCTGGCGCAGCTCGATCTGCATCTCCTCGCGCAGCTTGGCGTCGAGATTGCTGAGCGGCTCGTCGAGCAGCAGGATCTCCGGCTTGATCACCAGCGCGCGGGCCAGCGCCACGCGCTGCTGCTGGCCGCCCGACATCTGGCGCGGGAAGCGGCTGGTGAAGGCCGCGAGGCCGACCAGCTCCAAAGTCTCGCCGACCCGCCTGATGCGCTCCGCCGCCGCTACTCCCTGCATCTCGAGGCCGAACGCCACGTTCTCGGCAACGGTCATATGCGGGAACAGCGCATAGCTCTGGAACACGATGCCGAGCCCGCGCTTCGCCGGCTTCACCGCCAGGAGGTCGCGGCCTTCGAGGCGGATCGCCCCTGACGTCGGCTCGACGAACCCGGCGATCAATTGCAGCGTCGTCGTCTTGCCGCAGCCCGACGGCCCGAGCAGTGAGACGAACTCCCCCTTCTCGACGTCGAGCGACAGGCCGTCGACCGCGGCGTGAGTGCCGAACCGCTTGGTCAGTCCATCGAGGGTGAGGAAGGCCATCGCCCGGTCAGGTGTCGACGCGCGCCGCGGCGCCGCCGTGCAGGCGATAGAAGGCGTTCTGCGGCTGGTCCATCTTCAGGATCTCGACCTGCGGTGCATCCAGGAACAGGCCGCGCAGCACGCGGCCGACGCCGCCATGGGCGAACACCGCGACAGGCTGCTCCTGCGCCAGCGCCACGATGTCGTCGAACGCCGGCCGGGCACGCTCGACGACCATCGCGTAACTCTCCCCGCCGGGCGGTTGGTAGCTCCAGTGGTCCTGCCGCCGCGCCGCCATGGCGCCGGGCCAGCGCGCTTCGATCTCTGGCAGGACCAAGCCATCCCACTCGCCCCAGCTCATCTCGCGCAGCCGATGGTCGAAGGCCTGCTCGTCGTGCGTCAGGCCGGCCGCCGCCGCCGCGATGCCCAAGGTCTCGCGCACGCGCCCGAGCGGGCTTGCCCGCACGATGACGCCGGACGGTTGGTAGCCGTCGGCCTGCAGTTCGTGGGCCAACCTCTCGCCCATGGCCTGGGCCTGTGCACGGCCGACCACGGTCAGCGGCGAGTCGAGATGGCCCTGGGCGCGCTTCTCGGCGTTCCACACGGTCTCGCCGTGCCGGAAGAGGAAGATGGGATGGCGCATGCGGGCGACGAGCCTAGAGCGGTTATTTGGGACGAGGCACGAAGAATGCCGCACCGTGAGGAGCACCGCGCAGCGGTGCGTTTCCGAGGGTGGACAACAGTCTTGATGTCGCCGCCCCTTCGAGACGCGGCCTGCGGCCGCTCCGCAGGGCGAGGGTCTCGCTTGAAGCAATCACGCTCTAGCGCTCGACCTCGCGGTTCCAGCGCTTGGTCCAGTCCTCTCGCTGGGCGTTGATGGCGTCCCAGTCGGGCTGGATCACCAGCTTTGCGCGCTCACCGACCGGCGCCATGCGCAGTTCCGGCATGTTGACGTCGACCTTGGTGTTGACCGGGCCGTTGCCCATCTCCTTGGCGAAGCTGGTCTGCACCGGCGCGGAGATCAGCGCCTTGATGAACTCCTGGGCCAGCGGATTGACCGACGCCTTGGCGATCGGGCAGGCCGAGGCGAGCAGGATCGGTGCGCCTTCCTTGGGATAGATGAAGTCGACGGGGAACCCGGTATTCGCAAAGGCCTGGACGCGCCCGGTGCCCCACACCGCGATCTGTCCCTGGTTCGACTGGAACAGCTCGGTCATTTTGCCCGGCGACGGCTCATAGACCAGCACGTTGGGATTGACGTCGGCCTTCATCACCTTGAAGCCCGGCTCGATGTTCTTCTCGCCGCCGCCGTTCATGCGGGCGAACATCATCAGGGTGTAGAGACCGTAGGTGTTGTTGATCGGCGGGATCACCAGCAGCTTCTTGAACTTGGGATCCTTGAGGTCGTTCCACGAGGTCGGCGTCGCCCAGCCCTTGTCCTTGAAGGTCTTGGTATTGATCATGAAGCCGGTGCCGGTCTGGCCAACGGCCACCGCCTTGTCGTCCTTGAAGAGCGCGGCCGGATAGAGCTCGCTCTTGTCGAGATTGTCGATCTTGGCGCAGAAGCCGAGCTGGATCGCCTGGTACATCGGCCCGTCATCGACGATGGCGACATCGATCACCTGGTTGCCCTTCTGGGCCTGCAGCTTGGCCAAGGTGTCGGTCGAGTTGCCGGCGACATACTCGATCTTCACGCCGTGCTTGGCCTCGAACGCAGGGAACACGTCCTTGCGCAGCTGCTGCTCCCACGAGCCGCCGTAGCCCGCGACGACCAGCGACTTCGACTGCGCCAAGACCGAGGTCGCGCCCAGCAACGCGGCCAGGCCCGCCGCCATCGCAGCCCGATAGTTCGAACGTCTCATTGCCCCTCCTTCAGCAGCGCCCCACCGCCACTATCCTGCGCCTCCCCGGCGCCGCAAACCTTCATGTTTTCGATCTGTAGCCGTGACGTCAAATTCGATTTAGCCGGCCCTTTCATAACAAGATATTATAGGGTCAATGCGCCGGCTGAATCCCCGCCAGATCGAGGCGTTCCGGGCGGTCGTGCTGACCGGCAGCGTCGGCGCGGCGGCCTCCCTGATCAACGTCACGCAACCCGCCGTCAGCCGGCTGATCCGCGACCTGCAGCAGCATCTCGGGCTGGTCCTGTTCGAACGGCGCGGCACCGGGCTGGTCCCGACCAGCGAGGCGCTGTCGCTCTACGGCGAGGTCGAACGGGCGTTCGTCGGCCTCGAGCGCATCGCCGAGATGGCGACCGAGTTGCGCACGCGTCGCGCCGGCTTCCTGCGCATCGCCGCCCTGCCCGGCCTGGCCAACGGCTTCCTGCCGCGCTTCGCCGGCCGCTTCCTGGCCGAGCGCCCCAAGCTCGACATCGTGCTGTCCGGCCTGGTCTCGCACGCCGTCGTCACCGCCGTCGCCCATGGCCAATGCGACCTGGGCTTCGCCGAGGCCTCGCTCGAGCACGCCGCCGTCCTGAAGGAGGCAATGCCGGTCGCGCCGATGGTCGCCGTCCTGCCGCAGACACATCCCCTGGCACGCAAGGCGAGGCTGCGTCCCAAGGACTTCGAGGGTGAAAGCTTCATCTCGCTCGGTCATTCGACGCTTTCGCGCTTCCGCATCGATCGCGTCTTCGCCGAGCACCGCGTGACCCGCATCATGCGCATCGAGACGCCGCTGTCGGAGATCGCCTGCTCGCTCGCCGGCGCCGGTGCGGGCGTCTCCCTCTGCGAGCCCTTCACCGCGACCGAGTACGCAACGCGCGGCATCGTGGCGCGCCCCTTCGAGCCGCGCATCGACTTCGAGTTTGCCGCCCTTACCGTCGCGCAGCGCAGCGTGCCGCCGGTGGCGCGGCAGTTCATCGATGCCTTCCGGGCGCATGTCGCCGAGTTCGTAAGTCGCGAGGGCTGGAAACAGGCTCCCGCGGATTCCGCAATCAGGGGAGGTCGACCGTAGGGCCGGAGGGGGAAAGCCTCAACCATGCATTTCGAAGTTCCGACGTCGAAATCTCATGGACCTCGTCTGCGGCTCTTCTCCTCCACCCCGCTTGCAAGGCACCGCCACCGATTACGGGTCGAGTGCGGGCGAGGAGAAGATTGAAACGATAACGAAGACCTGCATTGGCCGCTGGCTGTTCTTCAGCTCGATCTCACCCTTGTCCATGAATCCAAGATCGAGCTTGTCGCGCACCTCCTCATGCACCGCGCGCGTGATTGCGATGCCTCCAGCATCTGCGATTCCTGCGACACCGGCCGCGACATTTACGCTGTCGCCCATCAGGTCGTCTCCTTGGACCACGACGCTGACCAGCTCGATCAGGAGACCGTCGCCCACGGACTTGAAGAGCCGCCCGGCGTATTTAAGAGCTGAGGCTCCATGATCCCTGCGCGTAGAGCATGAAGCTGCGCCAGCGTACAAGCTTCATCACTGCCGACCAGCTTGGAATAACCGACTACGTCGGCTACCAGGATCGCGGCGAGTCGGCGTTGCTCGGTCACTCTGGTAATCTTGCAGACCGCAAGCCTTTGTACAGAGCTTCTGTCACGCCCGGCTTCTTGAATGGGCTATTCATGTCGAACTCGTGGTGTCGCCTCACCTCGGAGATGGTGTAGTTCGGCGTCAGATCCAGGATGCGCCCAACGATTTGACGAGCTTCCTCGATTCGCCCTTCGAGCGCGAGGCTTGCAGCCCGATAACGCAACGCAGGAGCCGAAGTCGGCCGCTCTCTGAGAATTCTTGCCGACCACTCCAGAACTTCTCGATGCGCTCCGACACCAAAATACGCAATTAGATAGCCGATATTCCCATTCCAGCCCTCGTACAGTGGGTTCAGACGATCGGCGCGTTGGTGATAGTCGATTGCCCTCTCTACTTGGCCCAGGAATCCATGTAGGACTGCACCAATTCGGAAAGCCTCGGCATTGTTGGGGTTGAGCGCAATCGCCTGTTCAACCAGCGCAGTGCCTGTTTGCATGTCTCCACCTGGAACTCCGAGACTTGACGCGGCGATCGCCACGACATCGGAGTCTCGCGCATCCAAAGTGAGTGCCATTTGAGCCAATTGAGCGACATCAGCCACCCGTGGATGGTCTCGATGTCCGAAACCCTGCGCAATGAATATCCAGCAGCATAGCGACAAGCTTGCGAAAGCCCGAGCAGAGGTGGGATCAGTCTGGACTGCTTGGCGAAGTAGATGAAGGGCCTGCTCGATGTCGTCCCGACTTCGTGCGCGCATCAATGGTTGTGCGCGGAGCAGCAGGTCGTAGGCCTTCAGGTTCAGGGTGGCCTTGCTTCGGGCCCTTTCGATCTCGGCTTTTTCGACCCTCGGTGCGATGACGCCAACGACGCTGGTCGTTACGCGGTCCTGGAGTTCGAATACGTCTTCGAGCGTACCCTCGAAGCGGTCTGCCCAAAGGTGGGTGCCGTCGTCTGCGTCGATGAGCTGACCCGTGATCCGAAGGCGGTTGCCAGCCTTGCGTGCACTGCCTTCAAGCACATAGCGCACGCCGAGGTCTTTGCCGACCTGGCGGATGTCAGGCGATCGTCCCTTGTAGGCGAAACTCGAGTTACGAGCTATCACGAACAACGACTTGAAACGCGATAAGCCGGTGATGATGTCCTCTACCAACCCGTCGACGAAATAGTCCTGTTCCGGATCGCCGCTCATATTCTGGAAAGGCAGGACGGCGATAGACGGCTTGTCGGGCAATGATAGCGGCTCTTGCGACGGCAGAGCAGGGACAGCTATCGCCTCGGACATCATAGGCGTTTGCCAGTCGGACGGCTCCCACCTCACGCTCAGTGCCTGAATGGGCCGTTCGATGTTCTTCAGGGCAAGGCTACCAAGTTCGTCAAAGTTCGCCTTTAGCCTGCCGACCACCGCTTCATGGACCGTTCGCGAGATCACGATGCCGCCTGGCGGTGCCTCAGCCTCCAGGCGGGCGGCGATGTTCATACCGTCGCCGTAAAGGTCATCGCCGTCGACGATTAGGTCGCCCAGGTGCAGGCCAATGCGGAACACAATCGCAGCATCAGCGGGCCGGTCGGCGTTGGCCTCGGCCATGGCCTGCTGGAACTCGATGGCGGCGCTCAGTGCATCGACCGCGCTGGCGAACTCGACCAAAGCTCCATCGCCCATCAGCTTGATTAGGCGCCCACCGTATTTCGTCAGGACGGGATCGAGATGTTCAGAACGGTTCTTGCGGAGGCGCGCCAGGGTCCCGCTCTCGTCACGCCCCATCAGGCGGGAGTAGCCGACAACGTCTGCAGCAACGATTGCCGCCAGTTTGCGCTGCTCACGCGCCAACGGCATTCCCCCCATGGTTACTGTCGAAAGCGTAAGGGGACTGCGCCAGCCGGGCAACAGGTGCGGCGACGTCACAGGTGCGGCGACGTCCTCCGCTACTCGGCATTCGCCTTCACGCTTCTGTCGCCCGTTGGCGCGAGTGGTAGGGGTGCAACGCACCGCCGAATGCGAGCGGGCGACGCTCAAGGGATGGGCCTTGGATCGCTCCAGTGGAAAGAAACCACTCCGGGGGCCGATATTCGCGAGCGTCTGACAGAAGGTGGGCACGCACGAGCGTGCCAGCGCCATAGGACCAGCACAAACCAATTTAAGGTGTGTTGCAAGCCCCTCCAATCCCCCGCGATCTAAGGCCGTTCAATGTGAGGAAGGGTTCCATGGCCTGGTGTGCATCACGGGATTCGGGGGTCGCGGCGCTGATCGGCACGCGAAGCGATGTCGTCGGCATCGGTGTGGATGGGCGTGACGCCCCCGGCTGTCGCGAGGCATTAGCGTGAACCGGGGCAACGCCGATCGGGAACGGCCCGATTGGGATACCACAGTCGCGACGCAAGACGAGCAGCTTGCGACCTTCCGCAGCAGTACCGGGCCTGGCCCAAGCGTGTCATCCGGCGAGGTGGCGCGACGCGGCCGCTCCCGCCACACGCCCGTTCTCTTGCGGACCTGACCTTCGAGGTGGGAGATGTCCGTCTGAGCCCGAGCGACTACATGGCCCGCCGCCGCACGGCCGGGCTGCTGATCCTGAAGGATGGCGAGATTGCGCTCGAGCGCTACGGGATGGACAGCGGCCCGGAGACTGCTTGGACAAGCTTCTCCACCGCCAAGTCGATCAGCTCGACGCTCTGTGGCGCCGCGCTCCATGACGGCGCCATCGCCAGCCTGGACGAAAGCTGCGACCGCTACCTGCCGCAGCTGCACGGCTCGGCGTATCAGGGCGTCAGCATCCGCAATGTCCTGCGGATGTGCTCGGGCGTGGCCTGGAACGAGGAAGACGAAGGGCGTTCTCCCTCCGGGGGCCTGACGCGGGCGCTGATGAGCCGGCGGCCGGGCGCGATCCTCGATCTCCTCTGCAGCCTGCCACGCGCTCAGCCGCAAGGTGTGGTCTTCAACTATTCTACGGTCGAGAGCTGCCTGCTGGGCGCGCTGGTCGCAGCCGCCACGGGACGGCCGCTGGCCGACTACTGCGCCGAGCGAATCTGGGAGCCTGCCGGCATGGAGGCCGACGGAAGCTGGCTCCTCGAGTCCGACGGCGGCCTGGAGACGGGCGGCCTTGGCGTCAGCGCGCGCCTGCGCGACTTCGGCCGCTTCGGCCAGCTGATGCTCGAGGACGGCGAAGCGCGCAGTGGCCGACGGGTTCTGCCAACCGGCTGGCGCGACCTCGCCGGCCAGCCCGACAGCGCGCCCACGGGCTGCGGCCAGCTGATGCCCGGCTCCCCCTTTGGCTATGGGTATCAATGGTGGACGCTGCCGCACGGGCCGACGGGCGTCCATGCTGGCGCCTTCGTGGCGATCGGCTCCTTCGGCCAGTACATCTACGTCCATCCGACGGCGCGGGTGGTCATTGTCATCCGAAGCGCCTGGCGTCAGCATGATGACAGCGACGCCGGCTTCGAGACTTTTGCGCTGCTCCGAGCTGCAGTGCTCGCCCTGCGACCGGACTCGACGGCCTGAGGCTTGCGCTTTTGGAAATTCGCGCCGTGCTTGCCACAAGACGCGGCCTTCCCCCGAGGGACAGGAGGCGCGCTCGGTTGGTTTCCGCTCTCCGTGGCGCTCATGCCCTCCTCGCCAAGCTTCGCTTGGGGAGGTGTCGCCGTCTATGCGCCTTCGAGCGAAGCTCGAAAGTCGCACTGGTGACGGAGGGGCCATGGGCTTCCGGACCGCGGTCCCGCCCGAGCATGATCATGAATCGAATGAAGCAGCCGGTTCGTAGTCCATGCCCCCTCCGTCCGCGATTGCGCGGACACCTCCCCGGCAAGTGCTGGGGAGGAAACCGAGAGCGGCACGGAGAGCGGAGATTGCCCCGCAGGAGTGGCGCGCTCCCAGCCATGACCAGGCCTTATGGCTCAACCTGGGAAAATCCCATTTTAACTCTAACCGAACTGCACGCCGTGCTCGGCGGCGATCGCCATGATGTCGGCCGGTGCCAGTGCTGCAGTCGTGGCAGCCCGGTCGAAGTGGCGGAACATCTCGGCGAGCTGCACGCCGGGGCTCGCGATCACCAGCAGCTTAACGGTGCTGCCGCTGTCGTTGCGAAAGCCGTGCAGCTCGCCGGGCACGAAGGTGCGGCAGGTGCCGGGGCCCGCCTTGGTCTCGCCGCCGTCGGCGATCAGCGTGAGCTCGCCATCCATCACCAGGAAGGTCTCCTCGTCGTCGTGCCGATGCGGCGGGACGAAATAGCCCGGCGGCACCGGCTGCTCGGCCACGAACATCCCGGCATCGCGCCGGACGATCATCGGGGCGCCCATCACATTCAATGTCTCGGTCATGTCGTCCTCCGTTTTGTGACGGCTCACAGGTACGCCACCTCACGGGCTGCGGGCAGATGGTCGTTCTGGACAGATCGTTCGCCCCAGCGAACAATTGGCCATGGACTCCTTTGCCGGCATCGAAGCCTTCGCAGCCGTGGTCGAACGCGGCGGTTTCACCGCCGCGGCGACGACGCTGCAGACGGCAAAATCATCGATCAGCGAGACCGTGCGCGCGCTCGAGGAGCGGCTCGGCGTGCGCCTGCTCGAGCGCACGACGCGCCGCGTGCGCCCGACCGAAGCCGGCGTCGCCTACTACGCGCAGTGCCGCCGCCTGCTCGATGCCGCGGCCACGGCGCGCAGCGAGGTCCAGGCGACGCACAAGGCGCCTGCCGGCAAGCTGCGCGTCGGCGTGCCCGACGCCTTCGCCGAACGCTACATCGTGCCCGGCCTGGGCGTGTTCCTGGCGGCCTATCCGACGATCTCGATCGAGCTCGTCGAAGCAGCCGGCGCCGCCGACCTGGTCGATCAGCAGCTCGACCTCGCCATCCGCATTGTCGAGAAACCCGAGTCGCGCCTGGTGGTGCGCCGCATCGCCACCTCGCGCGTCGTCATCGTCGCCTCGCCGAGCTATCTCGCCGGCGCCGGCACGCCCCAGCGGCCACGCGACATCCTGATCCACCGCCTGGTCGGCTTCTCGCCACTGGCCTGGCGCGACACCTGGCGACTCGGACGGGAGACCGTCGCCGTGCAGCCGCGCCTGCTCTCCAACAGCGGCGAATCGCTGCGCGCCGCCGCGCTGGCCGGCCTCGGCCTCACGCCCGCCCCCGAATGGCTCGTCGCCGACCTGCTGGTCGCGGGTCAACTGACCCGCGTGCTGGCCGGCTACGAGACACCATCGGGTGGCATCTACGCCGTCTATCCGACCAACCGCCTCCTCGCGCCGCGCGTGCGCGTCTTCGTTGATCACATCGTGCGCGACCTGCGCGCCCGCGGATTGCCGCGCTGAGGCTAGTCTCTCGCGTCTCAGCGCATGCCGATCGGCGAGCCGCCATCCACCACGACGGTCTGCCCGGTCACGCTGTCGGCCTGGCAATAGGCGACGACGAGCCGGGCGATGTCGGCGGCACTGCCGGTTCGTTCAAGAACGGTCGCGCTGCGGGCAGCTTCCTTAACTTCCTCCGGCAGTCGCCCGGCCATGCGCGTTCCTTCGACAAGCCCGGGCGCAATGCAGTTCACGCTCACGTCGGGCGCCAGGGCGACGGCAAGGCAATGGGTGAGATGGATCAACGCCGA
This sequence comes from Reyranellaceae bacterium, assembly GCA_046349295.1. Classification (GTDB taxonomy): domain Bacteria; phylum Pseudomonadota; class Alphaproteobacteria; order Reyranellales; family Reyranellaceae; genus Reyranella. Next base: position 149,870 of record JAXMCP010000019.1, read on the forward strand.
CTTGCTCGCCGCGTAGGCGATGCTGCTCCCGGCCGGCGCCAGCCCGGCGAGCGAGGCGATGTTGACGATGCGTCCGGCGCCATGCCGGCGCAGCTCCGCAGCGAAAGCCCGGCTGAGCAGAAACGGGCCGCGCAGGTTGGTCTCGAGCACCCGATCCCAGATGTCGGCGGTCAATGCATCGAGCTCGCGGAACGGGATGCCGATATTCCACGCCGCGTTGTTGACGAGTATGTCGAGCCGCTCGAACCGGCCGATCACCGCCCCGACGCAATGGTCGATCGAGGCAGGGTCACGCTGGTCGAGCTGCAGGGCGTGCCCTTCCCGGCCCCTGCTCCGGATCGCCTCGACCGCGGCCTGGGCACGCGCAGCGTCCCCAACATAGGAAATCGCCACGTCAGCGCCGGCGGCGGCCAAAGCCTCCGCGATCGACCTGCCTATGTCGCCCGAACCCCCGGTGACGAGCGCAACCTTGCCTGCGAGCTCCAAGATATCCTCCGAATTCGAGCCGGCGTCCAACGTCTGGACGTAGCATAGCCGACACCTTCAGGAGTGGTCTCGCCGCACGAGCCGAAAGGTCAGCTCGCGCTTGATCTGGTGCGGATGGAGCACCCACGCCCCCTGAATCGCGCGGCGACGCCCAGGCGGGGTGCACAAGTCGCCGGCCGGCAAGCTGCGCGCATCGCCATTTCGCCCTTCGTCATCGTGGCCTCCTCGCGCTGCCTGGCGAGTGCCTTTCAGCTCTCCGCCATGCCGCCCAGCCAGTCGGCTCCTCGCAGGCGCCTCACGCCAACGCGGCTTCGGCTTGCCAGCCCTGGATGCGCCGATAGATCGTCGAGGGGCTGACCTGGAGGGCAGCGGCCGCCTTTGGAATATTGCCGTCGCACCGGCTAATTGCCTGCTCGATGGCCCGTCGCACGACGACTTCGAGCGGCACGATCGGGCCTGGTTCCACCAGCGGCAGAGAGACGCTCGCGGCCGGGGCCGTGTCCGTGGTCATGGCAACCGTCGATGGCCGCAAGCCCTGCAGGTTTTGCGGCAGCATGGACAGCTCAATGAGCTCGCCATCGTTCAGCACCACGATATTGCGCACTGTATTCTGCAGCTCACGGACATTGCCTGGCCAACCATAAGCAAGCAAAGCAGTCTCGGCATCGCCGGTGAAACCGCGAAACCGCTTGTCATCCTCCTCTGCGAACTGCCGAACGAACTGGCGCGCAATCAGGAGCACGTCGTCGTCACGTTCGCGCAGTGGCGGAAGATCCACTGGAATGACGTGCAGCCGGTAGAACAGGTCCTCGCGGAAACGTCCAGCTTCCACTTCCACCTGCGGATTGCGGTTGGTGGCGCACACAATGCGGACGTCCACCGGACGGGTCTTGTCTTCGCCGACGCGCTGCACCGACCCGGTCTGCAGAAAGCGCAACATCTTGGCTTGCAGCCCGAGATCCATCTCGCAAATCTCGTCGAGGAAAAGCGTGCCGCCATTCGCCTGCAGGGCAGCCCCCAGACGCTCCGAGGTCGCGCCGGTAAACGCGCCCTTGACATGGCCGAAGACCTCGCTCTCGATCAGGTCGCGCGGTATGGCGGCGCAGTTGAGGGCAACGAAGGGCTTGTCCCGCCGTCGGCTGAGCCTGTGCAGCGCGTCGGCACACAGTTCCTTGCCAGTGCCGCTCTCTCCCGTGACGAACACGGTCGCCTTGCTGCCAGCAGCATTCTGCAGGATGCGATAGACGGCCTGCATAGCCATTGAGCGGCCGATGAAGCTGCAAAAGCGGTCGCGCCCGGTCTCCTCCTGGATCACGGCCACCTGCTCCTCGAGGCGGTGGCGCGCGAGAGCATTGCGTACCGTGACGCGCAGACGGTCAGCGCTGAACGGCTTGGTCAGAAAGTCGAGCGCGCCCTCCCGCATCGATTCGACGGCGAGTCGAACAGACGCCTGACCGGTCATGATGATGACCTCTGTCGGCAAGGCACGCTTGCGCAGGTCGCGCAGGAGATCGATGCCGTTCATGTCGGGTAGATTGACGTCGAGGAGGATGAGCTGGGGCGGCGCCGTCTCGAGCACCTTCTGTGCTCCAGTTCCGCTGCCGACGATCTCCACGACGCAATCCTCTGCCTTCAGATAGGCGGCGTACGTTTCGGCCAGAGCCGGCGCGTCCTCGACGATTAGCACCCGATTGCGCGTGCTCGACATTTAGCGACACCTTCGCGATTGCAGCCCCTTTCTAGTCGATTGCACAGGCGCCTGCCACTACCCTAGGCTAGAAGCCCCAAGTGCGCGGCGTACCGACATCGATGTGAACATGCCCCGCATCGCCATAGTAGCCCGTCCCTCCCCAGGCGAGCGCTGCCGCGAGACCCGCGATAGAGCGACCGGCGACGCCTGGAATGGAGATGTCGAGAGCCTTGCCCAGCTTATGCAGGCTGTCCGAGGCGACCCCGGCGTTCGTCGAGGCGAGTACCGTGTTTGTCGCTTCCGAACGATAGCCGGAGTGAACCAAGACGGTTTCGCCACCGGTCAAGCGGCTCAAGACCCACATCAGGTCGGCCAGTCTCCAGTCGATGGCAATGGTTTCGCGCTGGCGGTGGTCGCTGACGAGCTGGGCCATGCGCGCCAGCTCCCAGCTGTCGTACTCTCCCTCCACCCAGTACACGATGGACATCTGCTCGCCCGTGTTCGTGTTGCGCAAGGTGAGACGGCGCGGCAATCCTTCCATCAGCATTGCTTTGGCTTTCTGTTGCAGGTCCGCGGCTGAAGGGGATGCAGGAGGTTGCGCGATCGCGGCCGATTGCGCGGACGCGATGGCGCCGTCTCGACGGGGCGGCACCGGGCGCGGTGCGTACACGGAAAGCCCTCTCTGGGTGTAATCTTCCTGGGCCTCGGCAAGGATCGGAGACAATGCAGCCAGCACGAGGCCGGCCGCAAGAGCGAGCCGGCGAATCATTGGCCTCTCCCCGTAACCATGACCAGGCCGGTTCGCCAGATGATCGACAAGTCCGCGCGCAGCCACCCGCGAAGTGTACGCAAGCGCATGGCATAGGCGTGATCGTGCAGAACCTTGCTTCGCACGTCGTCGATCGACCTGTCGTAACCCTGGTTCACCTGCGCCAGCCCGCTGATGCCGGGCCGCACGCCGAAGGTGCGCTCGGCATAGAACGGGATGGCACTTTCCAAGGTCTTGAAGAAGGACGGGCGTTCGGGACGGGGACCGATGATCGACATGTCGCCGGCCAGCACGTTCAGGCACTGGGGCAGCTCGTCGAGACGGGTCTTGCGCAGGACCCGGCCGACCCGGGTGACACGCGGATCGTTCGCGGTCGCCCACATCGCGCCGCTCCGGGCCTCGGCATCGACCCGCATCGTGCGATACTTGACCATGTGGAAGAGCCGGGTGAAGCGAGGGGTCGCCTCACCGACCCGGAGCTGGCGATAGAATAGCGGCCCTCGGCTGTCGAGCCGGATGGCGAGGCCGATCAGCGGCAGCGTCGCCGCGAAGACCAGAAAGACCACGCTCGCGAGCACGATGTCGACCGCGCGCTTGGCGAGGCGCGTCGAGCGGGGCACGAAATCCCCGGACTGGTGCGACGCCGCGCGCGCCCAGCGGCCACGCTCCCGGCCGGTGAGATAGCCTACGGCGCCCACCAGCCCCGCGGCATACCCTTCGACGAGGTAGGCCGGCAGGCGCACCACGCGCGGCCATGGCAATCGGCGCGTTGCCAGCACGGCGGCGCAACCCGCGTAACCCGCCAACTGGAGGCCGGCGAGCCACATGAAGGTCGACGAGCCCGACGCGGCGAGCGCGACCGAGGACAGCAAGGCCGCGAGCAGAATGAATGGCATGAAGGCACGCAGGAACTTTCCCGACAGGAACGCGAAGGCGAGGCCAGGCCGTCTCAGGTCGGCGAGGCGAAAGAGGCGCACCGCCTGCTGGACATTGCCGGCCGCAATCCTGACGCGGCGGCGAAACTCCTGGGTCGGTCGCGTTTCCTCGAGCTCGATGGCTGCCAGCGAGGAATCGTACGCGCCACGCAGGCCGTTCGAGACGATACGCATAGGCAGGATGAAATCGTCATTGATTGTGTCGGGTTCGAGCGGCTGCCAGGAGCTGCGGCGAAACATGTAGCCGGCACCGTGGAACCCCATCGGCGAACCGAACCGCGCTTCCTGCCGCTTGATCCGGGTCTGGTAATCCCAGTAGGCGGCCTCACCTGAACTGCCGGGACGATCGAGCACATAGCGGGCGCCGGCAGCGCCCACGCCGGAATCGTCAAAGTGTCTTGCGAGGCGCTTCACGTAATCCGCCGGTAGGTGAGCCGACGTGTCGGTCAGCAGGATCAGCTCTGCCGTCTCCGCCGCGATCGCCTCGTTCAGGACAGCGACCTTGCCACGGTTCACAGGGTGCTCGATGACGGCAATGTCGAAGGACGTACGACTCGCTGCAATCGCGCCGCGCGCCTTCTCGGCGGACCGGTCGGTGCAGCCGTCGCACACGACGATGAGGCGCATCCGGTCAGCCGGATAGTCGAGGGACGCGAGATTGCGGACCTTGTCGGCCATGAAGGCCTCCTCCTCGAACGCCGGCACTATGACGCTTACCGTGGGGAACGACTGGTTTCCCTGTTCGTCCGTCGCCTGCGCCCCCTGCGGCAGCCGCGCCAGCAACGCGGGGTAGAGGACGTGGTGGTACACGACGGCGGCGACACTGCCGAAGAATGTGGTCTCGAGAATCATTGCTCTATCCTTTCGCGAGGATGGTGTAGCGACGCACGGTGGCGTCCCAGTCGAAGAACTGCGCGATGAAATCGCGCGGCGACCGCACGCGTGGCCGATGAATCGTCTCGCCGAGCGCGTCCGCAAGGGCCGTCACGTCACGTGGCGGCACGACGCGCGACGTCTCAGGGCAGAGCGCCGCGCGCACCGAGCCCACGTCGGTCGCAACCACCGGGGTACCGCACGCCTGCGCCTCGATGACGACAAACGGCAATCCCTCCTGCTCCGACGGCAGGCAGAGCACGTCGAAAGCCGGATAGAGGGCGTGGACGTCGTCACGATGCCCCGCGAAATGAACGCGGCCGGAGACGCCGAGCTCTCGGGCGAGGGTTTGCAGCGGCTGTCTCTGGCTTCCATCTCCGACGATCACCAAGTGCACGTCGGCAGCGAGCCGGGACAGGGCGTGCAGCAGGGAGGCGTGGCCCTTCACCGGCTCGAGGCGGCCGACGCAACCGATGATCGGCAATCCAGCCGGCACACCCAGCAGTGCCCGTCCCGCGCCGCAAGCGCCGGCCTTGTACAGTCCGAGGTCGATGCCATTGGGAACCACGACGACGCGGCGCGCCCCAGTGACGCGGCCGAGCGCAGCAGCGGCGTCGTGAGATATGGCGGCGAGTGTCGGACGCAGGAGCGAGCTCGCGAGGCGAAGCTGAAGGCGGCGACGCGGCGCGCGATGATGCCAGACGTCATGCTCGACATGGACCACGGTCCGCACGCCGGCTAGCCGTGCCGCGAGGCCACCATAGAGAAGAGGGCCAATATGATGCGTGAAGACGCTGCGCGGAGAGAAAATCCGCAACTGCTCGGTCAGGTTGCGCACCAGACCGACCGAAATGCCCTTCTCTTTACCCAGGGCGAACACATCGACCTCGTATGACGCGACTGCAGGCCACGCGGCCCGAAGCTCGTCCGCCGATCCTTCCAGGCTGAGAATGGCGTTGCGACCCGGAAGCGCTTTGGCCAGCCGCAATGCGAGCATCTCGATGCCGCCGGGAGCCAGACGTTGCACGATCTGTATTGTGTCGTAGCGCATAGTTGTTCCCTTGTTCAGTCGGCGCGGTCTGCAATGGGCGTGCCGGGCGGGAAAGCAGCTGTTTTCCGAGATTCGACGGCGAGACGACGCACGGTGCGTCGCAAATTGCGACGAGAGCCGCTTGGGAATGGCGTCAAAATGCGAATCGAAGCCGCAGAATCGGCGAAAAACCGCTGGCATGGCCGTTGCTGAAGTCGTCGCGACCGTCTTTCCGGGAGCACTGGCCATGACAATCAAAGTCGACATGAACGAGGATCTCGATGCCGCGGCAATGGAGACGCTGCGCACGAGGTTCGAAGAACTCTCGCGCAGCCGCGAGGACATCGAGCTGAATCTCGCCTCGGTTCGCTTCATCGACTCCTCGGGAGTCGGCGGGATCGTCTTCCTCTACAAGCGCCTGGCCGCCGCCGGCTTGCAATTGTGGCTGACCGGCGTGAGCAACCAGCCGCGGCAGGTTCTCGAGTATGTCGGCTTGTTGCCGCTCATGGCACGCCGCTTCGAAGGAACCGTGCCATGAGGCGAGCAGCAGCGCTGTCAGCCGTCGCGCTCGCACTCGCGACGACGGCGTGCGGTTGGCCCGAGGTCGGCACGGGCGGCATGGCCGAGCGCCAGGGCGAATCGACGCCGCCGTTGGACGAAGCGTCGGTTACGCTCGATCGCCTCACTGTTGCCGGGGCCGACCGCTACGCCGCCGCCGACACGATGGAAGCCCGGCTGCTGTTGATGCGTGCCAGGCGAGAGCACGCCGGCGGGCTGGCATCGGAGGCAAGCAACGACCTGGCAAGGCTGAATGCCATGCTGGAGCGGATCGAGATGAAGCTCGGCGGCCAGCGCAGCTCGGCCGCCGCAATGCACGGGCAGGAGTGATTCACATGCTTCGCCATTGTCTCCTGATTCTTCTCGCCATCACGGGCTTTGCCGTTCAGGCGCGCGCCGGGGAAACGCCGCTGCGCGCTGGTGATATCCTGACCATCACCCTTCCAGGTGAGGCGGCGCTCAACAAGGATTTTGCGGTCGATCGACGCGGCACCATCGTCCTTCCCGAAGTCGGTGCCGTCAAGGTCGCAGAGATGGACTTGACGGTCGCGACCGCGGCCATCCGGGAAGCGCTCGGACGTGCCTACAGGGACCTCGAACGGCTGAGCGTCGTTCTGAAGGATCGCAAGCTGTTCGTCACCGTGCTGGGCTACGTCAAGACTCCCGGCGCAGTCGAGCTGCCGGGTGATGCCACCGTGCAGATGGCGCTGACGGCCGCTGGCGGCTTGGCCCAGGGTGCGCAGCTCGACCGACTGCAGTTGCGCCGTGGCCGCGAGCAGTCGACGTTCGATTACAAGAAGTATCTCGATACTGGTGACCTGGCATTGCTGCCGGCGCTGCAGCCACTCGACGTCATTTTCGTGCCGGCATCGCCCCTCACCGGCAACGTGCAGATCGATTTCGACGGCCGTACCCTGGCACAGGCCGGAGACGGCGGAGAGGAACGCTCTGCAATCAAAGTGTTCGGCGAGGTCAACACGCCGGCGATCTTCGCCTTCAAGAAAGATGCGAGCGCCATCGACCTGCTGATGCGAGCCGGTGGCGTCACGCGATATGCCGCCGTGGAGCAGATCCGCGTCATCAACCAGGGCAAGCCAATCGTCTTCAATCTTCAACAATATCTCGATTCGGGCGAGTCCAGCCATCTGCCGAGGATCGAGCCCGGCGCGACGATCTTCGTACCGAAGCAGGTCGAGGAAATCCGCCGCGGAGCTCACACCGTCTACGTCATGGGCGAGGTCGCCAAGCCGGGAGCTTTCGACGGCAAGCCGGGGGCCTCCTTCATCGAGGTGCTGGCCAATGCCGGCGGCCCGACCCGGTTCGCCGACACCCGTCAGATCCGGATCATGCGGTCCGACGGCAAGGTCGAGACTTTCGATCTGCCGCGCTTCACCGAGGTCGCCGGCGGCAAGTTGCCGGCGGTGATGCCGGGCGACGCCATCTTCGTGCCGGAGAAGACCGAGACCAACGAGCCGTCGTGGCTCAAGGTACCGCCGGCCCGGGCTGTGCAGGTCATGGGAGCGGTCGTGAAGCCGGGTCGCTACGAGTGGTCCAACGAGATGTCCCTGTTCGACCTGCTGGCTGCCGCAGGAGGCCCCAGCGCACGCGCCGACATAGCGCATGTCGAAATTCTCAAGAGCGAGAACGACCGGGCCATGCCTGTGCGCTTCGATCTCGGCACCTTCCTCAAGAAGGGGGGATCGATGTCGTCGGTTCCTAAGATCACGGCCGGTAACGTCATCATGCTCCCGGAGCTGCCTGTCGACCCGCAAGACAATCGCTCGCAGTGGGTCCGCCAGTCGTCGGAGCAGTCGATCTACATAATGGGCCAGGTGGGTGCGCCGGGGCGCTATGCCTTCAACACCAGCCTGCACTTCATGGACATCTTTGCGGCGGCCAACGGCCCAACCGCGGCGGCGGATCTGCGCAATATTCGCGTCTCGCACCGCAACCAGCCGGCTTCGGCGGTGACCAAGGTCAATCTCGCGCGCTACTTCGAGAGTGGCGACGAAAGCCTGCTGCCGAAGGTCCAACCGGGCGATGTCATATTCGTGCCCGACCGCAACAAGGAATGGCTCGACGAGCCTGCCGAGAACACGGTGCGCGTGATCGGGTCGGTCGCAAAGCCCGGGCGCTACCGTTTCGCCGACAACATGTCCATTCTCGACCTGCTGGCCGAGGCCGGAGGCCCCACGGCCGACGCACTGCAATCCAAGATTGTCGTCGTCAATCTGGCACATGGCAACGACCAGGCCCGGGTATTCGATCTCATCGGTTTCGCGAAGTCCGGCGACACGCGCAAGATTCCCGTCGTGAGGACCGGAGATACCGTTTACGTACCCAACGCCGAGCAGAGCGAGTGGAAAGTCTTCATGGGCGGAGTTCGGGATGCAGTATCGATCCTCTCCCTGGTTGCCCTGGTCGCGGGACGGATCTGATGGACGGCCTTCCCCTTCTCCGATACCGCCTCCCAGGGCCCGACGCCAGCGGCACCGGTCAGGCGGACCATTCGCGAACGCAACTCACGGCAGGACACCCGGTCATCGAGAGAATATATGTCGGCGCGGCAACCCGTCCCTGCCGGGTAATGGGCATCGTGGGCTGCTGCGCCGACGATGCCCACCACGTCGTCGCGCGGCTGCTCGCAGAGCGCAGCGCCCAATCGGGCGACTCGACCCTCCTCGTGGACTTGTCCCTTGCGCTGCAGGACGAGAGTGATCGACTGTGGTGGGCGCCCGGAGACAACCGTGCGGCGGAAGCGATCACAACCGATCCGCGCGGCTTCGATCGGCTGAGCGCTCGGGCCTGCGCCAGGACGGCGATGCGCTTTCGCGGCATCGCCGGGCTGAAGCAGCTCCTCAATGAGGAGCTGTCGCACTACACGATGATCATCGTCGACGCGGGTTCACTGGCGATGGCCGCCTCGGCGATCGTGCCGGCGGCCACGGTGGCGCAGGCATGCGATAGCGTTGTTCTGACGGCGACCCCGGGTACCGAACCAATGCGTCGTTTGCAGGCCGAGCTGGAGGCGCTAGGCCCTGCACGCAGTCGCATTGTCGGCTTCGTGCTCGACGATTTCGGCCTGCCCACCATCGGCGAGGAGCTGCTGGTACTGGCCGGGCGACTGCGCAAGCCCGTCGTGCGCCTCATCGCCCCGCTCTTCGCCTTGCTTGGCCGTTGGCCCGTGTTGTGGGAGCGGGCGTAAGGCACGAAAAAGACCGCGCTTCTGCGCGGTCTTCCCCCGGCCCACATTTTCAGGCGGCGAGCCGCGCATCCTCGGCGGTCTCGACCATCGTACGCAGTCCGTCTTCGAGCATCACACGCGCCGAGACACCGAGGGCCGCCGTTGCGCGGCGTGGGCAGCCCAGCGAGACCCGGATATCGCCCTGACGCGGCGAGCCCCAGGCGATCTCGCCGTTGGAAGCAAGCAGGGCCTTCAGGGTTCTCGCCAGCGTTTCCACCGAGGTCGGCTGGCCTGTGCAGACGTTGAAGACGGGCGCCGCGGCAGAAGCGGCAGGGAGCGCTGCAATCAGGTGGCGCACCACGTCGGAGACGTGCACGAAGTCACGAACCTGCTTGCCGTTGCCGAAGATCGTCACGGGCTCGTGTCTCGACAAGCGATCGGTGAACACCGAGATGACACCCGAATAGGGTGAACGCGGATCCTGCCCGACGCCGTAGACATTGAAGAAGCGCAGACCGGCGCTCGGCACGCCGAGCCCGCCGGCGATGACGGCATGCAACTCACAGCCCAGCTTGTCGGCACCGTAGGCCGTCATGGGACGCTTTACCGAATCCTCCGTGATCGGGAAGCGATTCTGGTCACCGTACACCGCGGCCGAGGACGCGTAGACCACGGGCGACCGGCTCCTGCGGGCGGCGTCCAGGATGTTGATGGTCCCGGTGAGGTTGATGCGATGGGTGCCCGCCCAATCCTCGATCGACCGTTGGACCGAGGCAATGGCCGCCAAGTGGAAGCACGCGTCGGCCTCGCCGACCAGCTCGTCGACCACGTCCTTGTCGAGGATGTCTCCGACCACGAGGCGCGCTCCGGCCGGTACCTTCTGCCGAAAACCCGTACTGAGATTATCGAGCACCGTCACGCCGTGGCCTTTTGCAACGAGTGCGGTCGCAAGATGCGATCCGATAAAGCCGGCGCCGCCGGTTACGAGATAATTTGCCACTATCTGTCTCCAGTTGATTGAGCCGGAGCGATGGGTGCAAGAAGGAAGCCCGAACCAAAATCGAGCAAAATCAACCTGTTGAACGTCGTTGCCCGTTCAGTTTCGTTTGCCTTTTGCAAGTCGTTGGCAAAATGCGAGTGGCCCGGAGCTTGCGTTGTCCCGGCCAACAAGTCGGGAAGGGTCATGGAGCGACGGGAAATCTGGCAGCTGGTCGATGCGCGCGACATCGGCGGCATCGAACGTCACATCGGCGAGCTCGTGGGTGCGCTCGGAGCGCGCGGCGTGGCGTGCCGCGCGGTGCTGTATCAGCGGTACACTCCGAGCCCCTTGCTCGACCTCCTGCGCCGCGAAGGCATCCCGCATCTCGAGCTCGACGGCAGCCCGCGGACCCTCCTCGCGGCGCTCAGGCAGCATCGGCCTGCGCTCCTGCACACGCATGGTTACAAGGCGGGAATAGTCGGGCGGCCGTGCGCCAGGCTTCTCGGGATCCCGGTCGTCTCTTCGTTTCATGCCGGCGAGACCGGGCCGTGGCCGTTGTGGTTCTATCAAGCGATCGACGAGTGGACGTCCGTTCTTGCCTCGCGCATCGCCGTATCATCGTCGATTGCCGCGCGGCTGCCGTGGAAGTCGACTCTGGTCGAGAACTTTGTCCGTCTCCCCGAGTTGCCGGCGCGCGCCGAGCGTCGACTACGGGTCGCCTTTGTCGGCCGCCTCAGCACCGAGAAGGGGCCGGATGTGTTCTGCCAGATCGCCGAGACCGTCGGGCCGTGCGTGGAATGGGACATCTATGGCGACGGTGCTTTGCGAGACGCCCTGAAGGGCTGTGCCCCGCCGTTCGTCCGCTTTCACGGCTTCGTGCCGGACATGAACGACGTCTGGCCGCAGGTCGATCTGCTGCTGATGCCGTCGCGTGCCGAAGGCTTGCCGATGGCCGCGCTCGAGGCGCTTTCGCGCGGCATTCCGGTGGCGGCGTCCGCCGTCGGCGGCCTGCCAGACCTGTTGGGCGCCGATGCCGGCAGGTGGCTGTTCCCGGCAAGCGATGTCGGTCGGGCCGCATCGGTCGTCGATGCGTTCCGTTACCTGACCGACCGGGAAAGAGCCGAACTCCGCGGAAAGCTGCGCGACGTGATCCGACACCGTTTCAGCCCGGACGCGGTCCTGCCGAAGGTGCTGGACGTCTACCGCGAAGCGGGTTGGAGCTGCGAGGCTTCGAGCAGCACGAATGTCCAGTCGTCGATGGCTTCCGGCGCCAACTGAGCCCGGCCCTGACTTGCGATCGACGCTCCGGCCTCTGCGAGAGAAGAGGACAACGAGCCGACGGCGGTCGTCGTCAGCCAGGCGGGAAGGTCGCTCGGCAGCCCAATTCCGCCCGGTTCGACGCCATCTGTCAGGAGCATCAATCGTTCGCCCACCCCCAGGACTCCGCTGGCCGCACTGAATTCCGCGTCCTTCACCAGCCCGGGCAATATACCGCTCGCAGGGACGCGGCGGAGTCCGTGGCGCGACACCACGAGAGGCGCCGGGTGCCCTGCAGTCGCGACCTCGAACCGCCCCCCCGGGAACAGGTCGATGACCAGGACGGTGGCCAGGAGCCGCCCGAGCGCGTCGTCAGCCATCATGGCGCTGTTGAGGGCCGACAGGAGACGCGGTGGAGAGGAGTTGGAGATCGCGTTCAGTGCCCGCAGCGCGCCGGTCAAGGCGAGCGTGGAGACGGCGGCCTTCAGACCATGCCCCATGGCATCGGCGAGGACAACGCGGGTTTGTTCCGGGCCCTCGAGAACCAGGATGAAGTCCCCGCTTCCCAGGCCCGCCGATTGCCCGCCCCGCACCATGTCCCAGCCGTGGCGGGCGATGTCGGTTCGTGTCACATCGCGGCCGTTCAACAGCGCGCCGAGCGCGGTGAGCGCGGAGGCGCGCTGCCGGGCGGCGCGCGCCAGTGAACCTCGCGCGACCGCCAGCAGGTCTCGCGCCGTCACCGGCTTGTGAAGGACGGCGTCGACGCCTTCGCGTGCCAATGCAGTCCGGACCGAGGGGCGCTGATCGGCCGTGAGAATGATCAGGGGTGCAGGTGGCGTACCGTCGTCGGCCTGCGACCAGGATGCCGCCTCGTTGCCCTTGCCGTCTGCGAGATGGAGATCGGCAATGATGAGGTCGAACGACTCTTGCCGCGCGATCGCGCGCGCCTCATCGAGCGATGCGGCCTTCTGGAGATCGAACTGGCGGGCCAGCATCTCGCCGTAGAGGTCACGCAATACCGCGTCGTCCTCGATCAGCAGGATTCGGCGGCGCCGTCCATGCAGGCGGCGCAGCAAAACCGTGCGGTTGGGCGTTCCGGGTCGGTACTGCAGCGAATCGATCCCGGCGCGGACGAAATCCAGCCCCATGTTCGATAGCCTGGCGTCGTTCCTCGCTTTGGGAGCCTCGCGCAGGGTTCGCTCGAGCGCATCGAAGGAGCCGCCGTCATCCTCGAGATCGACGCGCAGAAGGTCCCTCTGGAGGCCGACGAGCAGGCGAAGGCGGGAGGCGCTGGGCCTCCCGTGCTTGACGATATTGCTGCCCAGCTCTGCAACGGCGAGCTGGATATCATCGATCAACGATCCCGCCAGCCGCAGCTCGACGAGACGCAGGCGCAAGGCTCGCCGCAAGGTCGAGACGCCGATCAGGCTGGCCGGTACAGTCTCGTCAAGAAGGCGCATTTGCGAATTCTAGCGCCGCACTGTGCGGCAGACCACGTCGCGCGCGGCAAGAGCGCTTTCGCGCGCAAGCCGGATCGACGGCCTCAGCGCCAACGCCTTCAGGCGGCCGGCGAGCGGCGCAACGACCTCTCCGGCCGCGTATGCTGCATCGCTTTCCGCCTCGGCGATCCTGGCTTTCAGGGCCCGTCGTGCCTTGCGAAAGGAACGCCCCGTTCGCTCCTCGTAACGGCTGCCGATCTGATGCAGCGAATCGACCCGATCGCAGAGAGCGCCGGTCAGGTTGCCGGGACGATGCATCAGGTAGTGGGCAAGCACCCGGTCGGTGCCGGTCACGGCGCCTCTCGCGGCGAGCCGCAACCACAGGTCCCAATCCTCCGCGGAACGCAAATGTTCCGCAAAACCGTTCGCAATTTGCAAATCGCGCGTCGTGGCCATCACGGTCGAGGTGCCGACCGGATTGCTTTCCAGAATCGCGGCTTCGGCATCGAGCAATTCGCAGAACCCCGATCTATCGCCGGACTCGAGCCGGAGTCCCCAGTAATCGAAGCACGTGCCGTGGCTTCGCCCACGCACGTCGACGTGGAGGTAGTTCGTGAAGGACAGCACGACCTCGGGACGAGCGGCGTGGTGGGCGAGCTGGCGCGCGAGCTTGCCGGCGAGCCAGGCGTCGTCGGCGTCGAGAAACGCAATCAGGCCGGCATTTGCCGCGGCCAGGCCGATGTTGCGTGCACGCGCGGGGCCTGCGCCGGGACCGTCGATCACGCGCAGGGTGCTGCGTCCTGCATCGAAGCGGCGCACCCAGTCTCCCGTGCCATCTGTCGACCCGTCGTCGATGACAATGATCTCGACACCGTCGATCTGCTGCACGCGCACGGCCGCCAAGGCGGCCTTCAAATAGGGCAGGCAATTGCGAGTTGGAATGATGATGCTGCAGATCGGATTCATGGACTGGAGACTCCCTGGCACATCGCTTGCTGTCTGATGCGCATTCAATTGCAGGTTCCAGGCCATGGAGGCCGCCATGAAGACGATTGGTTACGTGCTCGCCGACTTCCCTGCCCTTTCCGAGACGTTCGTCGGCAACGAGATACGTGCCATGCGCGCGCAGGGTCATCGCGTGGTGCCGGTCATCATGCATCTGCTCGATGGGCCGGCGCAGGCCGAAGACCGGACCTTGGCCGCGCAATCGATTGCCCTGAAGGACATCTCGCTGAGCGACGCCGCGCGCGCTGCCATGCGGCCGTCGCGCCAATTGGACCGGGCCCTCTCGTTCCTCCTGGCACAGCGCTCGCTGCCTTCCCTCTCGCTGCTGGTCAATGCCCTGAAGATCGCGAGCGTGATGCGAAGAGCCGGTTGCTCGCATCTTCATGCGCACTTTGCCGGCGGCGCCGCGGCGCACGCCATCGTTGCCGCTCGTTGGATCGGAGCTTCCGTCTCGTTCGTCGGCCATGGACACGACATCTACTCCGAACCGGAAGATCTCGCCGCGAAGCTGGCGGCGGTCGACTTCGTCGTCGGCACGTGCAACGACATGGTGGGAGACTTCGAGAGCCTTCAGCCCGGGGTACGGGCGGTTCGCGTCCCCTGCGGAACGGACCCCGGCCGATTCCGGCCGTACGAGGGCTGCACACCGACGGACCGCTTTCTGGCAATCGGCCGGCTCGTCGAGCAGAAAGCCTACGACGACCTCCTTCTGGCGCTTGCGCGAACCGCGCCATCGGTCCGCGTCGACATCGTGGGTGACGGCCCGTTGCGTGCCCACTTGCGCGAGCTGGCCATGCGGCTGCACCTCGGCGCCGACCGGCTGCGCTGGCTGGGCGCGCGTCCGGCTTCCTGGATCGTCGAGAACGGTCCGAAGTATGCCGCGCTGATCGCCCCGTTTCGCATGGCTCGAAATGGCGAACGCGATACCGGTCCGGTCGTCATCAAGGAAGCCATGGCCATGGGTCTGCCTGTGATCGGCACCCGATTCATGGGGACCAAGGAAATGGTCGGCCCCGACAATGGAATCCTGGTGGAATCCGGAGATATCGGCGCACTGGCAAGGGCGCTCGATGGCATGGCCGCAATGGACCCCGGCGCGCGGCGCGCGATGGGCATGGCCGGGCGGCTCAAAGTAGAGCAGCAATTTTCGCTCGCGACGCAGGCACGCCGGCTGTCGCTGTCGATCGAAGCTGCGTGACGACATGCGCTTCGCATCACTCGCCGTGGCGCCGCTCGCCTACGGCGCCAGCCTCGTGCTCGCCAAGGGGGTGTCGCTCGCGTTGATGCCCTGGGTTGCCGCGCACTTGCCGCCCACCGAGTACGGCCGCCTCGAGCTGATCTCGAGCGCGCTGGAGTTCGTCGGCCTGGTCCTCTCCTTCGGGCTGGCCGACACGCTGTTCCGCTTCGCCGGGATGACGCCGTCGCGCGAGGAGCAGCGTCGGCAGGCCGCAGCCGTGGCCGGGCTCGCGCTTTCCCTCGCCGCGGCGTGCGGCATCCTCCTGCAACTCGCGACGCCGGCCATCCTGTCCATTCTGCCCCTCCCGGTCGAGCCGCTGGTCCTGCGCCTGTCGCTCGCGGCCATCGCCGTCGGCGGGCTGGTCGAACTACCGCTGGGATGGCTCCGTCTCCGACACCGCCCCTTGCTGTTTCTCGCCTTCGTGGCCTTGCGGGCGGGCCTGCAATTGCTGTTGATCACCGGCTTCATCGCCATCGCGCCCCGAGCCGAATCGGTGCTGGCCGGCTCGGCACTGGCCGAGCTCGGTCTGGCGACCGCCCTGCTCGTCATGCAATGGCGCGCGACCGGCGTCGAGATTTCGCAGGAGTCCTTGTCGTGGCTGCGCGGCTACAGCCTGCCTCTCTTGCTGGGGGGAATGGCCGCCTTTGCGCTCGGCAGCTGCGATCGGTGGTTCCTGGTTGACCACGTGTCCATCGCCGAGCTTGGCCAGTACGGCATTGCCGGCAAGATCGGCCTCGCGACCGCGTTCGCCGTGCAGCCGTTCGGACTTTGGTGGTACGCCCGGCGCTTGCGCGTGCTGGGAGAGCCCGACGGCCTGCAACGCAGCGCCGACGCCGTGGCGCTGGGCTTCGCCATGCTGATCGCGGGAGCCGCGAGCATTGCAATCGCCGGGCCAGCCTTCGTGCGCCTCGTATTGCCGCCTTCCTATGCGCCGGCGGCGACATGGATCCCGTGGCTTGTCGCCGCGTGTGCCCTCAACGAAACGGCGAGCCTGCTGAACGTCGGCTGCTATGTCCGTCGAACGGCGTGGTGCGTCACGGCGGTCAACGCCGTGGGTGCTGCCGCGGCGATCCTCGGCTACTGGCTCCTCATTCCCGCGAGCGGCATCGAGGGGGCGATTGCGGCAACGTTGCTCGCCCAGGGCGCCCGGGTGCTGGGCTTCCTGGTCGTCGGCCATCGCTTTGCCCCCATCCCGTATCGTGCGATGCCGATGACGACATTCGTCGTCGTGGGCGCGACCGCCGTCTGGCTCGGCACATGGACCGCGAATCCCGTGGCGGCGGCCGTCATCTCCGTCATCCTTCCTTTGCCGTTTCTCGCCCTGGGCCGAGTGCTGGGGATGCTGAAGCGTGCCGACCTGCAACGAGCCTTCGCCTCGTGATCGGGCGGCCATTGCCCGAGGCTCAGGCGAACGTGCGCAGGGCGACGTTTCCGCTGCCCGCGCTCCTGCTCGTGCTGACGGCTTCGGCCCTGCTCTTCCTGCCGCTTGTCGCCCCCGTGCCCCAGGCGCTGGGGATCGCGGCCGCCATCGCCGTGGCGCTCGCCCCCTTCGCAGTAGCCGTTGCCTTCCGCTTTCCCTTCCTGCTCTGCCTCGTCTTCGTGATCTTCTCCTTCTTCCGCATTCACGAGGCGTTTCCTGCGCTTGGTCCGCTCCGCATACCGCAGCTGATGGCCGCCCCTACGATCGCAATACTTGCCTGGCGGGTCATGGGCACGCGGACCATCTCGCCCTACTGGAGCCGCGAGCTCACCGCGTTCACGGTATTCTTCGTCTTCGTGACCATCGGCGTCTTCACGGCCACGAGCCGGCCGACGGCAATGGCTTACTGGACGGCCACGTACGTGAAAATCTACGCGATGGTCCTTGTCATCTCCTGGCTGGCGCGCCGGCCGAGCGACTTCGCGCTGGCGTCGCGGGCGATCATCGTCGCCGGCATGCTCATCGCGTCGGTAGCGCTTTACAACAAGTTGAACGGGATCGGTCTTGTCGAAGGTACGCGCGTCACGATCGCACGCGATATCAGGTCGGTGCTCGGCGATCCCAACGATCTGTCCCTGGTCCTGCTTTTTCCCTTGAGCTTCGCCGGCGCGCTGGTGATCGGACGCTCCTCGCGCCTATCGTTGCTGCTGGGGCTGGCGGGAGCGATGCTCATCTTCGCAGCCATCATCGCGACCCAGAGCCGCGGCGGCCTGATGGGTGCGGTCGCGGTGGCCGGGGTCCTCGGCTCGCGCATGATAAAGTCGAAGGCCGTGCTGATCGCCATCGGCCTCCTCGCGCTGCTCGGCCTGTTCGCCGCAGCGGGCATTTCGGGACGATCGTCGGGCGGCGCAGCCGAGTCGGGAATCGACGAGTCGTCGATGGGTCGCCTTTATGCCTGGGGAGCGGCGTGGCGAATGGCGTTGGGCCGTCCCCTGACGGGCGTCGGCCTCGACAACTTCACGTCCAACTACTTCTTCTACTCCGGTCACTGGGACGGCATGAATCACGCCGTCCACAGCACCTGGTTCGGTGTGCTGGGCGAGACCGGCTTTCCCGGCCTCATCGCCTTCCTCGTCATGATCGTGCTCACCGCACGCACGGCATGGCGCACGCAGACGTCGGCACATCGGCAGGCGCTGCCGCCCCACGTGCGCGAGATGTCGCTGGCGCTTCCCGCCGGCATCGTCGGCTTCTGCGTCTCGGGGACCTTTCTCACCCAGGGATTCACCTGGCCTTTCTACATCCTGCTCGCGCTCAGTGCGGCGACTTCGCAATACGCGAGAGAAGCGTTGCGAAACGCCACGCAGGATGCCGGCAAGACAGCCGCGATCGGCTGAGAGACCCGGTTTTTGCGGCCTTTTCCGCTGCGTTGGCGTGGCCCGCATCGTGCAGACCGACGCGCGAGTACAACATCACGGGAGAACGAAGGATGTGCGGCATCTTTGGCGCGATTGCCCCCAACGCAGTGGCCTCCACGCTCGTCGAAGGGCTGAGGCGACTCGAGTATCGCGGTTACGATTCGGCCGGCGTCGCGACGATCGAGGCCGAAGGCCTGCGTCGCGTCTGCGCCGTCGGTCGCGTCGAATCGCTGGCGGGCCGCGTGGCAGCTGAACAGCCGGCCGGCAAGATCGGCATCGCACATACGCGATGGGCAACGCACGGCAAGCCGAACGAGCGCAACAGTCATCCGCACATGGCGCCGGGCATTGCCGTCGTGCACAACGGCATCGTCGAGAACCATCGCGCCCTGCGCGCAGAGCTCGCGGCATCGGGCTGCACTCTGCGCAGCGACACCGATACGGAGGTCATTCCCTGGATGGTCGCCCGCAAGGTCGCGGAAGGGGCATCGATGGAGACCGCGCTGCGCGCGACGGACAAGGCGCTGGAAGGTGCCTACGCCATCGCGGCCCTTCATGATCGTCGGTCGGACCGATTGTACGGCCTGCGCCGCGGCAGTCCCCTCGTCGCGGCCATCGGCAACGGAAGTGGCTACCTCGCATCGGACGCCAGCGCCCTGGCCGGTCTGGCGGAACGGGCCGTGTGTCTCGAGGACGGCGACATCGCCGAGGTCGGACGAGACGGTCTCGTGGTCCGCAATGCCGTCGGCGCTGTCGCCGACCGCCGTGTCATCGAGGTCGACCGCAACGCGACGGTTCTCGATCTCGACGGGTTCGCGCACTACATGCTGAAGGAGATCTACGAGCAACCGCGCGTCGCCAGCCTGATCAACGACCGGTATTTCGACGTCGGCACCCTCTCGAATTTCCTGCCGCTGCCGCCGCGGCGCATCAGGCGCATCACGATGGTGGCCTGCGGCACGTCCTACTACGCGGCGAGCGTCGCCAAGCGATGGTTCGAAGGTCTGGCGAAGATCCGTACCGATCTGGAGATCGCCTCGGAATATCGCTACCGGCCTCTGCCGCCGCCCGACAGCGGGGAGCTCGCGATCCTGATCTCGCAATCCGGCGAGACGGCCGACACGCTGGCCTGCCTGCGCCGGCTGAAGGAAGCAGGCTGTCCAACGCTCGGCCTCGTCAACGCCGTCCACAGCACGCTGGCGCGCGACGCCGACGGCTTCATTCCGCTGCATGCCGGCATCGAGAACGGCGTGGCATCGACCAAGGCCTTCATGGCTCAGCTGCTCGTGCTGGCAAGGCTGGCCGTCGATCTCGCCGAGCGGCGAGGCGCGGCGCTCCAAGCCGACATCCTTCAGAGCCTCAAGGCACTCGATCAGATGCCGGCCACGATCGAGGCGACGCTGCACAGCGAGGCGGCCGTCCAGGAGATGGCCGAGTCCTTCCGCGATGCACGCAGTGCGCTGTTCGTCGGGCGTGGCGCGCTGTTCCCGGTGGCTCTCGAAGGAGCCCTGAAGCTGAAGGAGACCAGCTACATCCACGCCGAGGGATTTGCCGCCGGCGAGCTCAAGCACGGGCCGATCGCCCTCGTCGAGGAAGGCATGCCGGTCGTAGCGCTCGCCTGTTCCGGCGACCTGCTGGACAAGACCGGGTCCAACGTGCGCGAGATCGCCGCGCGCGGCGGCCGCATCACGGTGGTCGGCGACCGCGACGGCATCCTCTCCCTGATGGACGTCGCATCGGGAGCACTCACCATTCCGAACTGCGCCGAGCTCGTCCAGCCGATCGTGGCGACCGTGCCGCTGCAGCTCCTCGCATATCACGTCGCCGTCCAGCGCGGCGTCGACGTCGACCGGCCGCGCAATCTCGCCAAGTCGGTGACCGTCGAATGAGCGCCACGATGACCCTGCGGCAATGGGTGAAACGCCGCGAGCATCCGCTCGCCGCGCTCGCGTACCGGCTCGCGCGCCGCCTGCGCGGCTGCTCGCTGCCGGTGATTCCGGCGCTTCACCGACCCTTGCTCGCCCTGTATCTCGGCGCCCGGCATGCCGGCTCGGGGCTGCTGCGCATTCTCTGGTACACGCCGCTCTTCCAGTCGCGCCTCACCCGGCCAGCG
The DNA here is from genome assembly GCA_046349295.1 of Reyranellaceae bacterium. Classification (GTDB taxonomy): domain Bacteria; phylum Pseudomonadota; class Alphaproteobacteria; order Reyranellales; family Reyranellaceae; genus Reyranella. Next base: position 170,263 of record JAXMCP010000019.1, read on the forward strand.
AGCGGACTCTATCTCTACGGCGGGATGCCGCTGGTCATGGGTCCCGTCGACATCTCGATCGGCGACGGCACCAGGGTGTCGGGGCAGACGACCTTCACCGGCCGCGGCGGCGCCCAGCGGGCGGAGCTCGCTGTCGGCAGCAACGTCGACATCGGCTGGCAGACCACCGTCGCCGTCGGGCGGCGCGTCGTGATCGGCGACAACGTCCGTATCGCCGGGCGCACACTGCTTGCGGGCTATCCGGGCCATCCCCTCGACGCCGCGGATCGCGCGGCAGGGCGGCCCGACACCGAGGATCAGATCGGAGACATCGTGCTCGAGAACGACGTCTGGCTAGGCACCGGCGTCACCGTGCTCGCCGGCGTGACCATCGGACGCGGCACCGTCGTCGGCGCCGGCAGCGTGGTCGCTCGCGATCTGCCGCCTGGCGTGCTGGCCGCCGGCGTGCCCGCGCGAATCATCCGCAACCTCGAAGGCCCGCGATCGGAGCTGACATGAGCAATGATACCAGCACCGATCTCGTCGTCTTCGGCGAGGACTGGGGCCGCCACCCGAGCTCGACGCAGCACCTCGTGAAGCGCCTCGCAGAAAGAAGGCGTGTGGTCTGGGTGAACTCCATCGGCCTTCGCCGGCCGCGCGCCAACCTGGGCGACATCAGACGGGTCGTCGACAAGCTCGCGCGACGGCGGGCCGGCGGCGCAGCGACCGTGACGCGCCCCGAGTCGCTCTCCATCGTGCCTCCGCTCGCCGTGTCGTGGCCGGGCAGCCGCCTCGCCGCCTGGACGAACCGTCGCACGCTGGCTTGGCAGGTGCGGCGTGCCCTCGATCGCCGCGGAATGCGACGGCCTATCCTGTGGACCTCCCTGCCGACGGCGGCGACGCTGGTCGGCGCCCTCGACGAACGTGCGGTCGTCTATTACTGCGGCGACGACTTCTCGGCCCTGTCCGGGGTCGACCACACGCCGGTTGCCGCGTTGGAGCAGGAGCTGGTCGAGTGCGCCGATCTCATCGTCGCGGCGAGCCCGGAGCTCGCGGCGCGATTCCCGGCCAGCCGCACCCTGCTCCTGCCGCACGGAGCGGATATCGCGCATTTCGGCCGGCCGGCCACGATAGCCGAGGATCTGAGCCGAGGCCGGCCGGTGGCCGGATTCTACGGCAGCATCTCCGACTGGCTGGATGTTTCACTGCTGGCCCACACGGCACGCGGGCTGCCCGACTGGGATTTTCTGTTGATCGGCGAGGTCCGCACGAACGTCGATGCCCTGCGTGGCCTGCCGAATGTCAGGTTGGTCGGAGCCCGAGACCATGGCGACCTGCCGGCCTACGTCCAGCACTGGCAGGTGTCGTTGCTGCCGTTTCGAGACACGCCGCAGATCCGCGCCTGCAATCCCTTGAAGCTGCGCGAGTATCTCGCTGCCGGCACGCCGATCGTCTCGACCCCCTTCCCGGCCCTGAGGCCCTATCTCGACCTGGTCGAGGTGGTGCCGTCGGCTGCCGGATTCGTGGCCGCGATTCGCAATGCCGCCGCTGACACCCGGCGCAACGTCTATCGCCGATCGGCGGTCCGCGATGAGAGCTGGGAGCAACGCGCGACCGAGCTCGACCAGGCGTTGGCGGGCCTGTGATGCAGCGCTTGCTTCTGCTCATCCTGGGCTGGGTTGGATTGGTCGCCCCGGCATTGGCCACGGAACTGCCTACCGGACCGCTGCCCATCCACGTCGACGTGGAAGTCGCCTTCACCGCCGAGACAGCGCCGATCCTGGTCGCCCGCGGCACAGTGGAGGCCAACGAGCCGGTGACCCTGGTGCTGCGCATCGACGACGACTGGTCCGACGGCTACGCCAGCCGCGTCAACGAGGAGCGCCGGGTACCTCCCGGAAAGTTCAGCTGGGAGCTGCCGCTGCGCGGCCTGCGCACATCCGGCGGCCGGCCCCTGAGATACGAAGGGTTGCGCGCCGTTCATCTGTTCAACGCTTCCGGCCACGGGCACGCCACGGTCGAGGCGTTCCGGTTCGAGCAGGCAATACCGTTGCCCCGCGGCACTGCGGGGTACAGTCTGGGGGCGCCCGAAGCGCCGCTGCTGGCCGGCTTCACCCGGATCGGCCCCGACGATCGGCGCATTCTCGCCGGCCGGCCGACGGCGATCCGGCGACCCGGCGTCGATCCGCTGCTCGCTGGCGGCCTGCGGGGGGTGGAAAGGCTGCAGTTGCCGTGGGAGGCAGAGCGCGCTTCGGTGACCCTGTGGCTCGAGGATGTCGGCGAATGGGAGACGCTGCCGCATCCGTTGCGCCGGCGGGTGCGCGTGAACGGGGTCGACGTCCTCGACCAGACCATGACAGGCCCCCAGTGGATCGCGCAGCGCTACCTGCGGGCAAAAGATAGCGACTATCAGCCGGGCGCCGACGCCTGGCAGACCTACGGTCGCCATCGTGGCGGCGAAGTCACCGTCGACGTTCCCGTAGGAAAGGACGGCATCATCGTCGAGCTGGCGGGCGATTCGCCGGCCGCGACGTTTCTCGCCGGCGTGCTGATCGAGCCGGTCGGCTCGACGGCGGGCCTGGCAGAAGTGACCCGGCGACGCCGCGACTGGTTTGTTAACGCGTGGCCCGTGGTTGCGCCGCCGCGACCGTCTCCATCGGCCGACGCGCCGGCAACCTATGCCGTGGGCGAGCGCGAGTTCGACCGACAGACCATCACGCTGGCGCCCGGGACCGGCCGTCGGCTCGAATTCTTCCTGCGCAGCCCGGTGGCAGCAACGGACCTGCCGTTCGAGCTGCGCTTCGACGGCGAAGCCGGGAATTTCCTTCGGGGATCGCTGTGGACCGCGCAATGGCGCCTCGGTCGCGAGAGCACCGGCGGCAACTTGCTGCGTCCCGACGACCGCTCGCTGCGCGCCGGTCTGCGCCTCGAGGCGGCCCAGGCCGATCCGCCGACCCGTCATCTGCTGTGGATCGCCGCTGACGTTGGTGCCGCGCCGGGGCGGTACAGCGGCAGCCTGGCCTTCGTCGTCGGTGGCACGCCCACGCGCATCCCGTTCGAGGTCGAGGTCCTCCGGGCGATGTTGCCCCCGGCACCAAAGCCGGCCGGCTTCTACCTCGAACCCCCCGTCCATCTCACCTGGTTCGCCGAGACAGCCGGCGACGCAACTCGACAGCTGGGTTGCGACATGACCTTCCTGGCGAACCTGGGAATCCATGGCAACGCCCCGCCTCTGCCAGCCCCGCTCGCGAATCGCGAATCCGACCTCGCCCCCCTGTCGCGGTTGGCGTTGCAAACTGCAACGAGCCGGCCCTGGCTGGCCTACGCCGCCGCCAAGCGCGCCCTGGCAGAGCTCGGCCCGGAGGGCAGCGCGCAGGCGATCGCGCGCGCCGAGACCGAGCTGCGGGCGAGCCAGTTGCCGCCACCGATCTGGAGCGTCGCGGACGAGCCCGGCAATCCGGACCAGGGAGGACGGGGACTCGACGCCTGGGTATCGGCCATCCGGTCCGCTGCGCCGTCGGCGCGCCTGGCCGGCCATCTCAACAGCCCGGCCGACGCGCGCCTGCTGCCTTTGTTCGATGTCGCGCTGCTGAACGAGGGCTACGGCCTCGATATCTCGCAGTTGCGCGAGGCGCTCGGCAAGGGCCGCGAGGTGTGGCTCTACAACACGGGAAAAGCCAGATTTTCTGCGGGTTTCTGGCTATGGCGCTCGACGGCGACACGCTACCTCCAGTGGCATGCGCGGATGCCGACGGCCGATCCGTTCGATCCGACGGATGGTCGCGAGGGAGATGTCCAGGCCCTTCCGCCGATGCCGACCATCTGCGCCCCGACACCGGACATCGACGAGATCGTGATCGAGATGGCCGAGGGACTTGTCGATCAGCGTTGGCTCGCCTGGCTCGATGACCACCCGTCCGGCTCATCGGTGCGCCGGGACATCGCGAATCGCCTGGGCCAGCGCTGGCAGCCGGCCAGCCGACTGACCGCAGCCGAGATGAACAGGCTGCGTCGGCTGATCGAGGGCCTGGCACGGACCTTGAAGTAAGGCGAACCAACAGCAGGAGCCTTCGCATGTTGCTTCAACGAATTCGTCTCGCCGTCGTCGTGATCTCGGCCTTGGGTGCAGGGGCCTGCGCCGGATCCAATCCCGCCGACCTGATTCCGGTCGGCCTGCGTGCCAGCATCGCCGCCGAGGACAAGGCCGCGCAGAAGGGCCCCGACGCCAAGGCTGTCTCGGTGGATGAAATGCTGTCCAAGGTGCGCGGCGGAAAGTTGCCGCCGCCGACTCCGCTCCCGTCCGGCTCGGGCAAGGCCGGCCCTGCCGACGGCGGCGTCACCGCGCCGGCATCGGACGGTGCGGCCGAAACGGTCGCCGTCGCGCCGGCATCCCCGTCGCCCGCACCGCCAAGCGTCGTCCGCGAACCGGCCGCAGCCCCCGGGAGCGTGCACCCGCTGTGGGCGAGCTTCAACACGCAGGCACGGCCGGCGACGACAGCCGGTGACTCGACCGAAGGGACCTCCAGGTCCGAGGCTCCGCCCCTGCCGCCTCTCCCCGTCGCTCCCAACAGCGTGATCGTGCGGTTCGCCGGAACGACAAGCGACCTCACGGCCGACGAGCGCGCGCGGCTCGATGCTGCCGTGACCCTGCACAAGGCGACGACCAGTTCCGCCCGGATCGTCGCCGGCCCGCCCGCAGGAGGGGCTCCCTTCGAAAAACTGCTGGTCGCCGAGAAGCGCTCGCAGGCAGTCGACCAAGCCTTGCCGGAGAGCCTCGTCCGCACACGCGACTACTCGCCCCGCATCGAGGCCGACACGGTTCGCGTCGAGTTCGCGACCGGTAGCCGGTAGACGACAGCCTGCGCCGGACAGGGCCATGTCTCGCTCTCCACACGAGGTGCTGCTGCTGCTCATCGCCGCAGCGTGGCGACGGCGGCGACTGATCGTGGTTCCGCTCGTCGTGCTGCCGGTCCTCGGCCTGGTCGCCTCGATGGTCCTGCCCAAGGTCTACATGGCCAGCATGACCATCGTGATCCAGGAGCCGGCGAAGCTGAACCCCTTCATGCGCGATTTCTCGATCGGCCCCAACGTCAAGGAACGCATGCCGACGCTGCAGGCCCTGCTGCACAGCGATCACGTGCTGGGCCAGGTGGCGATCGATCTCGGCCGCGTCAACGATCGGTCGAGCCGCAAGGACCGCGAGCAGGCCGTCAGGGCCTTGTCGGGGGCGATAACCGTCGATCTCGTCGGCAACGACATTCTCGAGATGCGCCTGCGCGGTCCGCGGCCTGAAGGGCTCGGTCGTACCCTGGAGGCCATTGCCAACCGGCTTGTCGAGCGCCTCGTCGCGCCCGAGCGGTCGGCTGTCGGCGAGAGCGAAAAGTTCCTGGCCCAGCAACTCGAGCAGCGCCAGCAGGAGCTCAAGATCGCCGAAAAAAGTCTCTCGGCCTTCAAGACCGTGAACGCCGGCTTGCTGCCGTCGGTCTACGCGAGCAGCGTCACCAGGCTCATCGAGCTGAAGAGCAAGCTCGAGGAGAAGACGATGGCGCTGGCAGCGGCCGATGCAGCACTCGCCGACCTGCGCAAGCGCCTCGTCGGCACCAATCCGGTCATCGGCCGCCTCGAGCAGGACATCGTGCAGGTTTCGGGAGAACTGGCGATGCTGCGCGTGCGCTACACCAGTGATCATTCGGAAGTGATCGCGGCTGAGCGCAAGTTGCAGCGGTTGCAGGACGAGCGTCGCCAGGTATTCGAGGCGAGCAAGAGCATCGACACCCAGGACATCGATCGACTGTGGAACATCGCCGCCGGACTGGCCCAGGGCGATCGCAACGCGCCGCCACTGCTGGTGACTCAGATGCAGAACCTGCAGGAAGCGCAGTCGAGGCGCACCGCGCTCACCCAGGACGTCGAGCAGCTCCGCCGGTCCATGGCCGACCTGCAGGCCGGCATGGCGGCGTCCGGCTCGATCGAGCAGGAGCTGCAGCAGCTGGAGCGCGCACTCGTCCAGGCACGGGAGGCGCACGATGCTTTGGCCAAGCGCTACGAGTTGGCGCGCGTGACCGGCGCGCTCGGGACCTTCGAGGCGCCGGAACGCATCAAGGTCGCCGACGCGACCGGCGATCCGTCTCAGCCGGCCTCTCCGCCGCGGATCCTGTTCGTGCTCGGAGGACTCGTCGCTGGGCTGGCGTTGGGTTGCGCCCTGACGTTTCTGGCCGAGATGTTCGATCCTGTCGTCCGCCACGCCGCGGAGTTCGCCCGCATCTTCGGCGCCCCGCTTCTCGGGCGCCTGCCACGGCCGACGATCCCGATGACCTCGCAATGAGGAGGGCGCAACTTACCTGCGGGCGCCGAACTGGCCGAACAATCCGGTGAGCCGGCGAGAGGGCTTGCGAACCCGGGCGATATCGCCAGCGCGCTCGGCCGTATCGATCTCGCGCCGCGAGTCCGCTGCATCCTGCCGAAAGCGCGCGATTAGCCCTGAAAACGCCTCGGTGCCGAGAAATCGACGAAGCTCGTCGCCGCCTGATCGAGCGGAGGGTGCGGGGGCCTGGCGCGGCCGACCGTACACTCGATCACGGACGCGAGCTCGGCCGCCGTGATGGGCCGGCGCAAGTGCCCGGTCATTCCCGCCGCCCGAACGCGCTCGTGCTCGCCTGGCTCCGTGAAGGCAGAGACGGCGATGACTGGAACGGCGGCGGCCGGTCCACCCAGCGCCCTGATCGCCCTGGTCGCCTGGTACCCGTCCATGATCGGCATGTGGACGTCCATCAGGACGAGGTCGAAGTGGCGGGACCTCGTGGCCTCGACGGCTGCGCCGCCGTCCGAGGCGATCTGAACGCGGTGCCCCATCCTTTCCAGCAACGCGCGCACGACGAGCTGGTTGGCCGGCATGTCCTCGGCCACCAGGATCGTCAGTGACCGTTGACCAACCCCCGCCCCAGCATTCGTACCTAGCGTCTCCGGCGCGTCCGCCACGACGTCGAGATCGAGCTCGAACCAGAATGTCGATCCTTTTCCAGGCTGACTGTCGACGCCGATGCGCCCCTCCATGAGCTCGATGAGCTGCCGACAGATAGCCAATCCGAGCCCCGTTCCCTCGATCTGGCGACCGGCGGGAACACCGCCCTGCTCGAAAGGCCGGAACAGAAGGGGCCGTGCTTCGGGCAGGATTCCAATTCCCGTATCCTCCACGGCGAAGCGCAGGCGAACGGAGCGGTGATGCCGCGCAAGCACGGTGCACGACAGCGTAACCGTCCCGCTGTCCGTGAACTTCACGGCATTACCCAGAAGATTGAGCAGAACCTGATTGATGCGCCTCGCGTCGCCCCGCAGCCGGCTCGGCACGCGATCGGCCAGCACCGTCGCGATCCTGAGGCGCGCGGCCCCCGGCCGGCCGCGCGCCACGGCCCCGGCCCCTTCGACAAGGTCACCCAGGTCGAATGGCCCGGACTCGAGCTCGAATCTTCCCGCCTCGAGGCGCGAGAAATCGAGGATATCGTTGACGATGGCCAAAAGGTGGTTCGACGATCTTTCGATCATGAGGACGTGCTGCTTCTGGTTCGGATCCAGTGGCGTTTCGACCAGCAGGCTCGCGAGGCCGATGATGGCGTTCATTGGCGTGCGGATCTCGTGACTCATCCTGGCGATGAATCCGGATTTCGCGCGATCGGCAACCTCGGCCGCTTCCTTGGCCATGCGAAGCTCGCGTTCCCGGCGCTTGCGTTCGGAAATGTCACGCACATAGGCGACGATCAGACCCCGGTCATTCGACGGTGCCGCCGTAATGGTGACCTCGCAGTCGAACTCCGAGCCGTCTGCACGCAGGCCCCTCATGTCGTGACGGGCGCTACCATCCGGCATCTCGCCGGTCTCGACGAAGCGCCGCAACCCGTCCCTGAGTGCCGGACGAAAACGTTCTGCAATCACCATGTCGATCGGCGAGCGCCCGAGGATGTCGAGGCGCCGATAGCCAAAGACGGTCTCGATGGCCCGATTGACGTCGACCGCGTGGCCTTGAGCGTCGACGAAGAAGATGCAATCGGGCGTCGCGTCCATCGTCGCCCGCGATCGCTCCTCGCTGTGCCGGAGCGCTGCCTCGCGTTGCTTGAGCTCGGTGATGTCGACACGCAACCCGACGGTCTCCCCGCCGGGCAGCTTGCGCTCGAGAATGCGCACCCAGCGCCCGTTGGCCGTACGCTGCTCGATAGACCCTCGCGGCTCGCGATGCTGCCTGAGCCTTTCGGCGATCCAATCCCGCTCGCGTCCAAGGGCATCCGGATACTGGCCTCGCCGCGCCCCTTCCCGAAGGCCGTATTCGTACGATGTCCCGATGGCGATCAGATCCGCGCTCTCGGGATACATCTCGCGATAGCGTTCGTTGCAGAGGGCAATCCGATCGTCGGCGTCGAACAGCACGAACCCGTCGGGCAAGGCTTCTATGGCCGAGCGGAGAAGCTCGGTGGCGCTCGACAGCGGCGACGGCGCTGCCGGCGGGGCGGAGATGTCATTCAGCACGGCGACGAACTCGCCATTTTTGGCGCCCGGCAGGGGTTCGACGCTGAATCCAATGATGCGCCCGGCGCTCTCGAAAGTGCCCGAGACCCCGGCGTCCGCCCCTCCGGCAATGGCGGCGGCGAGACGGGAAGGGATGCCATCGTGGGCTTCCAGCAGGAAGCGGCCGACCGCGTTGGTCCCCAGGACCTCGCCTCGCGCATCGATCACCAGAAGAGCGCTCGCGCAGCGGGCCGGCGACGTCATGGCGAGCTCTGCCGTACCGAGCGCATGGCCGCCATTGCCGCCTCGCCGCGGACGACCAGTTGCTCGGACCGGCCGTACACCTCCTCGTCGCTGGCGCGCTCGACGGCAAGGGCGGCGTCGGCGGCGTGGATCGCACCGAATTGGCCAAACAGGCCAGTCAATCGATGCGCGGCCGACCGCAGGCCGGACGGGGAACGGTTGGCGGCCTGTGTCCGAAGCTCGCCGAGGGTGCGCCCGGCATCGTCGAGAAACGAATTGACCAGACGCTCGAACGATTCTGCGCCGACGGCATCAGACAATTCGGCAAGCGCGGCCTTGTCCAGCTCATCTTCGCTACCGCTCGCCTTCTCACCGGGGTCGAGCGCCACGTTTCGGCCGATCGCCTCGTCGAGATCCGCCATTCGAATGGGCTTGCTGACATGGTCCGTCATGCCGGCGGCGATTGCTTTCTCGCGATCGGCGACCTGGGCGAAAGCCGTCAAGGCGATGATGGGCGTGACTGCAGCCGATCCCCCCAGCGCGCGAATCCGGCGCGTCGCTTCGTAGCCATCCATCGTGGGCATCTGGACGTCCATGAGGATCAGGTCGAAAGTGCCGTTGCACACCGCCGACACCGCCTCGGACCCGTCCGCGACGACCTGGACCCGATGACCGAGCTTCTCCAGCATGGCGCGGGCCACGATCTGATTGGCCGGCGTGTCCTCGGCCACGAGAACCTTGAGGCTGCGTGTGGGCGACACCGATCCATGCGCCAGCCGCTTCTTCGGCAGGGTCTGCGACCCCACTCGACCCAGCGGAAGCTCGAACCAGAAGGTCGAGCCCTCGCCGGGCTTGCTGTCGACACCCATTCGACCTCCCATGAGATCGACCAGGCGCTTGCAAATCGCCAATCCAAGGCCGGTTCCACCCTTGCGGCGCGCAAGCTGTACGTCGCCCTGCTCGAACGGCTGGAAGAGGCGCTCCTGAATCTCGGGCGCGATGCCGACACCCGTGTCCGTCACGGAGAATCGCACGACGATGGTATCCGGATCCTGCTCGACGATCGCGGCCGACAGGGTGATGAGACCGCGCTCGGTATACTTGACCGCATTGCCGAGCAGATTCAGCAGCACCTGGTTGAGCCTGTCGCCGTCGCCCGACACCACCGGGGGGATGTTGCCGGCGAACGCCAGCGAGATGTCGACCCGGTCCGCACCCGGAAGGCCGCGTGCGATGTCGATGGCGCTCTCGGCCAGGGCAAGCAACTCGAACTCTGCCTTCTCGATCACCATCCGATCCGCCTCGAGGCGCGAGAAATCCAAGATATCGTTGATTATCTCGAGAAGGTGCGCCGCAGAGTCCGCGATAATTCGCACGTATCGCTTCTGGGTCGGCTCGAGACGCGAATCGGCCAGCAGGTTCGACATGCCGATGACGGCGTTCATGGGCGTGCGAATCTCGTGGCTCATCATCGCCAGGAAGTCAGTCTTGGCCTGCATTGCCGACTCGGCGTCGGCGCGGGCGCGCCCGAGATCGGCCATGGTCGCCTCCTGGCGAGTGAGCAGCGTGGCGATCCACGCCGTGAGGCCGAGCAGGAGAAGGGCAAACAGGGCGGTGCCCGACCCGACAAAGCTGGCGGTCGAATACCAGAGCTCGAGTATCAGCTCCTCCGTCGCCGTCACGTTGACCACCAGCGGGTAATCCTTGGTCAAACGCGGGGCCACGATACGCATCTGGCTCAGCCAGCTGTCGGCAAGTCGCGGGCTGCTCGTGACGACGGCGCCGGCCTGGTTGCCGCGGCTGATGATGTCGCGGAACACAGGCTGCTCCGCGAAGGACTTGCCGATCAGTTCCTCACGCGTGGGAAAGCGGGCGAGCAGGATGCCGTCGCTGCGGAACAACGAGACTGCGCTTTCGTCGCCAATGTTCACCGCCGTAAAAAGCTCCTGGAAATAGCTGCTCTCGATCCCGGCAAGGACGAGCCCCAAGGTCTCGCCCGTCCGGCTCTTGATCTTGCGGGCGAGGTAGAACGTCCACGTGCCCGTGCCGCGGTTCTTGACCGGCGCGCTGAGATAGACGTCGAGCTTCGGGTCGGCCATGTGCGCCTTGAAGTAGTCGCGATCCGACAGGTTGATCTTCGGAGGCGGATAGGAGCGTGTGAAATTCATGACGTCGCCATTCAAGGCAACGATGGTGGCGACGTCGACTTGCGGCACGCTGCTCGCCTTGTTGCGCAGCATCTCGAAAATCTCCGCAGTACCCATCTCGCGGCGCAGCTCCGCGTCGTTGGTGATATCCGCATCGTGCACCCGGTCGCGGATGCTTTTGAGCACCAGATCGGCCGCCTTCATGGTCTGGTTGGTCGAAGCGGCCAGAGTGCTCGACATGTTCGAGAGATTGACTTTCCATTCCTCGATGGCGGTCTGGCGTTCCCGCCAGAGCATGAGGATCGAACCCATCACGACGAACACGACGGACAGGACGCCGCCGGCGATCACGGACCAGCCCCGTCGACTGAGCCGCAGCCTCCCCCGGGCCCTGGCACTGTTCGATGGGCTCATGACGACCCCCTTGCAATCATCCTCTGTTGCCCCGCCAGCAAGGTGGACGCCATGTCGGGGCCACCCAGATATTGATCCGCTAGGCTATCGACACAACATCTTGGGACAAAACCGTCCTCTCGTTGCGAAATGCAATGCAAAGGAGGAAACCTCACGCCGGTCTTGCACTTTGCAATAGCGCGGCGCATTCCGGCACCGCCGACATGGACTCTCTCTTGCTGCGCCCTCTGTTCATGCTCGCCGCCCGAGCGGTCCTCGGCGCCGGTGCCGGCATGGCGCTTCGGACGATCACAATGCTCCCGAGGGCGAAGGCCCTCTCTTGCGACAATTTGGATGGCCTTGTGATCAATTTTGGCGCGTGGGTCCCGCACTGCCGCTTCCTCGTGGCCAGCCACTAACTCCCCCCTCGAGCAGAAAGGTCAGCTCGTGCTTATTGTGGTGCAGATGCATCACCCGCGCCCCGGGAAGTGCGGCGAAGGCCGCAGCCGTTTCATGATCGGTCGCGCCCTGGAACTTGATGGTGCAGACGAAGGTTCGCACCAAGCCTGATGCGCGCCAGCGCTCGACCAGCTGCAGCAGGCGCGCCGGATAGCAGACGATATCGGAGAACAGCCAGTCGATCGGACCGACGCTCTCGGGCGTCAGCGCAAAGGCGCTCTCGCCGCGCCAGTCCACCCCCGGCATCGCCGCGACGTGCGGCGCGAGCGGCGCCTTGTCGATCGCCAGAACATGTGCGCCCAGCCGCGCCAGCGCCCACGTCCAGCCGCCCGGCGACGCCCCGAGATCGAGGCAGCGCTCACCCGGTTGCGGCCAGCGGCCCAGGCGCACCAGCGCCTCCCACAGCTTCAGATAGGCGCGGTTCGGCGGACCGGTGCGGTCTTCGACGAAGACGACGTCGCCATTGGCGAACGGCGCGCTGCAGCGCGCCGCCGCCAGCAGCTTGTCCGCAGCCAGGAGCGTCCAAGAGCCGAGCGGCGCGGTCGGCGCGGCGGCGGGAAATACCACGGGCTTGGCCGAGACGTGCGGCAGGCGTTCCGCGATCAGCGCGGCACGCCGATGGTGCACCGGGGCATACATCGCCCAGTTGCGCTGGATGGCGCGCAGGGCCTGCGCCGCGCTGCCGATCGACGTAGCCGGCAGCTCGGCGCAGTCGTGCCAGACGTTGGCCGCCCAGGCTGCGGCGATCGGCGGCCCTTCGCCCAGGATCAGCCGGCCGTGGCGCGACCTCTCCGCGACGCCGCCGCGCCGCAGCTCCTCGGCCAGCTGGTCGAGGAATCCGTCGGCCGCGAGATAGGCCGTGATCGTGCCACCCTCCATTCGATGCAACAGTGAGGGCATAGCCCGTCGGGCCGGCCGCATGCTAGTAGCCGGTCAGAGGATCGAACCGCACATGGGGGACATCGTGATCAGCAGAAGGCAGATGATGACGGCGACCGTGGCCGGCGCGCTCTCGATCGCAGGCAGCGCCTCGGCCCAGAGCCCGAGCCAGCCGATCGTCGGCATCTCGACCGTGACGACCTACTACGCCGACGCGCGCATTGCCGCTGTCGACACCAACGCCGGCACCGTTACCTTCACTTTCACCAACGGCGCCACGGCCACGCGCAAGGTGAGCCCGTCGCTCACCAACTTCAACGCCGCCAGGGTCGGCGAGAACGTGTCCGTTGGCTTCGAGGATCGGCTGACCTTCGTCCTGGCCGGCCCCAATGCCAAGGCACCGCGCGACCGCGACGTCAGCGTCAGCGCCACCGCGTCGATGGGTAAGACCGGCGCCAGCGTGTCGGCCGACCAGCTGGTCGTGAACTGGTGGGTCACCGGCGTGAACGCTGCGGCCGGTACGATCTCGGTGATCAATCCGGCTGGCGGCGAAGTGCGCACCTACAGCGTGACCACCCAGGCGGGCCGCGAACAACTGCCGCGCGTCAAGACCGGCGACTACCTGACGGCGATCGACAGCCAGGTCCTCGTGGTGTCGATCACGCCGAGGTCGTAGAGCGTGATTACGTGGACACAACACATTGCATGCTCCTCTCCTCCGCTAGGGGACAGGAACATGAAATCTGTCCATGCCATAGCAACCTCGTTGGGGAATGAAATGCGGCCCTGTGGTGTCCGTACGCCCGCTTAGGGAAGGTTGCTGCGCAATCCCGCCGGTTCGCGAGTTTCGACGCGTGTTTCCTGTCCGCCGCGCGTCGAAAGCGTGCCGCGCAGCGTCACGTCGACACCGCGGATGTCGAGCGACAGCGCTCCGCCTTTGACCCGACCGCTGGCCGTGGCCTGCGTCAGGCTGCAACCGGCTGCTTCGGGAATGCGCAGGCTGCCACCGATCGTCCCCGACGCGTCGACGGCCAGAAGCACCGGCAGGGCGCCACAGGTGGGGTGGTTCAGCCGGCCGGTCAGATAGCCGCCGGCGATCGCGACGTCGGCCTCGACCGGACGCAGCGCCGCCTGGCCACCGCCGGTCGCGGATGCGGTCAGCGACCCGCCATAGCTGGCCTCGAAGGATCCCGAGGCGGGCGGTGTCGGTGTCGTTCCCGGCTTCCGTTCTCCCTCGACGCGATTGAGCAGGGTCTTGGCTTCACGCAGCAGGTCCCTGTGCTGGTCGGCCGTCAGGAATCCGGTCGCCGTCTGGCCGCGGCGTCGTTGCCAGCTCGCGATCATCTCGCGCGACCTCGGACCGAAGGCGCCGTCCGAGCCATGAGTGTCGAAGCCCAGCACGGTGAGCGCCCGTTGCACGCGCCGGCGGTCGTCCATTCCGAGGCGAAGCGCCGCCTCCTCGGCCTCCCCTTGCGGCACCTGCGGCATCGAAGCCGTCGTCGCCTCGACCGCGGGCTCGACTGACGTCACAGGCGCCTGTGTGGAAGAGAGGGCATAGTCGCCGACCGCCAGCACGACGGCCACGCCAGACGCCAGCGCCAGCCACTTCCAGGTTGCGCCGCGGCGCGTCGCCTTGGTGGGCACGGCGAGCGTGGCCGGCTCCGGCGCCTCGATCACCACGGTCTGCGCGACCTCCTCGAGGTCCCGACGCAGGAGCGAGCGCCATTGCTCGATCGATTGCGGACGATCCTCGGCATGAAGCGAAAGCGCGGCGTCGATGCCGGCGAGCAGACCGCGCGGAAAGCCGTTCGGTGAATGGTGCGCGAGCGACACGCAGTCATCCTGCAGCAAGCGATCGACGGCGCTGGGCGGCGGCGCGCCGGTGATGGCGTGATAGAGCGTGGCGCCCAGCCCGTAGATGTCGGTCGGCGCCCCCTGCCTGGCGGAGCTGAACTGCTCTGGCGCCGCGTAACCCGGCGTGAAGATCGCGGTCATCGTCGCCGTCCGATCGGCAAGCGAGGCGCGCGACGCCCCGAAGTCGATCAGGACCGGCTTGCCGTCACCGGCCAGCAGCACGTTGGCGGGCTTGATGTCGCGGTGCAGGAAGCCCGCCTCGTGCACCTTCTGCAGCCCATCGAGCAGCGGCCATAGGATGGCGTCGATCTCGCTCGGTCCGAGCGAGCCTGCGTCGGCTATGCGTTTCTCGAGGGTTTCGCCCTGCACCAGGGCCATGATCATATAGGCCGTGCCGTTTTCCTCGATGAAGTCGAAGACCTGCACGATCGACGGCACGGCATGCAGGCTGGCGAGCGTACGGCCCTCCTCGACGAAGCGCCGGCGCCCCCAGTCGAAAGCCGCCGCGGCTTCGGTCGACCGCGGCAGGACGGTCGTGCCGTCCTGGCGAACGGCGAGGCCGGCCGGCAGATACTCCTTGATCGCCACCACGCGGTCGAGCTGGGCATCACGCGCGCAATAAGTGATTCCGAATCCGCCCTGCCCCAATACCGTCTCGATCTCGTACCGGCCGATCCTGGTGCCGGGCGCGAGCGCGACATGATCTATCCTGGCCGAGGCCTCGGGACGAAGGAGGGGCGAGCCGGGACGGGGTGAACTGGCAGGCATTGCGGCAGGAACCTGCCCAGGCAACGTCCCGTGCCCCGGCAACGTTGCATCCCGTACCAAGCGGGATGACTTCCGTCATGGCGCCTTGCTAACCTCCGGCCAACACGGAGGGTTTCATGGCGAAGTTCGGCATTGGTCAATCGATCCGCAGGGTCGAGGATCCGCGCTTGCTCACCGGCGGCGGGCGCTACACCGACGACACCAGGCTGGAGGCTCCGGCGGCGCGCATGTATGTGCTGCGCTCGCCGCACGCCCACGCCGACATCAAGCGGATCGACATCTCGGCGGCCGCCAAGTCGCCGGGTGTTCTGGTCGTCTTCACCGGCGAGGACGTCAAGAAAGCGGGCTTCGGCGACGTGCCCTGCCTGGTGCCGCTCGACAACCGCGACGGCACACCGCGCGGGGAGACCCCGCGGCCGATGCTGGCGCAGGGCCGCGTGCGCCATGTCGGCGACCCGGTTGCCCTGGTCGTGGCCGAGACGCTCGAGCAGGCCAAGGACGCCGCGGAACTGATCGAGGTCGACTACGAGGCGCGCCCACACGTCGTCGGCACCTACGAGGCGGCGCAACCCGGCGCGCCGCTGGTCCATGACCACATCAAGAACAACATCGTGTTCGACTGGGAGATGGGCGATCGCGCCGCGACCGAGGCGGCCTTCGCCAAGGCCGACCGCGTGGTCAAGATGCAGCTGGTCAACAACCGCCTGGTCGTGAACTCGATGGAGCCGCGCGGCGCCATCTGCAGCTACGACGCCAAGGACGACCGCTCGACGCTGTGGCTCTCCTGCCAGGGCGTCAGCATGATCCGCCCCGTGGTCGCCGACCTCATCTTGAAGATCGGGTCACCCAAGCTGCGCGTGCGCACCGGCGATGTCGGCGGCGGCTTCGGCATGAAGATCTTCGTCCATCCCGAATACCCGATGGTGGTGTGGGCGTCGCGCGCGCTGAAGCGCACCGTGAAGTGGATCCCCGATCGCCAGGAAGCGTTCCAGTCGGACATCCAGGGCCGCGACCATGTCTCGATCGCCGAGATGGCCCTCGACAAGGATGCGAAGTTCATCGGCTGCCGCATCACGACCTATGCAGCACTGGGTGCCTATCTGAACCATTTCGCGCCGTTCATCCCCACCCTTGCCGGCAGCTCGATGCTGGTCGGCCTCTACCAGACGCCGGCTGCCTACGTGAACGTCAAGGGGGTGATGACCAACACCGTGCCGACCGATGCCTATCGCGGCGCCGGGCGGCCCGAGGCGGCCTATCTGCTGGAGCGCTTCGTCGATCACATCGCCCGCGAGACCGGCCTCGGGCCTGACGAGATCCGCGCCCGCAACTTCGTCAAGCCCAGCCAGATCCCGTGGAAGACGGCGCTGGGCGACACTTACGACTCGGGTGATTTCGAGACCGTCATGCGCAAGGCCATGGACAAGGCCGACTGGAAGGGCTTCGCGTCGCGCCGCGCCGCCTCCGAGGCCAGGGGCAAATGGCGCGGCATCGGCATGGCGACCTATGTCGAGAAATGCGGCGGCGGCGGCATGCCCGAGACCGCGATCGCCAAGTTCAACGACGATGCCTCGCTCACGCTCTATCTCGGCAACCAGACCAACGGGCAGGGCCACGAGACGGCGATCCGCCAGATCGCCTCGGCGCGGCTCGGCATCGATGCCGAGCGCATCACCATCGTGCAGGGCGATTCGGACGTCACGCCCGAGGGCATGACCGGCGGCAGCCGCATGGTCTCGGTGGCCGGCGTCGCGACGCTGGGTCTCGCCGACAAGATCATCGCCAAGGGCAAGATGGTGGCGGCGAGCGTGCTCGAGGCCAGTGCGGCCGACATCGACTTCGCCGACGGCAGCTTCAAGATCGTCGGCACCGACCGCACCATGAGCCTGTTCGACGTCGCCACGGCCGCCAAGAATCCCAAGCACGTGCCGGCGGGCGAGAAGCCCGGCCTCGACGACGATTTCACGCGCATGCCCGACGCCGACACCTTCCCCAACGGCTGTCATATCTGCGAGCTCGAGATCGATCCCGACACCGGCACATTGGAGATCATGAACTACAGCGTGATGGACGATTTCGGCATGGCGCTCAATCCGCTGCTGCTGCAGGGCCAGGTCCATGGCGGTGTCGGCCAGGGAGTCGGCCAGGCGCTCACGGAAAAGACGATCTACGACCAGGAGTCCGGGCAGCTGCTGAGCGGCAGCTTCATGGACTACGCCCTGCCGCGCGCCGACATCGTGCCGCCGGTCGCCTTCGACATGCACAACAGCCCGTGCACGACCAACCCGCTCGGCGTCAAAGGCGCCGGCGAAGCGGGCGCCATCGGCGCGCCGCCAGCGGTGATCAACGCCATCATCAGCGCCATCCATCCGCATACCGGCGTGAAGCATGTCGACATGCCTGTGACGGCGGCCAGCCTGTGGGCGCTGATCGCGGCGAACAGGGCGAAGAAGGCGGCGTAGCGCTGCTTTGCTGAGACCTCCCCCGCAATCGGGGGAGGTGCCCCGCTATACGGGGCGGAGGGGAAAGGCCTCAACGAAGGTCTCCAAAATTTGACGTCGGAATCTCATGAATCTCGACTGAGGCTCTCCCCCTCCGGCCCTACAGGCCACCTCCCCCGATGACGGGGGAGGCAAGCCACGGCGTGAGCATCACGGGCGATCATCAGCCAGCCTTTGGCCGCGGCGAAGGCGATCGCGGCGTCGAGAAGCGTCGACGTCAAACCCAGCCCCTCCTCGCCTTCGAGACGATCGAGATCGATCCATGCCTCCTGGTCGCCGCGTAGTCGCTGGACGGCGTGGCAGACCTCTCGCGCCAGGAGATCGATGCCGAGCGCCATCGGACTGCTACCAGCTTCGCGCCAACCCGAGCAGCTCCAGCGCCTCGCGGCGAAGGCGGAGCAACTCGGGATGATCGCGATGTCGGGGATAAGGCAGATCGACCGCCAGGTCGGCGCGGATGCGGGCCGGACGATCGCTGAACACGATCACCCGGTTGGCCAGCAGCAGAGCCTCCTCGACGTCGTGCGTCACCATCAGCACGGTGAAGCCGCGCTGCTGCCACAGCCGCGTGAGCTCGCCCTGCATGGCAAGCCGCGTCAGGCTGTCGAGCTTGCCGAGCGGCTCGTCGAGGATCAGCAGGCGTGGATCGTTGACGAGCGCGCGGGCCAGCGACGCGCGCTGCGCCATGCCGCCCGAGAGCTGATGGGGAAACGCATTGGCGAACTTCTCCAGCCCGACCAGCTCGAGCGCCGCGTCGACCCGCCCACGCTGCTGCTTCAGCAGACCCCGAGTCTCCAGCCCGAGCGAGGCGTTGCGCCACACCGTGCGCCACGGATAGAGCGTAGGGTCCTGGAACACCACGACGCGCGACGGATCGGGACCGGCGACCTCGGCGCCATCGACGAGCAGGCGGCCGCGGCGTGGACGGTCGAGGCCGGCCACGAGACGCAGCAGCGTGGACTTGCCGCAACCGCTCGGCCCCAGCAGGGCGACGAACTCGCCGGGCTCGGCGCCGAACGACACGTGATCGAGGACAGGCAGGTAAGCGCCGTGCAGGGCGAAGCCGTGATCGATGTCGCTGACGGCCAGGCTGGCCCCTGCCGCGACCTCGGACACGGCCTGGGCTTGGGCGAGGGTTACCATTTGACCAGCCCCTTCTGCCAGGCCAGCAGCCGATCGCGCAGCCGGAACAGCAGCGTGATCAGGGACGAGCACATCAAGGCCATCACCAGCAGGGCGCCATACATGTTGGCGTAGGCCGCCCAGCCCTGCGCCCATTGCAGGTACCAGCCCAGACCCGACTTCACGCCCAGCATCTCGGCGACCACCAGCACGGCGAAGGACGAGCCCAGCCCCATGAACAGGCCGACAAAGACATGCGGCAGGGCCGCCGGGATCGCCACTTTCAGGATCAGGAAGCGCTGGCTCGCCCCCAAGGTACGCGCCACGTCGTAGTAGGCCGATGGCACGCCGGCGACGCCCGACCAGGTGAGCACGGTGAGCGGGAACGCCGTCGCCAACGCGATCAGGAACGTGCTGGCGCTGCCGCTGGTCGGGAAGATGAAGAAGGCGAGCGGCAACCACGCCGTCGCGGGCAGCGGCCCGATCACGCGCATCAGCGGATGGATCCAGTATCCGACCCTGGGCGACCAGCCCAGCGCCACGCCGACGACGAAGCCGGCCAACGCACCGATTGCGAATCCGCGCGCCAACAGCAGCACGGAGTTCAGGAGGCTGTCGCCCAGGCGCCGCCAATCGTCGGTGTAGACTTCGACGAAGGCCTGCGGTGAAGGAAAGAACGGCAGCGGCAGGAGATCGAGCTTGGCGGTGACGATCTCCCACAGCGCGAGGACGAGCGCCAGCACGACCAGCCACGGCGCCAGTCGACCGACGCGCGCCACGCGCACCGAGAGACGGCCGGCGATCGTGGCGAACAGCAGGCCCAACCCCAGCGTGGCGGCAATCCCGGCCAGCGTTCGCGTGCGCTCCAGTTCCTGAGCGTCAGGCCAGACGAGAACCAGCGCCGCCAAACCGAGCCACAACAGTCCGGCAACGGCGAGCAGGCCTGGTGAATGCCGTCGCGCGTCATCGTCGGCCAACGGTGTGGCCTCGACAATGCTCGTCATCATGTACTCCGTGAGACTCGAGCTAGGACAGCACGTCTGCTGTGACGCGCGCGGCATACTTCTGGATGTCGGTGCTCTGCTTGAAGACGGCGATCTGCTTCAGCTCCTCGCCGTAGGCCGCGATCTGGGCGCGCAGATCGGCCGCGAGCGGGTTGTGATGATGGGTGTGGCTCCGGAGCATGGCGGCAAGTGCCTCGGCCGGCGCCTTGGCATAGGGCGCGAAGACCTGCGCCGCGCCGTCGGGATTGGCCGCGACCCACTCCTGCCCCTCCAGCAAGGCTTGCGCCAGCGCGGCGGCGACCGGCTTCTCCTGCCTGATCAACGAGCCGCGGATGCCGAGCACGCAGCACGTGCGATGGGCAAACTCGCCGGTGAGGTTGTTGGCGACCTCGACCAGGCCATCGCGCTCGCGCGCCATCCAGCCCAGCGGGTCACCCTGGCAGAAAGCCTGGACCTCGCCCTTCTTCAAGGCGACCGGCAGCACGTCGCCCGGGAAGACACGCCATTCGACATCCTTGTTGGGGTCGATGCCGGCCTGGTGCAGCATGATCGAGAAGAAGTTGCGGTCTGGTGCTGCGAGATCGGTGACGCCGATCGCCTTGCCCTTGAGGTCGCCGATCTTCGTGATGCCGCCGCCGGGCGCCGCGAACAGGCGCATGCAGCCACCATGGATGCCGGCGGCGATCTTGACGTCGAAGCCGCCCTCCAGCGGCTTCAGCCAGCGCAGGGCCATGCCGATGCCGGCGTCGGCCTTGCCCGTGGCGATGGCTTCGAGAAGCTGATCGGTCGAACCGCCGAAGTTGACCAGCTCGACCTCGAGATTGTGACGCGCGAAGTAACCATTCTCCTGCGCCACCGCAACCCCGGCGGTGCAGATCGCCGTGGCGTTCCAGGTGAGCTTGAGGGCCCGCTTCTCGAGCAGCACAACAGGCGCGCCGAACGATGTGCGGCAGATCGCCGGATCGAGCAGATCGGCCGGCAGCCGGCCGACGAAGGCACGCTGCGCCAGCACGCCAGCCGGCAGCAGGGTGCCGCCGACGGCGGCGGCACGCAGGAATGTGCGTCGGGTGGAAAAGCGACTCATCGCGGGTACTCCAGGGAACACGAAAGGGTGGGGAACGATGGACGCAGTCGCGTCCGGCGGCAGTTCAGCCGCGACAGCAACAGAGCGAGGAAGAAGACGTGCGGTTGCCGATCATGCATCCAACATCGGACGTCCCGCGTCCGCCGTAAATGAGCGGGAAAACCAAAGTTGGGCCAATTGAGGAAATCCCCTTCTGCGAGTCGTAGACGCCGCGAAAGCCTTCCGGTGCGCGCGGACAACAGGATGTGATTCGATGGCCGCCGGTCTATGCTGCAGCCTTCGATACGGAGGAACAGCCGAATGCCAGCGCCCGATCTCGAAGCTCTCTGGGAAGCCCACTGCCGCCACGAGTTCGAGACGCGCGATGTCGACGCGACGATGGCGACAATGGTGGCGCGGCCCTACGTGAACCACATCCCGACCATGACCGGCGGGGTCGGGCACGACCAGCTGAAGCGCTTCTACAAGTACCATTTCATCGGCGGCAATCCGCCGGACACCGAGCTGCGGCCGGTCAGCCGAACCATCGGCGCCAACCAGCTGGTCGACGAGTTGATCTTCAGCTTCACCCACACCAGCGAGATCGACTGGCTGCTGCCGGGCATTCCGCCGACCGGCCGGCGCGTCGAGATCCCGCTGGTCGCGATCGTGCGCTTCGAGGGCGACAAGGTCGCGCACGAGCACATCTACTGGGACCAGGCCACCGTGCTGGTCCAGGTCGGCCTGCTCGATCCCAAGGGACTGCCGGTCGCCGGCGTCGAAACGGCGCGCAAGGTGGTCGACAACAGCCAGCCTTCCAACGCCTTGATGCGGCGTTGGCCGGAGAGCGCCGGCAAGCCGATCTGAGTAGATGCGTCGCCAAAGGGGTTGCCGATGCCGATGCGTTGGGAAATCGATCACTCCGCCAGGTTCGTCTACATCGTCGCCGAGGGGTCGCTCACGCTGCAGCACATGGAAGAACATTTCGATGCCCTCTTCGTCGCCAACGCCATGGGCTACGCCAAGCTCGTCGACATAACCGATGCCCGGCCGGTCTATACCGACGACGACGTGATGATGATGGGGGCGCGGCTCAGCGCCTACACCGCGGAGCTTCCCAGCGGGCCGCTCGCCGTCGTGGGCAAACCGAACCTGCGAAACACCTTCAAGCTTTTCGTCAGCCTCTCGCCGTCGGACCGGCCTGCAAAGTACTTCGCGTCGGAAGAGAAGGCGCGGGCTTGGCTGGCGGCGCTCCCCCCGGACTAGAATCGACGACGATGGGACGATCGCTCCGGCTCTCTCGCATCAGATCGTCAATGGCCTTCGGCCTGCTTGCCGCCATCGTGCTGGCGGCCTGCGACGTCACGGCGAGCGGGATCGGCGGTGCCTACTATGCGCCACAGTACGACTACAGCGAATTCTTCGCGGTGACCGACGGCAGGAACTTCCAGGTCATCATGGCCGGCAGCCCCTTCCCGGCGCTGCCGGCGAACGAGGTCAATCGCCGCCTGCTGCCGGTCATGCAGGCAAACAAGCCGAGGCCCAACCTGACCTTTACCTATGAGCCGCCGGTCGAAACGCCGCAGCCGAACTATCGGCTCGTCCTGGTGTTCGACGCCGCCAACGACCTGACGGCAGCCCGCGTGTGCAGCGGCCAATACTGGCACAAGCCGCCGATCGCCAGCCGGCCGTTCAACGTGTTCGCCGTCTATTGCCGCAACGATCTCGCCCTGTCGCAGACGACCGCCTGGAGCGACGCGACCGGCCCCGACGACCCGCGCCTCGGCCCCCTGATCGCTCAACTCTTCCTGGTGGTCTTCAGCGACCAGGTCTTCCGGCGGCCGATGTTCATTCCCCTCCATCGGCGGTGACCCGCAAAGAGCATGACACCCCTTCGCCAGGCATGGGCCGCCTTAGCGCCCAGACTGAAGATATTGGAACCTGTGCCGTTCTCTGCGGAGCACTGGGCACTTCTCGAGCGCCTGCAGGCGACCTTCAACGATCGCGAAGCGCATACTCGCCTGCCCATGCCGATTGCCCGTTTCCGCGAGGCTGCAAGGCAAGAGATCCATGACCATGCCATGCAGTTCGACGACGTCGAGACCGAGAATGTCGACGACAATTGGTTCCGGGAGAAGTTTGTCGACGGCAGGCCCGATACAATGGCTCGCTATGTGCGTCTCTATAACCACGACGTCGATGAGATGATGGGTGTGCTCGTTCCTTCGGCGCGCTATCGCAAGGGACACTACGCCTACGGCAGGTTTACCGTACCCGAGCCGCATGGCCTGCACACCGACCACAGCGCAGAGGATCCGGCGAGCGCGGGAGAACCGATCTGCATCGCCAGGATCGAAACTCTGGGGACGCACTACGTTGCCGGTGATTACCGGGAGCACGACGCCAAGACGCAGAGCATGCTCAAGGCCTTGAGATATTGGATCACTGTTCCCGAGGGCGAGCCCGAGGCCATTCTGGAAGAACTGCTGAAGAGGGAGACGCTCAAGTCCATTCCGGTCAACAACGTCATGCTGATGGTCGCCGGAAACGGTTCGGAAAATTCCCAGATCAGCCAGCATATCGCCGCCCGGCCACCGGAAGGCGGCCTGCACTCGGCGTTTTTTCAGAGGCAGTACAAGCTCACGTAGAGGAGGCCAAAGGCACGGAGTTCGCGCAATATGGCGTCCGTCGATTTCGTGCTCATCGGGTCGCTCCTTTCCGCTGCCTTGCACGGGCGGTGCTACGACAGCGGTTCCGACGCGTTCGTGCAATGACGGGAGTTCCAGCGATGAAGTCCATGCGCCCGACCCTCTATGGCAGCCGCCACGCCGTCTCGGCCGGCCATCACCTGGCGGCGGCGGCGGGCTTTGCTGTCCTCGAAGCGGGTGGCAATGCGATCGACGCTGGCTGCGCCGCCGGCATCGCGCTCGCCGTCCTGCATCCCGACGAGGTGAACGTGGCGGGCGTGGCGCCGATCATGATCCGCACCGGCCAGGGCAAGGTCGTCACCATCGCCGGGCTCGGGCACTGGCCCTCGCGCTTCCCGGCCGATCTGTTCATGCGCGAGCACGGCGGCAAGATGCCCTTGGGCCTGCTGCGCACGGTGGTGCCGGCGGCGCCCGACGCCTGGATCACCGCCCTCTCCGACTATGGCACGATGTCGTTCGGCGACGTCGCCGGCGCCGCCATCCGCTACGCCCGCGAGGGCTTCGCGGTGTTCGAGTACATGGCGACCATGATCCGCCAGTACGAGGACGGCTATCGCTCGTGGCCGTCGAACGCGGCGATCTTCCTGCCCGGCGGCAAGCCGCCCGATGTCGGCGACCGCTTCCTGCAGACCGACCTCGCCGGCACCCTGCAATACATGGCCGACCAGGAGCGCGCCGCATCCAAGCACGGCCGGCTCGCCGGCCTCCAGGCGGCGCGCGCCGCGTTCTATTGCGGCGACATCGCCGACACGATCGTGCGCTACCACGAGCAGGAAGGCGGCTATCTCGCCCACCACGATCTGGCCAACTTCCACAGCCGCTACGAGACGCCAGTGCGTGTGCGCTGGCGCGACTTCGAGGTCTATACCTGCGGGCCGTGGTGCCAGGGCCCGATGCTGGCGCAGGCGCTGCGCATGATCGAGGCGGCGGGCGGACTCGCCGGGCTGGCGCACAACAGCGCCGACTACATCCATCTGATCACCGAGATCATGAAGGCCGCCTGCTCCGACCGCGAGCATCGCTACGGCGATCCGCTGTTCGTCGATGTCGGCATGGAGGCGCTCCTGTCGGACGCTCATGTCGCGGCGCGGGTCGGCGCCATCGATCCCGACCTCGCTATGCCCGACATGCCGCCGCCGCTCGGCGCCTACCCCAGCAACCTGCCGCCGCCGGTGCCCGCCTCGCGGCTGCGCAGCGACGCCGTCGTCGAGCCCGACACGTCCTACTGCTGCGCCGTCGATCGCTGGGGCAATGCCATGTCGGCCACACCGTCGGACGGCTCGTGGCGCTCGCCGGTGATCCCCGGCCTCGGCATCGTGCCGTCGGCGCGCGGCACGCAATCGCGGCCCGATCCCAACCATCCGTCCGGCGTGGCGCCCGGCAAGCGGCCGCGCCTCACGCCCAACCCGGCCATCGCCGTGCGCGACGACGGCAGCGTCATCCCGTTCGGCGCACCGGGCGGCGACGTACAGGTGCAGGCGATGCTGCAGGTGTTCCTCAACACCTTCCATTTCGGCATGGACATCCAGGAGGCGATCGAGCAGCCGCGCTTCGCGACCTTCAGCTTCCCGAACTCGTTTGCCCCGTACACCCACCTGCCCGGCCGCCTGAACATCGAGGACCGCCTGCCCAACGCGACGCTCGAGGAATTGCACCGGCGCGGTCACGACGTCGAGATGTGGCCTGCCTACACCCGACGCGCCTGCTCGGTCGAGGCGATCCTGCTCGACAGCCGCACCGGATTCCTGCGGGCGGGGGCGGATTTCCGGCAACCGGCGTATGCGATCGTGAATTGAGCCCGGTCATTCCTCCCCCGTAATCGGGGGAGGGATTGGACCCTATTCGACGGTCATTCCGGCATCGCGCACGATGGCGGCGTAGCGTTGGCGTTCGGCGTCGATGAAGGTGGCGAATTCGGCCGAGGTGCTGGCTGCGACATCGCCGCCCTGCTGCGCAACGACCGATTTCACGCCATCCGTCATGGCGGCGCGGCGCGCCTCGTCGGCGATCTTGGCCAGGAGCTCGGGCGGCATGCCCTTGGGGCCGACCAGGCCGTACCACGAGACAGACTGGTAGCCTCGGACACCCGCCTCATCGACCGTCGGCAGCTCGGGATAGAAGACGCTGCGCCTGGCCGAGCTGACGGCCAGCGCGCGCATCTTGCCCGTGGTGACCAGGTCCCGGGAGTTGGGCTGGGTGATCATCATGTCGACGTTGCCCGCCATCAGGTCGAGCTGAGCGGGGTTGCCGCCCTTGTAGGCGACATGGGTCATCGGGACGTCGGCCATGTGAGCGAACAACGCACCGGCGAGATGCTGCGACGAGCCGTTTCCACCGGAAGCATAGGTGATCGGCTTGGCCGACGACTTCGCGAGCGCGATCAGCTCGGCGATGCTGTTGGCCCTCACCGCGGGATGCACCAGCACGAGTTGCGGGAAGGTGGCGATCAGGCTCACCGGCGTGAAGTCCTTGTCGCCATCATAAGGCAGCTTCTTGTAGATCAGCGGATTGATGGCGTGGCCCATCGCCACCATCGACAGCGTGTAGCCGTCGCCCGGTGCCTTGGCGACGATCTCGCCCGCCACCACGCCGTTGGCGCCGGCGCGGTTGTCGGCGACCACCGGCTGGCCCCAGACCTGCGACATGTGCTGGCCAATCGCGCGCGCCAGCAGGTCGGTGGTGCCGCCGGCGGCGAACGGGATGACCATTCTGATCTGCTTGTCGGGCCACGCGCCCTGGGCGCGCACGATCGCGGGGGCAACGGGCGCAGCCAAGGCCAGGGCGCCGGCGCCGCGCAGAAAGAATGCACGCTTCATTGCAGGTAGTATCCGGACGGCGTGCCCTTCACCGTGGTCCGCTCGAGATGGCGGATCTCGCCCTCCTCGTAGTCGCCGAGCGCGATATGCATGGTGCACCGGTTGTCCCACAGCACGATGTCGTCGGTGCGCCATTGATGGCGGTAGACGAACTGCGGCCGCGTGGCATGGCGCACGAGATAGTCGATCAGCGGGCGGCTTTCCTCCGGGGTCATGCCGACGAAGCAGGAGACCTTCTCGCCTATGTAGAGCGCCTTGCGCCCGGTCTCGGGATGCACGCGCACCACCGGCTGGGCGATCGGCGGGTTGAGCTTGCGCTGCTCGGCGGCACGGTCGGAGCTCAAATCGTCGATCTTGCGCCCGCCGGTATGGATACCGTGCAGGCCCTCGATCAGCTTCTTCATGCCGTCGGACAGCGTGTCGTAGGCGCGATACATGTTGGTGAACATCGTGTCGCCGCCGACCGGCGGAATGATGATGCCGCGCAGCAGCGAGCCGAGCGAGGGCACCGGCGTGAACGACATGTCGGAGTGCCATTGCTGGCCGGTGTACTTGGAGTCCGACGGCTTGCCGTTGGCCTTGGGGATGTTGGTCACCATCAGCAGCTCGGGATGGTCGGGATGACGATCGCGCGGCAGCGACTCGTGGTTGTCGAGCTCGCCGAAGCGGCGGCTGAAGGCGATATGCTGCTCGCGTGTGATCTTCTGGTCGCGAAACAGCAGGATGCCGCGCTCGAGAAAAGTGCGATGGATCAGATCGAAGTCGGCATTGCCGAGCGTCCCACCGAGATCGACGCCGACGATCTCGGCACCGAGGGCGTGGGAAAGCGGTCGCGTCGAAATCGGCATGCGGCATCCCTTGCAGACGGAATGAGTTGCGGCAGACCGTGCGCCGGTTGCCTGGCCGGGGTCAAGAATGGCCGGCCAACCAGTCCTGCAGCGACGCGTGCCTGCATTGCATTGCCAGCATCGCCGCTCCAGACTACGTCGCGTGTGGGGTTTGTGAATGCTGAAATGCCTGTCTTTCTGCCTTGCCTTGGCAATCGCGGCGGCAACGGCACGTGCGCAGGACGCGCCCCGGCAGCAGTACCAGGGGCTGAGCGCCATCGAGATCCCGTTCGCCAGCGGGCCGATCCACATGGCCGGCGTTCCCCATGTGTGGCTGAAGCTGCGGGGGTCCGCGCCGCGGCGCTTCGGCATGGATACCGGCTCGACCGGGATCGTCGTGGCGGCCGAGCATTACATGCCGGGGCCTGACGACGTTCCGGGCGGCCCGGGGCGGCTGGTCTACACCAGCAGCGGCCGCATCCTGAACGGCGAGCGCTACACCACCAACGTCGAGATCCTGCGCAATGGCGAGATCCCCGCCGCGACGGCGCGCGTCCAGGTGCTGCGGGTCACCAGCATCACCTGCCTCGAGCGCGCCCGCGATTGCCGTCCCGAGCCAAATCCGCGTGGCGTCGCCTTCATGGGTGTCGGCTTCGCCCGCAACTCGGCTCAAGCGACCGAATCCGGGGTGCCCAAGAACCCGTTCACCAACCTCGTGGCGCTGGCGTCGGGGGCACCGGCGTCGTCGATCCGGCCAGGCTATGTCATCACTCGTACCGCCGTCCACCTCGGCATGACGCCGGAACTCACGCGCAACTTCGCCTTCGTGAAGCTCGACCCTGGCCCGACCTTGGACTCGGGCGCGCCGAGCTGGGCGCCGGCGCCGATGACGGTGTCGGTCGACGGCGTCGAGGGCGACGGCACGATCCTGATGGATACCGGGATCAACTACATGTTCCTCTCGCCGCCCGAAGGCACACGCCTGCAACGCGGCGGGCGCGTGCCCTCAGGCACCAACATATCGATCTACCTGCCCAACCGGCGCACGCCGCAGCCGGCCTTCTACACCTTCACCGTCGGCGAGCGCGGCAACCCGATGCATCCGGAGCGCGTCGAGGTGGTGCATGACGCCGGCGTGTTCGTGAACACCAGCCGGATGTTTCTCGAAGGCTTCAACTATCTCTACGACGCGGCGGGCGGCTTCGTCGGTTACGGCTGGACCAACCGGCTGCGCGGCAGCTACGGCGGCGTGACGCCCGGCCTCTACTCCCCGCGTTGACGATTGCGCTAGAATTGCCCCCGATCCGGCGAAGAGCCGGTCTGTCCTGGGAGGGACGCCTGCAATGACCAGCCATTCGACCAGCCGACGGAACTTTCTCAAGGGCGGTACCGCCGCCGCCGCGACCGGAATCGTGTTCTGCAGTTGCGGCCTGCTCGAGCGCGCGCATGCGCAAGGCGCGCCGCGCACCCTGCCGGTCGCCGTCAACGGCAAGAAGGTCAAGACCATCGACGTCCACGCGCATTGCCATTTCCGCGAGGCCGGCGCGCTGCTGGGCGCCGATGCGGCCGCCGTCCAGCTTCCGCCGGTAAGAGGCGCCGCCGAGGCGTTCATCGAGATCGACAGGCGGCTGAAGGCAATGGACACGCAGGCGGTCGACATGGAGGTGCTGTCGATCAACCCGTTCTGGTACGGCCGTGATCGCGATCTCGCCGCCCAGATCGTCAAGATCCAGAACGAGAAGCTGGCCGAGCTGTGCGCCAGCAAGCCGGACCGCTTCGCCGCCTTCGCCTCGCTCACCCTGCAGGCACCCGACCTCGCCGTGACGGAGCTCGAGACGGCGGTGAAGAAGCAGGGCCTGAAGGGGGCCGCGATCGGCGGCATGGTCGCCGGCGTGGAGTTCTCCGATCCCAGGTTCCATCCGGTGTGGGCCAAGGCCGAGGAGCTGGGTGTCCCCCTGTTCATCCATCCGCAAGGCGTCCCGGAGCTCTCCAAGCGCCTCTCCGGCAATGGCTGGCTCGGCAACACGATCGGCAATCCGCTGGAGACGACGATCGCGCTGTCGCACCTGATCTTCGAAGGCACGCTCGATCGCTTCCCCGGCCTCAAGGTGATCGCCGCCCACGGCGGCGGCTTCCTGCCATCCTACGCCGATCGCTCGGACCATGCGTGCATGGTGGGCCCCGCCGGCTGCAGTGCGGACATCAAGCTGAAGAAGAAGCCGAGCGAGTACCTGAAGCAGCTCTACTTCGATTCGCTGATCTTCTCGCCCGAAGCGATCCGGCACCTGGTTGCCCAGGTCGGGTCGGGCCAGGTCGTGCTCGGCAGCGACTATCCCTACCCCTGGCAGCTCAACCCGGTCGACCACATCTTCGCCTGCGATTCACTCAAGGACGACGAGAAGATCGCCGTGCTGGGCGGCACTGCGGCGAAGCTGCTCAACATTGCGCCTTAGCGACTTCTCAGCGCCGGGAGCGCGCCACCACGGCGGAGTAAACTCCGGCCCAGTGGCACGCTCCCGGCAATGAAACTTACTCCACGCTCGCCAGCACGACCTCGCGCAGCACGCGCATCGAGGGGATGCCCTGCTCGGGATGATCGTAGTTGCCGGCCAGCACGGCGACCACGAGGTCGAGGCCGGGCAGGACCCAGAGGCGCTGGCCGCCGTTGCCATAGGCGCCCCAGCTCGGCTCGAGGCGGTTGCGGCTCCAGCGCGGGCCCTTGCTCACGGTGAAGCTGAAATGGTTGAGGTACCAGTGATAGCCGAAGCGCCGTGCTTCATCGACCGCGACATAGGGCGTGGTGCTGCGCCCCAGCCATTCGTTCGACACGACGTGCTTGCTGCCGAGCTTGCCGCCGCGCAGCATCAGTTTGCCCAGCCGCGTCAGATCGCGCAGGCTGAGGCGCAGGCCCGAGGCGGCGAAGGCTTCGCCCTTGTCGTCGGCCAGCCATTCGCTGGCGCCGAAGCCCAGCGGATCGAACAAGGCCTCGCGGGCGAAGTCGTGCAGGCTCTGGCCGGTCGACTCAGCGATCAGCCGGCCGAGCAACGCTGTGGCGCCGCCGTTGTAGATCCAGCGCTGCCCGGGCTTGAACACCAGCGGCCGCTCCAGCACGTAGCGATAGCGGTCGGGCGACCGGTCCATGGCGATCTCGCTGTTGGCCGGATCGCTGTAGGGCACGCTGAGCTCATCCCAGTCGGTGCCCATGGTCATGCTGAGCACGTGATGGAGCGTCCAGCCTTTGCGCCCCGGGTCGGCCGCCAGGCTGGCATGGGCCGGGAAGGACGACAGCAAGGGCGCTTCCGGCGGCGGCACCTTGCCGCGCTCGAGCGCGATGCCATAGAGCAAGCCGACGATGCTCTTGGACACCGAACGCAGATCGTGCAGCGTGTCGGCGTCGAACGACACCTCGCCGAGCGGCCGGCCGCGCGCGCTGTCCGGCCCGGCGAAGTAACGCTCCAGCACCACCCGATCGCCGCGCATCACCACGACGCCGTGCACATTCCAGATGCGCTTGTCGGCGATCGCCTGGTCGAGGCGCTCGTTGATGTGCGCCGCGAAGCCCGCCTTCTCGGGCGCGATCGGCTGCCAGTCGCTCAAGTCTTGTAGTCCGGGCTTTCCCGATCGAGCCGCCGGCGCAGCGCGGCCCACGGGCGTTGGCCCTTGGTGTCCGAAAAGCTGGCGAACTGTGCCGCGGCGTGCGCGGCGACCGCGGGCGGCGGCACCGTCACCTTCTGGCCGCCCTGGGTCGCGG
>JAXMCP010000020.1:0-199737 GCA_046349295.1 Reyranellaceae bacterium
GCTGCGGGCGTGACCGGCGGCACCGGCGCGACGGGTTCGACAGGCGCTGCGGGCGTGACCGGCAGCACGGGCGCGACCGGTTCGACTGGCGCAGCTGGGGCCACGGGGGTCACCGGGTCGACTGGTGCTGCGGGCACTACCGGCTCGACGGGAGCGACAGGCTCGACGGGTGCGGCAGGCGCCACGGGCGATACGGGCGCGAGCGGCGCCACCGGCGACACAGGAACGACAGGTCCGACAGGGGCGACGGGAGCGGAGGGAGCGACCGGAACCACCGGGGCCACCGGTTCGACGGGAGCGACCGGTGCGACCGGCGGCACTGGGCCAGGCGGACCGACCGGCGAAGCAGGTCCAACCGGTGATTCCGGCGCCACAGGTTCCACGGGCGCTACGGGCTCCACGGGCGCGACCGGAGCGACGGGGGCATCTGGCGCCACGGGCACCACCGGGGCCACCGGCTCATCGGGGGCGACGGGCGCGACAGGCGCAACCGGGAGCACAGGGGCGACGGGTGCTAGCGGGGCGACGGGAAGCACAGGAGCAACGGGCGGAACAGGGACGACGGGCGGCACTGGTGCTACCGGTGCGACCGGCTCGACTGGAGCGACGGGTTCGACCGGTGCCACGGGCGGAACGGGGGCGACCGGCGCCACGGGCAGCACCGGTGCGACAGGCGCGACTGGTGTCACGGGCAGCACGGGCGCTACCGGGGCGGCCGGTACCACTGGAGCGACGGGCAGCACGGGCGCGACCGGCTCGACAGGACCCGTGGGGCCCACTGGCGGGACCGTCACTGGCCTGACGGCGCACGACGACGCCTACGTCATCATCTCGGGCAGCGGGCCGCTGACGCCGACCTTCTACGGTGTGCTCGTCAATGATGCGAGCGCGACGCCTGCGACGGCAAGCCTGCTGACCAGCACAGGCCACGGCTCGTTGCGGTTCGCCGATAACGGCACGTTCACCTACACGCCGGACACGGGCTTCGCGGGAGTGGATTCCTTCAGATATCAAGCATTGGCCGAGTCGTTGACCAGCGATGCCACGGTGACGATCTACGTCGTGCCGGTAACGACGTCAGCGGAGGGCAGCACGCTCAATGTCCTGGCGCTGACGCCGGAACAACAGATCGCGACCATCTTCCAGGCGTTCTATGCGCGCGGCGCGGATGCGACCACCTTCGGTGAGTGGCTCACGTACTACAAGGCCAATCCGGATGGTCTGTCGCCGGCAGACCTCTACAGCTATATCGCGGGCAAGTTTGCGGCCAGCCCCGAGGCGATTGCCCAGTACCCGCTGCTCGCCAACCCGCAGGCTGCGACAGACGCGGACATCAACGCCTTCGTTGGTGTCATCTACAACAACGTCTTCAATAGATCGCCCGCGCCAGCCGAGGGCGGCTACTGGACGACCCAGATCAGACTTGCAATCGACAATAACGTTCCGATCGGAACGATTCTGCTCGATTTCCTGAACGGCGCACAGAACACCGGTGTCGGCCAGGACATCACGACCCTGTTGTCGAAGGTCGCTGTCTCCCTGGAGTATGTCCTGCAGCAGGTCGAGCACGGCGCCTCGTGGACGTTGGCGGCCAATGGAGCGCAGGCGGTGGGCCTGGTCGCGGCCGTGTCGGATCAGCAGCTGACCGTGCTCGCCGGCACTGCCAACGCAGCGTTGCTCGTCTCGCCGTCATCGCTGACTTCCGCCGACCCGCCCTCGGACGGCGGATCCTCGGGCGGTGTCTCGCCGCTGCCCGGCAGCATCGGACCGGGTGCCCACGACGACGCCTACGTCCTGTTCCCAGGCCAAAGCCTTGCGGTCGGGGCGGGCCCCGGTGTGCTCGCCAACGACAATCTCGGCTCCGGATCGACGGCTCGTCTGCTGGTTGGCCCTGAGCACGGCAGCTTGCGCCTCGCCGCCGACGGCAGCTTCACCTACGAAGCGGCCGCGGGCTTCTCTGGCGTCGATACCTTCAGCTACCGCGCCGTCGCCCTCGACGGCAGCATCAGCGAGGCCACGGCAAGCGTCTACGTCACGCCGACGCTGGCTGGAGGCACCTTGGTCGATTTCGGCCGTCTGGCGCCCGATCAGAAGATCGCGACGCTCTATCTCGCCTACCTGGGCCGCGCTGCCGACGCTGCCAGCTTCGAGGACTGGAAGGGGCAGCTCGCTGCGGCGACGGCGACGAAGGGATCGATCGGGGCGATCGTCGACGTCGCGAATGCCTTCGCGCTCGGCACCGAGGCCAGGACCCTGTACCCGTTCCTCGCCAACCCGCTGTCGACCGGCGCCCCGGGCACACCGGTGACCGATGCCCGCATCGCCGACTTCCTGAACGATGCCTACAATAATCTGTTCGGCCGGTCCGCCGACGCGGAAGGTCTGGCCTATTGGACGGGGCAGGTCGACGCGGCGCTTTCCTCCGGCGGCTTCGTAGGCACCGTGCTCATCAACATGATCAGCGGGGCGCAGAATTCGTCGGCAGGCCAGGACATCACGACCTTGCTGTCGCGAGTCGCGGTGTCGCTGCAGTACGTCAAGGACCAGGAGCAGAGCGGAGCCTCGTGGTCGCTGGCCGCCAATGGACCAGAAGCGGCTGCACTGGTCGCCTCGGTGACGGACGACCCGCTGACCGTGCTGGCGGCCACGGCGTACGCTCAGACGCTTGCCGACCCGGCCTCCGCGTCGCCCCTGGCCGGTCTGCTGCCAGCCGATCCCAGCCTGGTCTCGATCACCAGTGCCAACGTACTCGACGAGACCGGCGACACCACCAACTGGCAGTTCCTCCACGACGGCAGTCAGACCACGATCGTGCAGCCGACCACCGAGATCGCCCGCGCTTTCAGCCTGGCCGATGGCGACCGCCTCGACCTCACGCAGATCCTGGCCAATGCGCCGTTGCGCAGCGATCTCACCAATATCGGCGACTTCGTGAAGGTATTGGGCTATGGCGCCAACGACGCGGGCTACGGCGACGGCACCAAGACCCTGCTGTCGGTTGCCGGCCCCGACGGCAGCGCCTTGGTGGCGCTGGAGGGCAGCGGCAGGTTGACGGTCGACGACCTGCTGCGTCACGATTCATTGATCCTGCCGCCGCGTTGAGGTCCAATCGGGCGGACGTGAGATGACGCTCTGCCTCAACATGATCGTGCGCAACGAGATGGCGAACCTGGAACGCTGTCTCAGCGCCGTTGCGCCGCACGTCGATTGCTGGGTCATCGGAGATACCGGTTCGAGCGACGGTACCCAGAGCTACATCCAGTCCTTTTTCGCGGCACGCGGCATTCCCGGCGAACTGCACAGCTTCCCGTTCGTCAATTTCGAGCAGGCTCGCAACACCGCCCTCGATCATGCACGCGACACGTCGCTCGCCTATTCGTACCTGCTGCTCGCCGATGCCGACATGGAGCTCGTCGTCGAAGATCCGGCTTTTGCCGAAAGGCTCAGCGCCCCCGGGTACCGGCTGATCCAGCGCGCCGATTCCGGGCTGACCTACTGGAACACCCGCCTGGTCCGCCGTGGCATCGGCGCGCGCTATCACGGCGTCACGCACGAGTACATCGACATTCCCGGCGGCGTCGAGCCGCTGGCCGGTGCCTGGTACAAGGATCACGCTACCGGATCGAACCGGCGCGACAAGTTCGAGCGGGACATCCGCCTGCTCTCGGAGGCTTTGGAGCGCGAACCGGGCAACAATCGGTACTGGTTCTATCTCGCCCAGTCCTACCGTGACGCAGGGCAGATCGCGAAAGCCGCCGAAGCCTACGCCAAGCGCGCCGACATGGGCGGCTGGGAGGAGGAGGCCTGGTATGCCCGCCTGCAGGAGGCGCGCTGCCTGCTCAATCTCGGTGACGAGCCGGCCTTCCTGCGTCAGATGATGCGGGCCTACAACCAGCGCCCCCAGCGCGCCGAGACGCTGTACGAACTGGCGCGCTTCCATCGCGAGCGCAGCCTGTTCGACGCCAGCATCCTGTTCTCCGAGCCGGGACTCGGGGCACGGAGGCCCGACGAAGACATCCTCTTCCTCGAGGACTTCGTCTATGCCGCGGGCTTGAAGGAAGAGTTCTCCATTGCGGCGAACTACGCGCGCAGCCCGGAGCGAAAGGATCGCGGATTCGCCACCTGCGACTGGCTGGCGTCGAGCCGGCTCGTTCCATCCCCGTCGCGCGACCTGGCGCGCTCCAATCTCTATTTTTATCTCCGCCCCGCCCGCGACGAGATGCCGTCGTTTCGTGCCAGCCGCGTCGCCTTCGCGCCGCCCGTCGGCCTGCACGCGCTCGGCGCGTCGATCGCAACCCGGGGCAATGACGTCGCGATGCTGGTACGGGCCGGGAATGGCAATCCCGGCGACGACGGACTCCATCGTGCCGATGGCGGCATGCTGGAAATCCGCGACTTTCTCATTGCCCTCGGCGACGATCTCGATGTTCGCTCGGTTGTGGAAATCTCGTCGGCAAAGCCTCGGTCGGACGTCGCTCGGACGCTGGGCTGCGATGACGGCAAGCTGTTCTTCTGGCGTGACGGCTGGTGGTGCAGCTCCGGCGTGGAGCAAGCCGATGCCAACCGGGTTTCGCTGCTCCGGATCGATACGGACCGGGCGGCAGCCCAATACCGGGACGAGCGGATCCTGCAGCCCGTCGGGAGCGGGGATGGGACCAATGGCTGGATGCCCGTCGTCGACGGGGGCGACCTTCGCTTCGTCGCCCGATGCGATCCGACACGGATCCTCGACGACCGAGGCGGCGTCGTTTCCGAGACCAGCCCGGCGCGATCGGCCGAGCAGTATCGCGGCGCCACGCCAGCCATCGCCTTCGAGTCGGGCTGGCTGGCGATGGTTCGCGAACCGTCGGGTGCATCGCCCCGCGACGTGCAGCATCGGCTGGTCTGGTTCGATCGGTCACTGGCCCTGTGGCAGATCAGTCGACCCTTCTTCTTCGATGAAAAGGGGCCGGAGCGCGCGGCCGGGCTGTGCAGGCATCCGAACGGCCGGGACATGCTCGTCACCTATGTCGACAAGGAGCGCGCGATCTGGCTGGCCAGCGTCACGGCCGACGACATCAGGGGCTTTCTCGATCGCTCGGCGCAGCTCCCCTTCGAAGCGGACGGGGCAGGGCAGGGCGAGCTGAAGGCCGCTTCCGCGGAGTCCGATGCGATTGGCGCGTCGCTGGCTCATCAGGACAATCCACGAAAGGTCATCGCAGACATGACGGCAGGCAATCTGGCAGGGCGTGTCGATCGCCGACGCGGAACGCCGGGGCGCACCACCGCCGAGGTCTTTCGCGAGCTCGCGCCGTTCCTCGAGCGTGTCGATGTCGCGCGCGACCGGCGCGAGCAATCGCGCGACTTCGATCGCCGCATGGCACGATGCCTCGATCCAGGGGAAGGCGGATCGCTGCCGCAGATTCATTGCTTCTACGAGGTGCTTTCACCCGCGGGGAACCACGACGGCCTCGTCGCCGCGACACGGTCGATGATGATGGCGGGGCATCGCGTGAAGCTTTGGAGCTACACGCCGTCCCGCCTCGAAGGCTTGGTGCATCGCGGCATCGACCTGGGAGACGCGAGCGAGGTGATGCCGCGTCCGTTGTTCGAGCGCGTCGTCGCACGATCGGAAATCCGCTTCTTCTCCGACCTTTTCCGCTACGCCGTGCTCTACGAGCACGGCGGCCTGTGGCTCGATACCGACGTGGTGATGCTGCGTCCCTTCCCGTTTCGCGGCGACTATTTCTTCAATCTGCAGTGGCGGCACGGCGACAAGGGGCATTTCGTGTGCGGCAACGCCCTGTATGCCAAAGCCTGCTCGCGCCATATGCGACGGCTCTACGAGCAGGCTTTGCAGCGCTTCTTCGCGGGCGACGGGCTCGAGTTCGGTGACGTCGGGCCGAAGCTCCTGTCCGACTACATCGCGTCGGAGGCCGGCGCGGAACTGCGCCCGTGGCTTTTCAGCCCGATGTTCTTCAATGCCATCGACTGGACGGAGTCCGACCTGTTTCGGCGCTCGACAGAGGGCCTCGAGGAGTACCTGAACGACGACAGGGTCATCGGCATC
Source organism: Reyranellaceae bacterium (assembly GCA_046349295.1). Lineage (GTDB taxonomy): Bacteria > Pseudomonadota > Alphaproteobacteria > Reyranellales > Reyranellaceae > Reyranella. The sequence goes on from JAXMCP010000020.1 coordinate 6,050, forward strand.
CACTTGTGGAATGCGCGCACGCACGCCGCGTCGCGCGACCGTGACACCTCGCTTCTCGCCGCGCTGTCCGACCCTAGAGGGCCGGTGCCGAGCCTGGTGCGCCTGGCGGACGAATTCGACACCGACAAGAATCGGCACACCGGCAACGCGCACGGCTACGCCCGGGTCTACGAGCGCCTGCTCGGGGAACGGCGCCTGGCGCTTCGACGCCTGATGGAAGTCGGCCTCTCGGACAAGCAGGGCAAATCAGTGCCATCGGTGGAGTTGTGGCAGGCCTACTTTCCGTTCTGTCATGTCATCGGCGTCGACGTTCGCGACTTCTCGGGCCTGAACAGCAGCCGTTTCACGGCCCATGTCTGCGATCCCTCGCGGCGCGAGGATCTGCGGCGGCTCGTGCGTACGGTGCAGGCCGGATCGCTCGACGTCATCATCGACGATGGCAGCCACGCCTCGGCGGATCAGCAGATGACCCTGGTCGAGTTGTTTCCGCTGCTCGCCCATGACGGCTGGTACTTCATCGAGGATCTCGATTGGCAGCCGCCGGGCGAGGATGTCACGCGGGTGGCACCGAGCAAGGATCTGTTGCGCGAGATCCAGGAATCGGGTGCCGCGCGATCGGTCGATCCCTTCGGAGTCGCAGCGCTCGCCGGGCAGTTCGCGGAAATCCTGTTCTTCGACAGCCACTACGAGCTGTCCCGGGCGACGCTGATGGGCGGGCTGGTCGCGATCCGCAAGGCCGGGAGCAGGGCAAAGTGAAGGTGGCGGTCTACACGATCGCCCTCGATGAAGCGGCCCACGTCGAGCGCTGGGCCGACTCGGCCGTGGATGCGGATTATCGCGTCGTCGCCGACACCGGCTCCAGCGACGATACCGTCGAACGCCTGATCGCCCGCGGCGTCACCGTCCACCGCATCGCCATCCGGCCGTGGCGTTTCGACGACGCGCGCAACGCAGCACTCGCCCTGTTGCCGTCAGACGTCGATGTCTGCTGCACCATGGACATGGATCGATGGCTGGCGCCCGGTTGGCGAGCAAGGCTGGAAGCGAGCTGGGCGCCGGGCACGACGGCGTTGTTCTGCCGTACCGTCTACCGGGCCAGCGTCGAGGATCCGACTCCGCTGCGCGGCTGGCCGACCAAGAACTTCCACGGTCGGTGGGACTATCGCTTTCGCCGGCCGGTGCACGAGGCCCTCGTCTTTTGCGGTGCGGAGGAGAGGACGGCCAGTTGCGACGATCTGGTCATGTACGAAGTGCAGGACACATCCAAGCCGACGCGCCGACAGTACCTGCCCTTGATGGAGCTGGCGCACGCCGAGGATCCGAGCGATTCGCAGATCTGCTTCTGGCTCGGCCGCGAACTGATGTGGGCCGGCCAGAACGACAAGGCGATCGAGATGCTGCAGAAGTACCTCGCCCTGCCGTCGAGCCGATGGGCGGACGAGCGGTCCGAGGCCTTGCGGCTGCTGGCCCGCCTGCGGCCCGACCAGGCGATCACCTGGCTGGACAAGGCGCGACTCGAGGCGCCGCACCGGCGCGAAGTATGGCTCGATCTCGCCGAGCGCTTCCACGACAGCGCGGAGTGGAACGACTTGTTCTGGGCGTGCAGCACCGGAATCGAGAAGACCCATCGGACGGGGAGCTACCTCGACGATGCCCATTGCTGGGGGTTCCGGCTGTTCGATCTCGGCGCCATCGCCGCCTGGCATCTCAATGCCATGGACGTCGCGGTGGCATGGGGCCGGAAGGCTCTCGAGCTCGACCCCGACAACGGGCGGCTGAAGAGCAATCTCGATTTCTTCATCGAGCGACGCCGACAATTGCAGGCCCAGGCTTGAGCCGCGAACATGCTGCGTCCCGCCCGCATCCTGACGTGCTTCGGCACTCAACTGTACCTCGACGCGGCCTCCGGTGAATTACGTCACGGCGAGGTGGGCTCGGTGCCGGCCAATGTCGTGCTGCAGGTGGACGGCACGGGCATGGAGGCGAGGCGCTTCGCGAGGCTGGTCTACAATGCCGGCGGCCGGCAGGGCGACATCGACTGTCGCACCGAGCGCTGCACGGCCGCCCCCTCTGATGCCCCCACCATCGTGCTGGAGGTGATCGGCCTGGAACGCGGCCTGTTCGCGCTAGCCGCCCAGGGCAGGTTCCTGATGGCCGACCCGGACGGTCGCATGGCACTCTGCGCCCCGGTCTGTCGCACGTGGGAGCTTTTCCTGGCGTCCGAATCCTGGTGTGGTTCGGACGTCGGCCTGGAGACGGGGCGCGGCCGCGATGCGGCCCGCCATCCGATCGACTGGACAGCCGTGCGCGACTACTTGGTTCATCCGCTGATCCGGGCGCGCAGCGGTGTTCGCGGCGCAGCGGGCAAGATCCTGATCTTCGGTTATTCGCGATGGTCGCACGGCCGCGTCTACTACGACCTCTGCCGGCATCTGCACCCTAGAGGCTTTGTCGTCGACCTGCTCGATTGGCAGGGCCGTCACAATCACTACATCGACGAGATCAAGTCGTACTACGACCTGTTCATGGTCGCGCTGGATGGCATCTCGGTGCTGATGGACATTTATCATGTCCCGCCGGAAAGGATGATCGGGCTTTCTCATTCGCAGTTCGACGTGCGGATGCTGATCGAGCAAAGGTCGGCGCAGATCTTCGAGCGATTCGCAGGGTATGGCGCGGTCAGTGAATTCGTCTATTGCTCGTCGCTGACGCAGGGCGTCTCCCGTCCGCCCATGGTGGCGTCACCGGGCGTGAACTACGAGGAGTTCCGGAGCGAGATCGCGGAGGAGTTGAGGACGGTCGGCTACGCCACGTCGCTCGCGACGACCACCTTCGGGGTCGAATGGAAGCGCGGGCGCCTCGCCGCGCAGGCCGCCGAGCAAGCGGGGCTTCCCTTCGTCGTGGCCGGCTCGACCGCGGCGCAGGTCTCGTTTCACGACATGCCGGCGTTCTATCGTTCGGTCGATGCAATCCTCATGAGCTCACTCAGCGAAGCGTCGCCGTTGCCGATTCTCGAGGCGGCGGCGGCGGGCCGGCTGGTGATCGGCACACCGGTCGGCAACTTTCCCCAGAGGGCATACCGCGGCGGCGGCATCATCGCGCCGATCGAGGACGACAAGTTCGTCGCGTTCTGTGCCGACACGCTGCGGCGTTACGCAAAGGATCGCGTCGCCTACCGCGAGAAATGCCGCGAGATCCAGGAGGCGGCGCAGACGTGCGATTGGCGCTACCAGATATCGGACTGGGTCGATCTCCTGGCGGCGGCCCGGCGGCAGGCGTAGGGCCAGAGACAATCGCATGGATCGCACGTTCGCGGAGGGCGCGCTGCCGAGCAGCCAAGACGGTGACCGCGCGCGGCGGGCACGCATCCTGTGCTGCATCACCTTCCATTTCGTTCGACGCCGGCTGGAAAGCCTCGCCGACGTGTTGCAGGCCCTCGCAGAGTTCCCGGTTGCCTTCCTGGAAGTAGTCCTCGTCACCAATTCGATAGATGAGAGCGATGCCTCGACGCTTCGTCGCCTTGCGCTGGAGATCATGGGGGAAGGCCGGGCGACGGTTTGCCGAGTGGAGGGCCTCGACAATCCCTTCGATCTGGCCTGGCAGCACAAGCCGATCATCGCCGAGCGTTTTCTCGGCCCCACCGACTCGGGGTTCACGCACTTCCTCTATCTGGAAGACGACATCCGGTTCTCCTTCCAGAACTTCGAGTACTTCATCGCAGCGCGCGAGCAATTGCGCGACGCCGGTTTGCTACCGGCTTTCGTCCGCACCGAGTGGAGCGAGGTCGCCGGGGGGCTGGTCGCCACCGACTGCTTCTGGCCGGTCTACGTTCCCTTTCAGTCGTCTCTGCGCGCCTGCGACACGCTCTTCCTGAACATGCCCAATCCCTACAATCCCTGCTTCGTGCTCGACCGTGAGCTGGCTTGCGAGCATCTGGCGTCACCCTTGTCCGACCGGCTGGCAAGCAGTCGCCTGGTCGCGTCCGGCATTCGCGAACGCGCGGCCATGGGTCTCTGCCTGGAGAACGTTCCAGAATCCTTCAAGGCGCGCTATGTCGTGCCCGTATCGACCGACAGCAACCAGGTTCCGTCGTGGGCGCGTGTTCGCCATCTGCAGGGCACGTACGCTCCCGAATCGAGCATCGGCCTGGGGAAGACCCGGTTGGATCGGCTGTTCCATGGCGCGCAGGCGATCAACGATGGTTCCTGGTGGCCGCAGTGCCGGAGGTCCGACGGGGCGTCCGGGTTCTTCCTGGTCACTCATCACGATACCGTCGTCTATTTCGATTGGGACACGATGCAGCTCCGGCACGGGCCGTTCGGCGTCGTGCCGCTCAATCTGACGGTGCAGCTTGCGGACAGGGAGGCGATCCTGAACGTCGAGAGCGACACCGGCCGCCATCGCCTCGTCTTCCGTCTCGAGGAGGCGGGTGACGTCGGCATCGGGCTGATGTGTGACGGCAATTACGCGAGTGCCGACGCCGACGGTCTCGTTCGCCCCGACCGGACAGCGATGAGCGACTGGGAGAGGTTCGGGCTCATGCGATGCGACACCGTGAGCGGCATCGGCCTGCTCGCCGAGCATGCCTGGAGGAATGACGCCGACGGCAGCGCGGTCCGGCTCGAGGTCCAACCGATCGCATTCTGGCGCTGGCAGGCGAGCCCGGCGAGCGCGCTCGCCGCGGGCATCTTGAGGAACACCCGGCCCTCGCGCGGCGGCGTCGCCTTCGGCGGCTCCAGCATTCGCCTGGTCGCGCGAGAGCCGCGGCTTTCGTTCGAGTTCGAGGAAGCCCTCGGCGAGCGGCGGCCGACACGGGCGCTCATCGTCGAGGATGACGGAACCGTCTCGTCGTTCTCGCGGGTCGATTAGACATCAATTTCCCTCCCTGCGCGACGCGCGGTGAGGTGCCCCCTTGCGGGGGCACTGACCAAAGCAAGCATCGGGGAGGGAAATGGACGGCCGCCCATTCGGGCGCTCTCCTTGCCCGCTCAACCGGCCGGCGGAGCCGCGCCTGGATACTTGTCGCCGGTGATGCTGGGCAGCTTCACGACGACGATGGTGGTGTCGGCCAAGGCTTCGAAGTCGGTCGCATCGCTCGGTTCGGCAATGACGATGCTTCCGGCTTCCCAATCGCGACCGAACATGCGCACCCGGCCGCTCACGACGACCGTGATCTCGGTCGCGATGCGATGATGGTGCAGGGTCTCCTTGTCGGCGGCGTCATAGCGCTTGACGGCGACTTCGCACTCCTTGGTGCGCAGCACCGACGGATCGAAATCACCGACGAACCAGCCCTTGATCATGTCTCCGAGCTGCGCGTGCCTCATCCCGATGCGTCCTCCTCGTAGGCGGCCACCTGGCTGCGCGATTTCAAGGGCCGGTAGCGATCGGCGGCGATCTGTGCAACGCCGACCCGAAGCTGGCGCAGCACCAGCTCGTTCAGGACAAGGCTCATGTAGAAGTGCCCGTTGTGATGGGCGTCCTTGCCGATCATCGCCTTGGCGCCCTCGACGAATTCCCGGCCCTTGCGAAACCAGAAGAAGCCGGCGATCGCGTTGCGGCTGATCGGGTGCTTCTCGGCTGCCTCCTCGACGAGCCGATTCTCATCGAGGCGGACATAGGAGTAGCGGGGGTGAAGGGAGGGGAAGACGATCAGCCCTGCATCGAGGTCGCGGCTGCGGAAGTCAGTCACGGTCGCCTCGTAGTCCGCGTCGATGAACTCGTTGCCGTTCAGGATCAGCAGCTCGGAGGTGGGCTCGATGTGATCGAGGCAGAGCAGGGCAGTGCACGCGGCGCCCTGCGTCGGTCCTTCGACCGGGACGACCACGGCATCGGTTGCAGCGAGCGAGGCGACGCTGTCGAGATGGAACTTGGCGATGTCGCTGCGCCGGGCGGCGAAGATCATGGTCCCGTGCAGGCGCGCGCAGGCCTGCACGAGCCGCTCGATCAGCAGCTCGCCTTGTCGCTCGGCGAGCCAGATCGGTTCGTGCTGGCCGTCGGGTGTCGCGCCGGCGCCGAGAACCAGAATCCGGATCGTCATGGTACGTCACGCGATGGCGTGGCCGCGCCGTCGCACTCGGCGATGCGCCGCGCGATCCTCCGCCACGTGACGTCAGTGACATCGCGGACGCGCAGGACGTGGGCACCGGACGCCGTCGCGGCTCGAATGCCGTGCTGATTGTCCTCGACGATCAGCGTCTCCATCGGATCGACGCCCAGCCTGGCAATGGCAGCCTGGTAGATCTCCGGGTCGGGCTTTGGTCGTTCGACGTCCTCGTTGGACAGGAAGAACTCGAAATACCGGCTGAGGTCGGCGCGCCCGAGCATGATCTCGATGCTGCGACGCACCGAGTTCGATGCCACGGCCATGCGATAGCCGGTCGCCTGGAGACGGGCCAGGGCGAATTGCTGGTTGAAGCGTGGCCGGCAGTGGGCTTCGACGATCTCGAGCGTGTATTTCTGCTTCATCTGGTTGATGAAGTCGTGCAGCCGTTCGGGCAGATGATACTGCAGCGACAGCAGCTCGAGCTTGCGCCGCGTCGGGAGCCCGTCGAAGGTCGTGAGATGATCGTAGCGGCTGATCTCGAGGCCGAACAGCCGGAGGGCGCGGTTCAACGCTTCGAAATGCCAATCGCGCGCGTCGATCAGCACGCCGTCCATGTCGAATACGATCGCCTTGATCATCGCGCTTCACCAAAGAAAGCGCGCGCATCCTCCGGCCGGTCAGTGCACAGCATGAGAGCTGGGTGGGTCTGCAGCGAGCCGCGCAGGCTCTGCCACAATGGCGCGGGGTCTCTGCCATGCAGCTCGGGCGAGACCACGCAGACCTGCTTTCCGTCGGCCAGGTACGAATTGATCGTGTCGACCGAGTACCATTGGGACTCGAAGGCGTCCAACCAGACGCCGATGGCCTGGTCGTAGCAAGGCGGGGTGCGCTCGTGTTCGCTGGCCCGGGTGAAGGCCGGCATGCCGAGCCGGAGCTGCACAACCAGATCCGGCACCGACATGTCGAAGGTGAACCACCGGGTCAAGGGGCGCGTCTGCAGCTTGGCCCGAAGCGGCGCGGCCAGGCCGTCGGCCTTGACGTTGAGCGCGAGCGGCAGGTCGCGGGCGCCGGCGATGTCGAGAAGGCCGTCGAGGGTGAGCTCGCCGCCGGTCGGCATGTCATGCGAGATGACCAGCTCGCCGCTGCAGTCGCGCACGTCGGTCTCGGTGCCGAATCCGAGGGCGAAAGATCTCTCGAAAGCCGCGATGCCATTCTTCTCGGCAGGGTCCTTCCAATATCCACGGTGACTTAGAATCCACATCAGGCGATCGCGGGAAGCCGTCGCGATGCCGCGGTTGCCAGGAACCGTTCGAGGTCCTCTGGCGTGCCGAGCCCATGCATGTTCTCCCCTTCCGGGCCGATGTCGTGGATCCTGATCCTGGCGCCCTGCTCGATGGCGATGTTGTAGACGGGGGCGACATAGAACTCGGCGTTGACCCGCAGGTCGCGCGCGATCATGGCGTCGGCCGCGCGGACGAAATCGGAACCCTTGCGGAAATTGTAGATGCCGACGGTCGCGTTCGAGGAGATCACCTGCTTCTCGGCGACCCGAGTCACCCAACCGGCACCATCGACCGCCGCGAAAGACCATTTGGGGTCGTGCGCCTGCATGGTCATGATCAAGCCGTCCGCGGCATGATCATCCATGGTCGACAGGTAACGATCGATGTCGACGGTGACGTACTGATCGCTGTTGGCAATCATCAGCGGGGCGGACGTGTCGATCAGCTGACGGGCCTCGAGCACGGTGCAGGCGGCGCCCTCGGTCAGGCCGTCCAGGGCGATCAAGCTGCAGCCGGGCGCCCATTGGGCCAGCCGTGCCTGCAGGCCATGGTCCCGCACGTGGGCCTGCTGGCAGATGAAGACGAAGCGATGCGGGCACGCCGGCCTGATGTTGTCGATCACAAGCCGGATCATCGGAATGCCGTGCACCGGGATCAACGGCTTGGGCTGGGCGAACCGTGTGCCGGCGAACCGGCTTCCCAACCCGGCCATGGGGACAACAATGTTCAGCATCTCGCGGTAGGATTGTTCGGGCGGGGTGGGGACGGTTCAGGTACTGATACCATGCGCCTCGGGGATTGGCGAAGCGGTTGATGGGGACCCTGACGATCGGCCCGAGCGCAGGGGGAGGTCGGCATTGCGCGTCAAGCACTACGTTGTCACTTACAACAACAATGCGATCCTCGAGAAATGCCTGGAGAGCATATTCGCGACGACGACCGACCACGACCGCCTGGTGTATGTCATCGGAAACCACTCTCGGGACAGCGTCGCGCCGCGCGAGGGGCTTACGTTCCTGCCCAACGCGCTGCGGCCGGATTTCTCGACCGGGCACCTCTCGCGCAACTGGAACCAGGCCCTGATCAACGGGTTTGTCGATCTCGCCAAGCCGGACGCCGATCTCGTGGTGGCCTGCCAGAACGACTGCGAGTTCGCGGCGGACTACCTGGATGCTCTCGTGGCGCTGCATGAAAAGTACGATCTGGTCACGTTCGGCGATGGTGACAATTGCGTGAGCTATACGCCGCGCGCCGTGAGGCGTGTTGGCCTGTGGGACGAGAGGTTCTGCAATATCGGCTTCCAGGAAGCGGATTATTTTCTGAGAGCCGCCAAGTTCCTGGAGGATCGTGCTTCGATCAACGACAGCGACGTGCACGGACGCTCCCATAATCCGATCGACACGGGAACAGTCGTGAAGCGAGTTCCTTCGGGGTTTGCCCGGAGCGAGGAAAGCCATATGGCCTCGATGGTTCACCATCGGCAGTCACGCGGGATGTTCCAGGCCAAGTGGGGGACCGAGCCGGAACGCTGGCAGCCGGGTTACATGAACGTGGAACAGAGGTTGCCCAGCTTTATTCTCTACCCATATTTCGAAAGCGACATAGAGACGCTGGACGAGCAAAGATACATGCGGTTCGGCTGACAGTCCCATGGCCAAAGGCTCCCAGCAGCGCGAGATGCGCACCTTGGTCGTCACGCTCGGGCAGTTGCGCGCGCACCAGGTGACATGGGCCAACTTCAAGGAGAAGGTGCTGGACCAGCTCAGCGGCGACCTCGCGGTCTGTGTCGGCGCTGACGATCATCTGGATATCGCCAACCCTTTCTATCGCAATGCCCGCTATCGCTGGGTCGTGCCGGTTCAGGCTGCTCTGCCGCGGCTGTTCGATCGCATCCAGGCGCTCCTCGGGGTGACGATGGACTGGCGGATGCTGGGCGACATCCCAGGGACGTGGCTCGGCCGCGTGATGCGCGAGGAGAAGCCGCCGGGCGTCGCCATGCCGTATCTGCTGCGATGGTTCATGCTCGATAACATCCGGGCCGCCGGCCTGGACTACGTGTACGATCGCTTCGTCGTAACCCGCTCGGACTATTTCTATCTCTGCCCGCATCCGCCGCTCGAGTGTCTTGAGATCGATAAGCTCTGGCTTCCCGATGGCGAGGATTACGGCGGCCTCATGGACAAGCATCTGGTCGTGTCGGCGGCGCAGCTCCGCCGCAGCTGCAACTTGCTCGACGAGATACTCGGCAAGCCCGATCGGATGCGCAACGCCATGGCAGACAGCCCGAGCTGGAATATCGAGCAGGCGATCCATCTGCACCTTGAGACCAATGGGCTGTTGACCAAGATACGACGTTTCCCCTACGTCATGTGCCTCGTCCGCTCGCCGGACGACCCGACGGATCGGACAGCCGGCACCTACATACCGGACTTGGGGATCACCATTCGGTATCCCAGCGAGTTCAACGAGGCCAGTCGCTATCGCGAGCTGCTCGACACGAACGAAAAGTGGAAGCGATACTTCGCGTCTGCCGCCGATGGAGACAGACGCCCGGCGCGGCTCTTTACGACACACGGCACCGTCTTCTATCTCGACGAGACAAGCGGCGAGGTCCGGCATGGACCTGTCGGCGGATCATCCCGCAATCTCCTGTTCCATTGGCGGGATGGATCCGGCGAGATCGTTCACCATCCGAAGGAGGGCGGCGAAACGGTCATCGTCGTCGATCCGGCAACGGCGGGGTTGAGAGTGTCCCGCGTCGGGTTGCCCGTGACCTTCGAACTGGTGCCCATCGCCAAGGGATTTGGCATCGATCAGACGTTGATGACCAACAACCTGGTCGGGCTGAGAGCCAACGGCGTCTTCCTCTGCGCCCAGGAGGATGGCAGCGTCAGGCTGGACCGGCCTCACTGCTACATGTGGGAGCATTTCCGCATCGTGCCGGCGAGTTAGCGAACGGTACCAGTTGGAGGCTTTCCTCAGGCGAGCAGCATGCCCCGCAATGCCCTGGGGAGGCCGCCAGACGTTCCGAGCGCACGGCAACTCGCCGACCAGGCGTCGAGATAGGCCGGTAGCGGCAAGGCCGTGCGTCCGGGCCAGCGGTTGAGCGCGCCGATGTCGGCGACGCATGCGTTGTCTGCCTCCAAGGTCTTGAGCAGCGCGGGCACGAGGGCGCCCGGGGCCGAAGCGGCGCGGCCGATCTGCTCGAGGTCTGTGCTGTGGCCGCGATACCATGCGCGGCTGTCCGTCGCGATGTCTTGCGTCCTGGCAATCTCGGCATATCGCGCCAGCAAGTCGGAGCGATAGTCGAGAATGGCGCGGGCAAAGGCCTGGTCGTGGGCGAACGGCGGATTTGCCGCCCAGCTGTGCGCGAGCAGCCGCAAGCCCCGGATCGAGAAGGATTCGGCGACGCATTCCTCGAGCCATTGGCAGGGCGCGGCAGGCTTGGCGTCCCGCTCCCAGCTATTGGCCAGGACATGGCCGAGCTCGTGCCCGAGCTGATAGGCGAGCTTGCACCAATCCCGTTCGCCGACATTGACGAGGATCCACGCCGCCAGGTTGGCGTCGTCGTGAAGCCAGATCGATGGATTGCCCGAGGGACGGTTCTCGATTCGCAGCGCCTTCGGCTGGCGGTCGGAGAGGAGCGGCAGATCGGCCAAGCTTGCTGCGCGCGTCCGCTCGATCACCAGCTTGACGGCACCCGGCAGCGATCCATGCCAGTCGCCGGCGATCTCGATGGGTGCGGTCGCAAGCGTCGTTGGCCGTGCGACCAGTGTGCGGGTCGGCCAAGCGGCGACGCCCAGGAACGCGAGCCGAAGCGCCGCTCGACGTTTGAGGTGCAGGCGTTCCAGGGGAGTGGGCCTCCCGATACCTTAGCTCGCGCGCGCGTCGGTTCCGCGCAAGGCGGCCAGCTCGGAGCGCGCCTCCACAATGCCGCGGCTCGCGGCCAGCTCGAGCCAATAGCGGGCCCGCGCGTAGTCCCTTGGGACGCCGATCCCATGTGCGTGGTAGCGGCCGACCATCAACTGGGCGTGGCTGTGCCCACGCTCCGCGGCGGCCTGGAACCAGCTCATTGCCGAATCGAGGTCCGCGGACAGGGCGTAGCTCCCGGTATGAAGGGCGCCCAGCGCAAACATGGCGCCGCTGTGCCCCGCTTCAGCGGCCTTCTCGAACAGGTGGCGCGCAGTTGCGGGATCGACCGGGCCGCCGCGACCGTTGAGCATCATCTCGCCGAGCGAGACCTGAGCGTCGTGCAGCCCAGCTTCCGCGGCCCGCGCCAGCCAGGCACGAGCCTCGTTCTCGTCGGTCGCCACGCCCTGCCCATCGTCCAGCATGCGGCCGAGGCGATACTTGGCCTCATCGATGTCCTGCGCGGCATAGCGGAAGAGTTGTGCCGCCCGGCGCTCGTTGCGCTCGACTCCGGTACCTGTCGCCATTGCCACGCCGAGGTTGTAGACGCTGACCAGATCCTTGGCTGAAGCGCCTTCTGCGAACCACTTGCCGACGGGAGCGTCGGCGCGTTGCTCGGCCGTGCCTTGCAACATCAGATTGCCAAGCTCGATCCGCGCGGCCTCGTCGCCCGCCTCACTGGCGACGTGGAACCATCGGACGGCTTCACTTTCATCTTTGGGGACGCCGGCGCCGGTGAGATGCAGCGAACCCAGCGCGCGCGCCGCGCCGGCATGACCGGCCTCGGCGGCCCGCCTGAACCATTGCGCCGCTTCGACGAAGTTCGGATGCTGATTGCCCGCCCGGCCATACAGGTCGCCCAGCAGCGCCGCCGCTTCGGCGTCGCCGCCGAGCGCAGCGCGGCGCAGCCAGGACTCTCCGGCGACGCGGTCCTGCCGGATGCCACGACCTTCCAGCAGGGCGCGGCCGAGACGAAGCTGCGAAGCGCCGTGCCCCCGTTCGGCTGCTTGGCGGTGCAGGTCGAGCGCTGTCGCCTCGTCGCGCGGCACCCCGGTTCCTCGCTCGGTGAACACCGCCAGAAGATGGAGTGCTGTCGGCAAGCCGGCCTCGGCCGCGCGCTGCAGGTGCTTCACCATCAGGTGCTTCGTTTCCTCGTCCAGGGGGCGGCTGGCGAGCGAAAGGGCGTAGCCCAGATGGCCCTGCGGGCATCCGCCGGCGGCTGACTTCTCGTACAGACGATGGGCCGCTTCGGCATCGCGCAATGGCAGGGGCGCATTGGCAAGGACGTAGGCGAGAATGGCCTGGCCGTCCGGTGAGCCGGCGTTGGCGGCTGCAACGGCCCACCGGGCGGCCGCGGCATAATCCGGCGGCCCGGCCCGGACCGGCGTGCCGTCGCCAAAAAGGCTGTCGCGCAGGAAATCCTGCGCCTCGGCCTCCGGCGCGCTCGTCTCACCGTTCAAGCAGAGCACGGCCATCAGCAGCTGCGCCGTCGCCAACCCGTGCTGCGCGGCGCGTGTCAGCCAGTGCAGGCCATGGGCGCGGCTCGGCGGCACGCCAATGCCTTCGAGATAGGATCGTGCCACGCGATATTCGGCCTCGGCGTGGCCGCGGCGGGCGATGCGAACGAAGGAGTCGAAGGCCCGGACGTGCTGCCCCTCGCCGGCGTGGCGTACGGCGCGGCGGTAAGCCGCCGAGGGTGACGTGATGGCAACCAGGCGATCGACGGCCCGACCGGCAATCACGGTTCGCGCATTCCTTCCCTGACCACGGGCAGCACAGTGCCGACAAGATATTCGAACACGGTACGTTCGCCCACCTTGATATCGACGGTGACCGGCATGCCGGGGATCATCCGGAAGTCGTCCGGCACATTGCGCAGCGCCAGGTGGTCGACCGATATGCGCACGCGATAGAAGGGCTCGACGTTGCTGGGCGCGACCGGCACGGCGCTGGTCGGGTTGCGCTGCTCATCCTGCGACGTGAAGCTGCTCGGGCTGATCACCCGCACGGTCCCCTCGGCCATGCCGTACTGGGCGAAGGGGAAGGTGTTGAACTTGATTACCGTGGGCGCGCCGACCCTGACGAAGCCGCTGTACTGGCCCGAGATGTTGGCCTCGACGTCGACCGGCGCGTTGAGCGGCACCAGGGTGATGAGTTGTTGACCCGACTGAAGGACGGAGCCCACAGACACCTTCGCCACCGACATGACGATGGCGTCCTTCTCGGCCCTGAGCTCGACCAGCTTGCGGCGCAACGTGGCCTTGTTCAGCTCCTCCCGCGCGTCGTTGAGCTTGCGCCGCGATTCGCTGAGGTTCTGGGAGACGGTGGCGTGCCAGTTCTGCGAAAAGCCGTCGCGTTCGGAGACCTTCGACGCGAGATCGCGCTCGCTGCCTTGCGCGGTCAGCTCGGCGTTGCCCAGTGCTCGCGTCATCTCGGCGCGCGTATCGTTGGCGGCCAAGGTGTTGACCCGAGAGCCGATCTGCCTGCGCTCGAGATCCTGGCGCATCTGCTCGAGGGTCTGCGCGGCCAGCAGGCGTTCGCGATAGCCCTGCGCGTCGAGCTTCGAACGGGCGATGATGGCGCTCAACTCGTCGATCTTCTGCTTGAAATACTCCATCTTTAGGTCGAACTCTGCCTTGCGATGGGAGTAGATGCTGGCTTGCAGGCTGAGGTGAAGATCGCTGCCGACGTAGGTGAACGGCTTGTCGGCGAGCTCGGCCTCGAGGCGGCCGACCTCGGCGGCAAGGCTCGCGACCTGGACGCTCAAGGCGTCGAGACTGGCTGCGGCGAAGGTCGGGTCGAGCTGGGCCAGCAGCTGTCCGGCCTTGACGACCTGCCCGTCGCGAACGTCGATCGAGCGCACGATCGCCGTCTCGAGCGGCTGGACCACGATCGTCGAGTCGCGCGATGCCACGATGCCGGTCGCCGTCACGACGCGGTCGATCGGCAGGACGGCGAAAATGCCGATGATCGCCGCCACCATGCTGGTGACGATCCAGACGATCCCGCGGGCGCTGCGCGGGATCGGCGCGTTGACGATGGCCGCCGACGGCCATTGGAACTCGAGGATCGCCGAATCGGCACCGCCAGCGTCACGGCCGGCCGGACGCTTGTCGGCGGCGGGGCGTTTATCGCGGGATAGGAGTTGGAGCGACGGCGGCATGGGACGCATTCTTGTTCAGATGCCGGTTCTGCTGTGCCCAGAGCTGGCGGTAGATCAGGCAGCGATCGAGCAGTGTCTGGTGGGGGCCGATGTCGGCCACCCCGCCGCGGTCCAGCACGAGGATGTTGTCACACGTCGTCAGGGTCGACAGCCGATGCGAGACGATCAGCATGGTCCGGCCCTGGGCGATGCGCTGCAGGTTGGCCGTGACGATGGCCTCGCTTTCCGGATCGAGGGCGCTGGTCGCCTCGTCGAGGATCAGCAGCCGCGGATCCTGGATCAGGGCGCGGGCGATCGCCAGCCGCTGCTTCTGGCCGCCCGACAGGTTGGGCGAACCCTCCTCGATGTAGGTCTCGAAGCCGTTGGGCAACCGCTCGATGAATTCCTCGGCGCCCGCCAGGCGGGCGGCCGTCACAGCATCGGCCAGCGTAAGGCCGGGCCGGCCGGCGATGATGTTGTCGCGAATCGAGCCACGGAACAGGAAATTGTCCTGCAGGACGACGCCGAAGCTCTGGCGCAGATAGCGCAGGTTGATCTCGCGCAGGTCCGTGCCGTCGATCTTCAGCTGTCCCTGGTAATCGCGGTTGATGCCCTGGAGGAGTCGCGTGATGGTCGACTTGCCCGAGCCGCTCTTGCCGACGATGCCGAGCGTGGTCCCGGCGGCGATCTCGAAGCTGACGCGCTCGAGCGCCGGCATGACGCTGCCCGGATAGGTGAAGCTCACATCCTCGAAGCGGATGGCGCCGACGACCGGCGGCCTGAGGCCGCTGGTGCTGGTGTGGTTCTCGAGCGGCCGATTGACGACCGAGCCGATCTCGCCGACGGCCGCCCCGACCTCCTCGACATCCTCGATCAGGCGCGCCAAGCCTACCAGCGGCGAGGCGACACGCTGGCTCAGCATCATGAAGGCAAACAACGCGCCCACCATGTAGCCCGACGGGTCGTGCATTGCGACGTAGGCGCCGACCAGGATCACGCCCATGCCCATCATGCGCTCGAACGGCAGCACCAGGGTCTGCGGCCAGTTCGACAGGCGCAGGAACGACAGGCGCCAGCGCCCCGCCTCGGCGACCCGTTCGTCCCAGACCGCGCGGCGCTGCGGCTCGAGGGCGAGCGCCTTGACGGTCCGGATGCCGAAGATGGTCTCGCCGAGGGCCGCCGACTTCAGGGTCTCGGCCGTCGTCACGTTGAGATAGAGCGAGCGTAGGGGCTTCAGGAAGGCGACGACGATCAGCAGGATCGCGACGGCGCAGGCCAGCACGATCCAGGCGAGCAGGGCGTTGAGGTAGAACAGCAGCGGCAGCAGAACGGCGAGCGTGATCAGGTCGAGCAGCGTCGTCAGCAGCTTGCCGGTTATGAATTCCCGCACCCGGTTGATCTGCATCGTCCGGTACATCGTCTCGCCCGCCGGATGGCGCTCGAAATAGTCGATCGGCAAGCGCAGCAGACGGCTGAAGATGCGAAGCGAGAGCTGGGCATCGAGACGCGCGCCGACAACGGCGACGATCTGGCGCCGGGCGTGGGTGAGCATGGTCTCGTAGACCGTGACGACCACGACCAGCGCCGTCAGCAGGACCAAGGTCGAGATGCTGCGGAACTCGAGGACCCGGTTCACCACCGACATGACGATCAGCGGCGGGAACACGGTCAGGATGCTGATGGTGAGCGAGGCGATGCCGATGTCGCGCAACGCCTTGCGCTCGCCGAGCACGATGCTGGCGAGCCAGGGCAGGCTGAAGGGCGGGTCCTGGATGGCCTGCCGGCGATCGGCGCGCAGCAGGATCGCCTCGCCGGTCCAGGCATGGGTCAGGCGCAGCTCGTCGACGGCGACGGGCTTTTGGTTGTCGGCCCCGCGCGGGTCCCAGAGTTGAACCACGTTGTGTTGTGGATCGGCCGCGACCATCAGGGCGGCATTGCCATCACGCAGCAGCAGCACGACCGGGCCGTTGTCGCGCATGCGCAAGAGCTGGCGCCAGCGCAGGCGCACGGCGCGCGACCACAGGCCGGCATCTTGCGCCCACTCGGAAAGCACGACGGCCGTGGGAGCCGGGTCACCGGCGCCATGGCGCAATTCCTTGGGATCGAGCTCGCTGCCGTGGAAGCGCGCCGCACGGAGCATGGCGGCGATCCGAGGATGGGGCCGGGCCTTGATGCGGTCCCCGGTCGCTTCGTCCGTCGTGGCGGACTCACTTCCAAGCGTTGCCAGCTTCGATTCTTGCAGGGAGTCCACAGAATTCACCGGACGAGGAGCGGATTGTTTCGACGCCGACCGACGCCATCCCCAAGGTGACTATACTGCCTCGAAACTGATCGCGCTTGTAGTGTAGATATCCTAACTAAATCATTGACTTTTCGTAAGAAAAGATCGGCAGGCATGTTACGCGATGGGCCGGGCGCAATGTCGCAGGGAACGCGCAACCATGGATCTGCAGCGACAGGGCCCACGAAACCATTATGTATCTTCCGGCGCCCTGCAAGTTCGCTATCATGAACATCTTCTCGGTCGGGATCCTTGGCAGATTGGAGCGCGCGCGGGGCCCTAGGTCTGCAGATCGGTCGAAAGTGTGGGGATTGCGTTGTTTCCATTGGGGTGTGTCGGACGGGCGAGCGCTGCCGAAGGGCTGTGTTGGCTCGGCGATTGTCCCTTGGAGGCGATATGACGTCTGACACAGTCGGCACCCCGAAGGTTCAAATCAGCACCCTTCCATCTGATCAGACCACAATCCGGCCTCGTGTTTTCGTGCTGAGCGACATGCGCCTCCTGCGCGACGGCCTGACACAAGCCCTGGCGCTGCAGCCGACCGTCGAGGTGGTCGGTTCATGCGACCTCTCGGCCCCGCCGGGGCACGTTGGCCACCTGGATCCCGACGCCTTGCTGGTGGACATCACCCTCCCTGGCAGTCTCGACCGCTCGCAGCCCTTCCGTGAGGCGGCCTCGCGGGCAAAGGTCGTCTGTCTGGGCGTCGCCGAAATCGAACCGGTGGTCATGGCGTGTGCCGGGGTGGGGGTATCGGGCTTCGTCGCTCCGAATGGTTCGGTGGCCGATTTGCTGGCCGCGGTGCACTCGGCGATGCGCGGCGAACTCGTCTGCTCGCCGCGCACCGCCGGCATTCTTCTCAATCGCGTCAGCGCGCTCGCGGCGTCGCGAAGGGTCGAGGCCGACTCGGAGAAGCTGACTCAGCGCGAACGTGAGATCGCGTGCTGCGTGGGCGATGGTCTATCGAACAAGCAGATCGCCCTGATGCTCGGCATTCAGAGTGCCACGGTGAAGAATCACGTCCACAGCATCCTGGGTAAGCTCAAGATGCGGCGGCGTATGGAGATCGTCGGCTTCTCGCGCCGAGAGGCGACCCATAGCCCCGATCGCATACCTGAGAATCACCCTCCGCACGATCATGCGATGGTCCATGACCGGACGGCGATCGATCTGGACCAAACGGTCTAGATCGTAAAGTCTCGCCAAGACTGGTGAAATCCGCACGCACCACGATCCGACTTGCGTCAATCATGAGTCCGTATCGGTGCGATCACGCTTCGAGCATGGAGAAATAACGCGGGCGCTCATCGTCGCAAGATGCCGCCTAGTCCATAGGGCTCATTCGCGCCCGCGCGCTGCGTGAGACAATCGCTCCGCTCGACGACGGCGCGCGCTCCCTTCCGCACCGTCCATCCGGCCCTTGACGGAAGAGGAGGTCACATGCCCGTCGCCCTTCTGCAACCCGGCGTATATATCGAAGAGCTGCCGAGCGGTGTGCGCACCATCACTGGTGTGGCGACGTCGATCACGCTGTTCGTCGGCTGGGCGCCGCGCGGCCCGACCAACCGGGCGCTGCGGTTGACCAGCTTCGCCGACTACGAACGAGCCTATAACGGCCTCGATCCGCGCTCGTTCCTGGGCTACGCGGTCCGTCATTTCTACGATAATGGTGGGTCCGACGCCTACGTGCTGCGCATCGCCGATGCGACGGCGGCGACCGCCGCCTGCGACATCGGCGACATCCACATTCCGGCGAGCTCGCCTGGCGCGTGGGCCAGCAACTTCAGCGTGCGGCTGACGCGGCGACCCGACGACGCGACGCGCTTCAGCATCGACATCATCCAGCCCAGCGCCAACAACGCCGTGCTCGAGTCGTTCGCCAACATGTCGGTGAACCGAACCGATCCACGCTTCGTGCTGGCGGTCATCAACGGCCGTTCGGCCTTCATCGACAATCTGACGGTGCCGGCGGCGCCGACGACGCCAGCCAGCGCCACGGTCGCGCTGAACGCCACCACCAACGGCACCGACGGCCCCGTGATCAGCCCGGCGGACGCCTCCTTCCGCACCGCGCTCACCACTGCCTTCGATGTCGGCGGCATCGTCGACCGCATCGACCTGTTCAACATCATCTGCATCCCCGGCCTGATCGATGGCCCGACCATCGCCACCCTGCAGCAGCGGGCCCGCAACCGACGCGCCTTCCTGATCGTCGATGCCGGGCAGACCGAGATCGTGAGCACGGTGATCGCCTCGCTCGCCGGGAAGACCGGCGTCGCCGCGCCCAACTCGGCGCTGTTCTTTCCCTGGGTGCAGGCGCCCGATCCGCTGCAGCAGGGCGCGCTGCGTGCCTTCCCGCCGTCCGGCTACATGGCCGGCATCTTTGCCCGTACCGACGCCTCGCGCGGCGTATGGAAGGCGCCGGCCGGTACCGAAGCCTCGCTGACCGGTGCCGCCGGCCTCGCCATCACCATGAGCGATGCCGAGAACGGCCAGCTCAATCCCCACGCCGTGAACTGCCTGCGCACGCTGCCTGTCTACGGCACCGTCGCCTGGGGCTCGCGCACGCTCGACGGTGATGACGCACGCGGTTCGGAATGGAAGTACGTGCCGGTGCGACGGACGGCGCTGTTCCTCGAGGAAAGCCTCTATCGTGGAACGCAATGGGTCGTGTTCGAACCCAACGACGAGCCGTTGTGGGCGCAGATCAGGCTCAATATCGGCGCCTTCATGCAGGGCCTGTTCCGCCAGGGCGCCTTCCAGGGGACGACGCCGAAGCAGGCCTACTTCGTGAAGTGCGATCGCGAGACCACGACGCAGGCCGACATCAACCTCGGCATCGTCAATATCTTCGTGGGCTTCGCACCGCTCAAGCCCGCCGAATTCGTCGTCCTGAAGATCCAGCAGATCGCCGGCGAGATCCCGACCTGATCGGCGCTGAAAGGAACCTGCCATGGCCCAGTTCTCCGTCAATCCGCAGCGCTTCGACCCGTACAAGAACTTCAAGTTCCGGGTGAAGTGGGATGGCCGCTACGTCGCCGGCATCAGCAAGGTCTCGGCACTGAAGCGCAGCACCGAGGTCGTCGAGCACCGTGAAGGCGGCGACCCCTCGACCGGACGCAAGTCGCCTGGCCGCACCAAGTTCGAGGCGGTGACCCTCGAACGGGGCGTCACCCACGACACCGAGTTCGAGAAATGGGCGAACAAGGTGTGGAACTTCGGCTCCGGGCTCGGTTCAGAAGTGTCGCTGGCGGATTTCCGCAAGGACATCATCATCGAGTTCTACAACGAGGCCGGCCAGCTCGCGCTCGCCTACAAGGTGTTCCGCTGCTGGGCGTCGGAGTTCCAGGCGCTGCCCGACCTCGACGCCAACGCCAATGCGGTCGCGATCCAGACGCTCAAGCTCGAGAACGAGGGCTGGGAGCGCGATCTCGACGTCAGCGAGCCGTCCGAGCCCAGGTTCACCGAACCGGCGTGATGGGGTCCGCATGCCAACGACAGCGTCCGCCGATCGCGAGCGCCAGGTGCTCGAGCTGTGGGAAGGGACCGTGGGTCTCGACCGCTGGCAGCGCGACGACACTCTGCTCGGTCGCGCCACGGCCGCGCCGCGCGGCCTCGGCGCGCGCAACCGGGCGCTGCTGGCGCTGCGCAACGTGCTGTTCGATCGACGCTGGACGCTCAGCAGCGCCTGTCCCGCCTGCGCCACGGAGTGTGAATTCCCGGTCGACTGCGTCGCCCTCGCCGAGCAACTCGGTGAGGAGCCGCCAGCGGACTGCGCCACCATCGAATGGGCCGGGCGATCGCTGACGATGCGCGCACCGACGATCGACGATCTGATCGCGACCGCCGGCGAGAGTGACGGTGCCGGCGCGCTGCTTGCCCGATGCGTCGAGGGCGCGCCTGAGCTTGCCATCGACGATCCGGCCATCGAGATGCTGGAGCGGCGCCTCGAGGCGCTCGATCCGGCGGCGACAATTTCCTTCGGATTGCGGTGCTTGGCGTGCACGCACGAATGGTCGTCGCTGCTCGATGTCGGCGAGGCCCTGTCGGCCGAGCTGCGACGCGCCGCCGAGCGGACGCTGATCGAGGTCGACGCCCTGGCGCGGGCCTATGGTTGGACCGAAGCCGAGGTGATGCAGCTGTCGCCGGTCCGCCGCGCCGCCTACCTGCAACTCGTCGAGGCCGTGTGATGGGTTTTCTCGCCCATCTCGCCGGTTTGGCCCGTGGCGTGAAGCCGGCTGGTGCCGCCCGGCTCTCCCTGCCGTCGCGCTTCGCCGACGCGGGCGCCACTGCAGCGCCGTTTGGCGAGATCAGCGAAGAGACACGGGCGCCACGCGCCGCGCCGTCGGTTCGACCAACGCAGGACGACACGACACAGGGGATCGAGACGACCACGACGTCGCTTCGGGCGTGGGGTCCCGAGGAGAGGCGGGATGAACCGGCCATCACGATGGGCGACCGGTTCGTCCCGCCGCCTCGGCGTGCCGCGCCGAGACCGGATGGTCCATCGGCTCCCGTCGCGGTCGCCCCCGCTGCGCCGTTGCATCCACGATCCCCAGTCAGCGACGCATCGCCAGCCGAGGGCCAGGCGCAGGCCAGGGTGCCGTCTCTGTCCCAACCGCTCGCGGCGCAGCACGAGCCCTTGATCCAGCCATTGTCTCACCTCCCGGCCCGGCACCTCGCGCCGGCTGCGCCGCCGCTCAGCGAAGCGGCGGTGGCCGGGCGGACGCGGCCGGCGCGCGACGAACGGCCGGTCATCCATGTCACTATCGATCGTCTCGACGTCCGCGCACCCGTAGCACCCAAGGCTCCGGCCGAACGGCGCAGGCCGAGATCGCTTTCGTCGCAGTCGCTGGCCGACTACCTCCGCGGCGGTGCGGGAGGAGGGCAGCGATGAGCTCGCCGCTCGCCATCGGCGCGGTCAGCGCCGTCCTGCGCAACCTCCTCGACAACGGCCTGGTCGAAGCCGGCGCGGCGATGGGCAGCACGGTCGCCGTCAGCGCCGTCGCGCCAGACACGATCAACCTCGACAACAACAACGATCCGCCGCGCCTCAACCTGTTCCTGTATCGCGTGACGCCCAATCAGGGCTGGAGCAATACCGGCCTGCCGTCGCGCAGCCCGGCGAGCGGCGAGCGACTGACCAACGCGCCGCTGGCGCTCGACCTGCACTACCTGCTGACCGCCTACGGCCGGATCGATTTCCAGGCCGAGATCCTGCTGGGCTACGCCATGCATCTGCTGCATGAGCGGCCGGTGCTCGACCGCGCCGCCATCCGGCGTGCGCTCAATCCCAGCCCGCTCGATGTCAGCATGCTGCCGCCGGCCTTCCAGGCGCTGACGGCGTCGGACCTCGCCGACCAGGTCGAGCTGATCAAGATCACGCCGGCTGCGATCACCAGCGACGACATGTCGAGACTGTGGTCGGCCATCCAGACCCATTATCGTCCGTCGTCCGCCTACCAGGTATCGGTGGTGCTGATCGAGGGCGTCAGGCCGGCAATCTCGCCGTTGCCCGTCCTGTCGCGCGGCGAGCGCGATCCGGTGACCCACCTCGACCGCGGTGTCGTCGTCAATCCCGACCTGCTGCCGCCCATTCCGACCCTGTCCTCGGCAGCCACCTTGGTGCCGCAGACCGGAGCACGCCTCGGAGATCAGGTCGATATCACCGGCATCCGGCTCGGCGGGGCGGGCCATGTGGTGCGGCTGGTGCATCGCCTCAACGCTGCGCCCTTCGCGATCGTGCCGACATCCGTAGACCCCGGCGGCAAGTCGCTCCGCATCCTGCTTCCCAACGACGTCGCAGCGCAAAGCGCTCTCGCGGCCGGGCAACTTGCCGCCAGCGTGCGCTTCATACCGACGGGTGAGCCCGACCCCGTCGATACCAATGCCATCCCCCTGATCCTGGCGCCGGCGCCGGTCATTGCCGCCGATGTCGGGCTCGGCCTTCCGGCGGCGACAGTGGCGCGCGGCGGCGCCCCCTCGCGCGTCACCGTAACCATGCGATCGCGCCCGCAGGTTCGTCTCGAGCAGAGCGCGGTGCTCGTGCTCGACAGCCTGTCGGCCAACGCCGCGCCACGCGCCGCCGTGACCGATCCGCTGGTCTTCGTCTTTCCCGACACGGTGACCGCGGGGTCGCATTGGGTACGCTTGCGGGTCGACGGCGCCGACAGCATTCTGCTCGACCGCAGTGGCCCCGCGCCGGCGTTCGACGTCACCCAGCAGATCACGGTGCCGCCATGAGCGTCGCCGTCGATATGTCCCATGAGGCCTCGGTCACGCCGCTTCCGACCTGGCCCGAGCGCAACAGGCAATGGTTGATCGGCGCGATTGGCCGCTTGCGGCAGCGACTCGAAGCGCGGCTCGCCGATCCGGCGACGCCGCAGATCGTAACCGACTGCGTCGATGCCGACGGCGCGCCCGACGTCACCGCTGCACTTGTCTACGCGTCGAAGGCCCTTGGGCTCTCCGTCTTCGAGCGCGAGCTGCTGCTGCTGGTTGCCGGCCTGGAGCTCGATCAAGGCTTGCGCGTCGTGGTGACGGCGCTGAACGGTGGGACGTCTTCCCGTGCCAGCTATGGTCTCGCCCTGGCGGCGCTGGCGGCGCCGCATTGGCAGGCGCTGTCGCCGGCGGCGGCCCTGCGCCGCTGGCGCATGGTCGAGCCCGAGGCGGGCCCGCATCTCACCCAGGCGGCCCTGCGCATCGACGAGCGCGTCCTTCACTTCATCACCGGCGTTCCGGCAACGGACACCGAGCTAGCCGGAGTGACGCGAATAGTGCTGCCGGTGCGCGAGATCGAGCCGGAAGACGCGCCGCTGGCCGGTCGCGTCGCGCGCGCCCTGTCGGCGGTGGATCAGCCCGGGCCGATCGCGGTATTGCACGACCAGGATCGCGATATCGCGCTGCGGCGCGACATGGCGTTGACCGTGCTGGCGCAGCTCTCGCGGCCCGCACTCTGGCTCGAGAGCCGCGACCTGCCGGCGGATCCCGAGGCGCTGTTGCGGCTTGCCATCCATGTCGACCGCGAGGCGGCGTTGGTCGGCTGCGTGCCGGTTGTATCGATCGATGGCGTCGGTTCCGAGGTCGCGGCACTGGGGTTGGCCGCGCGTCTGCAGTGCGGCCTCCTGTGGCTCGGCGCGCCTCGGCCGCAGCTCTCCACCTCGCCACAGGCGCGGCGCGTGCTGCGTTTCGACCTGCCGCAGCCCGACGCGACGCGCACGCGGTCGGCGCTGCTGCGCCGTTGGCAACAGCATGGCCCTGGCGGATCTCGCGACGATACTGCGATTCGAGCCGAACTCGAGCGTGCGGCGCGCCAGTTCCATCTCGGCCCCTCGGCGATCGACGGCCTCGTCGAGAGGCTGCGGGCGATGCCGGTCGAGGCAATATGGCCGGCGGCGCGCGAGGCGGCACGCGGCGGGCTCGACGCCATTGCCCAGCGTATCGACAGCAAGGTGACATTCGACGATCTCGTTCTGCCGATGGGTCAGACCGCGATGCTGCGCGACATCGCGCGTCATCTTCGCCAGCGCGAGCGCGTCTACGGCGACTGGGGCTTCGGCGCAAAGCATCAGTTGGGGCAGGGGTTGGTCGCGCTGTTCGCAGGCGAATCGGGGACCGGCAAGACGCTGGCCGCCGAGGCCGTCGCCAACGACGTCGCCCTCGACCTTTATCGCATCGACCTCGCCACCGTGGTCAGCAAGTACATCGGTGAGACCGAGAAGAACCTCAAGCGCCTGTTCGACACGGCCGAATCGAGCGGCGCCGTCCTGCTGTTCGACGAGGCCGACGCACTGTTTGGCAAGCGCAGCGAGGTCAAGGACAGCCATGACCGCTACGCCAATATAGAGATCGCCTATCTGCTGCAGCGCATCGAGGCCTATCGCGGGCTTGCCATCCTGACGACCAACATGAAGGGCGCGCTCGACCAGGCGTTCCTGCGGCGCATTCGCTTCATCGTCTCCTTCCCGTTTCCCGATGCGGCGGCGCGCGAGCAGATCTGGCGGCGGCAGCTTTCCGCCGCTGCGCCGGTGGGCGACGTCGACTTCGCCACGCTCGCCCGCCTCACCCTGTCGGGCGGCAACATCCGCAGCATCGCCGTCAATGCCGCGTTCAAGGCGGCGGACAAGGGTGGACCGATCGATCAGCCCACGCTGATTACCGCTGCCCGCGAGGAGTTCGCCAAGCTCGAACGCAGCATGGGCGCTTTGCCGGGAGGCACACCATGAGCGCCCGCGCCGTCCATCTGCGCATCAATCGCCTGGTGGTGCACGACGACGGCGCCGTCACGGTCGCCGATCTGGAAGCCGCCATCGCGCAGGCGATCGGCCAGCGGCTCCAAGCCCCTGCACCTCACGGTCCGTGCCGCTCGCTCCCTGAAAGCATCGCCGAGGGCGTGCTCGATCATCCACGCGTGACCGCGCTCGTAACACCGGGAGAACGTTAGCCATGCAGAGGTCGGCTCCCGTCACTGCCGAAGCCACGCGCAGCGCGGCAGGGCCTGTTCGCCCCGAGGAGCGTGTGAAACGCGGCGGCGAGACGGCTTTTATCGACGGTATCGGAGCGGTTGGGTACGCGGATGTACCTCTGCAGGCAATCACTGCCCGTGCGAAACACGAGAGCGAGGATGAGCCCCCGACCCAGCAGGGCCCGGTCGAGATCATTCCAAAGGAAAACGACGAGTCGCGATCCGTCCCGGCAAGCTTCACGACTCCCGGCACGCACACGATCGCCACCATTCTGAGGAAAGGCCGGCCACCCGAGACGGTCATGGGCAGCCATACGTCACCGCCGGGCAATGCGCACTATCAGACGGTGGCACCCAGCGGAGCGCCGTCGACGACAGCGGTCAAGAACAGTTGCATACCAGCCGACTGCACCGTCTCGTTCGATGCCGTCTCGGCCGATGCAAACAACTGGCGCGTCGACGTCCAGTCACTGACGCTCAACGGGGTCGTCAACGTCAAGCCGTGGCCGTCGAACCCCACCAGCGCCGCGACGCCCAATACCGCCAATCCGGTCGACGGCGGCAACATCACGGCGGCCAACTTCCAGTCGGTGATCGACGACATGGCCGACTACAACACGGCGAGCGGAGGTGCGGGCCCCGACTGGCACAGCACCGATGCGTCGTCAGCCCATGAATGGGCCCACTGGAACACCGACTGGATCGCCGACAGCGTCAACAGCAAGAAGGGCGGCAACTGGTCCAAGGTGAACGGGCAACTTGACGCGATCAAGGAGCCGAAGTCGCGCAGTGCCGATGCCGCGGCGGCAAAGACGGCGCTCCAGGGTCGTGTCGACACGAGGCTTGCCACCTTCAACAGCGCGGCCACAACGCGCTGGAACGCCATCCCCGATTCGCCCGGCGTAGCCGGCAGCACCGGCTATGTGGCCGGTGCCGGTATGCTCGCGACCCTGATCAGCTCGGTGCGGACCTATGCCACCACCAAGGGGTGGACGGGTACGCCGCCGGCCGGACCGTGAGGTGAACCATGGCCCGCTTTTCGACCACTCATGATTTTCCAAACCACGGGCTTCCCGCGCGTGGCCCCAAAGAAGGCGCGCCGTTGCCGCCGGCTTTGCGAGCGCAGTCTGAGTCGCTCCTCGGCGCCGACTTCTCTTCGGTGCGCATCCATGCCGATCGGGAGGCCGGTGCTTCGGCGCTGGCGCTCGGGGCGCGCGCCTACAGTCTCGGCTCCGACATCGTCTTTGCGCCCGGCCACTACGCGCCGAACACCGCCTCCGGTCGCGAGCTGCTGACCCATGAGCTCTATCATGTGAAGCAGGATGGCGGCCGTCGACCGAGCGGTGACGCCCCGGTGACGATCGATTCGCCCGACAGCCCGCAGGAGCGACAGGCAGACCAGGTGTCGCGCGACACTACCAATGCATCCGAAGGTCGCGCACCATCGGTGTTGGCACATCAGGCGCCCGCCGCGCCGCGCCACGGCGGCCCGGTGCTGCATCGCTCGCTGCTCGGCGCCGGCATCGGTGGCCTGCTGGGTGGGACGATCGGCGCAGTCGGGCTGGGATTGCTCGGCGGCTTGCTGGGACCGGCGGGTGCGATCGCCGGCGCCGTCATCGGCGGCGTGGGCGGCCTCATTGCCGGCGCGATCGTCGGTGACCTGGCCTCACGTCGCAGCCGCAGCCTCACCGCGACCGAGAAGACCTATCTGCGGGAAATATTCCACGATGCCGTGGACTACGACAAAGTGACCATCACACGCGGCAGCGCACTTTCAGCGGGAGCCGCACGGACCACCGGCAACACCATCAATCTGCAGGAAGAGCATTTCGTCGGCGACACGATGGAGCTGACGGACGCCGGCACGCTCGTGCTTGCTCACGAGATGGGACATGTATGGCAGTACCAGAATGGGGGCCTGGCCTATATCCCGTCGAGCCTGATCCCGCAGATCGTGGCCGGCCTGTCCGGGCAGTCGCGCAACGCCGCCTACGATTGGCGCAACGCGGTGCGCAACCACATCGACTGGTCGGAATGGAACGCCGAGCAGCAGGCCGAGTGCATCTCCGACTACAACGAGGCGCTGCGCCGCATCAATGCCGGCAATGCGACACTCGAAGACTACGACACGGTCACCCTCGCCGAGCCATTCATCGAGCTGGTGCGCGATCGCATCGGCGCGCCGGGCTCCAGCCGACGGCGTCGCGAAGCCCCGTCAGCCGCGACTGCCGGAGCTACCCAATGAGCCTCACCTCGTCTCCCAAGCTGATCAAGGGCGGCTTGATCGTCATGGCGCCGGGTGGCGGTCCGGTACGCAGCACGATCGCGCTGCAATACAACCCCGATTCCCTGACGCGCAGCTACCAGGTGCAGGGCGTCGGCGGCGACGGCGGCGGTGAACGCGCCCAGCCATTCCGGCTGAAGGGCCCGGCGATCGAAACAATCAAGCTCGAGGCCGACATCGACGCCACCGACCAGCTCGAATTCCCAAGCAAAAACGCCAATGCCGTCGCCTTCGGCATCGGTCCGCAGATCGCTTTGCTGGAGGCGCTGATCAATCCCAGCGTCGACGAGCTCTTGAACGTGGCGACGCAGACGCAGAATGGCGCGCTGGAGATCCTGCCGCCCGAGGCGCCGCTGGTCCTGTTCGTATGGAGCAAGAGCCGGATCGTCGCGGTCCGGGTGACCGAGTTCTCGGTGACCGAAGAGGCGTTCGACCCCTCGCTCAATCCGATCCGCGCCAAGGTAAGCCTCGGCATGCGCGTCCTGAGCACCGACGATCTCGGCTTCACCCACAAGGGCGGCACGATCTTCATGAGCTACCTGCGCTCGCGCGAGGCGCTGGCCAAGAAAGCCGGGTCGGCGTCGCTCGCCTCGATCGGCCTCAACAACCTGCCGTGACGGAGAGGGCCATGACGACCGACCCCGTGCAAGCCCTGATCGACGCTGGCGCGATCCCGACCAATCCCTTCGGACCGGACAGCCGCTATGCCGGCATCGCCTTCGGGCTCTACCAGCGTGGTCCCACCGATCCGACGATCGCCTACGTGCTGCGGCGCTTCATCCCGCGCCAGCGCGACATTCCGGTCGCCCTCGAGCACATCGTTCAGAGCAGCGAGCGGCCCGACCTGCTGGCCGCGCAGATCTTCGGCAATTCCGAGCTCTACTGGCGGATCGCCGACGCCAACGCGGTGACCGATCCGTTCGAGCTGACCGACACGCTCGGCGCACGCATCGCCATTCCTGGCGCATCGGGCTCGTGAGGAGAGATCGGGCATGCTCGGTGGCGTCCAGCTTTCGCTCAAGATAGGGCCGGTGCCGATCACACCGCCGCACGAGGTCGCGGACGCGCTGGTCCACGCCAAGGTCGAGGACGGATCGGGCGGGACACAGAGCGGCTTCGAGCTGGCCTTCGAGCTGCCGGCTCGCTCGCCGCTGCGCACGCTGTTCCTGCTGTCGGGCGGCGGCAGCCTGCCGTTGATGCGGGTCGTGCTGATCGTGACCATCAACGGCAGCGCGAGCTCGATCATCGACGGCATCACCACCAACGTCGAGACCCAACCGGGTGAGGGCGGAGTGTCGCGCCTGGTCGTCAAGGGCAAGGACATGTCCGCCTTGATGGATCTGATCGAACTGCCCGGCCTGCCGTTCCCGGCGATGCCGCCGTCGGTGCGCGTTCTGCTGATCCTCGCCAAGTACGCAGCCCTGGGCGTGATCCCGATGGTGATCCCCAGCATCCTCGACATCCCGTCGCTGCCCATCCAGAAGATCCCGGCGCAGCGCGGCAGCGACTACGCCTATGTCAGGCGCCTCGCTGCCCAGGCAGGCTACGTCTTCTACCTCGAGCCGGGCCCCACGCCGGGCACCTCCAAGGCCTACTGGGGGCCCGAGATCCGCGTCGGCGATCCGCAGCCTGCGCTCACCACCAACATGGACGCCCACACCAACGTCGAGCAGCTCTCCTTCAACTTCGACAAGGAGAAGAAGAAGATGCCGATCGTCTTCTTCCAGGAGCCGTTCAGCAAGGCGCCGATCGGCTTGCCGATCCCCGACGTCACCCCGCTCAATCCGCCGCTCGGCCTGGTGCCGCCACTGCCGCCCAAGATCGTCAAGCTCGATGACACCGCACAGCTGTCGGCACCCGAGGCGCTGATGGCAGGCATCGCCTATGCAGGTCAGAACAGCGACTCGGTGTTCGGCAGCGGGCGGCTCGATGTCGCCAAGTACGGCCGCCTGCTGAAGTCGCGCCAGCTCGTCGGCGTGCGCGGCGCCGGCACGCCGTTCGACGGGCTCTACTACGTCAAGAGCGTAACGCACGAGATCGAGCGTGGCTCCTACAAGCAGGGCTTCTCGCTGGCCCGCAACGCGCTGATCTCAACCTTCCCCTCGGTGCCGACATGAGCCCGCTCTACGGAAAATATCGCGGCACCGTGATCAACAATGTCGATCCGCTGCAGATCGGCCGCATTCAGGCAATGGTGCCCGATCTTGCGGGATTCGTGCCCGGTACCTGGGCGACGCCGTGCCTGCCGATGGCCGGCATCAACACCGGCGTCTTCACCGTGCCGATGATCGGCTCGGGCGTGTGGATCGAGTTCGAGCGCGGCGATCCCGACTATCCGATCTGGGTTGGCGGCTACTGGGGCAGCGCCGCCGAAGTGCCAGTGCTGGCGCACGCCGTGGCGCCCGGCATTTCGGGAATCACCATCCAGACCACGCTCAAGAACGGCATCGTCGTGAGTGACGTGCCGGGTCCGACCGGCGGCATCCTTATCCAGACCACGACCGGCGCCATGATCTCGGTGAGCGACGTCGGCATCATCATTTCCAACGGCAAGGGCGCGATCATCAACATGACCGGTCCCAGCGTCGACATGAACCTCGGCGCGCTCACGGTGATCTAGATCATGGCCGCGGGCACCCGAACCAGTAATCGCCTCATCGTGAGGAGCGCCCGCAAGGCGTGTCTCGAAGGATGGGATCAGGCCCCTCGCTGGTGCCCACCCTTCGAGACGCGCCCTGCGGGCGCTCCTCAGGGTGAGGTTTTGTTGGTCGCGATTCACTCTGAGAGTCGGTGAGGAGACGCCCGCCATGCCCGCTCCCATCCTCCATCTTGGCGCCACCGTGCTGTGCACCCATGCCGGCCAGGCGACGCCACTGGCGCCATTCCCGCGCGTGCTGCTGTCGGGCCAGCCGGCCGTCACGCTCACGTCGCCCTATGCGATCGCGGGCTGCGCGCTCACGGGAACGCCCAATCCGCCCTGCGTCACCGGCCAATGGATCGTCGGCGCTGTGCGCGTGCTCGCGGGTGGTGCGCCGGTCGCGACCATGGCGGGCCAGTCGGTCTGCGTGCCGACCGGCACGCCGATGATGCCGGTGGTGGCGCAGACCCGCGTGCTGGCGACCTGAGGAGGGGAGAGACATGCCCGACCTCGACTTTCCCTATCACTTCTCCGGCCTTGGCCGCACCGCGACGACCGATCGCGACGACCATATCCGCGACCTTATCCAGCAGGTCCTGTTCACCGCTCCGGGCGAGCGCGTGATGCGGCCCGATTTCGGGGCCGGCCTGCTTTCGCTGGTGTTCGAGCCCAACAGCACGACCTTGGCCGCCGCCACGCAGATGCTGGTGCAGAGCGCCCTGCAGCTCAATCTCTCGCACCTGATCGCGGTGCACTCGGTCGATGTCAGGAATGACGACGCGGCGCTGCGCGTCGACGTCACCTACTCGCTGCTGCTCGACCGTACGACCCACAGCGCGAGCTTCACTGCACCGGGGGGCACGCCGTGAAGTTCCATTGCTGCGACCTTCGCCGCCTGGAAGTGCTGCGCCGCAGCGGCACGGCCAATGCGATCGACTACCTCGAGGTGCTCGACAAGGCGGGGCCGCCGGCAGCGCCGCGCCAGGAGACCTTGTTCGTCCGCCTGCTGCGCCCCGGCTTCACCCTGACGCCGGACAACATCCGCATCACCGGTGGCGAGCGCATCACCAGGATCGGCATCGTCTGGTGCGCTCCGGCCAACGCGCTGCCGCCTCAGGCCGAACCGGGTCTTGTCGCCACCGTCGACGACCTCGCGCGTACGCTGGTCGTGCGGACCGACAGTTCCGGCGACTACTCGACCTATACGCTCGGCATCGTCGCGAACTCGGGCACCAGCAATCCGCCGGCCGGCTTCGATCCGCGGCTGTCGTCGATCGATTTCTCGTTCAAGGTCGAGTGCCCGGCCGACTTCGACTGCGCCCAGCCGGCGATCTGCCCGCCGGTGCTCGGGCAGAAGCCCGACATCGATTATCTGGCGAAGGACTACCAGGGCTTCCGGCGCCTGATGTTGGATCGTCTCAGCCTGCTGGTGCCGGCCTGGACCGAGCGTTCGCCGGCTGATCTCGGCGTCATGCTCGTCGAGCTGCTGGCCTATGCCGCCGACAATCTCTCCTATCGCCAGGACTCGATCGCCAACGAGGCCTATCTGGCGACCGCGCGGCAGCGCGTATCGGTACGTCGCCATGCCCGGCTGGTCGACTATTTCATGCACGAAGGTTGCAACGCTCGCGCCTTCGTTCACTTCGACGTCATCGGCCAAGCGATCGGGCTGGCCAAGGGCACGCAGCTCCTGACGCGCAGCCCCAAGCTGCCGCCGGTGGTCGCTCCGGGAAGCCTCGCGCTGCGCGACGCCCTGCGCGGCGGCGCCATCGTGTTCGAGACGGCGCATGCCGCGACGCTCGACCAGCGCCTCAACCGCCTGTCGTTCTACAGCTGGGGCGACAATGCCTGCTGCCTGCCGCGCGGCACGACGAGCGCAACCTTGCGCGGCAATCTATCGGCCATCCTGCATGTCGGCGACATCCTGGTCTTCGAAGAGGTGGTGAGCCCGACCACTTTCGTCGCCGGCGACGCCGACCGCACCCATCGCTGGGCAGTGCGGCTGGTCACCGTGACGGCATCGCAGGATCCGTCGGGCCAGCTGTTCAACGAGCCACCGGTCAACGGGCCGGTCGACGTCACGGAGATCACCTGGGACGCGGCCGACGCACTGCCGTTCCCGCTTTGCCTGTCGGTCGATGAGCGGCCCGGCCTCGAGGTCAGCATCGCGATGGGCAACATCGTGCTGGTCGATCAAGGGTTCACCGTGCCCGACGAACCACTCGGCGCGGTCCCGCCGGAGACACTTCATCTTGCGCCCGTCGCGCCGGCCGGCTGTTGCGACAAGCCCGAGCCGACCGTGGTGCCGCCACGCTTCAGGCCGAGCCTCGACGATCTGCCGCTCTCGCACGGCTTCGACCTCGCCACGCTGCTCGCCGTGCCGATCAGCGCCGACGGGGCCTGGTGGCCAGCCAGCTCGCTGCTCGCCATCGACCCGCGCAGCGCGACCCCGCTGATTGGCCGGCTGGCCGGGACACTCGGTCCTGTGACCGAGCTGTGGACGCCTCGACGCGATCTGCTGTCGAGCGCCGACGATGCCACCGACTTCGTGGTCGAAATCGAGAACAGCGGCTGCGCGCGACTGCGCTTCGGCGACGACGATCACGGCAAGCGCCCCGATCCTGGCACCAGCTTTGTCGCGACCTATCGATGCGGCAACGGGCTCGCCGGCAATGTCGGCTCCGAAGCCATCGCCCACATCGTCAGCGTCACCAATGGTGTCTTCACGGTGGTGCGCAACCCGTTGGCAGCCGCGGGCGGCATCGAACCCGAGGACATGGACGTCGTGCGGCGCGATGCTCCACAGGCCTTCCGGACCCAGGAGCGCGCGGTCACCCCGGCCGACTACGCCGCGGTGGCCGAGCGGCGGCCTGATGTCCAGCGGGCTGCGGCCACGTTCCGCTGGACCGGCAGCTGGTACACGGTGTTCGTCACCCCGGACCGGTTCGGCGGCATCAAGGTCGACGATCCCTTCAAGGCCCGCCTGCGGCGCCACCTCGAGCGCTTCCGCATGGCCGGCTACGACCTCGAGATCAATTCGCCGCGCTACGTGCCGCTCGAGGTCGCCCTGCATGTCTGCGTCAAGGACGACTACTTCCGCGCCGACGTGGTGCATGCCGTCGAGAAGGTGCTGTCGAGCGATGTTCTGGCCGACGGCTCGCTCGGTCTGTTCCATCCCGACAATTTCTCGTTCGGCCAGCCGGTCTATCTCAGCCGTGTGATCAGTGCCACGCAAACAGTCGACGGCGTCGAGTCCGTGCGCGCCGACAGCTTCCGGCGCCTCGGCGATCCGACGCAGCTCTCGCTGCAGGACGGCGTGATCCAGATCGGCAATCTCGAGATCGCGCAGCTCGCCAACAACCCCAACTTCCCTGAGCGCGGCAAGCTCGCGCTCGTGGCCGGAGGCGGCAAATGACGGTGCCGGTACCCGACCTGAAGCCCCACGTTCCGCCACTCGCGCCGAACACCGAGTGCTGCGCCTGTTGCGACGGCATCACGGCCGAGACGCCGCAGGGCATCTTCAATCGCAGCGGACTGTCCGCGATCGGCTACCGGATCGGCGACTACGCCCAGTTCCGCGCCAGCCTGCATGCGGCGCTGTCGTCCTCGGCACTGTCGCCGCTGCCGCTTTTGCGCACCCGCGACGACGACGACTTCACCATCGGCCTGATCGACGCCTTCTCGTGCTCGGCCGATGTGCTGACCTTCTACCAGGAGCGCATCGCCAACGAGTCCTGGCTGCGCACGTCGGTCGAGCGCGTCTCGCTGCAGGAGATGGGCAAGCTGGTCGGCTATCGCCTGCGACCAGGCGTGGCCGCGGAGACCTGGCTCGCTTTCGCCATAGACACGCCGCCCACGGCACCGCCGACGCTCGCTCCCGAACCCGGCAATTTCGTCACCGGCGTGCCGGCTACCCTGACCCTCGACAAGGGAACCAAGGTACAGAGCGTTCCCGGTCCGAACGAGAAGCCGCAGACCTTCGAGCTGGTCGAGGTACTGGGCGACGCCCGGGCGGCCTGGAATGCGATGACGCCGTGGCTCGGCGAGGCGTACGTCCTGGCGGCCGGTGATCGGGAAGCATGGCTCGCCGGCCTCGCCACCAATCTCAAGGCCGGCGATGCGCTGCTGTTCGTCGGCAGTGAATTCTTCGCCGACGACAAGAACGACAATTGGGACTTCCATCTTATTACCGCTGTCGAGCCGGATCCGCCGAGGAACCGCACGCGCGTCACCTGGGCCCGCGGATTGGGTGCCGCGGATCTCTCCTCCAGCCCGCCGGCGCAGCCCTTTGTCTTCGCCATGCGCAAGCGATCGGGCGCGTTCGGCAACAATGCACCGATCTGGCGCAGCATGGATCCTGACTTCCGCGCCGGCTATGTCGAGAGGTTCGGCGGCGCTGCCGACGACGGTGAATGGCCGCACTTCACGATCAGCACCCGTACGCCCGGCGCCAACGGCGGCTCAGTGGATCTCGACCAGCTGCAGTCGGAGATTGCTGCCGACGTCTCTGCTGACGTCACTCGGCGCAGTTTCGCCGTCCTGGCGCGCGGCGGCTTCAACCGGCCCAGCGGTCCGTATCCGAGCGGAACTCGGCTCGAGCTCTACCGGGTGACCGGCACGACCGAGATCTCGCGCGCGGAGTTCGCGCTGTCGACCAAAGTCACGCGTCTCGAACTGTCGGGGGAGAACCTAGAGTCCTTTTTCTTCAGGCGGGTGCGGCAGACGACTGTCTACAGCAAGTCCGAGATCATGCCCCTGGGCCAGCGGCCCGTTACGACGGCGGTAAGTGGCGATCGCATTCCAGTCGAGGTCGTTGGGGCTGACCTGTCGCCCGGTCGCCGCCTGATCGTGCGTGGCCGGAAGGCCAGCGACCGGGCTCCCGTCGTCGTGCAGGCGACTCTGGTCGCCGTCCATCGGGTCGACGATCAACGCTCCGAGCTCGAGATCACGCCGCCGCTCGCCGACGACCTGGTGCGTGACAGTGTCGTCGTCCATGCCAACGTGGCGCTGGCTTCGCACGGCGAATCGGTCACCCAGGTGCTGGGCGCCGGCAATGCCGGCAAGAGCTTCCAGCAATTCGAGCTGAAGCAGCTTCCGCTGACCTACCGGGCCGCAGCCAACGAGATCGGCGCCGCCGCCGAGCTTACCCTGCGTATCGGAGGTGTCGCCTGGAAGGAGCTGCCGACGCTCTATGGCGCCAAGCCCACGGATCGGGTGTTCGCGCTCACCACGGACGAACAGGGGCGGTTGTTCGTCGGCTTTGGCGACGGGCTCGACGGGGCGCGCCTGCCGAGTGGCGTCAACAACGTCCAGGCCGTCTACCGCAAGGGCATCGGCGAGGACGGCAACGTGGCCGCCAACAGCCTGACGCAGCTCATGACCCGGCCGCTCGGGCTGAAGAGCGTCGCCAATCCGCTGGCGGCCGAAGGCGGTACCGATCCGGAGCCGGCGAGTGCTGCCCGGCGAACGATCCCCCTGACGACGCGCACGCTGGGCCGTGCCGTGTCGGTCCTCGACTACGAGGATTTCGCCCGCGCCTTCAGCGGCATCGCCAAGGCGCAGGCGAGGGTGCTGAACGTTCACGCCGGCGTAACCGTGGCAATCACCCTTGCGGCGCCGGAAGGCGAGGTCATCACCTCCGCGAGTCCGGTCTGGCAGCACCTGCTCGCTGCGCTGAAGGCGAGCGGCGATCCGCATGTCGCGGTGACGTTGTTGTCCCTGCAGACCAGCACGTTCCGCCTGGGCATCCGGGTCAAGGTCGATCCCGATTACGAGACCACCGAGGTGCTGGCCGACGTCGAGGCTGCCCTGCGCGCGCACTTCTCCTTCGATGCCCGCGACCTGGGCGCGCCGGTCCATCAATCCGACGTGATCGCCACTGCCCAGGCGGTGCCCGGCGTCGCCGCTGTCGACATGACCCGGCTGTACGGCGGCACGCAGCCCGTAGCGCAGACCCTGCCGTCGCTGCAGGTCCGGCTGCTCGCCTCGCGCATGCGGGTCGTGTCCGGGGTTGCCCTGCCGGCTGAACTGCTGACGCTCGATCCCGGCCCGTTCGACGACCTGGAGGTGATGCCATGAGCTCACTCACGGCCGAGCGCCTCTACGGGCTGCTTCCTGCGGTCTACCGGATTCGCGACGCCGAGCAGGGCGAACCCTTGCGCGCCCTCATGGCGGCCTTCGCCCAACAGTTCGCCGCTCTGGAAGAGAATGTCGAGCAGCTCTACGACGACCAGTTCATCGAGACCTGTGCCGCGTGGGTGGCACCGTATATCGGCGACCTGATCGGCTATCGGCCCTTGCACGGCGTGGCGCCCAAGGTCGCCTCGCCGCGCGCCGAGGTGGCGAACACGATCGCCTATCGCCGCCGCAAGGGCACGGCGCTGATGCTCGAGCAGCTCGCCAGCGACGTGACCGATTGGCCGGCCCATGCCGTCGAGTTCTTCGAGCTGCTGACCGTCTCGCAGTACATGAAGCACATCAGGCTTCATGCGCCTGCGACCGCCAACCTGCGCAATCTCAAGGCGACGCTGCTCGAAGGCGGCGCCTTCGGCAAGTTCGCCCATACGCCCGAGATGCGCCGGCCCGAAACCGGGGCAGGGCGCTACAACATTCCCAACATCGGCATCTTCCTGTGGCGCCTGCTGTCGCTCCGGCTGACCGCGCTGCCGCTGGTTGCCGATCCGGGCGATGCGAGCGGCCGAAAGTTCCGCGTCAATCCGCTTGGCGCCGACCTGAAACTGTTCCGTCAGGCCCGGACCGAGGACGACATCTCGCATCTCGCCGAGCCGATCAACGTGCCCGAGCCCTTGTCGGTGCGGTTGATGGCGCTCGCCGTCAAGGCGGCTCAGGCGAGCACCGTGCCAGCACCGAATGCGGTGATCGACGATGACTACGGCCCCGGTGAAAGCCTGGTCCTGCTGCGTCCCGGCAATCCGCCGGTGCCGGTCGGCGTCGAGAAGATCCGGGTCTGCGACCTGCGCGACATCCTCGATGCCGGCGGCACCGTGATTGCCTGGAATCACGAAGCGGCGGTACCTGCGGGAACAATCGGCGTCGATCCCGAGCGCGGCCGCGTGCTGCTGGGCGCACCGGCTGACGGTCCGCTGCTCGCTACGTTCCACTACGGTTCGGCCCGTGCGATCGGCGGCGGTGAATACGAGCGTTCGCCGGAAGAGGCCGGCGTGCCTTTGCAGCGCACCGTCGCGAATGGCGCCGCGCTGCAGCCTGAGCTCGATGCCGTCGCCGTGGGTGGTCGGGTGGTGATCAATGACAGCCTGACCTACGCCCAGACGCCAGTGTTCAAGGTGAACGGCGTCACCGCGTCAGGCGCACCTGGCCTCAAGGTAGTGGTCGCCGCGCGCAACCCGGCGCGGCCCCTGATCGCTGCCACCGGCAACGTGTCGCTTTCGATCGGGGCGCGCGGCCGGCTGGTGCTCGACGGGCTGGTGATCTCGGGCGGCGCCCTGCAGCTTCCAGCCGCCGCGGACGACGAGCCGCGCGAGCTGGTGCTGCGCGATTGCACGCTGGTGCCCGGCCGCCGACTCAATCCGAACGGCAGTGCCGTGTCGCCGGGCACGCCCAGCCTGGTGATCGGCCATCCCTTCGCCAAGGTCACCCTCGAGCGCTGCATCACCGGCCCGATCCAGCTCGATAAGGAGGCCGAGATCACGTTGC
Source organism: Reyranellaceae bacterium (assembly GCA_046349295.1). Lineage (GTDB taxonomy): Bacteria > Pseudomonadota > Alphaproteobacteria > Reyranellales > Reyranellaceae > Reyranella. The sequence goes on from JAXMCP010000020.1 coordinate 43,768, forward strand.
TCGACTGCATCGTCGATGCCGGCGACCCGCACAATGTCGCCTATGCCGGCGACGCGACCGGCGGGCCGGGCGGTACCCTGACGGCCAAGGAATGCACGGTGATCGGCAAGCTGCATGCCAAGGTGATCGAGCTCGCCTCGAACAGCATCTTCTATGCCGCCCTCGGCGCGGCGCCGGGCGAGACCTGGGGGGCACCGGTGATCGCCGATCGTCGACAGGAGGGGTGCATGCGCTTCTCCTTCGTGCCCACGGGCTCGTTCACGCCGCGGCGCTATCGCTGCATTCCGGACTCCGAACATCCCGACGCGCTGCCGCACTTCACGTCGCTGCGCTACGGCGATCCGGCCTATGGCCAGTTGCGGCGCGTGACCGACCTCGCGATCCGCACCGGCGCCGATGACGGCGGCGAGATGGGCGTGCTGCACGCGCTCTTCCAGCCGCAGCGCGAGACCAATCTGTGCCTGCGTCTCGATGAGTATCTACGCTTCGGCCTGCATGCCGGAATCTTTTACGCGAGCTGACCGGAACTTCGCTGGGGGACCATCATGGCCACCGATTTCTCGAGAGTCCGTCTCAATCCTCTCCTCGACTTCGCCGGCGTGGAGCTGAAGCAAGGCGGCGTCCTCCTCGATGCCGACGCCAACGAGCTCGTCGACATCGTCGACCGGCGATTGCGAGCGCTGGCAAGCGACGTGCTGGGGCGCACGACGGTCTCGTCGACCACCATCAACGCCTTCAAGATCACCGTGTCGGGCGCGGCGCTGACGATCGACAAGGGGCGGCTCTATGTCGACGGGCTGCTGGCGGAGAACCACGGCGCCGTCTCCAGCGACCCGGCCAAGAAGCTGTTCGACAGCCTGATGGCCGAGCAGCAATTCGCCGATCCCATCGCCTACACGGCGCAACCCTATCTGCCGAATCCGCCGGGGTTGCCGACAACCGGACGCCATCTCGTCTATCTCGACGTCTGGAGCCGAGAGGTCACGGCACTCGAGCGGCCCGATCTGGTGGAAGGCGCGGTCGGCGTCGACGCCACCTCGCGCATCCAGACCGTCTGGCAGGTCCGCGCCCTTTCCGAAGATGCCGGCACGGAAACCACCTGCAGCACGCCGGATGCTGACATTCCGGGCTGGCCTGCCATTATCGCGCCATCGACCGGCGTCCTGACGACCGGCACGTTCGACGTGGCGCCCGTCGACGATCCCTGCGAATTGCCCCCGACGGGTGGCTATCGCGGGCTGGAAAATCAGCTCTATCGCGTCGAGATCCACAATCCTGGTCAACCGGGTGCGGGCGCGACCTTCAAATGGTCGCGCGAGAATGCCAGCGTGGGCAGCCGGGTCGCCAGCATCATCTCGGGCAGCGAGCTCGAGCTGGTGACCTTGGGGCGCGACGACGTGCTCTCCCTCAAGACCGGCGACTGGGTCGAGATCGTCGACGACGTGCGGGAATTCTCCCAGGCGTCGGGCGAGATGCGCAAGGTCACGGTTACCGAGGCGACGCGGCGCATCCAGTTCACTCCGGCATTGCCTGCCGGCATGCTGCCAGGCACGTTCCCCAACAGCGCATTCCCCAACGCGCGCAACCTGCGCGTCCGGCGTTGGGACCAGCACGGCCGTGTGTCGCGCGCCGGCCCCAACGGAACGACGGTGCAGGTCCAGGATCTCGATGCCGCTGGCTCGACCGGCGTCATCAACGTGCCGGCCGCGTCCACGACCTTGCTGCTCGAGAACGGCATCACCGTCACCTTCGCTTCGACCGGGACCAAGGGCTTCAAGGCGGGCGACTACTGGGTGTTCGCCGCGCGCACGGCCGACGCCTCGGTAGAGATGCTCGACCGCGCCCCGCCGCGCGGCATCCATCATCACTTCGCGCGCCTGGGCCTCTGGGACGTCGCGGCCGGCACGGTCATCGATTGTCGTCATCCCTGGCCGCCCACGGCAGGGGGGCACGATTGCAGCTGCACCGCCTGCGTGACGGCCGAGTCCCATGCCAGCGGCCAGTTCACCATCCAGGATGCGGTGAGCCAGGTGAGCCAGACCGGCGGCACCGTCTGCCTCGGGCCGGGACAGTACGCGCTCGCCCAGCCTGTCCAGCTCAATGGCACCCGTGCCGTCACCATTCGCGGCCAGGGTCCGGCCACTCTCATCGCTGCAGCCGGCGGCGCCTTCGTTCTCAGGAATTGCATCGCCTTGGGCATCGAGGATCTCGCGATCCTGTCGCTCGGGCGCCAACCGGCGATCAGCATCCAGACAGCCCTCGGCGTCGTGCTGCGTCATCTCGTGATGGCGGTGCTCGACACCAACGACGGCCGCGGTTCGGCCATCGCGTTGCAGGGCGTGGTCGCCGGTGCCTCGATCACCGAGAACGCGATCTTCGCCACCACCGCCATCCTCGCCAACGATCCCGCCGTGCCGCGCGGCGACGGCGATGATCAGACGGTATTCCTGGTCGCGGCTGCGCTGGCGATCTGCGACAACGTGCTGTGGTGCCGCCAGCGGGCGGTCGCGCTCGACGGCAACGTCCTGCACCTGCTGGACACGCGTATCACGGGCAACGATGCGATTGTCTGCGCCCAGATCGCCCTCAGCGCTCTCGGCATGGGGCTCACAGGAACGTCGATCACGATCTCCCGCAACAACTGCTTCATCTCGGGCGGCGGCGTGCGTTGCGCGGTCGATGGCGCCTGGATCGGCGAGAACAAGCTGGTCAATACCGCGGCGGCGCGCACCGACACGACGGTCGGCATCAGCCTGGCCACCGGCCTCGACAAGAGCGGATCGGAGCAATGCCAGGTGCTTGCCAACCAGATCGAGGGTTTCGGCCTTGCCGGCATCGTCATCGGCGCGCCGGTGCGCGACCTGATCGTCAAGCTCAACATCATCGAGCAATGCGGCAGCGGCATTCTCTCGACCGACAATGCCAGTGGCGGTTCGCTGTCGATCGAGAACAACCACATCCGCAACGTCGATCTCAGGCGGGAAGGCGCGACCGGCCTGGTCGTCGGGATTGCGGTCACGCGCGCCGGGCATGCCACCATCGCCGGCAACACCATCCGGTCGGTCGGCGTGACGGCGGTGCAGTCGGCCCTGCGGGTCGGCATCCTGGCGTTCGGAGTCGAGCGCGCGCGCGTGTCGGGCAACGAGATTACCGAGCTCGCGCCCGCCGGGGATTTCGTCGGGCGGGCAGTTGGCGTCCTGCTGGCCGCGCCGCTGGTCGATTTCGAAGTGGTGCATAACAGGGTCGAGCGCGACATCGGCCCGTCGACGCAGCGCAGCAATGGCGACTGGACCGCTCTGCTGGTCGTCGGAGCCGACGTACAGACGCCGCTCCTGAAAGCCGGCGGTCTCACGACGGTGCGCGCCGAGACCAACAAGACCGTGGTGCTGGGAACAGGGCGGGCATACGTCTCCAACCTGGCGACCGTGGCGATCGACAATCAGCCGGTGGGCGCCAACGGCTCGATCCTCGGCAACGTCCTCATCTCTCGTGGCGATGCGCCGGCGGTCGACGTCCTGGCGGCGCAGTGCCTGTTCAACGACAACCGGGTCGAGGCGCGGCTGAACGGCCGGATCGCCGTCAAGCTCGCCGCGCCGATCGTGCTGGTCAATGCCAACCGCGTCACCGGCAACGAGCTTTCGATCCAGATCACCGGCGCCACGGCCAAATCGGCGACGGTGCTGGGCAACATCACCACCCGGGCAATTTCCTTGGCCGGCGCCCCGTTGCCGGCGCCCTGGGATGCCCTGAATCTCAGGGCATAGGCTCGAGTTCGAGGAGGTAATCATGCCGAGGATTGTCATCGTCAAGACCGACACGACGCTTCGGGCGCTCGGCCCCACGCTGCTCGATGCCCGCTTCCGCGGCGACCAGGTGGACGCCGCGCTGGAACGGCTCAAGGCGCTCAACCCCCATGCCGATCCGGAGCGCATTGCCGCCGGCACGATCCTGTTCGTGCCCGACACGCCGGCCTTCAAGGCTTCGGCCTCGACCACGCCGCAGGCCCAGCCGCTCGACGACTTCCGCGCCATGCTGACGACCGCCTTGAGCGATTCGGCAACCCGCCTCAAAGGCGCCAACGCCGCGCGCGCTGCCGAACGCGCCGACCTGTCGACGGTGCTCAAGAGCGCCACTTTCAAGCGCGCCGCCGGCGACGACGCCGACGTCGCCAAGCAGGTCAGCGATGCGCAGAAAGCGGCGGCGACCGAAGAGACTGAAGACAAGCAGGCCGAGGAAACCCTCGCCGCCATGAGCAAGGCCGCCCTGGCGGCGCTGGCCCAGATCACGAAGATCGCGGGCTAGTTCATTTCCTCCCCCGTCATCGGGGGAGGTGGCCTGCAGGGCCGGAGGGGGAAAGCCTCACGCGAGATTCCTGAAGTTCCGACGTCGGAAACTGATGGGCCTCGACTGGGGCCTTCCCATTCCGCCCCATAAGACGGGGCACCTCCCCCGATTACGCTCCGATTCCGGGGGAGTGATTCGCAAGTTTTCAGGCCCGCTCGGGCCGCGGCAGGCCGAAATGGTCGCGCAAGGTCGTGCCCTCGTAGGCCGTTCGGAACAGGCCACGCTTTTGCAGCAGAGGGATGATCTCGGACACGAACACGTCGAGCATGCCTGGAAAGATCGGTGGCATCACGTTGAAGCCGTCGGCGGCGCCGTCCGTGAACCAGTCCTCGATCAGGTCGGCGATCTGCTCCGGCGTACCGGCTGTCGTGAAATGGCCGCGGGCGCCGGCCATGTAGGCGAGGAGCTGTCGAAGGGTGAAGTTCTCTCGCCGCACCAGGCCCACGATCACCTCCGTCCGGCTGCGCGCGGCCTGGACCGTGCCAGGATCGGGCAGATCCTCGGGCGCAAGCGGCTTGTCGAGCGGCAGATGCGAGAAATCGTGGCCGCCGAAGCGGCTCGACAGGCGCTTGAGGCCGACGTCGGTGTCGGTGAGGTCGGTGAGCTCGCGCGCCAGCCGCCTGGCTTCGCCTTCCGTTGCCGCGATCACCGGGCTGAGGCCGGGCAGGATCAGCACGTGCTCCTTGCAGCGTCCCTCGGCCACCGCCAGCCCTTTGAGGTCGGCGTAGAAGGCTTGCGCGGTCTTCTTCTCCATCTGGGCGGTGAACACCGCCTCGGCATGGCGCGCGGCGAAACGGCGGCCGGTGTCGGATGAGCCGGCCTGCACGAAGACGGGCCGGCCCTGCGGGCCGCGCGGCATGTTGAGCGGTCCGGCGACGCGATAGAATTTCCCCGCATGGTCGATCGGCCGGATGTGCCCGGCCCGCGCGTACTGCCCGGCCGGACGATCATCGATCACGGCCTCGTCGCTCCAGCTATCCCACAGCGCCTTCACGATGGCGACGAACTCCTCGCCGCGTTCGTAGCGCTCCTCGTGGCTCACCAGGCCCGTGCCGCCGTAGTTGCGTGCCGCGGCCGCCAGCCACGAGGTGACGATGTTCCAGCCGACCCGGCCGCCGCTGATGTGGTCGAGGGAGCCGAACTGCCGGGCGAGGTTGAACGGCTCGGTATAGGTCGTCGAGGCCGTCGCGATCAGGCCGATGCAGCTCGTCGATCCGGCCAGCGCGGCCAGGGTGGTGATCGGCTCGAGCCAGGTGGTCGCCGAATGCGTCACCGTGTCCATCAGCGCCAGCGAATCGGCCAGGAAGATCGAGTCGAACAGCCCGGCTTCCGCGCGGCGCGCGAGATCGCGGAAATAGTCGATGTCGGTCAACGCCAGCGGCGATGCGGCGGGATGCCGCCATGACGCCTCGTGATGGCCGCGACTCTGGATGAAGAGATTGAGGTGAAGCTGGCGCTGCATTGGGTACTTTGGTTTCCCTCTCGTCGAGGGCATGATGGATCGCAAGGCATCGAGGGTCGACCGGAGTTTCATGATTTTGCGGCGTTGGTTCTGGCTGGTCTACGGGGCGATCCTCCTGTTGGTGACCGTCGCGGGGACCGAGCTCGTTGCGTCGTTCCTGGTGCCGACCTGGCCGGCGCGCGACCTGCGCCCGGTCTCGGCCGAGGCACTCAAGGACCGCATCTCCAGCGTCTTCGCCGACATGCCGCAGCTTGTTCCCGTCTACAACGACTGGGGCATGCGCGATCGCCCGCGCTCATTCGTCCGCCCTGCAGACGTGGCGTTCAGGTCGGTGATGGTGGGCGACAGCTTCCTCGAAGGGCTGATGCTCGCCTCGCCCCTGCCTGCGCGAGTGGAGCTGAGGTGGCGCGAGGCCGGCCAAGCCGACATGGAAGCGATCAATCTCGGCGTCTCGGCGACCGGGCCGCAGCAATACTACTACCGCATCCGAGATGTCGTGACGCCGTTGAAACCGGACCTGATCGTCGTGATGGTCTATGCTGGCAACGACTTCGTCTCGACCGGCCTCGAGCCCTACGCGCTGCCGCCGTGGATCGCCGAGCTGCCGATGCCGTCGGCGCTGGGGTTGGTGGCGCCGCGCACCACGTGGCTGCTGGTCAACCGGCTCGGCCTCTCGGAGCTGGGCCGCGGCAACCGGGCGATCCCCGACGAGTTCGCCCTGCTGAACGAGTGGGCGCGCAAGCCGCCGGCCGAGCGTCTCGACTATTTCGTCCGGCACATTCGCACGCACTACTATCCGAACGTCGACGAGGCGACGATACGGGGCATTCTCTCGCGCGGCGGCGACCGATTGTGGACGGCGTTCCGGCCACGGCCGGCCGACCGTGAGTTCGTGCAGGGCTGGCTGCTCGGAAGCATGGTCGACTGGGAGACCGGCACCTGGGAGGTGCCGCGTACCGCCGAAGAAGCCGACCAGCGCAGTGCGCCGATGGTCGAGGAGACGCTCTCCTGGCTGCTGGGGGCAAACGAGCTCGCCAAGAATATGGGGGCACGGCTGGTGGTGGCGCTGGCGCCGTCCGGCGTGGTCGACCCGGACTACGTCGAATTCTGGCGGCCATGGCCGCGCTACTTCAGCTACAACCTGAGCAGCGATGCCCGACATAGGCGGCTCGCCGGGGAATTGCACAGGCGGGGCCTGTCCGTCGTCGATCTGCGCGATAGCTTGAACGGCGTCGCGGGGACGTATCGGCTGACGGACGGGCACTGGACGGAAAAGGGAACGGACATCGTCGCCCAGCGACTGTCGAGCGAGTTGATGGATCTCCGGAAAGCTGTCGACGGCCGCCGGCAGGGGGGTGCGGATCGATGAAGAGCACCATCTACTCGATGAACCGGTGGCCGGGTGGCTTCCTTGGAAGGAGCGACCTGGCGTCGGTGCAAAATGCCGCCACAATCGCGGTCGAAGATGAGCCGCACGTCGGGCCAAACGAGCCACCCGGCGCCCGATTTTCGCCAGGCCGTCTGCCCTTCCGGGGTTGACGGCATTTTTGTGTCCGCAACTCGGCTTGGGGAGACCGCGTCATGGCAATCAAGAATTGGGGTGGTTCTATCGGTGCGTGGGAGACTGCCGCCAACTGGATCCCGCTCGGCGTTCCGGTATTGGGCGACGACGCGATCCTGGCTGCCGGCTTTGCCACCCTGAGCACGACGATCACCGTCAACTCGATCGCCCTCAGCGGTGCGACGCTCGACATCAAGAACCCGGGCGGGACGGAGACCCTGACGGGCGGTCTGACCATCACAGGGGTCGGAAGGCTGTCCCTCGATGCCAATTATATCGGCGGGCAGGGTGGGAACAGCCTGATCATTGGCGGGCTGCTTACGAACGACGGCACCGACATCAATGCCCTGAATATCGGCAACATAGGAATAACCTCGGCCGACACGGTGACGGCCAGCGGGCTGGTCAACAATGGGCATATCAACATCGCGGGCAGCGTTGCTGCGCAATCGACGCTGAACGTCACCAGCGTCGCCGGATTCGGCACGGCAGGGGTGGAGACGGGCTCTGTCTACCTCCAAAGGAACGCCCTGCTGCAATTCGCCAGCGGTCAAATCGCCACGATCAATGGCCAGTTGTTCCTGGATGGCGCAAATGCCCGCATCGCGGTCGCGGGTGCCACGACGACCAATTCGGCATTGGTTGGCTTGCAGGCGGTCGTCGGTGACCTCCAGCTGCTGAACGGGGCTTCGGTGGGGGCGACCAGCGGCGGCCTGAGCATCCTCGGGACGGGGAGGATCGGGCTCGATGCGAACTATGTCGGCGGCGCCGGCGGCAGCTCGCTGACCATTGGCGGCGTGCTCACCAACACCAGCACCGACGTCAACGCCTTGAACATCGGCAATAGCGGCATCACCTCGGCCAATACCGTGACGGCGACCGGCCTGGCGAACACCGGCCGGATCAACATCGTCGGCGGTGCCGCCGCGCAGTCGACGCTGAACATCACGAATGCCGCCGGATTCGGGACCGCCGGAGTTGAGACGGGCGCCGTCTATCTCGAAAATAATGCCCTGCTGCAATTTGCCGGGGGTCAGATCGGCACGATCAACGGCTCCGTCTGGTTGAATGGCGCGAATGCCCGGATCGCCAATTCAAATTCCCCTTCCACCAACTCGACGATGCTCGGTCTCAAGACCATTGCCGGCGACCTCATCCTGGAGAACGGTGCCTCGGTCACTCCCAATGGCGGATTGAGCATCATCGGAACGGGCCGCGTCGCGCTCGACGCGCCCTATATCGGCGGCCAGGGCGGCAGCACCCTGACCATCGCTGGAATCCTGACGAACGCCAGCACGGATGCGAATGGGCTGTCCATCGGCAGCAGCGGAATTACCTCAGGCGTCACGGTGACGGCTTCGGAGCTGGCCAACACCGGCCAGATCAATCTCATCGGCAGCAGCACGGCGCAGGCGACGCTCCGCGTCACCGCGGGCGTTGCTTCGTTTGGCACGGCTCGGGAGCAGACCGGATTTGTCCATTTGCAGGGTAACGCGCTGCTGGAGTTTCCGTCGGAGTCGATCCAGACGGTCAAAGGCACGCTGTGGATCGAAGGCAAGAATGCCCGCGTCGCCGACGCCGGAGCCCCCTCGACCAACTCTGCCCTGGTGGAGCTCACGACCGTTTCCGGCACCTTCGCCCTGGGCGACGGCGCATCGGTGGGAAAGACCGTCGGCGATCTCTCCATCACCGGCACCGGGCGGGTCGCTCTCGACGCGCCTTATCTCGGCGGGGCCGGTGGCAGCACGTTGACGATCGGCGGGCGGCTGCACAACACCAGCAAGGACGGCAACGCACTCGATATTGGCAACGCCTCGATCAAGTCGGCCGACACGGTCTCGGCCCTGTTTCTGGAGAACACCGGTCGCATCAACATCGTCGGCAGCGGGGCCGCCCAGGCGACGCTCGACATCACCAAGGGTGCTGCCAGCATGGGGACGGCCGGCGTTGCGACCGGCTTCGTCTATCTCGAGAACAACGCCCTGCTGCAGTTCGCCAGCGGCCAGCTCGGCACGGTCGCCGGCACGCTTTGGCTCAACGGCCAGAACGCCCGAGTCGCTGACGTCGCTGCACCGTCGACCAACTCGGCTCTGATCGATCTGGCGACGGTGTCGGGCAGCTTCAATCTGCAGAACGGCGCGTCTGTCGGTACGACCAGCGACGGATTGACCATCACCGGCACCGGCAGGGTGGCGCTCGATGCGAACTACCTCGGTGGCAATGGCGGCAGCACGCTCAAGATCGGCGGCACGCTCACCAATACGAGCACGGATGTCAACGCACTGAACATCGGCAACGTCTCGATCAAGGCCGACACCACCGTCACGGCCATGCGGCTGGCCAATAGCGGGCAGATCAACATCATGGGCAGCGCGACCGCGCAGGCCGCCTTGATCGTCGATAGCACCGCGGGCTTCGGGACCGACGGGATCGAGACCGGCACCGTCTATCTCCAGAACAACGCCCTGCTGCAGTTCGCCGCCAGCCAGATCGACACGATCAAGGGGACGCTGTGGCTCGACGGCAAGAATGCCCGCGTCGCCGACGCGTCCGCGCCGTCGAGCAACTCGGCCTTGAACGAGCTGTTCCTGGTGACCGGCAGCTTCAATCTGCAGAACGGCGCCACGGTCGGTCAGCTCAGCACCGGCTTGACCATCTCCGGGACGGGGCGAGTGGCGGTCGATGCGAACTACATCGGCGGCGCCGGCGGCAGCTTGCTGAGCATCGGCGGGTCGCTGGTCAACAACAGCACCGACGTCAACGGCCTCAATATCGGCAACGTGTTCATCGGGCAGAATGTCGCGGTGACGGCCCTCGCCCTGGCGAATTCCGGCACCATACAGCTGACCGGCTCGGGCACTCACGGCGCCACGCTGAAGGTAACGAACTTTATCCAGAACTCGGGCGTCATCCTCGTCAATGGCGGCGGCGTCCTGGAGGACGGTGACACGCTCACCAGCACGGGAGCCCTGAAGCTGGCAGGCGGCACGATCGACAGCGCGACGGTGACGCTGACCGGTGCCGGAACCTTGACCGGCAGCGGAATCATCGACGGGTCGATCACCAACAACGGTTACCTCGAGGCGACCGACGGCGTTCTGGTCGTGACGGGTTCCATCGGCGGCACTGGCCTCGTCAAGATCGGCTCGAATGCGACGCTCGAGCTGGGCGCAGGTTCACCCGACGCGGTATTTTTCAATGGCGCATCGGCAACGCTGCGGCTCGACACGCCGGCGGCGTTCAAGGGCACGATCGTGGGCTTCGACGCCCTCGACAAGATCGACCTGCGTGGCGTCGCGGGCGGCACCAAGGCCACGCTCGATTCCAAGAACGTGCTCCACGTCCTCGATGCTGGCAGCGTGGAGATCACCTCGCTCCAGCTGACGGCCTCGAACATCGGCCAGTCGTTCACCGTCGGGTCGGACGGCGCCGGCGGCACGATGATCACGGGTGGGGGAATCACCCCCGGTGCGACGGTCCACAACGGCGTGTTCCAGCTCTTCGGACCGTCGAACTACGACTACACCAGCATGTTCCCGGCCCTGGCGTTGGCCACGTCGGCGTCACTGGCCGACATCGGCGGCGGGCGCCAGAAGTACGTCGTGAGCTACTCGAACGGCATCCAGGTCGAGTTCGACGGAACCGGGCTCAAGCTCGGGGCGAGCGGCCAGTTCGCCCCGTCGGCCGGAAACGTCGACACGGTCATCGTGTCTGCCATCACCGTCGGCCAGCCCATCAAGATCGCGTCGTTCACCAGCGATGCGGCGAATGGGCACGCCATGCTGGAGCCGTTCGCGCCGACGATCCTGACGGGTGGGGCGAGCTACTACCATCGACTTCTCGACGGCGACAACCGCATCATCGGCAGCAACAACGACGACTTCATCGTCGACAACAAGGGCATCAACACCATCGACGGCGGTGGCGGCTACAACTCGCTCTATTTCGGGCCGGCTGTAACGCAGCTCCATGTCACCTCGGGGACGCTCGCGACCGATCCGCTGGGCGTCGGATCGGCGACTTTCGTCGACGATTGGGGCTCGGACAGTTGGAAGGGAATTCAGAACATCTTCACGCCGCCGGTGGCCAACCAGCTCGGCGATATCAGCAGCGTCAACGACTACAACAATCACAACAGGCCGGGCGGCGATTCGTCGGACAACCGGACACCCAACGACGGCGGTGGCACGGGCGAGCCGCACTTCACGACCTTCGACGGTACCTACTACGACTTCCAAGGCGTCGGCGAATTCGTGCTCGCGAAGTCGACTGTCCCGGGCGACACCTTCGAGGTTCAGATTCGCACGGCGCCGTACTTCGGCAGCTCGACGGTGACCGCCATGAGCGAGGTCGCGGTGAAGATCGGCAACCAGCGCGTGACGTTCGATCAGGGACGCCCCGATCTCGTCTGGGTCGATGGCTCGCCCGTCTCCCTGGTGAACAACACGTTTGCGCTCACTGCGGGTCATATCGATCTGGTGTCGCCGGGTCGCTACAACGTCGTCGACGACACCGGTCGGACAGTCCATGTCCTGGCCTGGTCCGGTGCCTATTTCGACGTCAGGGTCTCGCTCGGAGCGAATGCGCTGCCGTCCACGGTGCAAGGGCTGCTCGGCGACAACGACGGCCTCGGCGCCAACGACTTTGCCCTGAAGGACGGCACGGTGCTGCCGATGCCGCTGTCGGCGGGGCAGCTCTACGGCGCTTTTGCCGATGCCTGGCGGGTTGCGCAGGCGACGTCGCTTCTGGACTACGGGGCAGGGCAGACCACCAACAGCTTCACCAACAAGGCCTTCCCACAGAACGCCGTCACCCTGGCCGACCTGCCGCAGGACGCCGTTGCTCGGGCGACCGTCCTCGCCGTGCAGGCCGGCATCACCAACACGGGCCTGCTGCAGCAGGCCGCGTTCGACTTCGTGGCGACAGGCAATCTCGACTTGATCACGCTTGCCGCCAATCAGCAGCAGCTCGGTGTTCAGACGACTGCGGTGGCGCAGCTATCGGGTTCGCCTTCTGGTATCGCCCTGGCAGGGATCTCCGCAGTTGCACCCGAGGTGGTAGAGTCGCAAGGGACCTCGACCAGCGTGTCGTTCGAGATTTATCGCACGGGCGACACATCGAGCAGCCTGACGGTGACATACGCCGTGGCCGCGCCCGGAGCGGGCTATTTCAAGGCGGCCGATTTCGGCGGCACGCTGCCGACCGGTCAGGTGACCCTGTTGGCCGGTCAGAATTCGGCGACGATCACCATCGGCATTCCGAATGTCGCGATCACCGCCGCGTCGGAAGCGCTGCGGGTGCAGATCACCAACGCCGGCGGCCTAGCGGTATTCGGCGGCACGGCCGATGTGGACGTGGCCAACAACACGCCCGTCGCCGGGTCGCACGCCAGCCCTGCCTTCGAGAAGCTCCTCGGCTCGGGCGTCCTGAACCACGTGGGCAACGCCTGGACGCTCGATCTCGGTGCGTTCGTTCAGGGACAGCAGATCGAGGGAGTGCTGCTCGCCGTCGCCAATCTGGTGGCCTCGCCGGGCAACAGCCTGTCCGGGTCGTTCGGCGTGGCCGGCAATGGCTTCACCCTGACGGGCGCGAGTGCCTTCACCGGTCTGGCGGCGGGCGCCGAGAAAGCGCTCTCCCTGGGCATCGACACGTCGATCCTGGGCGCCCGCAGCCTGACGCTCACGCTGCACTCGACCGAGAGCAACGACACCGGCTTCTCGGCGGCGCTCGCCGATCAGACGCTGGTGATCTCCAGCACCATCCTCGCCGCCGGCACGGCGCAGGTCTCGATCGCCTCCGCGTCCGCCGACAAGGCGGAGGGCAACGGCGGCACGACGCCGTTCACCTTCACCGTGACACGGTCGGGCGACACCTCCGGCCCGCACAGCGTCTCCTGGTCGATCGTCGGCTCGGGAGCCAACGGCGCCGGCCTTTCCGACTTCGCGGCGGGAGCACTGAACGGCGGGACGTTGTCGTTCACCGCCGGCGAGACGTCGAAGACGGTGTCGATCCTAGTCACTGGCGACACCGAGGTGGAACCCGACGAGCAGTTCACGGTCTCGCTGCAGAACCCGACGGCGGGCCTCACGATCGGGACCGGTTCCGCGATTGGCACCATCCGCAACGACGACGGACTTGGCGCCACGGTGTCGATCTCGGCATCGGCTTCTGTCAAGGGGGAGGGCAATAGTGGCACGACTCCCTTCACCTTCACGGTGAGCCGCACCGGCAGCACCTCGGCGGGCGCGACCGTGGACTATGCGGTCACCGGGTCTGCCACCAATCCTGCCAACGCAGCCGACTTCGTCGGCAATGCGGTACCGGTAGGCACCGTCACCTTCGCGATTGGCGAGGCTACCAAGACGCTGGCCATCAACGTTGCCGGCGATGCGACGGTGGAGACGGACAACGGCTTCATCGTTGCGCTCTCCAACCCCTCGGCGGGTCTGACACTGGGCTCGTCGACTGCCAACGGCACGATCCTCAACGATGACCTCAAATCGCACGACGACGCCTACATCATCCTGCAGGGCAAGTCGCTGACGGCTGCGGCAGCGACCGGTGTCCTGGGCAACGACGAGACCACGCCGCCGGTGACGGCGGCGCTGCAGGTCGGCGCAGGCCACGGGCAGTTGCAACTGGCGGCGGATGGCAGCCTGTCCTACACGCCGACGAGCAACTTCGCCGGGATCGACAGCTTCAGCTATCACGCGGCCGGAGCGAACGGGGCGGGGGACGATGGGCAGGCGCTGATCTACGTGGTGCCCGTGCTGGTTGGCACGACGACGACGCTCGACCTGCTGGGGCTCAACGCCGAGGAGCAGATCGCCTCGACCTATGCCGCCTTCTTTGGGCGCGGTGCCGATCGGGAGGGGTTCGCGTTCTGGGTCAATCAATTCAACATCAACCTGCCGACGCAAGGTGGGGCCGCCCTGTTCGCCAACATCGCGAGCTCGTTCGGCGTCAGCGCAGAGGCGAAGGCGCTGTATCCGTTCCTGATCAACCCGTTCGGGTCGAGTGATGCGCAGATCGGCGCCTTCATCGACAGCGTCTACAACAACCTGTTCAACCGTGGATCGGACGCCGCGGGGCTCGCCTACTGGACGGGCCAGGTCAAGGCGACGCTGGCTGCCGGTCAGTTCGTGGGCTCGGTGCTGATCAACATCATGAGCGGCGCCCAGGACACGGCCGATGGCCATGACATCACCACTCTGATGGGAAAGGTGGCGGTCGGGCTGGAGTACGTCCACGAGCAGCAGTCGCACAATACGCAATGGGCGGGGGCGAGCGACACGGCAGCGGCGACTGCCCTGCTGCGTGCCGTGACCGACAGCGCGCAAACGGTGCTGACGGGCATGAAGAACGCCGACCTGCTGATCGCCAACCACGCTTGAGAGCTTCCTTCAGATGGCTCCCTCGATTGCGGGCCTGTCACATTCGCACATCTTGTTCTCCTCCCTGCGCGACGCGCGGAAAGGTGCCTCCGCAAAGGGGCGGAGGGGGCGAGAGCTTCAGTCGCGGTGTCTGTCCCTGTCTTTCCCGCTGCAGGTGCCGTTGGTCGTTTGAGGACACCGTCGGTCCGGGTCGAGACGTTTGCAAAGCCGCAATGTCTGGACGCTGCCGACTGGCATCTCGATGCTGGGCGCACGGCACCCGCGAAGCGGATGCCTAATAATACCTGTGCGTGTGTCGCCCATGACCCCTCCGCCCCTCTGGGGCACCTCCCCGCACTTCGCGCAGGGAGGAATCGGAGCGGGGCGACGCGCCTGGAACGCACTGCCAGTCGCGGCGTTGTCGGGCGGAGGTTCCCACAGCGAGGCGAGGCTGCCATGGCTGACGTCGCGAACGATCCCCGCACAACCGCGCAGGAACTGCACGATCATGTGGAAACATTTCACAGCTTCAATAAGCTGGTTCTGTTTGCAATCCTCCACGTTGCGCTGGTTCTCTCCTGCCTGGCGCTGGCATTCCTCGGTCACGTGCCGTTGCTGGGGCTGCTGATCGCCCTCGGCGGCACGATCACCTTGATCCTCGGCTTCGTGATCATGGCTTGAGTTGAACACCGCCGCCCAGGGCAGGCGGCGGTGCCTGACGAACGATCAGCATCGATGATCGGCTCGGGCCGATTGGCCGGCCGGGCCAGCGATAGCCGGGTGCCGGCAACGGTATCATCACTCGGTGAAGACGTTGCCCGCCGCATCGACGTTGACGACGATCCGTGTCCTGCCGCGCAACGCGCTGGCTTTCCACACGCCGTTGCCGGCCTGGCTCAGCATCTGGACGCCCTTGTAACCGTCGGCTTCGATCGCGGCCTTCGCCGCCTTCGCCGCGTCAGACCCTTGCTCGGGCGCCGCTGTGGCTGCAGCCTCGGTCGTCTCACCTCCAGCCGGCTTTTCCGTGGTCGGGTCGGCTGGCTTTGCATCGGCCGGATTGTTCACCTCCGGTGCGACGGGAGCGCGGTGGCTGACCTTGAGCGGGACGGGCGGGCGTGCCGTGTCCACGGCAACCCCAGGAACACGGGGCCCATCGGTTGTTGTCGCCGCGGAAGCGGGCTCGGCCGTCTTGTCGCGAACCGTGCTGTCGCGGGTCGTCATCCTGGGATTCGTCATCTCGACACCGGCGACGGTGGCCAGTGTCAGAGCAACCACGGAAGCAATGTGCGCGGGCTTCATGTCCAGACGACCTGCCTGATCGAACTGGCCGCTTCGGATGGCGGCCATGCATCGACAACGACTTTACAGGCGAGTCGTTGCTTGCGGTGTGCGCGAAGGCACGGTCACGCCGATGTCACCCCTCCATGATCCACTCGGCGCCCGAGGTGCGGGCCACCTCGCGTACCTTGGCCAGCAGGTTGGGACCGACCGGAATGCCTGTCTCGAGTCGCTGCCGGGCGGTGCGGCGCTCGGGATCGCCAGCCACCATCACAGGCTGGCCCGGATCGACCGGTTTGGTTGCGCGCAACGTGTCGCAGAACGCCGCGACGTCGGCCCGGAACTCGGCAGGATCGCGGAACAGGCCGGGGTCGAGCGCCAGCAGGAAATGGCCGATGTCCATGGTGCCCGGCCGCTTGGTGTGCTGGGGATCGGTCACCATGCTGGCGCCGGACAGGGCCGCCGACAGGATGTTGACCATGGCCGAGAGGCCGTAGCCTTTGTGGCTGCTGCCCTCGGGCGTGCCGCCGAGCGGTGTCATGAAGCCGCCCTTGCTGACCTCGCGCGGATCGGTGCTGGGCTTGCCGTCGGCGGTGACCAGCCAGCCGAGCGGCGCCGGCAAGTTCTCGTTGGCTTTGTTGCGGATCTTGCCTGCCGCCACCGTTGTCGTCGCCATGTCGAGCAGGAACGGTTCGCCCGGCTTGCCGGGTGCGCCGAAGGCGATCGGATCGGTGCCGAAGCGCGCCTGCGCACCGTAGGTCGGCGCCACCTGGACGCCGCTCGCCGAGGTCGTCACCATGCCGATCAGGCCGGCTTCGACCGCCATCATGGCGTAGAAGCCGCAGGCGCCGAAATGCGCCGAGTTGCGCACCGCGACGATGCCGATGCCGCCCGCTTTCGCTTTCTCGATGGCGAGTTCCATGCCACGCCGCGCATTGGCGTGGCCGAGCCCGCTGCAGCCGTCGATCACCGCGGAGACCTTGGTCTCGCGCGTCGTCTTCGGCTCGGCCCGCATGTCGATCTTGCCGGCGCGGCGGCGCTCGTCGTAGGGCGGTACCATCGAGATGCCGTGCGTATCGATGCCGTGCAGGTCGGCCCAGCTCATGATCTCGGCGGTGCTTGCCGCGGTCGGTTCCGGCATGCCCCAGGCCTGCAGGATCAGTTGGAGCTGGCGGCGATGGGTGGCGTAAGAAGCGGGCATCACACTTTTCCTTAGTCAGTCAGGCTGGCGGACATGGCGGCTCGCTTCCTCTTCGGTGCGCAGCCAGACCTCGTTGGCGATCGGTCGCTCGGCTTCCTCCATGATATGGCCAACCAACCCGACGGCGCGCGCCATGACGCCGAAGCCGCGCACGACCTTCCACGGGAAGCCGAGCTCGCAGCACAGCGCGCCGATCGCGCCGGTGGCGTTGACGGGCAGGGACTTGCCCGACAGGCGCTCGGCCTCGTTTGCGATGAGGCGCATCAGCGTGCAGTAGCCACCGTTGAGGCCGCATTCCTCGGCAACCTGGAACAGGCGCGGCGCGCGCGGGTCGACTGGCTTGTGGATCGGATGGTCCACTCCGGGAACGATCCGGCCGGCATCGCGATAGGCCTGCGCCACGCCGCGCGCCTTGGCCTCCAGGTCGACCCCCGCCGATCCATCGGGCAACGTCTCGTAGAGCAGGCGGGCCGCGGTTTCCATGCTGCCGACGAACACCGTGCCGAGCCCGCACAGGCCGGCGGCGACGGCGGCCTGCATGGATTCAGGGGCGCCGGCATAGGTCATGCGCGCGGCGATGGCGCTCGGCGTCAGGCCGTGCTCGACGAGGGTGACCAGGATGGCGTTGAACACCCGCGATTGCTCACGCGTCGGCATCCGGCCGGTGAGCTGCAGATAGGAAAAGTCGCCGAGATTGAGCTCGCCGATCACCTCATCCGGCAGGCTTTTGCCCCGCACGACGATGCGCGTGCGGTTGCTCCAGGCGATATCGGATCGAATCGGTTGCGGCGTGCGTGCCATGTCTCTCCTCGGCGGGGTGATGGATGATCAGACGTTGCCAGTTGGTTCGGATCGCGACCGGTGGCGCGTGCCGGCCGCTGGCGGCGTCTCGGGCGGCCCGGCAAAGCACTGGGCAATGCTCATCCAGTGCCGGGCGGTCGGCCCGACGATCCGCAGGCTGGTGTCATCGACGTTGCGGGTCTGCGTCACCACCTGGCAGAAGGCGAAAGCGTCGCCCGTAACCGCCTCCTGCGACGACGGCGTGTTCCATGTCCAGGTCTCGCCCAACGGGGTCTCCAGGCTGATGAATGGCCTGGCCTCGGGCACCGGCAGGCCGCGGTTGCGATAAGCCCAGCCGAAGGTGCGGACGCCGATCTCGGCGATGTTACGCAGGCGCGGCGCCGGCGCCGGTCGATCCGTCCCAAGCAGATCGTAGATCGCCTGGCCGTGCGCCCAGGTCTCCATCTGGCGTGCCGTGGTGAACATGCCGACGCCCATGTCGGGCCCCGCCCACACCAGGCGAGCCTCGGGCGCCTTGTCGGCCAGCGCTGCGCACAGGCGGTCGAGCGTTTCGCGCCAGCGGTCGAGCAATGCCTTGCCGGCGAGACCGTCGAGCCGCTGGCTGGTCTCGTCGAGGCGATTCAATCCCTGGGCACGGCGGGCACGGATGTCGGCCATCAGCGCGTGGAAGGCGGCCGGGTCGGTCGCCGAGGCGAGCGCCATGAGATCGCCTATATGCAAATGGCGCACGATGTCGTTGGCAGTCCACGCCTTGAACAGAGTCGGGCGTTGCCAGGCCTCGCGGTCCAGCGTGGCCAGAAGGCCGTGCAGCTCATCGGCTTCGTCGCGAAGATCAGTGATCTCTCGGATCAAGCTCGAAACCTCGCGTCTAGCCGAGCGTCTGCCGATAGGCGCGCGCGTCGGGCTCCTCGCGCACGAAGTGGATCATCGCCTGGCGCTTGTATCGGGCGCGCAGCTCGTGCATGCCGTCGAGGATATGGTTGGCAAGGGAGTAGATCGTCTCGACTCGCCGGCCTGCGTCGAGGTCGGTCGGATTGACACGTAACCGCCATTCGGCTTCGTCCGCATCGTCGGCCATTCCCTCCAGAGCGCGCTGCAGGAAGTCCATGCGGCGCGAATCGATACGAAACCTGTCGCCCATTTTGTCCCCCAAGCACCGTGATCTTTCAGGATCGCTCGGGCCGCTGCAAGCTGTACGTTTCGCACCGGCAATCGCTCGCAATCGCCGGCAATCGTTTCCCGGCCGGCTTGGTGGTCTCTTTGCTCGGGTAGCGTCAACGCGGCGCCGACGAACCCAAGGAGAGACGACATGATCATCCCCAGGCGCATTGCCGGCCTGATTGCCGCCCTGGCCCTGCCGGTGCTGGCCGCGGTCCCCGGAGCTGGCCGGGCCGAGCCGGCCGACGCCTTCTCCCGCCTGCCGGAAATCGAGAAACCGGGCCGGCAAATCGGCTGGACAAGGGCCGGCTCCCTCGAGGCCTTCACGCGGGCGGTCGAGACCGTAAAGCCGATGGTCGTGGTGTTCGGCAGCCGCGAATCTAGCCACTCGCAGAGGCTCGCCCTGCGCGTGCTGCCGTGCCCGCATCTGAACCAGCTCGCCGGCATCGCAGTCTTCGTCTACGGCCCGCCGCAGGAGGACGAGTTTGCCAGGCGCATGGCACTGCACCTCAAGCTGGCCGAATTTCCCACCATCAGCGTGATCGCGCCGCGTACCGACAAGCTGACCGAGCTTCATCGCATGGAAGGCTTCTTCGACGCCGAGACGGTCGCGCGCGACCTGCGCGCGGCGTTCGAGCGCGGTGGCTACTGGCCTGAGGGCTTCGCGCCGGCGGCCCTGCCACACCACGCGCTGGCTTATCCGGGCATGGCCTGCACGCGGGAGGCCGCCAAGCGCTGAGACTGTAGCCGCACCCCTGCAATCGCGGGCGACGGCGAGCAATCGCAGCCAATCGGCGCCGGCGTCCGCCTTTGCCGGGGTGCGAGGTGACGTATCGATCGAAGGAGGACGGGGCACATGATCAGGAATTACTTGCTTTCGATCCTGGCCGCCGGCCTGCTGATGCAGGCCAGCCCGGGCGGCGCCACGGATGCGGCTGACGAGTCCCTGCAGGGCGCCTTCGAGTGAGGACCTGCAGGTGCAGTGGGTGCCCCTACGCGCTACAATTTCGACTTCGTCCAGCCCTTCCTGCGCGTCGCGCAGCAAGGGCAATTCACAACGCGCACGACCGGCCTGTCAATTAGCGGCCCCCCATCCGTCGAGTGGAGAGGCGGCGTTGCGTGATGCGACCACCGCTCAATGCTGGCGTGAGTGCCGCGATCATCCCGGTAAACGCCGCAAAGTCCGTCGACACACCCATAAGTTCCCGCGGTACTTTCGCCGCCCTGGACCAGGAGCCTTTCATGCGCAAGACGCTGTTCGCCGTCCTCTCGTTCGCCGCGCTGTCGGTTGGGGCTGCCGCCTCAGCGGCGCCGAGCCCCGCCGACATTGCCGCAGCCAACGAGGCGATGCGCGCTTTCATGGCGCAGCGCCAGAGCTGCGGCGACAAGATCGTCACGGCTCTCGACGTGACGCCGCCCCAGTCGGGTGGCTTCGCCCCGTCATTGGATTTCAAGCCCCAGAAGCCCTACACGATCTACAACGAGGCCGTAAATATCGAACGCCAGATCGGCGGTCAGGGCAGCAGGATGAACGACGCGGACCGCCTGAACGGTCTGCAATGGAAGGGCCGCGTGCAGCTGGTCGCAAAGGCGGCACGCGAGATCAGGGTGACGCGCGGCGGCGGTGGCCCCGACGGAGCCTGGTCACAGTGGCAGCCCAATGTGACCCTGGGATATGTCGAGGTCGAACTGCGCAACGGCGTGTGGCAGACGAACGTCCAGACGCCACAAATTGCCGCCTTCGGCCGCTTTGCCCAATTGCGTCGTGCATCATGCGCCGAGGTGCCCTCCTGACGGCTGCCTGGTGAATCGCCGTCCGTGGCGCCATCGCCTATACTGGAGGCCCACGGCGGCAGGCGATGGCGTCACGGTACTTCGGTTCTGGCGGGACGGAGCAGCGGCAGGAACAGGATGGCGGCGCGGATGCGCCGTCCCGACCTGCCGGCGAGCCGCGCATGGCGCTGCTGGTCGGCAATGCCCGTTACGCCCAGGCTGCTCTCGCTAATCCGGTCAATGACGTCCGCTTGGTCGGCACCACGCTGCGCCAGCTCGGATTTTCGGTCACCATCCTCGAAGATGCCGACAAATCCACCTTCCATGGCGCGGTGATCGATTTTTGCACACGCCTCGAGCAGGCCGGGTCGAATGCGGTCGCGTTCTTCTACTATGCCGGGCATGGCATCCAGCACGATGGCACCAATTACCTGTTGCCGGTGAAGGCCGACATCCCGTCGAGCCGGCACCTCGCGGTCGGCGCGCTCAGGGTCGACGAGATCGTCGCCGAGCTGGCGCGCATGCCACGCAAGGCCAATGTCATCGTGCTCGACGCCTGCCGCAACAACCCGCTGCCCAACATGGTGGCTGCGTCGCGCGACGTCACCCAGGGCCTGGCGGCGCTGAGACTGCCGGCCGAAGGGATGCTGGTGGTCTATTCCACCGCTGCCGGCGAGGTCGCGGAGGATGGCGATGGGAGCCGCAGCCCCTACGCCTCGGCGCTGGTCGAGGCCCTGCCGGGCCTGCTCGAGCGGGGGCGGCGCATCCACGATGTCTTCGTCGAGGCGGCGGACCGCGTACGCCAGGCTACCGCCGGCAAGCAGAAGCCGGCTCTCTACATGCACGGCTCGCTTCCAGCGTTGCTGGTAACGAGCCCCGAATCGGTCGCCGCGTCGGCGGCAGACGCGGGAAGCCTCGAGGCCGTTGTGCCAACGCCGGTGCCGCCACGCCGACGACGGTGGCGGCTGTGGCTCGCCCGGGCGTCGGGACTTGCCGCCGCGGCGGCGGCGCTCGTGGTCGCGATGTCGTGGCTCGGCTGGGGACAGCCCTTGGCGGTACTCGGCCAGCTCGTCGGCGCCGTGACGGGCGCGCAGCGAGACAGCCTGCCATCCGTCATGGCCAGCGAATTCCCCGCCACCGCCACCCCCTACGGCTATCGCTTCGAATTTGTCGAAGGCTTCTGCTGCATTGGCGAAAAGGAGGAACGCCTCGGGATCGAAGGTCATTCTCGCGTCTATTTTGTGCGAGACGACTTGCCTTGGCTGGCTCCCAAGGGCCAGCTGAATGATACATGGGAAGGCTTCAACTACTTCTACTTCACCGATGCCCGACACGCAGCCCGGTTCACGCTGGCCGATCTCGATTCCCTCGAGCTGATGAAGTTCATGCTCGGGGCCGACGAGGCCGTCGCCACGCGATTCGACGAGCGCGCCTGGCGCGGGAACATGACGATAAGCGTCCCCTCGACGTCAGGGCCGGCGCAGGAGCTACCCTGCTACATTGCCGATACGTTGATCGGCTGCCTGGTGCGCTCGTCCAACCCGCGGATCGTCTATCAGCTCCTCTTGCAAGAGCCGAAGCTGCGCACGGCGCGGACCGACGAGGCCCGCCAAAATCTCGTCAAAGCTCGGGTGCAGAAGGAGGGCGGCCTGCTGATGCGGGCAGCCGAGGAGCACATAAAGTGGGCGGAACGCGTCGCCGGTCGCTGAGGACATCCGGCGCGCGCCGTCGCCGCAACCGGATTGTCCCGCCATGACCGCCATCCCCAATCTCTATCTCAAGTGGCGCGCCTTCCGCGAGCTGGCCGACGTCAACGACCCCGACAACTGGATCGGCAATCTCGTGTTCAAGACCGACGACGGCGCGCAACGCTTCTCCAAGCTGCTGCGCGGCGATCTCGGCTGTTCTCCGGTGATCGGCCAGGATCTCGTCCGCTTCATGAACGATTGGATCGGCGTGGCGCGCTCGCGGTCGGAGAAGGGCGGGCCGGCCGACAGCGCCACTGTCCCGATGCTCGAGCCGGCCGATCTCGAGCTGCCGGTGCTCACCTTCGTGACGCGGCTGCTGGCCGCGTTGGGCAGCGTCGCCATCCGCAATCTCGATCGCGCCCACCAGGCACTCTTGCGCGACATGACATTGGAGCTGCCGCGCGGCCAGGTCGGCCCGCGGCTGGTCGTCGAACGGTTTTCGGCCAGCCGCTCGTTCGGTGCCGACGTCCGACCCTCCGGCGGAACCGGCCCGCTGGTGTTCGAGGTCGGCAAGCACAAGGGCCAGCTCGCGGTGATCGCCGCCAAAGGCGCCCCGGTCGCCGCCTACACCTTCTTCACGCGCGATCCGGCGCCGATCGGCAAGCACCTGTGGGACCTGAGCTGGGGCGAGACCATGCTCTGGTTGCCGGCGCCGATCGTGCCGACCCTGAGCGACGGCCGGTTGCTTCTGTTGCGCCAGGCCGAGCCCGTGAACCCGATGCCCGGCCGTTTCATCGTGACCTGCGCCCTGGTCTGGCAGAAGGAGGCCATTGCGCGGCTCGATCCGCGCGGCGCCGCACCGTCTGCCGGCATCATGGACGAGGTCGAAACCAGCCGATTCCTCACCAATCTCAGGCGGTTGACCGAAGACAAGCTTCGCAAATGGACAGGCGCCGTCACCGTCGCCCAGGCCGAATATGTCGTGAAGGGCTGAGGGCGAGCAATGGCCGGCAATCGCCGGCAATCGTCGCGCGAGGATGCCTTCCGTAAGGTCCGTTCCGTGGCCGGCCCATGCCGGCGAAGGGAGTCAGGCTGATATGAAGAACATCGCTGCCGCCGTATTCATGCTCGTCGTTTGTGTGGCCGGAACGGTAATCGCCGCGGCGCTCTATTTCGTGGTCACCTTCGGGGCGCTGGGCTGGCTGGTCGAGGCGCCGGCGTCGCGGCTGGGCGAGGCAATCGGGTCGGCCACCACGGCACTCGGTTTCCCGGTGGGCGTGGCCATGTTCGGCCTGGTTTTCTGGGATCGCCTGGTTCGCGATGACGGCAGGCCGGACCTGGTGGCGCGGACGGCGGCCATCATCATCGGCGCACCGCTCGCGCTGGCCCCCCTGGTCCTTGCCGGGCCAATGGCGCTGGCGTCGGTGGCGCACTTCAAGGCCTTTGGTTTCCTCGCGGTGGCCGGCTTCCTGGGTCTCGGCGGCCTGGTCGAGAGGATGACGCGCAAGCGGATTTGACGTCGGTCATCGTGTTGCAAGGAGGTTGAGATGATTTCCCGCAGGCTATTGATGGCCGGTCTGCCGGCTGCCGCCGCGCTGGCGCATGCGCCGATCGTTCGCGCCGCCACCCGCTGCTCCGCCGCCGATGCGCAAGGCTATCAGCAGTGTGTCTCGGGCCTGGAACTCGGCAAGACGGAGACGGTCCGCCAGCGCTGCAACGACTGGTGCTGGGCTGCCTGCATCCAGGCCGTGTTCTCCCTGCAGGGCCGCGAGACCGCGCAGGAGTGGGCCGTCGAGAAGATCTTCGGCAGCAGCAAGTGCCGGACCGACGGTGATGGCGCGACACCGGAACAGATCATTCAGGCGATCAACGGCGAATGGATCGATCAGTACGGCTTCAAATTCCGGGCGGGCGCCCAGGCGCTGCCCGATGCGGCGCTGATCGTGTCGACCAGCGTTCCGGGCCAGGGCGGCAGCCTGGCGACGAACATGGCGACGCAGCTGTTCTTCAACGACGGCGCCAGGCAACTGGTCTCCGAGCTCGACCGGGGCAATCCGCTGATCATCGGCGCCGTCGGCCATGCCACGGTTCTCACCGCGGCGAGCTACGTCAAGGATCGCACCGGCAACATCAGGCTCACCGAGCTGATCGTGCGCGATCCGTGGGCCGACAACCAGAACCGCCGCAAGCTCACGGCTGCGGAAGTGCGCGGCGCCTTCTTCGTTTGTCGGGTATGGGTGCGCTAGTCCCTCCGCCGGACCAGCCGTTGAACATCTGGTCGCGATCCGAGGAGCAGATCGGTCGGCAGATGTCGCACTTCGCCCACACGCCGTTCGTGCTGGACGGCGTGGCCTTCGGTTCGGTCGAGGCCTTCTATACATGGCTGATCGCCAGCCCGGCGCGACGGCCGAAGGTCGCGCCGATGTGGGGCGCGCGCGCCAAGCATGCGGCGCCCCGCAATGTTCCGACACGCTTCGACTATCACGGCCGCACCGTGGCCTTCGAATCGGCCGAGCATCATGCCCTGATCCTGGAGGCGAATCGCGCCAAGATGGCAGCGCACCCCGAGATCGCCCGCGCGTTCCTGGCGACTGCGCCGCGCCCGATCGTCCACGTGCTGCCCGACAAGGACGAACGGCACGACGTGTTCTGCCGGATCATGAGCACGCTGCGTGACGAGCTGGTCGCTGCCCACGAGGTTGCGTAGAGAATAGGGCCATGTCCAAAGCAACGCGCGCCACGCAAGCCCTCGAGAAGGCGAAGATCGCCTTTTCGGTGCACGGTTACGAGTACGATCCCGGTGCCGAACGGGTCGGCTTGCAGGCCGCCGAGGCGCTGGGCGAAAGGCCGGACCGCGTGCTGAAGACCCTGATGGCGCTGGTTGACGGCAAGCCGGTCTGCGTGATCGTGCCGTCCGATCGCGAGGTTTCGATGAAGAAGCTGGCGGCGGCCTTCGACGGCAAGTCGGCAGCGATGATGAAGCCCTCAGACGCCGAGCGCCTGTCCGGCTACAAGGTGGGCGGCATCAGCCCGTTCGGCCAGATGCGCATGCTGCGGACCGCCATCGAGCAGCAGGCGGTCGTCCATCCCTATGTCTACCTCAACGGTGGCCAGCGCGGCCTGCAGGTGAAGCTTGCCCCGCAGGACGCGGTGTCGTTGCTCGGGATGATCGTGGCGCCGCTCGTCGCATAGCCTCACGGTGAGCCAGTCGAGGCGAGCTCAGGCTGGCGGTGCTCTTTGATCTTTCATCCACACCTTACATGCTCACCTGACGTCGTCGCCCCATGGCGCGGCGGCCGTGCACTGTCTGTGCAGGTGGGCAGGCATACGATCACGGCGTGGTAGTTGGGCTGGCGGAAGAACGCCATCGACAGCGGCCGTGCGGCGGCGTCCGCGGCGCGCGGCGGGTTGACGACTCGAGCGACGGGTACCAATCCGTGCCGCGCCTCGGGGCCACGGATCCTGTCAGTGTGTCCACCTTCGGAACGCTCCGGCGTCGAGGTCCGTTGCGGGTCCGATTTGCGCCTGGTTATCCCGACGGCCTACGATCCTGCCACTTTGTTGCTGATCGGTGTCAATCGTTCGCCCTATACGCGCCGCGTCGCGATCACGCTCGAGGCGTATGGCATACCCTATGAGCAACAGGCCGTCTCCGGCTTCGGCAATCGAACCGAGGTGCGTGCCGCAAATCCACTCGGCCGTATTCCGGCGCTGGTGCTCGACAATGGCGAGGTCCTGATCGATAGCGCGGCCATCATCGATCACCTCGACGAGGTGCGGGGTCGCGACCAGGCACTGACGCCGGCGGACGGCGCCGAGCGCCGCGCCGTGCTGCGGGTGGCAGCTCTCATGATGGGGGCATGCGACAAGCTGCTCGCCGGCGCCTACGAGCGGAACCATCATCCGCCGGAAAAAGTGCACCAGCCATGGATCAATGACTGTTTCGCCCAGGCCACGCACGCGCTCGGCGCGGTCGACGCATTGCTGGAGACTCCGCGTCGCTACCTGCTGCTCGGGCGGCTCACCCAGGCCGACATCACCGCCTTCATCGCCGAGCGCCTGGCGCGCGGCGTCGGCGTGGATACGGCGACGCTGGTCCCGCGCCTCCAGATCTACGCGCGAGCGCTTCTCGAGGAACGGCCATTTTGCGCCACCGAGCCATGATCCTCCTCCCCCGTATGTGTCGTATGACCGGGGAGGGATGTCGGGTGACCTCGTCAGGCCTTGGCGCTGACCAGGGAAAACATCGCGCCCTGAGGATCGAGGCCTTGCACGATCCATGATCCGCCGGGCACTTCCATCGGTCCGTTGATCACCGTGCCGCCGGCCTGCTTGAGGCGCTCCAGCGCCGCGCCGATCGCGTCGACCTGGAAATAGTAGGTCCAGAACGACATCGGCACCTCGGCCGGCTTGGTCATCATGCCACCGATCGCGGCGCTGCCGGTGGTGAAGAGCTGGTAGCGGCCCATCGCGCCCATGTCGATCGCCTCGGCCTTGGTCCAGCCGAACAGGTCGGCATAGAAATCGAAAGCCTTCTCGCCGTCGACGGCCATCAGTTCGTGCCAGCCAATCAAGCCGGTGGTGTCCGGTCCGACCGTCGGCTGCTGCATCGTCTCGGTCACACCCTTGAACAGGGAGAACGCCGTGCCCTGCGGATCGGCCACCATCGCGAAGCGCCCGATGTTGGGGATGTCGGTTGGCGGCACGTGGATCTTGCCGCCCGCTTTCGCGACGCGGTCGGCATAGGCATCGACGTCGTCGACGCCGACATAGCCGATCCAGCCCGGCCGGGCGCCGGCGGCACACGCCTCCGGCGGCAAGTTCATCAGGCCGGCTACCGGCGTCTCGCCGGCGAGGAACATCGTGTAGGCCATGGTGGGCTGGCTCGCGTCCTGCGGCCTCCAGCCTACGACCTTGCCGTAGAAACCTTCCGCCGCCTTGGCGTCGGTGGTCATCAACTCGTACCAGACGAAGTTCGCGGGCATGGGCTTGTCTCCTGTGCTTCAAATCCTGGCGGCCAACTCGGCGAGCTGGTCGGTGCAAAGGCCCCAGCCTTCGTGGAAGCCCATCTTCTCGTGCGCCTCGCGGTCTTCCACCGTCCAGTGGCGCACGCGCGCCGTATAGCGCGTCTTGCCGGCTTCCTCCTCGAAGGTGAGGACGACGGTCATGAACGGCTTGGCCGAGGGCTCCCAGGCTTTGACGTAGGCGTCGGTCATGACCAAGCGCTGGTTGGGAACGACCTCGAGCCAGATGCCGGGGCAGGGGATGTCCTTGCCGTCCGGGCCGCGCATCACGATCCGGTTGGCCCCACCGGGCCGTACGTCGAGCTCGGCGTCGGGAGTGGTGTAGGGCTTGGGCGCAAACCACTGCTTCAAGAGTTCCGCCTCGGTCCAGGCGCGATAGAGCTTCTCGCGCGGTGCGTCGATCAGCCGGGTGATGACAAGCTCGCGATCGGTCGACATCGATTTTCTCCGGTTCAAGTCGTTGCTAGCCTGAGGACGAATGGCTTGGCGTCAGTCCGACACCCCAGGGAAAATTTCTTCGACTCCGGAGTGCGCAGCATGAGTGGGACCATAACGATCTATGGCATCAAGAATTGTGACACGATGAAAAAGGCCAGGGCCTGGCTGGACAAGAAGGGCGTCACCTACACGTTCCACGACTACAAGACAGCCGGCATATCGCCCGACCGGCTGCAGGGGTGGGCATCGAAAGTCGGCTGGGAGACGTTGCTCAACCGAGCGGGCACGACCTTTCGCAAGCTGCCTGAGGGAGACAAGCAGGGTCTCGACGAGCGCAAGGCCGTGGCGCTGATGCTGGGCCAGCCCTCGATGATCAAGCGCCCGGTGCTCGAGTCCGGGGGCAAGCTGCTGATCGGATTCAAACCTGAGCAATATCAATCTTTTATCGGGTAATATTGACAAGTTGAATAAAGTCGTGGAAGGTTCTGTGATTGCGGCCGCCCCTGGGCGGCAAATGAAATTGTCTCGACGCCGCGTGAGCGGCGTACCTCCTCTATTCTCGAGGTCTGGTCATGAAGTCGAAGCTTGTCGTCTTGGTCGCCCTGCCGCTTGTCTTGTCGCTGTCGGCCTGTGGCGACACATGGGGTGAACGCGCGGTGACGGGCGGCGGTATCGGCGCCGGCACGGGTCTCGCCATCGGGGCGATCGCCGGTTGGCCACTGCTTGCGCCGGCGCTCGCGGGCGCCGCCATCGGTGCCGGCATCGGCGCCGCAACGACGGCCAAGCAAGACAAGAATTAGCTCAGCAGGAGCCGGAGCTTGCGATCGAAGACGCTGAGCACGTCTTCGAGTGAATCGCCATGGGCCAATTTGCGCGGCCCATTATAGACCATGTAGCCGCCGCCATTGCCGCTGGTCGTTCCCGGGACCTTGGCGATGGCGAACAGCGGTTGCTCGGCAGTGTGCCGGAAGATCGAGAAGATCGCCATGCCGGGCCGGAAATCGATGGCATAGTCGCGCCATTCGCCGGAGGCGACACGCATGCTGTAGAGATTGAGCAGGCGCGACAGTTCCTGCCGGTTGAAGGAAACGATGCGGCGCCGGGCCCTGTGGTCGGGCAAACGATACAGATCGGTCATGCAGCCGCGTCGAGATTCATTTTATGTAAGAGAATTGTTGCAGAAGCGCCGCCAAGCGTAAAGCGTCACGAAAATGCCGCGGCCGGCGGTTTGCCAAAGCTCCGACGGGGGGCTATGAACCGCCGCTAAATCTGTTGAAATTTCGCGATAATCTAGGGGTTCCCCGTGTCCGATTCCGCCGCCTTCCATGAGGTCGACGAGGCCGTCCGCAAGGACGAGCTGAAGGAGTGGTGGGGCCGGTACGGAACCTGGATCGTGTCGGCCGCCGTAGCGGTCGTGGTCGTGGTCGCCGGGATGGTCGGCTGGCGCCAATACGACGCCGCCCAGCGGGCCGAAGCGAGCGCCACTTATTCGGCTGCCCTGGCCAAGATAACGCAGGACCCGGCTGCCGCGCGCGCGGAGTTCGACAAGCAGGCGGCGAGCGCGCCCGAACCCTATCGCTCCCTGGCAGCCTTGATCGCCGCCCAGCTGCGCGAACCGCAGGAGCAGGTTGCCGCGCTGCTGGCGGTTGCGCCGACCTTGTCGTCGTCCGAGCTTACCGACCTCGCGAACGTGATTGCGGGGTTCAAGAGCGTCGACACGCCCAAGGCCGAGGAGGTGATCGCCAAGCTCGAGCCGCTAGCCGGGCCCGATCGTCCGTTCCGCCTGAGCGTGCGCGAGCTCCAGGCACTGGTCGCCATGCACAAGGGCGATCTCAAGCGCGCCCGCGAGGTGTGGACCGAGATTTCCAAGGATCCCACGGTTCCCCAAGGCGCGATCCAGCGCGTGACCGCCATGCTCAATCTCTATGGCGGGCCGGAGGTCAAGTAGACCATGCGTATCGAGGTGCCGGTCGCGGCCCGGGTAACGGCTCGTCTTCTCGCGGCTTTCGTCCTGCTCGCCTCGCTGTCGGCCTGCGACATCGTCGATTACGTCGTCGGCAAGCGCAAGGAGCCGCTGCCGGGCGAACGCATCTCGGTGTTTGCCGAACGCAGCGACCTCGAGCCGGACAAGGACATGGCCAATGTCGAGGTCGTGCTGCCGGCCCCGACGGTCAACGATTCCTGGCCGCAGTCGGGCGGCTTCGCCAATTATGCCATGCACAACCTGGCGGTTGGCGATTCGCCTCAGATCATCTGGACGGCCGATGTCGGGGCAGGTTCGTCGTCCTCTCGCATCCTGACCACGCCGCCGGTCGTGGCCGAAGGCAAGGTCTTCGCCAAGGATGCGCAGAGCACCGTGTCGGCCTACGAGGCCGACACCGGCCGGTTGATCTGGCGGGTCACGTTGAAGCCGGAGAAGGCACGCGACGCCGACGAGTTCGGCGGCGGTCTCGCCTACTATGGCGGTCGGTTGTTCGTCACCACGGGCTTCGCCACGGTCTACTCGCTCGACCCGGCCAACGGGAACGAGGTCTGGAATTCGACAGTCAGCGCGCCGGTGCGCGGCTCGCCCCTGGTCTTCGCCGATCGAGTCTTCGTCATCTCGATCGACAACAAGCTGCAATCGCTGGCGGCCAGCGATGGCCGGGACCTCTGGCAGTACGCAGCCCTCCAGGAGGCCGCCGGCTTCGTCACCGGCAACAGCCCGGCCGGATCGGGCGACTACGTGGTGGCGCCGTTCAGCTCGGGCGAGCTGGTCGGGCTCAGGCTGGAGAATGGCCGGGCCGCCTGGAACGAATCGCTGATCGGCGCGCGCGGCGAAGTACGGGCGTTCGGCAACCTGACCGACATTCGCGCCCGCCCTGTGATCGACCGCGGCGTCGTCCTGGCGATGGGCACGGCAGGCCAGCTTTCGGCGGTCGATCTCAACAGCGGCCAGCGCCTGTGGGAGCGCGGCATCGGCGGCAGCCAGACGCCGTGGGCGGCCGGGCGCTTCGTGTTCGTCACCACCAGCAGCGCCGACGTCGTTGCCGTCGGGCGCAACAACGGCAAGATCAAGTGGGTGACGCCGCTCACCCAGTACGAGGACGCGAAGCGCCGCAAGCCGGTGCTGTGGTCGGGCCCGGTGCTGGCCGGCGATCGTCTGCTGGTGGCCGGCACGCTGGGTGATCTGCTGGCGATCTCGCCCTACACCGGAGAGGTCCTGGGCAAGATCGCGGTGCGCGACCCGGTGCGCCTCGGCCCGGTGATCGCAAATCGCACGATCTACTTGCTGACCGATGCGGGCCGGCTCATTGCGCTCCGCTGACGACGGCGAGGCGAGCGCAGGGACGGC
Organism: Reyranellaceae bacterium; assembly: GCA_046349295.1. Lineage (GTDB taxonomy): Bacteria > Pseudomonadota > Alphaproteobacteria > Reyranellales > Reyranellaceae > Reyranella. The sequence continues at coordinate 75,203 of JAXMCP010000020.1, forward strand.
CGGGCCAACACCAAGGGTCGCGATCGTCGGCCGACCCAATGTCGGCAAGTCGACGCTGTTCAATCGGCTCGTCGGACGACGCCGCGCCATCGTCGACGACACCCCAGGCGTGACTCGCGACATCCGGGAATCGCCGGCGCAGCTCGGCGACCTCGCCTTCACCCTGCTCGACACGGCGGGCTGGGAGAATGCCGGCGGCGAGGCGCTCGAGGCGCGCATGCGGCGCTTCACGGAGCGCGCCGTCGATAGCGCCGACGTCGTGCTGTTCCTGATCGATGCGCGCGCCGGCATCCTGCCGCTGGACGAAAGCTTCGCCACTTGGCTGCGCCGCCGCGCCTCCAAGGTGATCGTGGTCGCCAACAAGTGCGAGGGTCGGGCCGGCCAGCAGGGCTTGGCGGAAGCGCACGGGCTCGGGCTCGGGGATCCCATTCCCTTTTCGGCCGAGCATGGCGAGGGGCTGGGCGATCTGCATGACGTCCTGTCGCGACACATTGCGCCCATGCCGGAGGACGACGAGGAAGAGACCGCTCAAGCCGAGGATGGTGCCGCCGACGAGGAGCTGGCCAAGCGGCCCCTGCTGCTCGCGATCGTCGGCCGTCCGAACGTCGGCAAGTCGACCCTGCTCAATCGCCTGGTCGGCGAGGAGCGCGTGCTCACCGGCCCGGAGGCCGGTATCACGCGGGACGCCATCAGGGTCGACTGGCAATGGCGCGGTCGCCAGGTTCGCCTGGTCGATACCGCCGGCATGCGCCGGCGCAGCCGCATCGAGGCGAAGCTCGAAGCCGCCTCGGTCGCCGACACGCTCGACACCATCCGCCTGGCCGATGTCGTGGTGGTGGTGCTCGATGCCAACAACATGGCCGAGAAGCAGGATCTCGCCGTCGCCGGCTGGGTGATCGAGGAGGGGCGCGCCCTGGTGATCGCAGTCAACAAGACCGACCTGCTGGCCGACGACCAGGCGACGGCGAGCCGGGCCTGGCGCAAGCTCGCCGATCGGCTCGAGGCTTCGTTTGCCCAGGTCAAGGACGTGCCCATCGTCGGCTTCTCGGCCCTCACGGGCCGCGGCGTCGAGCGGCTGATGCCCAAGGTGTTCGAGATCTACGACATCTGGAACAAGCGCGTGCCGACGCCCAGGCTTAACCGCTGGTTGCGCGAGATGGAGACGCTTCACCCGCCGCCGCTCGCCAAGGGGCGGCGCATCCGCCTGCGCTTCATGACCCAGATCAAGATCCGCCCGCCGACCTATGTGCTGTCGGTCAGCCAGCCCGAGGAGCTCGGCGACGACTACTTGCGCTTCCTGATCAACCGGCTGCGCGACGATTTCGGCCTGCCCGGCGTGCCGATTCGTCTCACCATGCGCAAGCCCAGGAACCCCTATGTCGGGAGCCGGCGCAAGTCGTAGGATTGGCCATGGGCTACTCCGAGGACGGTTACGCCGGCGACGTCGATGCAGCCGCTGCGGCCGTGGCGGGCGGCGCCGTACTGGCGGCGGCCGCTGTGGCGGCGGCAGCGAGCAGTGGTCAGACTGCCGAAGCCGGCCAGGCGATGGGGCGTGCCAACACCGGCGGCACGACATGGGGCGTGGCGAGCTCGAGCACGTCGTCCTTCGAGCCGCCCGACAGCGGCTTCTCATCGACCAGCCCGTTCGACTCCACCGGCGTCACCAGAAAGCCCTTGTCCGGCGGCGGCCTGATGGGATGGATTGGCAGGCTGTGGGCATCGATGCGTGGCCTGGGCGTGGACGCCCCGGAGCCAGCCGGCACTCCGACGGAAATCCTGAGTGCACGGGCGCAGGAAGCCTATGCCATCCACAGGTCGTTTTGCGATCAGTCGACCGCCTATGTCGCCGATGCCTTCGGTTACGGGGAATTGAACGACAAGTCGGCCAACGAGCAGGTCGCCTATCTCGAATCTCGTTGGACCCGGCTCGATGGAGAGGCCGCGCAAGAGCTTGCCAACCGCGGCGGGCTCGTCATTGCCGGCCTCGCCCAGGCGAGCGGCATTGGCCATACCGCAATCGTCACTCCGGGCGCCGGTTGGCGCGACGCCGACGGCATGTTCTATCCCAATGTCACGAACGGCGGCTCGCCGGCCGTCCAGAGCGATGGGTCGCGGACCGCATCGGACATATGGTCGCCGCGCGACCGGACGAAGGTGCGCTACTACACGCCCCGACCGGCCAGGCCGAACAGCTCGATATAGGAGTCACGCATCTTCTCGATGCCGAAGGCCCGACGCATCCGGTCCTGCGCCATGCGTCCGACCTCGCGCAAGCGATGCCGATCGGCGGCGGCGCTCTCGAGCAGCGCAGCGAGCGCGCCGACGTCGTTGCGCGGCGCCAGCCAGCCGCTCTCGCCATGCACGATCTGTTCGATCATGCCTCCCACCGTCGTGGCGAGCACCGGCACGCCGGCGGCCATCGCCTCGAGAGAGGTGTTCGGGCAGCCGGCCGGTTCGGCGACCAGCACCAGCAGGTCGATCGCCGACATGAAACGTGCCGACGGCACGTAGCCCATCCAGCGCATTGGCAGACCTGCCGCACGCAACTGGAGGGAGCGCGCATAGTCTTCAGCGCCTGGATCGGGCTGGCCGCCGACCAGGAACTCGAAGGCCGGCATCCGCGGCGCGGCGCGCTGCAGAGCGTCGATCAGCAGCTCCACCTTCTTGTCAGGCGACAGGCGAACCAGGGTTCCCACGCGCAACGGCCGGCGCAACGACCTGGACACCGTGTTGCGCCGCATCACCGGGACGCCGTTCGAAATGACGCGGACCGGCGCCCCCAGACGCTCGGCGGCGAGCGGCGCCTCGGCCTGATACTTGACGACGACCGCCTGCAGGAGGGCGCCATAATCCTGCGGCGTCAGATAGGGCAGATCGCGCGCTGGATGGGTGAAGTAGTTGTCCAGTGACCGGAAGTACATCTCGCCGGGACTGACATCGAACAGCCGCAGGAAAGGCAATTGATCGGCGATGCGGACCTTCACCTCGGTGATCGCATTCCAGAACACGACACTTTGTGCCGCCACGCGCTCGACCAGCGCCACTACCCAGGCCGCGAGCGCGATCGTGTTCCTTCGCGTGGCGCGATCGGGCGCTGCGACAACGATGCCCTGGGCGCGGAGCTCGGCCGTTCCCCGGGTGACGTTGTCGTCATCCTCCGCCAGCACGATCGCCGAACATCGGACCCCGGAATCGCGCAACGCCAGCAACAGGCGTCGCGCACTCGATTGAGCGCCGCCCGTCGCGAAGTCGTTGGCGATGAGCACGAGGCCGTTCTTCGCAACGCGTGCTTGGCCGAGAACACGGCGATAGATCGCAGCGTGACGCTCGACCATGCGATCCGTCGTGAAGGCCCCGAGCGATGAGCGCTTTCGGTCGACCGCGAGGCGTCGGATCGCACGGGCGAAATCGGTGGGCGTCGCCTCGCGCGGCAGGACTCGGTAGCGATCATGGTCGCGTGCAAGTTCCGCTGCGCCGCCGACCTCGGTGGTGAAGATCGGCAGCCCTGCTGCTAGGGCTTCGAGATGCGACAGGCTCAGACCCTCGTAGCGGCTCGTGGAGACATAGACATCCGCCGCCGAATACCAGCGCGGCGTATCGCGCCTCGGTCCTACCCGATGCAGGCGCGGATGAGGCGACAGTGCGCGATCGCTCGCGATGTGACCCACGATCACGGCATGGGCATCGACGCCACCGTCGAGCAGCTCTGTCAGGATGTGCTGAAGCCATTCCAGCCGCTTTTGCGGCCGCTCGTTGGCGACCGACAGCAAGACGATCGATCGATCTGCGATGCCGAGCTTGTTGCGCAAGCTCATCCGGGCGGAGACGTCCATTTCGAGCGGCACGGAGATGCCATTCCAGGCCGTCCTCGTCGGAATCAGTCGTGCTTCGGCGAGGGCACGCGTGACTTTCACGCTGCAACCGACCGTGAGATCGGAGACCGAACGGGCAGCGTCCGGAAAGCCGATCGGCCATCCCGGCCGATCGTTGTGCAGCGTGGTCAGCACGGGGATGCCGCAGGGACGCAAGAGTGCGAGCGAGGCAGCGTCGAGTAGGTGTGCGTGGATCAGGTCGGCGCCCCACGCGACGGCGGACAGGCAGAAGGCGCGCAGGCGGTCGGCGCGTGGTCCCGGCAGGGTATAGAGGCGGAAGGCGTCTGGAGGTTCTGGCAGGCAATCGCGCTGAGGCGAATCGAGGATCGCCAGCCTCGTGTCGATACCCTGCCTGGAGAGCCGCGTCAGAAGCTCGATCGTCACGCGCTCGGCGCCCCCGGAATGCAACGCGCTGATGATGAGCGCGACGCGCGGGGTCGGAGAGCCAGTGCAAGCCAGGCCGGATGCCGAGGTCGCTCGTCGGCTGGTCGCGAGGGCGTGTATCGCATCGGCCACGCGCGGCGTTCGACGCACGAGCGCGGCGAGGTCGTGCGCCTGCTCGACGTAGTATCCGGCGACACCTCCCGCATGAGGCAGGCACAAGAGAAGGGGTGTTCGCCTCGGCGCGGGGCCGATCGAGGGCAAGGGCGGCGGCACGGCGCCGGCACACAGCAGCCATGCCGACCGCGCGCCACGCAGCGCAGTTGCGATCTCTGCCTCGGTCACGACTACCGGCGAATGCCCCATCGACCGCAGGACGCGCGCGGTCCGCTCGGCGAGCCAGGGCGGTTCGCCAGCGTGATAGACGACGCAACGCGCGCTCATGGGGCTTGCTGCAAGCGGGTGGCGACTAGCTCGGCGATCAGCCGATTGCCGGCGGCGTTGGGATGCCAGCGATGATAGAGGCTGTCGACGCCTGTCGAGTCGATCACCTGGGCAAAGGCATCGTAGGTGTCGATTGTCGCGAGCCCGGCCCTGGCGGCGCACGACAAAGTCGCCGCCGTCGCGCGCTGTTGGCGCGCGAGCAGGCCGAGCCAGCGCCATCGCCAGGCATCGGCGTCATAGAGTGCCACGACGACGACCCGGGCCTCGGACTGGCGGCCAAGGGCCGCGAGGCGCTGCATCAGCAGGCAGGCGATATGCCCGCCTTCGCCAGACACGTGGACGCGCACGTAGTCGAGGCTCCAATCGTCCAACAGGCCGAGGGCATCCATCGTGATCTGGACCAGCACCGAGCGGCCCAACAAGCGTTGCCAGAAGGTGAGGGTAGCCTGCGTCCCAGCCGGTTCCGGCACCGGCACATTGCGCAGGGTCAGTGCTTCGCCGGCCATATCGAAGTAGGGCTTGTTGGCGCCCCATACCCGGCTCATCTCCGCTCGGCGCAGATCGTCCTGGATGAAGCCGACGACGATCGCGCCCGGATGGATCTGCCTGGCCACCTGCTCGGCCCTGAGCACGATCTGGTCGATGCCGTAGCCGTTGGCGCCGGCGTTGACGACCGGCTGCCCGAGGATCGATTGCAGGGCGACCGGCCAAGTGTCCGCATCGTCGACTTCGGCGCCATAGGTGAACGAATCGCCGGCGGCGAGGATCGGCGGCCCGGGCGGGGCGAGAGGCGAACCTGCCGGCGCAACGCGCAATCCTTGCGCGTCGTGGCTGGCCTTCGTTTGCCTGATGCCGCCGCTCTCGCGCGCCAGGTTGATCAGCCGCGCGCCGGGTCGCGGCTTGAACCCCAGCGCATCGTCGTGGACGGTATGCCGGCTGACGTCCATGGCGCTGCCTGCGCGGTGCATCGTGACCAGATTGGGCCAGTGCGCCAGCCATTCCGGCCCGCGCAGCAGGCGGGCCCCCAGCTCGAGGATGATGAGGCTGAACAGCAGCGAGCCCAGCAGCAGGGCGATGCGGCCCGTCATTTCGCTTCGATATCAGGGCGAACAGGCCCACCAGGGACGCCGGGGACAGTCATCTTGTCAGCGGGGCGGATGGTAGGGGGCCCGAGGCAGGGGAGCAACTGTACGAGACACGGCAGGCCGCGCTAGGCTCGATCTTTGTCGACGAGGGGAGGTGTGGGCCATGCTGCTGCGGTCGCTTCAAGTTCGAAAGGGCGAATTCGAGGACGGGACAGGCTGGACGTTGAAGCCGGAAGGCGCGTGCCAAGGCCCGGTGTGCATCCCGCTGTCGCGCCGAGCCGGCGAGACGATCGATGTCGAGCAGGTCGCACGCGACATGGGAATGCCGCTGGTCGCCGCGCCGGAGCATGGCCTGTGGGCCTTGGGACCGGCCGCCATCGGCTCGCGCGCGCTGGCGAGCGCGGAAGCGCCCGACTTGAAGTTGCCCGACGTCGACGGCAAGACCTTCCAGCTTTCGAGCCTGCGCGGCCAGAAGGTCCTACTCTATGCCTGGGCACCCTATTGAGGCTGCTCGCGAGACTTGCCCGTGTGGCAGTCCCTGCGCAACGAACTGCATCCGAAGGGTTTCGAACTGGTCACCGTCGGCCTGGACACGCTGGGTGACGCCGGTTGCCGCACCTTCATCGAGGCGGCCCGTCCGGAGCATCCCTCGCTGATTGATCAGCATCACGTGCTTGCCGAGCTCTTCGGGGTAACCAACATCCCAATGAGCGTGTGGATCGACGAGAACGGCATGATTGTACGGCCGGCCGAGACGGCGCCGGCGCCGCCGCAGGCCAGCACGGGGCCGCGGCTCGCGATGCCGGCCGATGCGCCACAGCGCTTCGTCGAGATCATGGCCGAAGCGGCGAAGATCCGGCGCAGCACCGAGGCCTATCACGCAGCCCTGCGCGACTGGGTGGCGCACGGCGCGGCGAGTCGCTTCGCACTGTCGCCCGACGAGGTGATCGAGCGGTCGCGCCCGCGCGACGAGGGCAAGGCGCGCGGTCACGCCCATTTCCAGCTCGCTTCGCAACTCGAGATGGATGGCCACCACGCGGCAGCCGTGCACCATTTCCGCGAAGCCCATCGATTGGTGCCTGAGAGCTGGACGTTCCGGCGGCAGGCCTGGTCGCTCGAGAAGGTTGGCAACGACGCCCTGGCGCGTTTCTGGCAGGGGCCGGACCCGAAGTCGCCCGAGGCTTGGCCCTATGATGGCGACTGGCTGACCGACGTCCGCAAGATCGGCGCCGAGAATTACAACGATCCATGGCGGCCGTGACCCGCGCCGCTCGACACTGTTGCAAGCCGTAGAGGTCGGCACATCATGAAGGCAGTTTACATCGAGCAATTTGGCGGTCTGGATGCCCTCAGCTACGGCGATCTTCCCGATCCGTCGCCAGGCGAGGGCCAGATCGTCGTCGACACGTACGCCGCGAGCGTGAACGGTGCCGACTGGAAGGTGCGGGCCGGTGAATATCCGGGCCAGCCCAAGTTCCCGATCGTGCTGGGCCGCGATTTCTCCGGCGTCGTCGGCGCAGTTGGTGCCGGCGTCACCGACCTGCGGGTGGGCGACGAGGTATTCGGCGTGCTGGAGGCCGGGCGGGACGGCACCTACTGCGAGAAGATCGCCATCGGTGCTGCGATCGTCGCCAAGAAGCCGGCCAGCTTGTCCCACGTCGAGGCCGCGGCGCTGGCGCTGGTCGGTCTCACCGCGCTGCGCTCGGTCGAGGACACGCTGAAGCTGAAATCGGGCGAGACGATCCTGATCCAGGGCGGCGCAGGCGGCGTCGCGGGGTTTGCCATCCAGCTCGCCAAGCATATCGGCGCCCGCGTCATCACCACGGGCAGTGCGGCCAACCTCGCCTACCTGCGCGGGCTCGGTGCCGACGAGGTCATCGACTACAATGCAACCGACTTCACCAAGGTCGTGCGCGACTGCGACGCCGTGTTCGAGACGGTGGGCGGCGACGTGGCGACGCGGTCGTTCGCCGTGCTCAAGCCCGGCGGCCGGGCGGCATTCATCGCCTCGGGCGCGCAGGCTCCGAAATCCGAGCGCACCGACGTCACCTCCCTGCGGCCGGCGGTCAGTCGCGCCCGGGCCCCGCTCGAGCGCATCGCCGAGCTGCATCGCATCGGGGCAGTGAAGCTGCCGCCGATCACGCAGTACAAGCTGTCGGACGCCGCGGCTGCGCTGAAGGTCAGCGAGGCGCGTCACCTGAAAGGCAAGCTGGTGTTCAAGCTGAGATGATTCTTTCACCTCCCCCGTAATCGAGGGAGGTGGCCCGGAAGCGGGAGGGGGAAAGCCTCAGACGGGATTCTTGAAGTTCCGACGTCGGAAGCGGAAGCATCACGTGGGCGGCCTTCCCCCTCCGCCCCTGCGGGGGCACCTCCCCCGATTACGGGGAAGGGATTGATAATCGCTACTTCTTCACCAGCGGGCAGCCGCCGTCGGCGAGGGGGCGGAAGGCCTCGTCGCCAGGGACGGTAGCGACGATCTTCGCAAGGTCCCACTCGCCCTTCGATTCCTCGGGCGTCTTGACCTGCATCAGATACATGTCGCGGATGACGCGGCCGTCCTCACGTACCTTGCCGTCCTTGGTCATGAAGTCGTTGATCGGCAGCTTCTTCATCTGCGCCAGCACCGCCTTGGCCTCGTCCGTGCCGGCGGCCTGCACCGCCTTCAGGTAGTGCAGCACGGCGCCGTAGGTGCCGGCCTGGATGAAGCTCGGCGGCCGGCCCATCTGCTTGGTGAAGCGGTCGGAGAAGGCGCGCGCTTCCGGATTCATGTCCCAGTAGAAGGGGCTCGCCATGAGCAGGCCCTGGGCGATCTTGAGGCCGACGCCGTGCACGTCCGGGAACTGCATCAAGGGTGCGCTGATGCGCATGCCCTGCTTCACCAGGCCGAACTCGGCGGCCTGCTTGACGCCGTTGATGATGTCGTTGCCGCCATTGGCGAACATCAGCCCTTTGGCCTTCGACGATTGCGCCTGCAGGACATAGGAGGAGAAATCCTGGGTGTTGAGCGGATGGCGGGCCGAGCCCAGCACCTTGCCGCCGGCTGCCTTGATGAAACCGGTGGCGTCGGCTTCGACCGCGAGCCCGAAGGCGTAATCGACGGTGATGAAGAACCAGGTATCGCCGCCCTGCTTGCTGAGCGCGGTGACGATGGTCTTGCCCTGGCCGTAGGTGTCATAGATCCAGTGGATGCTGTGGGCGCCGCACGACTTGCCGGTCAGCTCCGAGGTCGCCGCGGCGGTCGGCATCACGATCCGGTTCTTCTCCTCGGCGACCTTGACCAGCGCGAGCGCGATGGCCGAGTTGGGGAGCCCGAGCACCAAGTCGACGTTCTCGTCGTCATACCAGCGCTTGGCGATGCCGACGCCGACATCGACCTTGCTCTGGAAGTCGGCGCTGACCAGCTCGATCGGCTTGCCGAGCACCGAGCCGCCGAAATCGGCGATGGCGAACTTGGCGGCGGCGACGTCGCCTGGCCCGGTATTCTCGGCGTAGGGCCCCGACATGTCGTCGAGAACGCCGATCTTGACGGCCTGGTTCTGCGCCGCCGTTGGACCAGCCATTAGTCCGTACGCCATCAACGCCGCCAGCGCGGCCCTGGTGAAGTCCATCATTTCCTCCCACACATGCCTTATTAGAGTCAGCGTACCACGGACCGGCGCGTTGTGCTTCCTCATTGAAGGCCAAGTCGATCCGACGCAGATTCCCGCGACAGCGGAGGATCTCCCAGTATGCCCGAGCAGGTCAGACAATTGCTGAAACGTCGCCTGGTTCTCGCCGCACCGGCGCTCGCGGCCCTCCAGGTGCGCGCGCAGGCCTGGCCGGCCAAGCCGTTGCGCATCATCGTGCCATACCCCGCTGGCCAGTCGGCCGACATCCTTGGACGCCTGATGGCGGAGCAGCTGACCCGGTCTCTGGGCCAGCAGGTCATTGTCGAGAACAAGCCGGGTGCCGGCGGCACGATCGGTGTCGACGTCGCGGCAAAAGCCGCGCCGGATGGCTACACGCTCGTGGTTATCACCTTGTCGACCCACGTCATGGCGCCGGCGGTCTATCCCAAGCTGCCCTATGATCCGGTAAAGGATTTCGCGCTGATCACCAATGTCGCGCAAACGCCGCAGACCTTGATCACCAGCCCCAAGAGCGGCATCCGCTCGGTGAAGGATCTGATCGAGAAGGCCAAGGGAAGCGATCTCAACTACGGCTCCTCGGGCAACGGCTCGGCGGCTCATCTCGCGGTCGAATTGATGCGTGCGGCGGCCGGCATTCGCATGACGCACGTTCCGTTCAGGGGCAATGCCGATGCCCAGATGGCGCTTCAAGCCGGTGACATCCAGGTGATGGCTGACGCGATCCCGGCGATCGTCGGGCCGGTCCAGGGCGGACGGGTGACGGCAATTGGTGTGTGCGATTTAAGGCGCTCGCCCTTTCTCCCCGACGCTCCGACGGTGGCCGAGCAGGGTTATCCAAGCGTGATTGCCGTCGGCTCGATCGGCCTCGGCGCGCCCGCCGGCACGCCCGATTCCATTCTCGACCGGTTGGCGGCGGAGATGAAGCACATGCTGGAAGAGCCGTCGGCGATCGAGAAGCTGCGCAGCCTCTACTTCGTGCCCGCCGGTGAAAGCCGCGGACAATATGCCGCTTTCATTGCCGGTGAGATCGCACGCTGGCGCAAGATCGTGCAGGAAGCGGGCGTCAAGGTCGACTGACACCGGCGACCAGAGCGGACAGGCGCCGGACGTCGTCGAGCGCCTCCAAGTGGCGGACGGTTTCGAGCAGGCGCTGGGCGGCGTCGGTGGGCAGCGGCTCGGCGGCGAAGTCGAGGCAGCGCCTGAACTTCGCGAGATGCTGGTCGTGGGGGAGGGGACGTGCCGGATTGGCGAGCATCGTCTCGCAGCGCCATGCGAGCGTGCGGCCATCCTTCAGATGCACGGTGAGACTTTGCGGGGCCAGGGCATTGGGATCGCTGTTGCCGTCGCTCAGGGTATGTATGCGGGCGGCAAGGGCGCGTGTTGCCGGATCGGCCAGCGCCTCGCCACGAAAGTCGGCCAGGTCGATGCGTCCGTTCTTCACCACCTTGGCGACGGCGTAGGCCATGCAGAGCCGGCAATAGCTTGCCCCGCTGCCCGGCAGCAGCGGACGGCTCACCAGGCGCGCGGTGAGCGGCGGCACCAGGATCTCGATGCGCTCGACATCGGCGGCGCTGAAGCGGTGCGCCGCCTGCAGCGCCGCCACGCCTTCGATGCCGCCGTGCGTGGCGCGACCGGCGGGGAACGGCTTGTGGCTGAACGCGCTGATGCTCCAGTCGCGGCCGAGACTGGCGAGGACAGGTTCGAGCTCGTAGGCGCCTTCGAACACGGCCAGGTATCCGTAGGGTCCTTCGAACACCTCGCGCGCCGGCGCGAAGCCCAGGGTCGCGAGCTCGCAGGCGTGCAACGCGGCGCGCGCATTGAAGCCGACCTGGACCGGCAGGATGGGGCTGCCCTCCGTATGGGCTTGCATGGTTCCGCTGGATTGTGCGAGCTGCCAGGCGAAGGCAGCTTGTAGCGCCGCGAGATCGAGGCCGAGCAGGCGGCCGGCCGCGGCGACCGCCCCGTAACCGCCGGCCGTGGCCGGACGAAAGAAGCGAAAGCCGGCCCGCGACGCGAGCCCCAATCCGGCTGCGACGTCGACGCCGACCGCGATCGCCGTGATCAGCTCGGCGCCGTTGACTCCGCCCCGGCGCTCGGCGGCGGCCAGGGCCGCCGGCAGGACCGACGCCATTGCGTGCACGACGGCGCCTTCATGCAGGCAATCGTACTCCTGGTTGTGCATCTGCCAGGCGTTGAGGAAGGCCGCGGCCGGCGCCGACAGGCGCACCGAGCGTCCCCAGACGGCGACCTCGCCGGCGCCCCAGCCGGAGGCTACCTGCAGCAGTCCGTCGCCGCCTTCGACCGACGAGCCGGCAATGCCGACGCCGAGGCTGTCCAGCACATAGACCTTGGCGCGCTCGACGGCGTCGGCGGGCAGGTCGGTGAATCGAGTGTCGAGTGCGTGGGCGGCGAATCGTGCGGCGGCGGTCATGCTGCTGAATAGCGTAGCCGTCCGGCCATCGCTATTGTTCCCGGGCCATCAGACACATTGAAAGCGACGCACCATGAGTACATCGGAGATCGACCAGGCCGAGCTCGAACGCATGCTGAAGAAAAGCGGCCTCAACCTCACCGCCCCCCAGCTCCAATCCATCCTGCCCGGCGCGGCGATCTTTCGCCGGATGATCGAGCGCGTGAACGCGCCGCTGCCGCGCGAGGCCGAAACCGCCACCACGTTCAAGGTCGAGCAATGACCGCAATCCCCACCATAGCCGAAGCGGCCGGGCAGATCGCGGCCAAGAAGCTCTCGCCGGTCGAGCTCACGACGACGCTGCTCGAGCGGATCAAGCGTATCGATCGCAATCTCGATTCTTTCCTGCTGGTGACCGAGGAGCGGGCGCTCGCGGACGCAAAGGCGGCCGAGACGCGACAGATGTCGGGCGCGTTGCGCGGCAAGCTCGACGGCATCCCGATCGCGCACAAGGACATCTACAACACCGCTGGTATCCGCACGACCGCGCATTCCAAGCTGCTCGAGCACAACGTTCCGACGCACGATGCCCACACCGTGAGGAAATGGGCGGACGCCGGAACGGTCATGCTGGGCAAGCTCGCGACTCACGAGTTCGCCTTCGGCGGTCCCTCGTTCGATCTGCCCTGGCCGCCAGCGCGCAATCCCTGGAATCGTGAGCATTTCACCGCGGGATCATCCTCGGGCACCGGTGCGGCCGTTGCCGCCGGGTTGATCCTCGGCGGAACCGGCTCCGACACCGGCGGCTCGATCCGTGGTCCCGCCGCGCTCTGTGGCATCGCCGGCATCAAGCCGACTTATGGACTGTCGAGCCGAGTGGGCATCCTGCCCCTCGCCTTTACCTTGGATCATGCCGGGCCGATGGCATGGACGGCCGAGGATTGCGCGCTGCTGCTGCAGGGGATGGCCGGGCACGACCCCGAGGACCCGGCCAGCGTCGATCGACCGGTGGCGAATTTCTCCGCTGAGATCGGCAAGGGCGTGAAAGGCCTGCGCATCGGTGTCGTACGGCATTTCTTCGAGACCGACAACCGGGCCTCGGACGCGACGCGCGCTGGCATCGACGCCGCCATGGATTTCTTCCGCAAGGAAGGCGCCGAGGTGCGCGACATCACCCTGTCGCCCGCCGCCGACTACCACGCGGTCGGCTATCTGATCATGGTCACCGAGGCATTCACCTTGCACGCGCCCTGGCTGCGCGAGCGCTTCGCCGACTATGGCGAGCTGCTTCGCGACCGCGTTGCCCTCGCGGCGACGGTGAGCGGGCCGGACATCGTGCAGGCGACGCGCCGCCGTCGGGTGCTGTGCCGGGAGATGGCCGCTGCGATGGCAGATCTCGACATCATCGTCAGCGCCTCGCAGGCGGGCGAGGCGCCGCGGATCGCCGACGTGCCGAAATGGGCCAACATGGAGAAGCCGTCCTTCACCATGCCGTTCAACGTCACCGGCTTCCCGGCGATCAGCATCTGCACCGGCTTCGGCGAAGGCGGCCTGCCGGTCGCCATGCAACTGGCCGGCAAGCCGTTCAGCGAGCCGACGCTGTTCCGGGCGGCGCATGCCTATGAAACAGCGATGCCCTGGCGCAAGCAACGTCCGGCCCTCTGATCGCGGACAATTAAGAGCCCTCCCCCGTGATCGGCAGATTGCAGGGGAGGGAACGGAAATGTCTCTGCTCCTCAAGATTAAAGGACACAGACCGGCGCTCATAAGATGTTGTCGTAATCATGACGTCGGCTTGACGCTCCGGCGCATATCTCAACCCTCCCTCGGGGTCGATTGATCACGCCCGGCTGATGCTGGAAAGTCCGGGCTCATTCGAGCAGGGGGAGATGGCTATGCCTTTCACGTTCCTCATGAACGGCGACGTCCTGCCGAGCGTAACGACATCGCAAATTCTGCTGCGCCGGCACCGACCGCAAACCTTGATCACGTCGGACGGCAATTTCGGGCCGCGTACGAAGGGCGCCATCGAGAATTTCCAGTCGTTCCATCATCTGTCACGTGACGGCATCATCGGGAACAATACCTGGAACCAGTTCATGACGGTGAGCGGCTTCCAGACGATTGACGTCGTCGACGGCACCGATCCGTCGCTGATTGCCCTCGAAGCGGCCGACATCCGGGCGGCCGGCGGCGATCCGATCGTCGTGTTCGGCATGTCCAACGGCATCGAGGTCGTCACCAACCAGGTCGTCGCGCGCGGACGAGGACAGAATGTCATGCTGTTGCGCTTCCACGGGCATGGTAACCGCGGCCTGCAGAACGTCACCGGCGGGCAGATCAATGGTGCGCCTCACCTGGCGGCGATCTCGTTGTCGAACTTCTCGCAGATCGAGGGGACGATCGCGCGGATCAGAGCAGTGATGCTGCCGTTCGGGTCGGTCCAACTCCTGGGATGCGATGTCGGCGGCGGCAGCGGTTCGCAGCTGGTTTCGCGGCTGGCGGCGACCTGGGGCGTCCCGGTCACCGCCGGGCTTCATACCCAATTTGGCGGCGGCAACAAGACCTTTCGCTTCGAAGGCCCGACTGTCACCGGTTTCCCGGCCGGCAATCTGCGGTCATGGTCGCAGCAGATGGAAGCCCAGTTCGGCAATCAAAGCATGGCGACCTGAAGCGATTCCTCGTTTTGGCTCGATGTTGACGTGATTGAATATGCATCATGGTCAAGACAGCGTCGTCGAAGCTGACGCTTCGACTGAGGCTCTTGACCTCTCCGCCCCGTATGACGGGGCACTTCCCCAGCGGAGCTGGGGAGGAGAACAAAAGGAAAGCTCTAACGCATCGCCAACCCCTCGAAGCGGCCAGAGCGGCGCCATTCGTCGATGTACTTGAAGTAGGCCGAGGCGCCCGACGGGTAGCCGACGGCAAGGCGGGCAGCCTGGCCGGCATCCTGGCCTTCGTTGTTGTAGTAGCCCGGCGTGCAGTCGGCCCCTCCGGTCATGCGGCCGGTGCCGGTCAGCAGCAGGCGCACCCATTCGTCCTCGGCCTCCTGGGTAACCTCGATCTCACGAAAGCCGTGGTCCAGCGCGTGACGGATCATGATGCCGATGGTGCGGCCGGCCTCGGTGAGGTTGTGGGGCACGTTCGAGATCAGATTGGCGCCCTGGGTCGGCTGCACGAAGAAGGCGTTGGGAAATCCATGGATGTGGATGCCGTGCTTGGTGCGCATGCCGTCCTTCCAATGCTCCGACAGCTTGTGCCCGTTGCGGCCGACCAGATCGAACCCGGCCCGCCGGCGATATTCAGTGCCGACCTCGAACCCCGAGGCATAGATCAGGCAGTCGAGCGGATATCCGACATCGTCCACGATCACACCCGCCGGGGTGATGCGCTTGACGCCCTTGCCATCGGTGTCGACCAGATGCGTGCCCGGCTGATTGAAGGCCTGCAAGTACGAGTCGTGGAAGCAGGGCCGCTTGCAGAGCTGGCGGTACCAGGCCTTCAGCTTCTGCGCCGTCGCCGGATCCTCGACGATGGCATCGACGCGGTTGCGGATCTCCTCCATCTTCTCGTTATCGGCATCCTCGAAGGCGGCGAGCATGTTCTCCCGCGTCCGCTGCTCTTTGGGCAGCATGAAAATGCGCTGGCGGATCCGGCGGGACAGGTCGGTCCATCCGTCCTGCACCAGGTCCTCGGTCGCGGTTCCACCGGCCTGGTTGGCGGTGAAGTTCTCCAGCCAGCGTTGTTGCCAGCCCGGCGTTGCGATCGACGAGAACCAGCCCGGGTCGATCGGGGCGTTGGCGCGCACGTCGACGGAGGAGGGGGTGCGCTGGAAGACGTAGAGCTCTCGCGCCGACCGGGCGAGATGGGGGACGCACTGCACGGCGGTGGCGCCGGTGCCGATGATGCCGACGCGCTTGTCGGCAAGCCGGGTCATCGGCGCGCCCAACGGGTCGCCTCCGGTGTACGCGTAATCCCAGCGGCTGGTGTGGAACGAATGGCCGGCGAACGTCTCGATACCGGGAATGCCGGGCAGCTTGGGAACGTGCAGGGGGCCGGTGCCGAGGCCGATGAACTGGGCGGTGAAGGCATCGCCGCGATTGGTGCGGATGACCCAGCGTTTGCCCGTGTCGTCCCACGACAGGTTCTCGACCTGGGTATGGAACAGGGCGTTGTCATAGAGGCCGAAATGCTGGCCGATGCGTCGGCAGTGCGCCAGGATCTCGGGCGCGTGGGCGTACTTCTCGGTTGGCTGGTAGCCGGTCTCCTCGAGCAGCGGCATGTAGACCATCGAGGCGGTGTCGCATTGCGCACCGGGATAGCGGTTCCAGTACCAGGTGCCGCCGAAATCGCCGCCCTTCTCGATGATCCGAACATCGCGCACGCCGGCTTCGACCAGGCGCGCCGCCGTCACCAGCCCGGCGAACCCGCCGCCGACGAAGGCGAAGGTGACGTGATCGGTCTTGGGCGCGCGGGGCGTGATCGGCGTGTAAGGGTCATCGAGATAGCGCGCGAACTTGCCGGTCAGTTGCAGATACTGCGCATTGCCGTCGGCGCGCAGGCGCTTGTCGCGCTCCTCGCGATACTTTTGGCGCAGCGCCTCGCGATCGATCGGGCCGGCCGAGGCGGCCGAGCTGTCGGAAGTCATGGGGAGGTCTTTTCCGGGAAGAGCATCGGTTTTGTGTCGGGGGCCTATAGCGCGCCGACGCCACCGCCGTCACCAAGCGAACTCCGATGTACCTGACTTGTACTCGACGCATCCGCACGTCGAAGGGGTTCGAGGCGGGATGAAGCGTCGAGTCGCTCAATGCTCGTTGACCGCTTCGCCGAGGCGCCGCAACAGCAGGGCTCGTGAAGCTGTCTCGTGGAGCAGGCAGTACGTGGCGTTGCCCGGCAGCGTTCCGGGGTCGACCTTGCCGAAGATGGGGCACAGCTCCTTGAGCGATGTCCGCCACGCCTCCTGGGACTTCGCCACCGCCCGGTCGATCTCCTTGAAGCTGCCTTTCTTGACCTTCTTGAGGGCTGCGTCGAGCTGCGCTTCCCAGACGGCGAGCTCGCGGGAGGAGCAGATCTTGGCCTTGTCGCTGGTGTCGGCGCTCTTGAGGCACGGATCGGCAATGATGCCGATGCAGTCGCGCCCGAGCTTGTCTTCCTCTCTGTCGAGGCAGGCCTGCAAGGTGCGCGCGTCCGCCGGATTGGGTTGTGCCTGCGCCTGGAATACGACGGGCAGGGCGGCGATAAGGATGGCGAGGGCATTTCTCATGGCGCTCTCCATGGTAGCGGTCCGTGATCGACCTAGGCGCAAAACGAGGCCGAACACAATAAGAAGGCTTGGGCAAAGTCGATTGCGCCGGCCGGCGCACCTGACTTACGGTCGATGCTTCAAGACGTCCAGGGACTGGAGACGCTGCGCCATGGCCAAGAAGACAATCACGCCTGCTGCCCCTTCGGGCTTCGACGCGCTGAAGTGGCGCTGCATCGGCCCCTCTCGTGGCGGCCGCGTTGTCGCCGTTTCGGGCGATCCGGTGAACAAGATGGTGTTCTACTTCGGTGCCTGCGCCGGCGGCATCTGGAAGACGGTCGATGGCGGCGTGTTCTGGCAATGCGTGTCGGACGGCTTCATGGGCAGCGCCGCGGTCGGTTCGATCGCCGTGGCGCCCTCGGACGGCAACGTGATCTACGCCGGCACCGGGGAGACGGCGATTCGGCTCGACGTCTCCTACGGCGATGGCATCTACAAATCCGATGACGCCGGGCGGACCTGGCGGAACATCGGCTTGAGAAACAGCAAGTTCGTCGGCCGCATCTGCATTCATCCGAATAATCCCGATCTCGTCTATGTCGCGGCGCTCGGTGATGTATTCGGACCCAATTCAGAGCGCGGAGTCTATCGCTCGCGCGACGGCGGCAGGAACTGGGAACGGATTCTCTACCGCAGCGACGTCGCGGGTGCGATCGATCTGTCGATGGATCGTAACAATCCGCGCATCCTGTTCGCCTCGATCTGGGAGGCCCGCCGCAACTTCTGGAACATCTCCAGCGGCGGCCCGGGCAGCGGCTTGTTCCGCAGCTTGGATGGCGGCGACACCTGGGAGGAGATCACCCGACGGCCCGGCCTGCCGGACGGGCTGCTCGGCAAGATCGGCGTCGCTATCTCGCCGGTGCGCGCTGGCCGCGTGTGGGCGCTGGTCGAGGCCGAGGGCGACAAGACCGGCCTCTACCGCTCCGACGACTATGGCATGCGCTGGACGATGGTCTCGGCCAATCGCGACCTGATGCACCGTCCCTGGTACTACACGCATGTCTTCGCCGACACCGGTCATGCCGATACGGTGTACGTAACCAACCTGCAGATGTGGAGATCGACCGACGGCGGCACGAGCTTCAGCGAAGTCACGACCCGCCACGGCGACAACCACGATCTGTGGATCGATCCCAACGACTGCACGCGCATGATCGAGGGCAACGACGGCGGCGCCAACATCTCGTTCAATGGCGGCGCATCGTGGTCGACGATCTACAACCAGAAGACGGCGCAATTCTATCGCATCGACGTCGACAACCAGTATCCCTACCGGGTCTACGGCACCCAGCAGGACAATACCTCGATCTCGGTGCCCAGCGCCTCGGAATGGGGCGTGATCACGCTGGCCGATTGCTCCTATCCCGGCACCGGCGAGAGCGGCTTCATCGCAGTCGATCCGCGCGACCACAACGTCGTCTATGTCGGCGCCATCGGCTCCAGCCCGGGCGGGGCGGGGGCGCTGCAGCGCTATGACCATCGCACGCGCCAGCTTCAGCTGGTGAATGTGTGGCCCGAGGAATCGACCGGCATTGCGCCCAAGTATCTGAAGTACCGCTTCGCCTGGACCTTTCCGATCGTGTTCTCGCCGCACGACCCGGGCACGCTCTATGTCGGCGGCAACTGCGTGTTCCGCACGCGCGATCAGGGCATGAGCTGGACGTGCATCTCGCCCGATCTCAGCCTCGATGACCCCGAGCGTCAGGGCGCGTCAGGCGGGCCGATCACGCGCGAGAGCGCCGGCGCGGAGGTCCATGCGACCTGCGCCTGCGTCGCCGAATCGCCACACCGCGCCGGCGAGATCTGGGCCTCGACCGACGACGGCCTGGTCCATGTCACGCGCGACGACGGCAAGAGCTGGCAGAACGTGACGCCCAAGGGAATGCCCGAGCTTGCCTATGTCGGATGCGTCGAGGTCTCGCCGCATGATCCGGACACGATCTACGTCGCGGCCACGCGCTACAAGCTGGCCGATTACAAGCCGTACCTGTTCCGCAGCAGCGACGGCGGGCGGACCTGGAAATCGATCAACGGGAATCTGCCCGCGACCGAGATAACCCGCGTCGTACGTGCCGATCCGGTGGCGAAGGGGCTGCTCTATGTCGGCACCGAGACGGGCATCCATTTCACACTCGACGACGGCGCGAGCTGGCTGCCGATGAGCGGGCTGCCGGTGGTGCCGGTCTACGACCTCAAGCTCAAGGACAGCGACCTGGTGGCGGCGACGCACGGCCGCTCGTTCTGGATCCTCGACGACGTGACCGGGCTGCGCGGCCTTGCCGACGGCGGGCGCAAGACGCGCGTGTTCGGGCCACGCACGGCCATCCGCACCAAGCTGCATTGGAGTGCCGGCGCCAATGTGCGCACCGGCATCGCCTACGGCCCGGCTTTCGGCATCGACGGTAGCACGGTGATGGTCGACCGGCCCGACGGCACGCGGGTGCGCGAGCATCTCGATGTCGGTGAGAATCCACCCAACGGTGCGATCATCTACTACTGGCTGGCCGAGGACGCGACCGGGCCGGTGACCCTGACGTTCCGCGACTCGGGAGGCCGCAAGATCATCGCCTATGCGAGCGACGACAAGGATACGCCGCCGGCGCGCAAGCCCGGCACCAAGGCCGGCCTCAATCGCTACGTCTGGGATCTGAAGTATCCCGGACCGACCAAGATCGACTACGGGCTGGCGCCGCCACGACCCAAGCCGCTGGCGCCCGACCCCGAGAATCCGCCGGGACCGACCGTCGTGCCGGGTACCTATGGCGTGGAGCTCAGCGTCGGCGGCGCGAGCGAAGCGGCAAGCTTCACCGTGGTCAAGGATCCGCGCTTGCCGACCACGCCGGAGCAGTATGCCGAGCAGTTCGCGTTGCACAAGGAGCTGGTGGCGTCGCTCTCCAAGCTCAAGCAGGCCCTCAACAGCCTGCGCCGCATGAAGCGCCAGCTCGACGAGGTCGCGGAGCGTGCCAAAGGTGAACGCGCCCTGCGCAACCGGGCGGCGGCGATCGTGCGCAAGCTGTCGGCGGTCGAGCAGGTGATGGTCGATCCGCAGCGCAAGTCGGTGCGCGACGTGCTCCGCAATCCGGCTGGCCTCAACGATACGCTGTTCGACATGATCGCCATGACGACGACCGCCGACGCGGCGCCCACCACCCAGACCAAGGCGGTGTCGCGCGAGGTCATGGACAAGGTGGACAGCGAGGTCGCCAAGTTCGAGGCGATCGTCGAGGGCGATGTCGCCGAGCTCAACAAGGCACTCACCAAGGCGCGCGTTCCGCACATCAGGGCGGCGTAGGAACAACCCAGCAAGCAACGAGGATCATCATGTCCATGCATGTAAGCGGAGGAGTGTCTGCGGGCCCACCTGCGGGCGCCATCGGTTTCGTCGGCTGCGAGATGATGGCGGCGGCGTCGGCGCAAGGTGCGCACGATCACGGCCATGCCCATCCGCGACGGCGCGAGGTGGTGGTCAACGGCAAGCGGGTCAAGACCATCGACATACATGCCCATTGTTGCGTGCCGAAAGCGATGGCGGTGATCGACCATCCGCTCGAGGCGCCGGGCTTGCTGATGGACGACACCAGCACGCGGATCGCGGCGATGGATGCGCAGGGGATAGATGTCGAGGCGTTGAGCATCAACCCATTCTGGTATCGCGCCGAGCGCGATGCCGCCGCCGAGCTGATCAAGGTCCAGAACGAGACGCTGGTCGAGTTCTGCGCCGCCAATCCCGACCGCTTCGTCGCCTTCGCGACGGCCGCCCTGCAGCACCCCGAGCTGGCGGCCGAGCAGGTCGAGCACGCGGTGAAGAAGCTGGGCTTCAAGGGTGTCGGCGTCGGCGGTAGCGTCGCCGGTGAGGAGCTGGCCAATCCGCGCTTTCATCCGTTCTGGGCCAAGTGCGAGGAACTCGGCATCCTGGTCTTCATGCATCCGCTCGGCACACGCGAGCTCGAGCCGAGCGGCCGGCTGAACGGCAGCGGACTGCTCACCAACACCATCGGCAATCCGCTCGAGACGACCATCGCCCTGTCGCACCTGATCTTCGAAGGTACGCTGGACCGCTTTCCAGGGCTGAAGATCTGCGCCGCGCATGGCGGCGGATTCCTGCCGTCCTACGCCAATCGCTCCGATGCGGTGTGCCGCACCTTTCCCAACCGTGTCGGCCCGCTACCCAAGAAGAAGCCGACCGCCTATCTCAAGGACGGCCAGCTCTTCTTCGACACCATCGTGTTCACGCCGGAGGCGCTGCGCCACCTGATCGCCGAGACCGGCCCTGGCCAGATCATGATCGGCACCGACTACCCTTTCCCGTGGACCAGCACCGAGGTCGACCTGGTGCTGAGCACGCCCGGCCTGAATGACGAGCAGCGCATCGCAATCCTGGGCGGCACCGCGGCGCGCCTGATGGGGATTAGCTGAGCGGAGACGATCCTGAGTTCTCTCCCCCGATAGGTCGTCTTACGGTTGGGGGGCCCGAAGGGCCGGGGGAAGGCAGCAAGCGAGGTCCATGAAGTTTCGACGTCGGAATCGGCGAAGCCTCGAATGGGGCGTTCCCCCGCCACCCCTTACAGGGGCACCTCCCGCGATTGCGGGGCAGGAACAGAAAGGGCCGCGAGGGTGAACATCGACCTCGATCGGCTGCGCCTGCGCATCCAGGCCTTGCGCGCCAAGACGATCGCCAACGGCTGCACCGAAGGCGAGGCGCTGGCCGCGGCGGCCAAGGTGGCGGAGCTGCTCGACCGCTACGACCTCTCCCTGACGGACGTCGATATCCGCCGTTCATCCTGCGAGCAGCTCGTCTACGAGATCCGACGGAACAAGCGCATCCCGCTCGACGAGTGTATCGGAGCGATCGCCGAGTTCTGCGACTGCCGGGTGTGGCGGGAAAAGGATCGGTCGGGCCTTGTCCGTCACGTGTTCTTCGGCCTGCGCGCGGACATCGAGGCCGCCCATTGTCTCACCGAGGTGATCGACAACGCGGTGCGAACCGAGCTTGGCCGCTACAAGACCACGCCCGCCTATCAGGCCTTTCGCCACCAGGAGCGCCATCTCGCCAACGCCTCCTTCACGTTGGGCATGGTGGCCTCGATCGCCGACAAGCTCCTGGCGATGAAGGCGGCACGTGACGGGGCGACCCGGGGGGCCGGGCGGAGCCTCGTCGTTCTGAAACAGTCCGTCGTCGATGCCGAGATCGAAAAGCTCGGGCTGGCGCTGCGCACGGTGACGTCTGCCCGGCGCATGGTGTCGCCGCTCGCCTATGAGGCCGGCGAGGCCGCGGGCGAGACGCTGGCGATACAGGCCGGCCGGAAGGGTTCCGGGAGCATGTAAGGCGGTGCCGGCAGAAATGCGCTATCATTGTACGATGAAGAGCCCCTACGAATCCGAGATCGTTCGGAATTGGAGGACGCCTGCCTTCATGAAGATCGAAGGCAAGGTGGCAGCGCGGCTCGACCCCCAGACGCCGGATGCGAGGCCTCCATTCTGGAGCGTCCCGCCCTGGCTGATCGCCGCGATCGTGATCGCCATCATGCTGGGCTTGATGATACCGGGCTTCCTGCTCGACCTGGCGAGAGTATAGGCACACCGTGTGAAGGAGGTAGCGATGGGCGACGACCACGAGCATGGTCATGGGCATGATCATGACGGGCATGATCACGACGGGCAGGACGTTCCTTCGGCCACGGCGCTCCGGGTCAAGGCACTGGAATCGCTGCTCGTCGAGAAGGGTCTCGTCGATCCGGCCGCGCTCGATGCGCTGATCGACACCTACGAAGCGAAGATCGGCCCGCGCAACGGCGCGCGCGTCGTGGCGCGGGCCTGGGCCGATCCGGCCTACAAGGAGCGGCTTCTGAAGGACGCCTCGTCGGCCATCGCCGAGCTGGGCTACAGCGGCGCCCAGGGCGAGCACATGGTGGTGGTCGAGAACACACCGGCGGTGCACAACCTCGTCGTCTGCACGCTGTGCTCCTGCTACCCGTGGCCGGTGCTCGGACTGCCGCCGGCCTGGTACAAATCCTACGCCTATCGATCGCGGGCGGTCATCGATCCGCGCAGCATCTTGTCCGAGTTCGGCTTGTCGCTGGACGAGAACGTGTCGGTCCGAGTCTGGGACTCGACCTCGGAGATCCGCTACCTGGTGCTGCCGCGTCGGCCAGACCACACCGACAATCTCGACGAGGACGCGCTCGCCGATCTGGTCAGCCGCGACTCCATGATCGGCGTGGCGCTTCCTTCCGCTCCGGAAGGGAAGGCCAAGCCATGAACGGCGTCCATGACATGGGCGGCATGCACGGCTTCGGGCCGGTCCAGCCGGAGACCGACGAGCCGGTGTTTCATGCCCCGTGGGAGGGGCGGGTCTACGCCATGCGCCGGCTCATGGGGGCCTGGCGGCGCTGGAACATCGACGCCGGCCGGCACAGCATCGAGAGGATGCCGGCGGCCGACTATCTGCGGTCGAGCTACTACGAGAAGTGGCTGCAGTCGCTCGAGACGCTGATGGTCGAGAAGGGGCTGATCACGGCAGACGAACTGTCGAGCGGTCGGGCCGATCCCGCGGCGCCCAAGATGACGCCACCGGTGACGGCCGCAGCGATTCCGGCGATCGCAACAGCTCGCGGCTCGTCGGAGCGCGAGACGTCGGTGCCGCCACGCTTTACCGTCGGCCAGCGGGTCCGCGCCAAGATGATCAACCCTCCCGGCCATACGCGCATCCCGCGCTACGTCCGAGGACACGTGGGCACGGTCGAGCTCGACCACAGGGCTCATGTCTTCCCCGATTCCAACGCCCACTTCCAGGGCGAACGGGCGCACAGGCTGTACACCGTGCGCTTCGTGGCGCGCGATTTGTGGGGCGAGACGGCCAATCCGGCCGATGCCGTCCTGGTCGATCTGTGGGAGGCGTACCTTGAGCCTGTCTGAACAGGCCGCGGGCCTGCCGGGTCTGCCGAAGGACGACGACGGTCCCGTCTTTGCCGAGCCGTGGCAGGCGCAGGCTTTCGCGATTGCGGTCGAGCTCAGCCGTCGCGGCGCCTTCACCTGGGGCGAATGGGCCGAGACGCTGGCGGCCGTCCTGCGCGAGGCGACAGCTCGCGGCACGCCGGATGACGGTTCGCACTACTACGAGCACTGGCTGGTCGCCCTCGAGCGGCTCTGCCTTGGCAAGGGCCTGACGACCCTCAGCGCGCTCGATGGCCGGACGCATGCGTGGGAGGAGGCTTATCGGCGCACCCCGCACGGCAAGCCGGTCGAGCTTCAACCAGGCGATGGCGCAGTGTCGCTCACTCCAAGGTGATGCTGGCGATCCGGATAACCTTCGCCAGCTTCTCCGTGTCGGTGGCGATGAGCATGCCGAATTCGCTGGCCGGGCCCGCCAGCGGCGTTCCGCCCAGGTCGGCAAGGCGTGCCTTGAAGGCCGCATCGACAAGCGCCTCGTTGACGGACTGACTGGTATCCTGCCTCGAGTCTTCTGGATTTCACGCCGTAGAGGGATCCCTTGCTGAGCCTGGAATGACAGTCCCTTTGTCATCCGGAGCCCAGGGAGGGATCTTTATCCATGTCATTCACACCACCCTGATGAACGGCCGCTCGGCGGTCGGGTCGACCTCGACCATCGCGCCGCTGGGGATCGCCTTGGTGATGTCGCACTCGAAGCCGGAGATCATGGTAAAGTCGGCGAGCGCCGCGCCCTGGACCATGATGGGATTGACCGCGTTCAGCACCAGGGCGGCGGGCACGATGCCGCGCGCCTTCATCTCGTACAGCATCCATGCCGTGGCGACGCCGCCCTTGGCGGCGTCGAGCACCAGCACGCGGCCGACATAGCTGAGGCCGGCCAGCCGGTGATCGGGGCGCGAGAAGACGCCCTTGAGGCGATCGAGGTCGTAGCGCGCGGAGAAGCCGTCGCTCGAGACCAGGGCCTCGGCCTGGACCTTGCGGCCGATGCCGGACGAGGCATGGAAGATCCTGCCGGTCATGGCGCGATCCTGCCGCCACGGCAGGCGAGGTCGACGCAGCTCTCCATCGACATCAGGGCCGGCTGGTAGCCGTAGCCGCCGAGGATGTTGACCAGCTTGGCCGAGTTGGTGGCCAGCCGCTGCCAGCCGTTGGCCTCGGCCATCTCGCGGGCGTAGCTCTGGTAGAAGCACATGCCGGCCAGCACCGTGCCGCCGGCCGCTTCGATGCGCGCCGTCAGGCCCATGCGGTCGGCGTCCGGCTTGACCTGCGGGCTGGTGATGGCGAGCAGAGGGATCGTCGCGCGGCGGCCGTCGAGCAGCTCCGCCACCTGGCGCATCTCGACCAGACTGAGCTGCGGCGCGGAGAACACCACGATGTCGACCGCCTCCAGGTTCCTGCCATAGCGCGCCTTGAAGTCGCTGATGTCGGTCGCGCCGATTCTGTAGCGGCGCAGGTCGGCGCCGTGCCTGATCACGTCGGGACTGCGCATCGCCTCCGGCGTGATGCCGACCATGTGGAACAGGGCGGCCGAGCCGTAGCTCGCCAATGCCGCGCCGAAATGCTTCATCTCGTCGGAGCTGGGAACACGGTCGATGCCGACGATCGCCGGGACCTGCCAGTAGTCACCGGACAGCCGGCCGACGATGCCACCCAGGGCACCCCATTCGTCGAAGCTGCGCGGCGTCACCGACACGTGCACCTCCAAGGTGGCGCGGCGCTGCTCGTCGAGATGATAGCCATAGCGCGGCGTGCGACCGGTCATTCCGGCGCTCAACGCCGATGGACCGCCTTCGAAGTTCGAGCGCGCGCCGCATACGCTGTTCGAGTAGATCGTCACCCCGGTGTCGCCGAAGGCGGCGTGCTCGCCCAGCACCGGCGCCATGATGGTCTGGTAGTTGATGCAGGTGTCGGTCATCAGCACGCCCAGCGCACGGAACGCCTCGATGGCGCGGCGCTCGAGATCGAGCATCCACGGTTCGTGCTTGAGCCGTGCCGTTGCGTTGAAGTCGGTGCCGCGCGGATCGGTGATGGTCGGAATGCGCACCGTGCGATCCTTGGCCGGCAGGCGAGCCCAGCCTTCGAGCCATGCGACCCCGGCGGCGCCCAGCGATTCGGTGTCGGCCATGATGTGAGCCTGCATCACAGGCACGAAGTCGTGCGCGCCGAAATAGCTGCCGACCTTGATCTGGTGCTCGATCGCCCATTGCCGCATCGGGCCGAGCTGGCCCGCGCGCATCGCCTGTTCTTCGTCGGTGAGCTTCATCGTCATATCAGGCCGGCGACCGGAACCGAGGGGCGGCGATCGGTGTGGCTGGCGACCAGCGCTTTGGCCTGATCGGCGCGGCCCGACTTGAGATAGGCGGCGAGCAGGGTGTTCTCGATCAGGTCGCGCTGCGCGCGGCTGCCGCCGATGCGCACGGTCTCGGCCAGTGCCGGTTCGAGGATGGTGGTGGCGGCGAGCCAGTCGGACCGGGCGTAGGCGGCGAGACCGACCGCCAGGCGGGGTACCACGTCGCCGGCCGGCGAGCGGCCCGATGCGGCGCGTTGCTGCAGCTCCGCCACGATCTCGGCCATCGTGTCGTGGTCGTCGGCGGCAGCGCAGGCCAGCGCGCGATGGACGTCGACGAAGGCGATGCCGGCCTTGGGAAAGGATTTCAGGGCGTAGTCGCGGACCTCGCCCCACAGCGGCGCTCTTCGCGGATGGCCGGCCAGCTCGGCGCGCCACAGGAAGGCCGGGGCGTCGGTGGCGACATTGAGCGCCGGCCCCCAGGCGCCGCCGGGATGGACCTGCGCCTCGTAGACCTGCCAGGCGCGCTCGACGTCGCCAACGATCAGGGCGAACAGCGCGATGTGCCAGGAGATATGGCAGTGCATCATGCCCTCGCGCGGGTAGCCCTGCAGCCAGTCCTGGAGGTAGTCCAGGGCCCGGCGGTCCTCGCCCATTTCGTAAAGCACATGCGCCTTGATGTGCGCGCCATGGGCGTTGCGTGGGTTGGTGGCCATGCTGCGCTCGATCAGGTCGAGGGCCTCGTCGAGCCGGCCGACCTCCTCGAGGGCGAAGGCGTAGACCGCCTGGAACCACCAATCGTCGGCCAGGTGAGGGCGCAAGGTCTCGAGGAACTCGACCTGCTCCGGCTCGCGACCCTGCCGGCCGCTGAAGCCGATCAGGCCGAACACGCCGGTTGCGGGCGACGCCACCATGGCGTCGCGCGGGAACTGGGCGAGGTGCGCATGGGTCGCCGCCAGGGAATCGACGGGCTTGCCCTCGATGGCGAGGCAGAGCGCATTGATGTGGCCTTGCTCGCGTGGGGTGGCGGCCGCTGCCAGCTCCCGAGCCCGCGCCACGGCCTGGCGGGCGCCGGCCGCGTCGGCCTGCAGGAATCGAGCCCGCGCCAGCGCCACATGTGCCAGGGCGAAGTCCGGATCGGCCGCGATGGCCCGCATCAGATGGTCCGCATCTCCATGCCAGGCCGTCAGCACCCCGTCGCAGCCGGCGATGTAGGCATCGCGCGCCGTCTCGGACGTGGTGCTGATGGGCAATCCATACCGGTCGATCAACATCTTTCACAGTCTCCCCGGACGGCAGTGTGGACGCCGGCCATTGTCTCTCCGTCAACCCAATGCTACGCCAGCACGAGGCCGGCCAGAACAGGAGTCATGACTTGAGCTCAGAAGATCGACCGAAACACCCGGCGATCTTCGATGGCGTCTTCTACACGATCGCCGGCCTGTGCGGTTTCGCCACCGGCATCGTGGGCGCGGCCTTCCATCTCTGCGTCAACGCCTTGATGGCCTGGCCGGGCTGGCTGGCCGACCGGCTTGGCTCGACGACTCTGACGATCGTTCTTGCGGCGATCATCGCGGCGACGGCGGTGACGCTGGCCTTCATCCTGACCGATCGCATCGCCCCGGAAGCTTCCGGCAGCGGCGTGCCGCAGGTCGAGGGCGCGCTGGAAGGGGTCCACGAGATTCGCTGGCGCCGGATCCTGCCTGTGAAGTTCGTCGGCGGTGTGCTCAGCCTGTCGGCAGGCCTGGTCGGCGGCCGCGAAGGGCCGACCATTCATATGGGGGCTGCCATTGCAGCGTTTCTGGCCGAACGACTGCGCTTCATACGTCTCGACTTGCACACGATGCTGGCGGCCGGCGCCGCGGCAGGCCTGGCGGCCGCCTTCAACGCGCCCCTTGCGGCCATTCTGTTCGTGGTCGAGGAGACGCGAAAGCAGTTCCACTACACCTTCCGATCCTATGTCGCGGTCATCGTCGCCTCGGCGGCGAGCGCGTTCGGCATGGAGCTGGTCGGCGGCACGGCGCCGCAGCTGCGCCTCGACACACACGCCATGCCCTTGCTGCTGTTGCCCGTGTTCATGCTGGTCGGAGCTGGACTCGGCGCGCTCGGTGTTGTCTTCAACAGTACCCTCGTGCTCGCCCTCGATTGGCGGGCAGCGACCTTCAAGCGTTGGCCCTGGCTTTATCCGGTGATCGTCGGCGCTGCCATCGGTGCCCTCACCATCGTTCTGCCGCTGGCCGTGCGCGGCGGCGAGACGCTGATCCCGCAGATGGTCGCGAGCAGCGAGCCGTTCCTGATCCTGGTGCTGATCGCCCTGGTCCGCTTCGCCGGCACCATGGCGAGCTATCCGGTCGGCGTGCCCGCCGGTATCTTCTCTCCTTTGCTGGCGCTCGCCACCGTGGTCGGTCTGGTCGCAGCGCAAATCGTGGAGGCCGTGCTGACCGCGGCGTCGATCCCGGTGCCGCCGCTGATGGGGGCGGCCTTCGCGGTTGCCGCCATGGGCGGCCTGTTCTCGGCGACCATTCGCGCGCCACTGGTCGGAGTCGTGCTGGTGGTCGAGTTGACCGGCGGCTATGAGCTGATCCTGCCTACGCTGATCACCTGCGTTACCGCCCATGTCGTGGCCGAAACGCTGAAGGGACGTCCGATCTACGAGGTGCTGCTCGAGCGCGCCCTGCGCCTGGCCGGTCAGGAGCCGCGCGGTCCCTCCACAACGGCATCGTCGCCTGTCGGTATCGATGATCACCGGCGCTGAGTTCATCTGGGGGAGCTGAATGGCTGTCGGCAACACGCGCAGGGTCATCGCAGCCGGCGCCATCGGCAACGTCCTGGAATGGTACGATTTCGCCGTCTACGGCTACTTCGCGACTTCCATCGGTCGCGCCTTCTTCCCGCAGCAGGACAGCCTGGCGCAGGTGCTTGCGGCGTTCGGCATCTTCGCCGTCGGGTTCCTGATGCGGCCCGTCGGCGGCGCCTTGATCGGCTATATCGGCGATCGCTACGGCCGGCGCGCGGCGCTCACCTTCTCGGTTGCCGCGATGGCCATCCCGACGTTCCTGGTCGGCGTGCTGCCGGGTTACGAGGTGCTGGGAGTGGCCGCGCCGATCCTGCTCACGCTGCTGCGCATGGTGCAGGGGCTTTCGGTCGGCGGCGAGTACACGACGTCGATCGTCTTCATGGTCGAGCACGCGCCTCCCGAACGGCGCGGCCTGATCGGGGCGACGGGGAGCTGCGGCGCGGTCGGCGGGATCCTCGCCGGATCGGCGACGGGCGCTGCGCTGGCCTCGCTGATGCCGCCCGAAGCGCTCGAAGCGTGGGGCTGGCGCATACCCTTCCTGCTCGGTCTGGTGGTCGGATTGGCGGGCTTCGCCTTGCGGCGTGGCATCAAGGAGGAGCCGGCCGGCGGTGAGCGCGGCCAGTCGCCGCTCGCCGAGACTTTCCGCGACCACGGCCCGCTGCTGCTGCGCCTCGCCGCCCTGTCGGTGTTCAACTCGGTCGGCTTCTACCTGATGTTCGTGTACATCGTGAGCTGGCTGCAGTTCGCCGACGGCATCGCACCGGCCCGCGCGCTCGGAATCAACACCTTCAGCATGACCGTGCTGCTTCCCCTGATGGTCGGGATGGGCTGGCTCAGCGATCGCGTCGGGCGACGGCCGCTGATGCTGGCCGCCACGGCCTTTGCCGCCGTCGCGGCGTGGCCGCTGTTCTGGTTGATGCACAGCGGCGAGACGGCGCTCGTGATCCTGGGACAGCTCGGCTTCGTGCTGACTGTCGGCACCTTCTGCGGCTGCCAGCCGACCGTGATGGTCGAAGCGGTCCCGTCCAAGGTCCGGTGCACGGCGATTGCGCTGGGGTACAACGTGACCCTGGGCGTGATCGGCGGGCTGAGCCCGCTGGTGGCCACCTGGCTGGTCGACCGTACCGGCAACGACTACAGCCCAGGGTTCATGATCATGGCGGCAGCCGTGGTCTCGTTCCTGGCCCTGCAGACCTATCCGGAGACCTACAGGAAGGCGCTGGCGTGATTAACCTCCTCCCCAAGCTTCGCTTGGGGAGGAAAAAGGGAGCTTACGCCCCACCCTCGAGCAGCTCGGGCACGACCCACAGGGCGGGCTCGCCGCGGGCGACGCGCTGGACGTTGTCGAAGCCGTTGCGCAGGCGGGTGATGTTGCTTTCCCAGGTCGGGCCGGCGAGATGAGCGGTCAGGATCACGTTGTCGAGCTTGAGCAGCGGGTTGTCGGGCGGCGTCGGCTCTTCGTCGAACACGTCGAGGCCGGCGCCGAACAGGTTGCCCGCGGACAGCGCCGCCGTCATCGCCTTCTCGTCGATGACCGGCCCGCGCGACGTGTTCACGATGATCGCCGACTTCTTCATCACGGCGAGTTCCTGTGCGCCGATCATGTGGCGGGTCGAGGCGTTGAGCGGGACGTGCAGCGACAGGATGTCGGAGCCGCGCAGGATCTCGGGCAGCAGCCGGAAACGCACGCCGAGCGCGTCCTCCTCGGCTTCCGACAGGCGCTTGATGTCGTAGTAGTGCACGATCATGCCGAAGGCCTGGGCGAGCCGGGCCACCTTCTTGCCGATCGTGCCGAGGCCGACGATTCCCAGAACCTTCTCGCGCACCTGGTGGACGGTCGGCGGCTGATTGCCGTGCCAGCGCCCGGCCGTGACGTTGGCGTGCTGGGTGATCAGGCGGCGCGACACCGCCAGCATCAGGAGCACCGCGTGCTCGGAGACCGCGACCGAGTTGGCACCGCCGTTGTTGCACAACGGCACCTTGCTCTTGCGCGCCGCTTCGAGATCGGCCCGGTCGTAGCCCGCGCTCAGCATCTGGATCAGCTTCAGCCTGGGCGCGTCCTTGAAGAGCTGTGGCGTCACGTATTGCTGGATGAAGCCCACGAAATAGTCGGCGCCCGGAAGCGCCGCCTTCATTTCCGGCGAGTTGTGCAGCGCCTTGACGATCTCGAAGCCCTTGGGCGCCAGTTCATCGACCATGGAGATGGTGTCTCGGGGTCCGACGACGAGTACGCGTTCAACCATTAGAGTGCCTCCGCAGCATCACGATGACCTTTGAGCAAGCCGGGCAGACGGCCGGGCTCGGTGCGGCCCCAGCCGCATTCGGCCGACAGGCCGAAATCGCCTGAAACATGGCGCCGCGCCGCCGCGACCCGGGCGCGATCGCCGGAAGCGTCGTCGTGGTGCAGCAGCCCGAGATAGAGCTTGGTGCCGGCAGGCCGCTTCCAGGCGGCAAGCGGCGCGTAAAAGGCGTCGTCCGTCCGCCCCTGCGGCACGGGAATGTGAAAGAAGTCGATGCGCCGCCGCGTTGCGCCGGCGATGCCTTCCATCATCTCGACCAGGATGGCCGAGTCCTTGGGTTGCACCAGATGCTCGTCGCGCGGCGAGCCGTAGCAAAGGTGATAGCCCATCTCGATCGCCGCCGGCACGGCGTCGCCGAGGCGGCCCAGCATGTCGAAGGTCTGCTTCTTGTAGTCGGCCGGGCGGTCGACGAAGTAGTCCTCGAATGCCAGAACCTCCTGGCAGACGTCCCATTGGATCGCGAGATCGGCGGCCGGGATCGCCTTGACGATGTTGGCCAGCGCCGCTTGCAGCGACCGCTCGTAGACCCCGAAGTAGGCCTGCCGCGCCGGTCTGCTGACGTAGAGATAGCCGCTGGCCTGCGGCGTCGGCAGGCTGACCTGGAAACGCATGTTCGCCGGGATCGCGCCGGCGCCGCGCAGGCGCTGGAAGACGGCGTGGGAGGCGAGCGCCGCCTTGTCGTAACCGGTCTCGAACACGACACCGTTTGGATCAAGGCCGGGCTTGAAGCGGACCTGCTCGATCTCGCGCACCAGCTTGCCGTCCCACTGGATGAACTTGTAGGGCGGCAGCGTCGGATCGATCTCCATCGCCGGATGATCGAGCAGCATCTGGCGCTGGAAAAAGACCCAGCGCGACCGCTCGCCGGTCTCGCCATCGGGCAGGCAGCGCAGGAACGGCCCGAGCTCGTCGACCAGGCGGCGGAACACCTGCTCGCTGCTGTCGAGCGGGATGCTGCCGATCAGGTGCAGGCGCTCCTGCTTCTCCATCAGGCGACCTTCTCGAGCTTCTGCAGGGAGCGCAGGTACTTCGGCACGGGCGTGCCGGGATGGGTGCCCGACCAGTTGGTGTAGCTCACCTCGCCGACATAGATGTCGCCCTTGCTGTCGACTGCGAGGCCGTGCGGCGAGAGGAACTTGCCGGGCTCCTGTCCCGGGCCGGCCTCGCCGCCCAGGCGGGCGATCACGCCGCCCTTCTTGTCGACGATGGTGAGGCGCGGGCCGATGTTGGTGTGCTTGCTGTTGACCGGCATGCCGGGCCCCAGCTCGCCGATGATGAATTGCGGATTCTTTCCGCCGCCGCAGCAATAGAGCGCACAGGGCCGATGCATGTTGTTCCACTGCATCTCGTACTTGCCGTTGCCGTCGAACACCTGAACGCGATGGTTCTCGCGGTCGGCGACATAGACCCAGCCATCCTCGTCGGTGGCGATGTTGTGCACGATGTTGAACTGGCCGGGATCGGTGCCGGTGGTGCCCCAGCACATCAGATGGCGGCCGTCCGGCGAATATTTGTGGACGCAGGAATTGCCGTAGCCGTCGGAGACGTAGATCTCGCCCTTGGGCGAGAGCGCGGTATGGGTGCAACGGTTGAATGGCTGGCCGCTCAGGAACGGCGCAGGCTGGTTTGGCACCCCTATGGTCAGCAGCACCTTGCCGTCGGTGGTGATCTTGCGGACGGTGTGATCGCCGTCGTCGGTGCAGTACAGCGTGTCGTCGCTGTCGATATGGATGCCGTGGGCGCGGCCGAACAGGCCTTCGCCCCACGAGCGCAGGAAATTGCCGTCGCGATCGAACACCATCATCGGGTGCTGGCCGCGGTTGAAGACGTAGACCCGGTCCTTGCTGTCGACGGCGACCGCCGCGACGTCGCGGAACTCCCAGCCGTCGGGCAGCTTGGCCCAGTTCTCGACCACGCGATATCGATGCTCGCCGCTGCCCAGGATCACTGACATGGTTGGCTCCTATCGTGCTGCCGACATCATGGCGTCGGATATCTTCTCCGCCGTCATCAGGGTCGGGAAATTGGTGTTGGCGCAGGGCACCACCGGGAACACCGAGGCGTCGACGACGCGCAGGCCCTGCACGCCCTTGACGCGGCCTTGGATGTCGACGACCGACATGGGATCGTCGGGCCGGCCCATGCGGCAGGTGCACGACGCGTGCCACACGCCGATCGCCGCCTTGCGAACGAACGCCTCGAGCGCGTCGTCGTCGGACATCACCTGGTCGAAGGTGAAGCCCTCGACCACGAACTTGTCGATCATGTAGCGGCGCAGCGCCGCCGGGCCGTCTAGGCACTGGGCGACGATGCTGGTCAGGATCTTGTTCTTGGTGTTGACCACGCCGATCGCCCGCACGCGGTCGCTGTAGGCGGCCGGGAAGGGCACATCGGTCACCCGCTTCAGCTCGTCGGTCATCTGGACGGCGGCCATCAGCTTGAAGCCGCTCATCAGGCGATCGAGGTCACGCTTGTCGGACAGCAGGTTGAACTCGACAATCGGTTCGCTGCGATAGTCGCGCGAGGCGAGCTTGACCTGGCCGGTCTCGGAGTAGGTCTTGTTGATGAAGGTGAGCAGCGAGGCGATCTGCTCGCCGACCGCATGCCATGCCGACTTGCTGACCACGGCCACGAACATGTCGCCCTTGGGCACGCCCGGCAGCCCCGACGAGTAGCGCAGGCCGAGATGGATGTGGCGGCGCGTATGCTCGTTCATGCGCGAGCCGCGCCGGATGAATGAGGAGAGGGCGATCGACGGATGGTCCATCAGCCGCTGGCCGACGCCGGGCAGCCCCGAGATCACCGGTATGCCCATCTCGGCGAGATGGCCGACCGGGCCGATGCCGGCGCGCATGAGATGGGCCGGCGTATGGATGGCGCCCGACGAAAGGATGACCTCCTTGGCGCGGAACTCCTGCTCCTTGCCGGCGACCATCGCGGTCACGCCGACGCATTGCGTGCCGTCGAACAGCAGCGACTTCACCTGCGTGTCGGTCGAGATGGTGAGGTTGGCGCGCTTGCGCGTCTCAGGATCGAGATAGCCCATGGCCGCCGATACACGCCGCTCCTCGGCGTTGGAATGCGTGACCGGGAAGTAGCCGTCGGTGAACTCGCCGTTCTGGTCGGGCAGGAACTTGAAGCCCTTGGCGGCGAATCCCTTGGCCACCGCCTTGGCATGGCCGGTCCAGTGCTCGGGCGGAATGCGGCGCACCGGAATGCGGCCGTCCTTGCCGTGATAGGGGCCGTCGAAATCGAGGTCGCGCTCGACTTTTTTGAAGAACGGCAGGACGTCGTTCCAGGTCCAACCGGTCGCGCCGCGGCTCGCCCATTCATTGTAGTCGGTCGGCGCGCCGCGATTGGCCATCTGGCCGTTGATCGACGAGCCGCCGCCCAGCACGCGCGCCTGCTCGTACTTGCGCAACGGCGGACGATTTTCCTGCGGGTTGTTGTGCGAGACGATCTGGGTATGGACCTTGAGCTCGGTCCAGTGGAAGCGCGGATCGAAGTAGGCCGTGCCGGAATAGCTGTCGGCGATCTCCTTGGGCTCGTTGCCAGGCGGCGTATCCTGACCGGCTTCGCAGAGCAGGACCTTGTTGGCGCTCCTGGCCGAGAGGCGGTTGGCCATGACCGAGCCGGCCGAGCCACCACCCACGATGATATAGTCGTACACGGCGCTTCCCCGAGTTGTTGCCGCCACGCTAGAGCCCTTTTCGATCGAATGGAACCGCAAGCGCCTGCATTCGATCGAAAACGCCTGCACGTCTGCCGGCAAAACTGCGGGTCCACCTTGCCGATGCCCGCCAAGCCTGCAATCGTTTGTCATCGCCTGATGGGAGGTTTCGTATGCCGGACGTTACAGCCGCAAATCCCGATATCGCCACGCCGGAGCTGATGAAGGCGATCTCCGCGGCCTTCAACAGCCGCGACGTCGAGCGCATCGTCTCGTTCTTCACCGACGACGCGACGTTCTGGCTGGCCCGTGGGCCCGAGCCGGTCGGTCGCACATTGAAGGGCAAGGACACCATCGCCAAGACACTGGCCGCCCGGTTCGAGGTGATCCCCGACATGCGCTGGGACCACAAGGAGTACATCTACGCCGGCAACCGCGCGATCTCGGTGTGGACGGTCAGGGGCAAGGGCGGCGACGGCGAGGACCTGAACTACCAGGGCTGCGACATCTACACGTTCCGCGGCGGGAAGATCTGCGCCAAGGACACCTATTGGAAGATCGTCGAGCACAAGGATCGCCTGTGATGGACTTCGACACGATCATCCGCGGCGGCACCATCGTCGATGGCTCGGGCAAGCCGCGTTTCTCGGGCGACGTCGCCATTCATGATGGCCGTATCGTCGAGATCGGCCGCATCGCCGGCACCGCGCGGCACACCATCGACGCCGATGGCCTGATCGTGGCGCCGGGATTCATCGACGGCCATACCCACATGGATGCTCAGGTCGCGTGGGATCCGCTGGGCAGCTGCTCGTGCTGGCACGGCGTCACCAGCGTGGTGATGAGCAATTGCGGCTTCGCCCTGGCGCCGTGCAGGCCGTCCGATCGCGACTGGTATGCGCGCTGCCTGTCGGCGGTCGAGGACATCCCGACCGAGGCGATGGCGGCCGGCATCGACTGGACGTGGGAGACCTTTCCCGAATACCTCGCCACCGTCGAGCGCCTGCCCAAGGCGATCAACTACGGCATGTATATCGGCCATTCGGCGCTGCGCATGTACGTGATGGGCGAAAGGGCGCTGAGCGAGAAGGCGACCGACGACGACATGACGCGCATGGCCGCCGCCGTTCAACAGGCGCTGAAGGCCGGAGCGATGGGCTTCTCGAGCTCGCGCGCCTCCACCCACGTCACGCCCGACGACACGCCGGTGGCGAGTCGCATCGCCGAATGGGAGGAGATCGACCGCATCCTGGCGGCCATGGCCGAGCTCGATGCGGGCATCTTCCAGATCGGCCCCGACATCGCGAGCGGGCCGCGCCATCGTGTCTTCCTCGAACGCCTTCGCAAGGTGGCACTGGACTACAAGCGGCCGATCATGTTCGGTGTGCTGGCAACCAAGCAGGGCGACGATCCGACCTCCTGGGGCTACCAGACCAAGTACATCGACGACACCGTCGCGGCCGGGGGCCGCATGTATGGTCAGGGCACGACGCGCTCGATCAACGCCATCTTTTCGCTGAGATCCTATTTGCCGTTCGACGTCCTGCCGGCGTGGCGGCCGATCCGCGCGCTGCCGATCGAGGAGCAGAAGAAGCGGCTGCAGGATCCGGCGGTGCGGCGCGAGCTGGTCGAGGCCGAGTCGAAGATGAAGCCACGCGACAAGGTCTTCCAGGGCGGCGGCGCGGCGACGACCGATCCACGCAAGCCGGACTATTCCAACTTGTTCGCACTCAAGGGCGTCGACTGGGACGATCCGACGGTCGATCAGCTCGCCAAGGCGCGCGGCAAGCATCCGGTCGAGGTGATGATCGACCTTTCGCTGGCCGACGACAACCAGGTCTACGTCCAGCCGCTGGTCAACGAGTCGCCGGACGACGTGCTGGGCATCCTGAAGCATCCACGCACGCTTGCGACCTTCTCTGACTCGGGTGCGCATGTCTGCCAGGAAATGGGCTCCTCGCTGCAGACCCATCTTCTGAGCTACTGGGTCCGCAAGCGCGGCGCCTTCACCCTGGAGCAGGCGATCAAGAAGCTGACGCACGACAATGCCGAGGCCTGGGAGCTGCACGATCGCGGCCAGGTCCGCGAAGGGTTCCGGGCCGACCTGGTGCTGTTCGAGGCGGATCGCATCCGGCCGCAGCTGCCGACGGTCGAGAAGGACCTGCCGGGTGGCGCACGCCGACTGGTGCAGAAGGCGGAGGGCATCAAGGCCACCCTGGTCAACGGCGCGGTGGCCTTCGCCGACGGCGAGGCCACCGGCGAGTATCAGGGCGAGGTGCTGAAAGGCAGGCTGGCCTCGTGAGGCGCTGTATCCTCTTGGCGGGCGCCGCCGTTGCCGTCTCCGGGGCGGCGTTGGCCCAGAGTAAATCCGCGCCGCCGCTGGCCAGCACCAGCGGCACGCCAGGCGTCACGACGCGGCTCAGCACGCTGCATTACGGGAACGTGCAGGGCCTGCGCCGCGGCTCCGACGGACAGTGGACCGGTAAGGCCACGCAGGGTGGAGTCGAGAAGCAAGTCACGATCACACCGCAAGGCACGGTGATCGCCCGGTGAGATTCTTGCAGTTCGAACAGGCCAAAGCTCATCTCAGGAGCCGAGCAACGCGCGGCATCTCGAAGGATGGGCTTCAGGCATGGTGCGTGCTGCCCATGCCGCGAGACGCTCGCTGCGCTCGCGCGCATGAGGTTGGTGGGTTGCTCGGTCGAATGATGTCGCAGAGTTCCAGACAAGGAGCACAATAATGAGTGAGCGGATCCCGACCTATCAGGCGCTGGTCGACGACATCAAGGCGCTCGGGACGGAGCAGGTATTCGGCCTGATGAGCGACGACACGGCGGTGTTCGCCACGGCGCTCGACAGCGCCGGCATCCGCTTCTACGGCGCTCGGCACGAGAACAACGCCATCGCCATGGCCGAGGGTTTTTCCTATCGCTCGGGTGGGCTCGGCATTGCCGTCATCGGGCGCGGCCCGGCGACGGCCAACGGCCTGCACGCCGCCACTTACGCCAGCCGGTCCGGTTCCAAGGTGCTGATCATCTCGGGCGAGGCGGCGGTGCCGTCCGGTGCGGCGAACGGCATTGGTCCCGACTACAAGGGTTTCAACGCCAGCGCGGTCCTGGCCGCGGCCGGCATTCGCACCTTCGTCGCCACCAGCCCGTCGACGGCGCGCGGCGTGCTGGCCGATGCCGTGGCGGCGGCGATGCAGGGCGGGGCGGCAGCGCTGCTGCTGCCGGTCAACGTGCAACTCGCCGATATGGACGCGGGCGACGCGCCGCCGGCGCGGCCGCGCGAGCGCAAGCCCGCGGCGCCGCGTCCGCAGGCGATCCAAGCCGCAGCTGCGGTCGTGCGGCAGAGCCGCAAGCCCCTGATCCTGGCCGGATTGGGCGCGCATCGCGCCGGCGCCAAGGAGGCGCTGGAGCAGCTTGCCGAGCGCACCGGCGCGCTGCTGGCGACGTCGGCGCGCGGCAAGGACATGTTCCGCGGCCATCCGGCCAATCTCGGCATCGTCGGCTCGTTCTCTCATTCGGCGGCGCGGCGCATGATTCATGAAGCGGATTGCGTGATGGTGTTCGGTGCCGGCCTCAACCTGCTCACCATGAGCTTCGGCCATTCGCTGCCCAACGTGCCCTTGATTCAGGTCGATACCGAGCGCGGCCATATCGGCCGCTGGCATCCCGCCGACGTCGCCGTGGTGGGCGACGCGCGGCTCGCCGCGGAGGCCCTGGTCGAAGCGCTGCCGCCCGGCTCCAACACCGAGCGGCCGTTCCGTTCGGAGGAGACGCTGCGCTTCCTCGAGGGCTTCGACATCGCGCGCGACTTCGAGCCGGCCAACACGGTGCGCACGGTCGATCCGCGCTCGCTCGGCGTGGCGCTCGAGAAGCTGCTGCCGGCCAACCGCAACCTGGTCTACGACGCCGGCAACTTCCTCGGCATCGTGCCCTACCTGTCGGTACCGGGCCCCGGCCATTTCAAGCTCACCAGCGACTTCGCCTCGATCGGCCTGGGCTTCGGCACGGCGCTCGGCGTAGCGAGGGCCAAGCCGGATGAGACCACGGTCCTGGTGATCGGCGACGGCGGCTTCCTGATGACGATGGGTGAGCTCGAGACCGTGGTGCGCGAGGATCTGCCGATGGTCATCGTGCTGATGAATGATTGCGCCTACGGAGCGGAGCTGCACTTCCTCAAGATGCGCGAGCTGCCGGTCGCCAAGTCGGTGTTCCCGGATGTCGACTACGCGCCGGTGGCCGAGGCCTTCGGCTTTCAGGCCGCGACCATCCGAACGCTCGAGGACCTGCAGAAGATCGCGCCATTGCTGGCGCGGCCCGACGGACCGGTGTTCCTGGACTGCAAGCTCAATGCCGCGGTCGCCGCGCCGTTCATGAGCGAATTTCACGAATTCGAGACGCGCCGCCACTGAACGATCCAAGAGGGGGAGACGAGAGTTGAGTCCAAGTCCATCGCGCTGGGAGTCCTCGGCGCCGATCCGCTATCCCGATCCCGACATCGTCGTGCTCGACCGGCGTTTCCACTCGCTGGTGGTGCCGATGGCGGCGATCGAGCGCGTCGCCACCGGCTTTCGCTTCACGGAAGGGCCGGCCTACTACGGCGACGGCCGCTACTTGCTGTTTTCCGACATCCCCAACGATGCATTGCTGCGCTGGGACGAGATCACGGGTGCCGTCGCGACCTTGCGCAATCCTGCCGGCTATCCCGATGGCAACACGCGTGACCGCCAGGGCCGGCTGATCACCTGTGAGCTCGGCAGCCGCACCCTGACCCGCACCGAGCACGACGGCACGGTCACCGTGCTGGCCGAATCGTTCGAGGGTACGCGGCTCACCGGTCCGAACGACGTGATCGTGAAGTCGGACGGCTCGATCTGGTTCAGCGACAACGGCGCCGGCATCCGCGGCAACTACATGGGCGACAAGGCGCCGAAGGAGATGGCGTACCGCGTCTACCGCCTCGACCCGACGACCGGCGAGTGCACCATAGCCGTGGGCGACATGGAGCGGCCGAACGGCCTCTGCTTCTCGCCCGACGAGTCGAAGCTCTACGTGGTCGATACGCCGGACGGCCCGCGCACCACGCGGGTCTACGACATGGTCGATGGCAAGCCCGTGAACGGCCGGCTGTTTTTCGACGCCATGCCGGGCTTCGCCGACGGCATCCGCTGCGACACCGAAGGCAATGTGTGGTGCGGCTTCTCGGGCGGTCCCGAGCAGGACGGCGTCGCCGTCTTCGCGCCCGACGGCACCTTGATCGGCCGCATCCTGCTGCCCGAGCGCTGCGCCAACCTGTGCTTCGGCGGGCGCAAGCGCAACCGCCTGTTCATGACCGCGAGCCAGTCGGTTTACGCACTCTACGTCGAGGCTCAGGGCGTGCCGGGCGGATGAGAACTCAGGATCCTTCGCTTCGCACGCGATGAGCGGCGCCTTTACGGGCCACCTGCTGTCATCTCAGTGCGGGCGAGTGAACCTTTCCTTGTCACGAGCTCTCGGCCTGCAGGATCTCGCCGAACAGCTCCCAGCTCTGGCCCTTGAAGCGCTGAAGTTGCACCGCTTGGATCGGGTAGTAATCGGTCGCGCTGGTGCTGACGGTGATGCCGGGCAGGAGCATGGGGACG
This sequence comes from Reyranellaceae bacterium, assembly GCA_046349295.1. Lineage (GTDB taxonomy): Bacteria > Pseudomonadota > Alphaproteobacteria > Reyranellales > Reyranellaceae > Reyranella. Next base: position 115,957 of record JAXMCP010000020.1, read on the forward strand.
CGGAACTTCTGGAAACTCGCGGCCTGTTTCATGACGTTCGCACGGGTGAGCTGGTCACCGCAGCGGCGCAGGGTCTCGGCCATCAGGAAGGACACGGTGTAGCCGCTGACATTGCCCAGGTCGGCGAGATGCGCTGTCGGATGGTACTTGGCCATCCAGCCCTTGAACGCCTTCATGTCGGCATGCTCGGCCCAGGCAGGATCGGTCGGGTCCATCAGGTAGGCGGCCGTGATCACGCCCTGCACGTTGTCGAAGCCGGCCGGCTTCATCACCGTGCCGACGCTCGCCGAGACGTTGTTCAGGTATTGCAACGGTTTCCAGTCGATGTCGGCCACCTTGCGCATCGCCTGGGCGGCGAACTTCGGTGTCGCAATATTGAAGAATACGTTGGCGCCTGACGCCTTGAGCTGGATGATCTGCGAATCGACGGTCGGGTCGGTGATCTCGAAGGTCACGTGCTTGACGACCTTGTCCTGTTCCTTACCCAGCCCTTCCTTGAAGCCTTCCCAGTAGTCCTTGCCGTAATCGTCGTTCTGCATCAGCACCCCGATCCGGGCGTCCTTGACGTTGGCCAGGACATGCTTGGCGTAGATCACGCCCTCGGTGTGGTAGTCGGGCGCGTAGCCCATCGTCCACGGGAAGTCCTTGGGATTGCCCCACTTGGAGGCGCCGGTGGCGACGAAGAGCTGTGGCACCTTCTTCTGGTTCATGTACTTGTGGATCGCCGTGTTGCACGCCGTGCCCAACGTGTTGAAAGTGCAGAGCACTCTGTCCTGCTCGACGAGTTGGCGAATCACCTCGACTGTCTTTGGTGGCGAGTAGCCATCATCGAGACTGATGCACTTCACTTTGCGGCCGTTGATGCCACCGGTGTCGTTGATCATGTCCCAGAACGCCACGATGGCCTTGCCGTTGACGCCATAGGCCGACGCGGGACCGCTGTAGGGGCATGTATGGCCGATCCGGATCTCGCTGTCCGAGGCGCCGTCGTCGTACTTTTTTTGGGCGAACGAGGCGCTCGATGCCATCAAGGCGGCCGCAGAGGCGCCGCCAACGAAGGCCCGTCGACTTGTCTTCATGAGGTTCCTCCTTGTGCTCGAATCGCATCAGGAGTCGGGCTGCGGCGATCCGAGGCGCTTTCATTGTGGACCCAAACGCACGCACGCAACGCTGTAAGTCTACTCGATTTCTCGGCAGCCCTGCTACTCCAGTTCCTGCCGCACCAGAGCCGCGCCCTCGGCGAGCGCCTTCAACTTCCCGAAGGCGGTTGCCCGAGGCAGGTACTTCATGCCGCAATCGGGCGCCGGCAGGAGCTTGTCGGGCGGCACATGCTTCAGCCCGCCGCGGATACGGTCGGCCACCTTGGCCGGCGTCTCGATCTCGGGGTCGTTGAGATCGATGACGCCCAGCATGATCTTCTTCGGCGCGAGATCCTTCAGCACGCCGAGATCGATCTTGGGTTGCGCCGATTCGATCGAGATCTGCTGGGCGATGCTGTCGGCGAGCTGCGGAAGGAAGGCGTAGCCGGTCGGCTTGCCGCCGCGCACCACGGCGGCGTAGCCGAAGCAGAGATGCACGACTGTCGGCACAGTGATGCCCTGCAGCGCGCGGTTGATCACCTTCACGGCGTAACGCTCGGCTTCCTGCGGATTGTTGCGCAGCCACGGCTCGTCGAGCTGGATCACGTCGGCACCTGCCTTGACGAGCTCGTGCGCCTCCTCGTTGACCGCGGCGGCGTAGTCCATGCACATCGCCTCGGCGTCCTTGTAGAATTCGTCCTTCACCTGCTGGCCCATGGTGAACGGGCCGGGCAGGGTGATCTTGGCCTGCCGGTCGGTGTTGGCGCGCAGGAATTGCATGTCGCGCAGCTCGACCGGCCCGGTCCGCCTGATCTTGCCGACGACGCGCGGCACGGTGGTCTTCTGGCCCACCCGATTGACGATCTCGCCCGGGTGCTCGTTGTCGATGCCGTCGAGCGCGGTGGCGAAACGGTTGGAGTAGCTCTCGCGGCGCATCTCGCCGTCGGTGACGATGTCGATGCCCGCCCGCTCCATGTCGCGGATGGCGAGCAGGGTGGCGTCGTCCTGCGCCTGCTCGAGGAATTGTTCGGGGATCCGCCACAACTCGTGCAGCCGGGTGCGCGGCACGATCTTGCTGAGCATCTCGCGGTTCACCAGCCAGTCCGGCTGCGGGTAGGAGCCGACGACGGTGGTCTGCAGGAGGGGAGAAGGCATTCCACTAATCCTTTTTCGCTACTGGATCTTGATGCCGGCCCTTTGCACGAGATCGGCGTTTTCCTTGAGCTCGCGGGCCACGGTCTTGTCGAGCTCGGCCGGTGTCGTGGGTGAGGCATCGGCACCGAGGGCGCCCAGCCGCTCCTTGACCTCGGATGAGGCGAGTGCGGCGGCGACCTCCTTGTTGAGGCGCTCCACGAGGGCAGGCGGCGTCCCGGCCGGTGCGAACATGCCGACCCAGAAATCGTAGGCGCTGCCCTTGTAGCCGGCCTCCTCGGTGGTCGGCACATCGGGCAGGACCGACGAGCGCTTGGCGCTGCCGACGGCCAGAGAGACCAGCCGGCCGTCTCGCACCATGGTCAGGCCGGCGATCACCGGCGCGAAGAAATAGTCGACGCGGCCGTTCATCGTGTCGGTCAGTGCCTCCGGTGTGCCGCGGTAGGGCACGTGCTGGGCGTCGATGTCGGCGCTGATGCGGAACTTCTCGGCGTTCATGTGGGTGCCGCTGCCAGTGCCGGCCGAGGCGTAGTTGATCTTGCCTGGTTGCGCCTTCGCCGCCGAGACGAGGTCATTGGCCGTCTTCCAGCCCTTGGACGGGGCGGCGACGAGGATGTTGGGCTGCTGGGCGAGCAGGCTCACGCCCACCAGATCCTTCGCCGTATCGTAGTTGAGGCTCGGATAGATCGCCGGATTGACCGTGTGGGCCGACGAGTTGACCAGCAGCGTGTAGCCGTCGGGCGCCGCCTTGGCGACCTGGCTCGAGCCGATCGTGCCGCCGGCGCCCGGCTTGTTGTCGACGATCACCGGCTGGCCGAGCCTGGTCGACATCGCCTGAGCCACCGCGCGTGCCACCACGTCGGTGGCGCTGCCCGCCGTGAACGGCACGATCACGTGGATCGGCTTGTCAGGATAGGTCTGACCCTGTGCCGCCGCAGCCGCGAGCAGCGTCGCCACGGCCATCATCACCAGACGCATCGCTTCCTCCCTCTTCTTTCATGCTTTCTCTCCCGGGGAGAGACTTGAGAATCGCGCTACCCCGCCACCTGCGCGCTGATGCTGGCAATGTCGAGACGACCGAGGATGCGTTCGCCTGATGCGGCCAGCCGGCTACGGATCGAGTCGATGTCACTGCGGAGCAGCTGCCCGTCGCGCTTGGCGAAGGCGCCGGCGACGAGCACGTCGCGCACGCGGGCGCCCGAGCCCTGGGTCACGACCGTGGCCACGGCGTCGTGGACCGGCCACATCGCCAATGGCCCCGGCGCCATGACGGCGACGTCGGCCTGCTTGCCGGGCGCCAGGCTGCCGATGCGCGCGGCCATGCCGAGCATGGCGGCGCCGCGCATGGTGATCCAGTCCAGCGCCTCGGCCGCCGGCACGGTCGATGTCGGGGGAATGCCGCCGCTGCGACCGCGTTCGGCCGCGTTGTCGAGGGCGCGTTGCGAGGCGAGGGCCATGCGCGCCACGGTGAACATGTCGCCGCTGATCGCCGATTCGAGATCGACTCCGATCGACGGCGCGGCACCCAGCGCGCGCAGTCGGCCGGTAATAGGATGGCCGTGGCCTTGCGCCATCTCATTCTCGGGCGTGATCGAGAAGCTCACGCCGAGATCGACGAAGGCACGAAGCTGCTCGTCGCTGAGGTTGTTGCCGTGGACGATGTTGATGTGCGGCCCGACCAAACCGCGCGCCATCAGCGCTTCCCAGCCGCCGGCTGTCTTGGCCTCGCCGCCGCCCTGATGCATCGAGGCGACCAGGCCCATTTCCCGCGCCAGGGAAAAATCGTGCTCGCTGACCGCGAGCGTCGAATAATGCGGGCCGAGCACCGCCATGCCGAGGGTCACCCGGGCATTCCGATCGGCCAGCGGCCCCTTCATCAGGCGTTCGATCTCGCGCCTCGGGTGCGGCACCTCGGAGAAATGCGGCTCGCCTGGCTTGGGGTCGGGCTTGGGCGAGCCGTGGAAGAAGGCGGCGCGAATTCCGCTCTCCTTGAGCCCGGCAATCCCGGCATCGGTGTGCTCGGGGGTCGGGTTGTTGTGGCACCAGTCGACCAGGGTGGTGACGCCGTGGTCGAGCTGGTTGAGCGCGCCGGCGAGGGTGGCGATGTGGATGTCGTCGGGCTGGAACACCGTCGCCAGTCCGGCGTGGACGTGGCGGAAATACTCGAGCAGCGTCCAGTTCGCGGCGACCGCACGCAGCGCGGTCTGCCACGTGTGCATGTGGGCGTTGATCAGCCCGGGCAGCACGAAATGGCCGGCGCAGTCGATCGTCTCGGCGTCGGCCTCGATCGATGGCGCGATCGCGGCGATACGACTGCCTTCGACGAGCACGTCGCCCTTGGGCAGCACGCCGAGCGCGTGGTCCTGGGTGACGACGATGCCGGATTTCAGCAACAGCGCCATGATCAGGCGAGCCCGTCGCTCACCGGCACGTTCTCCGGCTCGAGCTTCATGCCGGCGGAACGCGCCAGCTCGAGCAGGAGCACGGAGAAATCGATGTCGCCGGGATATTGATGCGACAGCGACATGATGCTGTCGCGCGTCGCCGAGGCGGCCGGCATGACGACGCCGTAGGTCCGGCCGGCCGACATGCCCAGTTCCATGTCCTTGAGCAGAAGCTTGGGGGTGAAGGTGGTGGTGAAGTCGAGGTTGACCAGAGCCGGCGTTTTGTAGCGCGTGTACATCGAGCCGAGCACGCTCTGGTTGATGGATTCCAGGAACACGTGGCGCGGGATACCGGCCTTCTCGGCGAGCAGGGTGATCTCGCACAAGGACTGGATGATGACGCCGAACATCGTGTTGTGGGCGATCTTCCAGACGCGCGACAGCTCGCCTTCGCCGACATACATCGCCGCCCGGCCGAGCGCGGCCAGCAGCGGCTGCACGGCGTCGTAGTCGGCGCGCGGTCCCGACGCCACGACCAGGAGCTTGCCCGCCTTGGCCACCTTGGCGTTGCCCGAAACGGGCGCGCTGAGATAGGCCACGCCGGCGCCGTCCAGTTGCTTGCGGATCTCGGCCGAGCCGGTGTCGGAGATCGACGACATGTCGACCACCCGCTTGGGACGCGCATCGCCTGCCAGCACGCCGTCCTTGCCGAAAAGGATGTCCTTCAGGTCGTCGGTGGTCGAGACCATGGTGATGACGGTGGCGCAATGTGCCATCGCCATCTTGTCCGTCACGACCTCGGCGCCGATCCTGGCCAGCGGATCGGCCTTGGAAGTCGTGCGGTTCCAGACCGAGAGCCCGAAGCCGGCCTTGACCAGGCGCGCCGCCATCGCCTCGCCCATGCGGCCGAGCCCGATCCAACCGACCTCGTGCGATGCCTTGCTGCTCATGCGATGGACCCTTTGTCTTCGATGTTTCGTGACTGCCTCCCCCCTCATCGGGGGAGTTATGAGCGCACCGGATCGATCGGCGTCACCACGCCTTCCGCTGCTTCGATGACCTCGCCCGCATCGAGGCAGAGATCCTCGCGGTTGCGCATCGCCATGATCTGCACGCCCGTGCGCAGCTTGCCGTGGCTGCCGACCGGGACGGCGAGGCCGGGCAGGCCGAGCAGGGGGGCGATCAGGGCGACTCGCATCAGGTCCAGGACTTCCTTCTGTCCGGCCGTTGTCGTGTCCGCCCGCTGCTTGGGCGGCATGTCGCACAGGGTGGGCATGATCACCAGCGGCCATTGCTGGAGGAAGGCCATCCATTTCAGCAGCAGGCCTTCGCGCTCGGTCAGGGCGCCCATGTAGGTCGGAAGGTCGGCCGGCTTGTACAGGTCGAGCCAGCCCTGCATGGCGGCGATGCCGTCCGGATCGCCCATCTTCTGCATCTGGGGCCACAGGCCGCCGAATACGTCGGTGACGCAGATCAGGTGCCACAGCTCGATGCCGCGCTCGATGTCGGGCGGCAGGATCTCCTCGACGACGTAACCCGCCGCCTGCAGATGCTTGCCCGCCAGGCGTACCGCCGCGGTCTGCGCCGGATGGTTGCGTCCGCCGGGCACTTCCGGCACCAGGGCCACTTTGATCGGCCGAGCCGGCGGCGGGCCCTGCATGGGCACGTCGTTCCAGCGCCAGTCGCGCCGGTCGCCACGGGCCATTACCTCGAGCGCCAGGCGGGCGTCGCGGATGGTGCGCGTATGCGGGCCTTGCACCGCCATCAGCATGGCGCCGGGCGGGCGACCCACCGGGGCGCTGGGATTGAAGGACGGGATGCGGCCGAACCCGGTGCGCAGGCCGACCACGCCGTTGCAGTAGGCCGGGATGCGGACCGAGCCGCCGATATCGTTGCCGTGCGCGATCGCGCCGATGCCGACTGCGGTCGCTGCACCGGCGCCGCCGCTAGAGCCGCCCGGCGTCACCTCAGGGTCGCGCGGATTCAGGGTGCGGCCGTGCAGGGCGTTGTCGGAGAAGATGCGCATCGAGAAGGCCGGCGCATTGGTGCGGCCAACGATGATGGCGCCGGCGTGCTTGAGATTGGCGACGACCGGGCTGTCCTCGCTGGCGATGAAATCCTTGAGCGGGATCACGCCGTTGTCGGTCGGAAGGCCGGCCTGGTCGACATTGACCTTGGTGGTGACCGGCACGCCGTGCAGCGGCGGCAGCGCATGGCCGCGGGCGCGTGCGGCGTCGGCCGTTTCCGCCGCCGCGCGCGCTTCGTCACCGAGAACGCGGACGACCGCGTTGATTGCGGGGTTGACCTCGTCGAGACGGGACAGCACCGAATCGACCGCCTCGCGGGCCGAGGCCCGGCCGGTGCGAATCAGGCGCGCCAGATCGGTCGCGTCGTATTGCCAGAGTTCCATGCCTCTCCCCTCGTTGGACGACCACTGTGCCGCCTCACGAGCGGCGCCGTCCAGCGACCAGATCGTGGAAGGCGGACATCGCGCTCGAGCGCAGTGCGTCATTGCGCTGCACGAACACGGTCTGCACGCGCGCGTCCGCCGGCGCCAGGCGATGCACGGCGAGCCGTCCGCCGCGCCAGACCGGGCCGATCAGGCTGCGTGGCAACAGCGTGATGCCGAGGCCGGCCGCGACGGTACCCAGGATCGCTTCCAACGTGCCGAACTCGAGACGGCGCAGTCCGACCACGCCGCGCCGCGCCAGCAGCTCTTCCAGGCGCTGGCGATAGGAGCAGCCGGCGCGCAGCACGATCATCCTGAGATCGGGCTTGGCCAGCAAGCTGGCAAGCGAGCGCTCGGCAGGCGCACTCAACAGCGCCAGATAAAATCATTGTCTGAGATGTCGAGCAGCCGAGTAGAGTCATCGTCGGTAGCGCAAGGAGCGAAGGATCATGAAGTGGCTGGATCGTCGATTGCTCGACCTGTTCGGCATCGAGCATCCCATCATCCAGGCCCCGATGGCAGGACCGAGCACGCCCCAGATGGCAATTGCCGCCGCCAAGGCCGGGGCGCTGGGCTCGTTGGCGGCTGCCATGCTGACGCCCGACCTGCTGCGTGGCCAACTGCAGACGGTGCGGCAGCAGACCGACCGGCCAATCAACGTCAACTTCTTCTGTCACGTGCCGCCGGTCGTCGATGCCGGCCGCGAAGCCGGCTGGCGCAAGCGGTTGGAGGGTTACTACGACGAACTGGGTGTGCCGGTCTCGGCGGCCGATGGCGGCGCCGTTCGTACACCTTACGGAGCGGCCATGGGAGAACTGCTGCTCGAGTTCAGGCCGAAGGTCGCAAGCTTTCACTTCGGGCTCCCCGAGGAAGCCCTGCTGAAGCCCCTGCGTGACGCGGGCATCCTGATCGTGAGCTCGGCCACCACCGTCGAGGAAGCGTGCTGGCTGGAGGCGCGTGGCGTCGATGCCGTCATTGCCCAGGGAGCGGAAGCCGGCGGGCACCGCGGCATGTTCCTGACCGACAGCATCGCGAGCCAGCCCGGCACCATGGCGCTGGTGCCTCAGGTGGTGGACGCCGTGAAGGTGCCGGTCATCGCCGCCGGGGGAATAAGCGACGGCCGTGGCGTGGCGGCAGCACTCGCGTTGGGCGCGGCCGGCGTCCAGGTCGGGACCGCCTTTCTGCTGAGCCCCGAGTCCAAGACGTCCCAGGTTCATCGCGCCGCCCTGAAGTCGCAGACCGCCGACGTCACGGTGCTCACCAACGTCTTCACGGGGCGGCCAGCGCGCGGCATCGTCAACCGTATCATCCGGGAAGTCGGACCCATCGCGCCCGAGGCGCCGACCTTCCCACTGGCTGCCGGCGCGGCGACGCCGTTGAGAGCCGCGGGCGAAGCCAAGGGCAGCGGCGACTTCTCGCCGTTGTGGAGCGGCCAGTCTGCCCGGCTCGTCCGCGAGATGCCGACTGGTGATATCGTAGCGTCGCTGGTGGCGGAAACTGCCGTGGCGTTCAGGCGCGTACAGGGATGACGGCCTGCAGCAGCTGATCGACGAAGCCGCGCGTGATCGGGGCGTGGCCCATCAGCAGCCGGTAGAACCAACGGGGGAGGGGAACATGAGTTGTCTCTCATCCACCATCCGAATGTGCCGCGATCCAGTCGCCGTAGGCCGGCAGGATGTGCTCGAAGGCGAAGGCGTGGATCGCCGGCAGGTCGTAGGGATGCATGTCGCGGATGGCGCTTTCGACGGCGCCGTAACTTTCGTCGACGGTCTTGAACAGCACGCGATACTCCCTGCCGTGCTCGATCTTGCCTTTCCAGGTGTAGAGGCTCTCGATGGGCGAGATCTGGGCGCACGCCGCCAGTCCTGCCTCGACCAAGGCCCGCGCCAGGGCGCGGGCATCCTTCTTCCGGGCGACGGTCGTGACGACGGCAATCGGCTTCACGCTGCTGGCTCCTGGTTGCGCTCGGCCGGTACGATGACGACCTGCTTGCGCTCGCTGCTGGCGATCACCGTCAAGCCGGTGGCGACACCGATCCGGCCGCCGCCCAGCAGGCGCACCAGATCGTCGGCGCCGGTCACCGGCTCGCCGTCGAGCGCCAGCACGATGTCGCCGGGGCGCAGGCCGGCTTTGGCCGCCGGACTGTCCGGCTCGAGACTCGCGATCACCACGCCGCTCGCCTGGCGCAAGCCCAGCACCAGGGCCAGCCGGCGTGGCAGGGGCACAGTCTGGCCGGCCACCCCGATGAAGGCCCGCCGCACCCGGCCGTGACGCACGATCTCGCTCACCGCATGGCTTGCGGTGTTGCTGGCGACAGCGAAGCAGATGCCTTGCGCGCCGGCGATCACGGCGGTGTTGATGCCGATCACCTCGCCCTGCGACGACACCAGCGGCCCGCCCGAGTTGCCGGGGTTGAGGGCGGCGTCGGTCTGGACGACGTCGTCGATCAGCCGACCGGTGCGCGAGCGCAGCGAGCGGCCGAGCGCTGAGACGACGCCTGCGGTGACCGTCGATTCGAAGCCCAAGGGATTGCCGATCGCGACCACGAGCTGGCCGCGCCTGAGCTGCTTCGAGTTGCCGAGCCGCGCGGCCGGCAGGGAGACGTCGTCGACCACGCGTAGCAGGGCGAGGTCGGTATGCGGATCGTCGCCCAGCACGCGCGCCTTGACCGTGTGGGCGTCGGCCAGCGTCAGCTGCACGGTGGTGGCGCCCTGCACGACATGGCTGTTGGTCAGCACGAGGCCGTCGGGCGAGATGACCACGCCCGATCCGGTACCGCCGCGCTGGCGCTTGTCGCGATCGGGCGGCGTCTCGACCCGCACGACCGCGGGTCCGACCAGGTCGACGACATCGACCACGGCCTGCGAATAGGCGTCGAACAGCGGACGATCGTCCGGGGTGGCTTCTGCGAGGGAAGCAGGTACCTCCGTCGCGGCGTCCTCGTCCAGGACGAGGCAAGGATGGCAGTCGAACATAACCCTACATGGGGATGACCGGCGATTCTTCCTCCCCCGTAATCGACCGTGATCGGGGGAGGTGCTCCCGCCGGGGGCGGAGGGGGAAGGCCTCAATCGAGATTCACGAAGTTCCGACTTCGCAATTCCATGAATCCCGATTGGGGCTTTCCCCCCGGCCCTTCGGGCCACCTCCCCCGATTACACCGATTACGGGGGAGGAAGGCTGAGATCAGAACAGCGAAAAATACTCGCGCTGTTCCCAGTCGCTGACTTCGAGGTTGAACCGATCGATCTCGGCCTGCTTCAGCTTGAGATAGTAGTCGATGAAGAAATCGCCGAAGGAATTGCGCAGCGCCTGGTCATCGCCGAGCGCTGCGAGCGATTCGGCAAGAGAACGGGGCAGCGGCCGGGCGTCCGAGTCGTAGGGCGTGTCGGCCGACGGGCCGGGGTCGAGGCTGCGCCGGAGCCCGTCGAGGCCGCTGGCGATCTGGCTCGCCATGTAGAGGTACGGGTTTGCGGCGGGCTCGCCGATACGATTCTCAAGGTGGGTCGTCGGATCGCCCGGCCCGCCCAGCACACGGATCATGACGCCCCGATTGTCGCGCCCCCACAGGATCCGGTCAGGCGCCAGGGAGAACGGGCGGTAGCGCTTGTAGCCGTTCAGCGTCGGGGTGCAGAAGGCGGCGGCGCCGGGCGCATGGGCAAGCAGCCCAGCCATGTAGTGCCTGCCCACCGTCGACAGCGGCTCAGTCGCGTCCACGAAGGCATTGCCACCGGTCCTCTTGTCCTTCAGCGACTGATGCAGATGCCAGCCGCTCGACATCACGTTGGCGATCTTGGGCCGGCACATGAAGGTGGCGTGGAAGCCGTGGCGCTGGGCGACCTGCCGCACGGCGCTCCGGAACAGGACCATCGTGTCCGCTGGCGCGAGGCCGGCGGCGGCCCGGAAAGTGAACTCGACCTGGCTCGGTCCGTATTCGACCTCGAGCGAGCGAAGCGGCAGGCCGAGATCGGCGATATTGGAGCGTAGTATCTCGAGGATCGGATCCATCTCGTCGTAGCGATGCTCGGTGAGATACTGATAGCCCTGGTTCAGCAACGATACGTCGATCGGCTCGCCAGGCTGGCCGGCATCGCCCTGGGCGAGCTTGGTCTTCTCCACCTTGAACAGGTGGAACTCGACTTCCAGTCCGGCGACGAACTCGTAACCGTGGTCGCTGAGCGTCTTCAGCGTGCGCTTGTAGAGCTGGCGGGTGCAGAGCGGCATCGGCCTGCCGTCGGGAAAGTGGATGTCACCCAGCATCCAGCCGGAATGTGGCGCCCAGGGCAGTGCCCGGAAGGTCGTCGGATCGGGCAGCATGACGACGTCGGCCGCGCCCTCGAGCTCCTTCATGCCGAAGCCGCCGCCCGGCCGCCAGACCGGGAACACCGTGCGATGCGACGTGTCCTTGAGCAGCATCGTCGTGGTGAAGCCGACGCCGTTCTTGAGCGCGCCGTCGATCTCGCCCGCAGTCAGCGTCTTGCCGCGCAACACGCCATGCTGGTCGGCGAACACCAGTCGCACGACCGACATCTCGCCGGCATGCATGTGCCGCAACGCCTCGCGCGTCGCTGCCTTGCGTTCGTCGGTCCACAGACCTGCGCGTTCGACGAGGGTCATGGGGTCAAGCGACCAGGGGCGGCAGGGTGGCGGCCGCCCAGCTAGAGCTGCTCCGCCTGCGGGCGTCGACATCCTTCCAGTAGGCTCGCCAACCGTCGGTCGGGCCCATGCCGTCGATCGCAATGGGGCCACGCTGGGTCGAAGCGCGCGCGGGATCGAGCCACATCGGCGGCTTGTCGCCGTTGGCCACCTGGCCGATCGCCGACAGGAGCATGCGGCGGTAGGCGACGATCGCCTTGTCGGTCGTGCCGAGATGCTCGCGTGTGCGATCCTGGATGCGGCCCTGGCTTTCGATCGCCCACTGGTCGTGCACGTTGATGTCGGAGCCCATGCCGGTGAAGGTCTGGTTGGCCTGCTCGGCGACGTCGTAGCCGTAGGCGTTGTGGCGTCCAAGGCGCGGGCGGTAGTCGGGCAGCTCGTAGAGCTTGAGCCGTTGCTCGCGCATCGCCGCGTGATCGACCGGCTGGCCGAAGCTGGTGAAGATCGCGTACCAGTAGCAGGACGTATCGTCGATCGGCACGTGCCACTGGGTGATCGTCATCTCGGCGCTCATCGGAATGACGAAGGCATAGGGGAAGACCAGGTTGGTGACGCGGACGTGCGTGTGCCGCTCGTTGAGGCGGCGCAACGCGAACAGGCGCAGTCCGTAGTCGGTCGCCTCGACATCGATGTGCGGCCGCGTGAACTCGCGCAGCAGCCGCGTCATCGGGATATCCGAGTCGGAGGAGGCGGCCCGGAACTGCTTGCCGTAGGCCGCTCCGGTATCCTCGTCCTCGTAGAAGCGATGCAGGTAGGAGGCGTGAGCGGGATCGATGCCGACCTCGAGCGCCTGCAGCCAGTTGCACTCGATCATGCCCTTGAAGGCGAAGGCATGGCTCGCGGGCGCGAGGAAGCAATCGAAATCGGGAAAGGCCGGCGGCGCGCCCTCGCCCAGATAGGCGAAAACGATGCCGTTCTTCAGCACCACAGGATAGGAGCGTTGGCGGACGCGCTGGCACAGGACGCTGCCTTCCGGCTCGGCCGGGGTCTCGAGGCACTTGCCATCGACATCGAACAGCCAGCCGTGGAACAGGCAGCGCAGCCCGCCATCCTCGAGGCGGCCATAGGCGAGGTCGGCGCCGCGGTGCGGGCAATCGCGATCGAGCAGGCCGTGCCGGCCGCGCTCGTCCCGGAACAGCACGAAGTCCTGGCCGAGCAGCCGCACCGGCTTGGCCGGCCGCTCATCCGGCAACTCATCGGCAAGGGCAACCGGATGCCAATAGTGCCGCAGCAGGGCGCCGCACTTCGTGCCAGGCCCGATGCGGGTGATCAGGTCGTTCTGCTCGGGGCTCATCATGATGGTCTTTCCTGTCGCTACTATAGGCCGCGCGGGCGATTTCCAGGGTGTTCAATTCACGAACGATTGTTCCTTGGCCATCACGACCGGGTTCTCCACTTAACGATTATTCCTCAATTGATGCATGAACGAAACGACCTCTGGCGGGCTGGCGGCGAGGGTTGGGAAGGCGATCGGGCTTGTCGAGTGAATCCTGGTCGATGGCGAGGAGGTCCGCGGCATGTGGGATGTGCCATTCGCCGCATGAGACGCGGCGCGGTGACCCGCGCTATAGAGTAGGATATGAGTTACTCCAACGGCATGCCCGGCCCGACTTCCCGGCACTACGTTTCCCAAAGGCTACGCCTGCACTATGTCGATTGGGGCAATCCCGACGCGCCGCCGCTCCTGCTGGTGCATGGCGGACGCGATCATTGCCGCAACTGGGACTGGGTGGCCGACGCCCTGCGCCACGACTGGCACGTGATTTGTCCGGACCTGCGCGGGCACGGCGACAGCCAATGGTCGCCCGACGGCAACTACGCCATGTCGTCCTATATTTATGACCTCGATCAGCTCATCCATCAGCAGGGGCTGGCGCCGGTCACCATCATCGCCCATTCGCTGGGCGGCAATATTTCTCTGCGATATTCGGGCGTGTATCCGGAGAAGGTCCGCAAGCTGGTCGCCATCGAGGGGCTGGGCCCGTCGCCCAAGGTGATCGCCGAACGCGGCACCAAGACGATCGGTGAGCGCATGCGCCAATGGGTCGAGGAGCAGCGCAAGCTGTCGGGCCGCCTGCCGCGCCGCTATCCAAGCATCGAGGACGCCTTCAAGCGCATGCAGGAGGAAAATACGCACCTGTCCGCGGCGCAGGCGCGCCATCTGACGCAGCAGGGCGTCAACCAGAACGAGGACGGCACCTATAGCTGGAAATTCGACAATTACGTCCGTACGTGGCCACCCTACGACATGAGCTATGAGGACATCGAGCTCCTGTGGGCGCAGATCACCTGCCCGACATTGCTGGTCTACGGCAAGGAGAGCTGGGCCTCCAATCCCGAGAAGGATGGCAGGCTGAAGCATTTCAAGGGCGCCAAGGTGGTCGAGTTCGACCATGCCGGGCATTGGGTGCATCACGACCGGCTGACGGATTTCGTCGAGACGGCGCGGGAGTTCATCAAGTGAGAGCAGCGATCTTTCGCGGCGGCGACATCGTCGTCGACACCCTGCCCGAGCCGGTGCCGGCGCGCGGCCAGGTGCTGGTGAAGACCCTGGCTTGCGGCATCTGCGGTTCCGACCTGCATGCGGCCAAGCATGCCCATCGCATGGTGGCGGTCACCAGGCGCATTCCGGGTCGAACGCCGATGGATCTTTCGCGCGATGTCGTGTTCGGCCACGAGTTCTGCTGCGAGGTGCTGGATTACGGCCCTGGTACCGAGCGCAGCGTCAAGCCGGGCACCCGCGTCTGCTCCATGCCGTTGATGATGGAGGCCGACGGGCCGAAGGGCATGGGCTACTCGAACACCTATGTCGGCGGCTACGCCGAGCAGATGCTGCTGTCGGCGCCCTTGATGATCGAGGTGCCGAATGGCCTGTCGACCGAACATGCCGCACTGACCGAGCCGTTGGCAGTCGGTGTGCACGCGGTCGAAAAGGCGGCGTTGAAGGGCGATGAGGCGCCTCTTGTGATCGGTTGCGGTCCGGTCGGCCTCGCGGTGATCGCGGGGCTGCGCCTGAAGGGGATCAGGCCGATCGTCGCAGCCGATTTCTCGCCCACGCGCCGCGATCTGGCGGTGAAAATGGGAGCGGACGTCGTGGTCGATCCAGCCGAGGAAACGCCTTATGCCCGGCTGGCCGCCGACAAGCGCGCGGCGGTCTTCGAATGTGTCGGCGTGCCCGGCGTGCTGCAGCAGATGTTCGAGGCGGTGCCGCGCGACGCCCGCGTGGTCGTGGTCGGCGTCTGCATGGAACCCGACACGATCGAGCCGATGTTCGGCGTGGTGAAGGAGCTCAGCCTGCAATTCGTGCTTGGCTACACACCGGACGAATTCGCGCGCTCGCTGAGGCTTCTCGCCGAGGGCCAGGTCGACGCCGAGGCGCTGATCACCGGCAAGGTCGGCCTGGCCGGCGTCAGGGACGCGTTCGCTGAGCTCGGCAACCCGGAACGCCACACCAAGATCCTCGTCGAGCCGTGGCGCTAGCCCGGATCAATCCGGGCCTGTTGACCGCCGGCCGGACGATTTGTTAGCGGTTTGTCCGCAGGGAGGAAGTCAATGAAGCTCTACAATTCCATCGGGCCCAACCCGCGCATGGTCCGCATGTTCATGGCCGAGAAGGGGTTCGATGTCCCAAAGGTCGACATCGACCTGCGCGGCGGCGAGAACCGGCGCGAGCCCTACCTGAAAGTCAATCCGGCGGGGCAGAGCCCGGCGCTCGAGCTCGATGACGGCTCGGTGCTGGCCGAGATCACGGCGATCTGCGAGTACGTCGACGAGGTCAAGAAGGACACGCCGTCGCTGATCGGCGACACGCCGGAGGAGCGCGCCAAGACCCGCATGTGGACCCGGCGCATCGATCTCAACATCGTCGAGCCGGGGGCCAACGGGTTCCGCTTCGCCGAAGGCTTCAAGATGTTTCAGAACCGTGTCCATTGCATTCCGCAGGCCGCCGACGACCTGAAGGCGACGGCGCGCGAGAAGCTGGCGTGGCTCGACGGGCTGATGGGCTCCAAGCCGTTCATTGCCGGCGACAAGCTCACCATGGCTGACATCCTGCTGTTCGCCTTCCTCGATTTCATGGGCACGGTCGGCCAACCGCTCGATCCTGCCTGCAAAAATCTCACGGCCTGGTTCGGCCGCATGAAGGCCCGCCCCAGCGCCGCCGCCTGACAGGAGAGATCGACGATGCGCCGTCTGCTGGTTCTTCTCGCTTTCATTGCCGCTGCCGCCATCGGCGGCAGCGGGCTTGCCCAGGCCGTCGATCCGCCGCGCGGACTGTTCCTGATGACGGACTACCCGTCGCAGACAGTTCGGGCCGGCGAGACGACGACCATCCGCGTCAAGCTCAACAATGCCGGTTTGCCGCCAGAGCCGGTGGCGCTGGCGCTGTCGGGCGTACCGCAGGGCTGGAAGGTCGACCTGCTGGGCGGTGGGCTGCCTGTGGCCTCGGCCATGCCAGGCGTCAACGAGAGCGTCAGCCTGCAGCTTCGTGTCGAGGTGCCGAAGGACGCCCAGACCGGTTCGCAGAAGATCACGCTCTCCGCCAAGGGGCCGCTCACCCAGGCGCCCGATCTCGTGCTGACCCTGACGGTTGGCAGCGAGGCACCCGCCAAGCTCAGCCTGAAGTCGCGCCTGCCGTCGCTGCGCGGCACGCCGCGCTCCACCTTCGAGTATACGGTGACAGTCGGCAATGACAGTGGCAAGGACCTCACGGTGGCGCTGTCCGCGCAGGGCCCTGCCAACTTCCAGACGACCTTCAGCGAGGGCTACGGCAGCAACGAGATCAGCTCGATCCCGATCGAGGCGGGCCAGACCAAGGACATCAAGGTCAAGGTGACACCGCCGCGCGACGTCAAGGCAGGCGACTACCCGGTGCTGGTCAAGGTGGCGTCGGAGGGCGCTACGGCCGAGCTGCGCGTGACGCTGCAGATCAGCGGACAGGGCCGTCTCGCGCTCACCACCAAGGACGGCCGGCTGTCGGGCGAGGCCGAGGTCGGCAAGGGTTCGACCTATACGCTGGTCGTCAGCAACGACGGGACCGCACCGATCGAAGAGGTCGAGATGTCGGGCACCGTGCCGACCAATTGGAAGGTCGAGTTCAATCCCAAGACCATCGCCAGCGTGGCGCCCAACGAGAAGAAGGACGTCCAGGTCGTGGTGACGCCGGCTGACAAAGCGATCGCCGGCGACTATGTCGCCTCGTTCCGCGCCAATGGCCGGGGCGAATCGGCGTCGGCCGACTTCCGCATCACGGTCACCACCTCGACCCTTTGGGGGGTGGTCGGCATCGGAATCATCGCCATTGCGCTGCTGGTCCTGCTGGGCGCTGTGGCGCGCTTCGGCAGGCGGTGAGCCTCCAACCATGGCCGACAACGTCATCGAGGCGCGGGGACTGCTGAAGCTCTACGGCACGCAGCGTGCCGTCGATGCCATCGACCTCGACATCAAGCGTGGTGAGATCTTTGGCCTGCTCGGCCCCAACGGGGCCGGCAAGACGACGACCATCCTGATGATGCTGGGCCTGACCGAGATCAGCGGCGGGAGGGTGAGCGTGCTGGGCTTCGATCCGGTGCGCCAACCGCTCGCGGTCAAGCGCCGGGTCGGCTACCTGCCCGACTCTGTGGGCTTCTATGACCATCTGACGGCGCGCGAGAACCTGCGTTACACGGCGCGCCTGCTCGACCTGCCGCGGCGCGAGACCGACTCGCGGATCGAGGAGGCCTTGAAGAGGGTCAATCTGGTCGACGTGATCGACAAGCGGGTTTCGACCTATTCGCGCGGCATGCGCCAGCGGCTCGGCATCGCCGAGATCGTGATGAAGAAGGCCGAGGTGGCCATCCTCGACGAGCCGACGTCGGGTCTCGATCCGCACGCCACCTTCGAGCTGCTCGAGATGATCCGCAGCCTGAAGGAGAACGGCGTTGCCGTTCTGCTGTCGTCGCACCTGCTCGATCGCGTGCAGAGCGTCTGTGACCGGGTGGCGTTGTTCAACCGGGGCCGCATCGCGCTGATGGGCACCGTGGTCGAGCTTGCCAACCAGGTCCTGGGCGCTGGTCATCCCATCCTGGTCGAAGCATCGGGCACCGACGTGCCAGCCGCCCTGGGCGATGTCGAGGGCGTGCAGAAGGTCACCCCGGAGCGCGCCGCGACCTGGCGGATCGTCGCCGACCGCGACGTTCGGGCGGCGGTGGCGCAGCGCATCGTGACATCAGGCGGCTCGCTGCTTCGGCTCGACGATCTACAGCCCAGCCTGGAAGAGGTTTACACCAGCTATTTCGAGCAGGCCCGCAATGCCGCCTAGCATCGCCATACGACGCGAGGGTTCGCCGTTCACCGGCCTGGGGCCGGTGTTCATGAAGGAGTTCTCCGATCACCTGAGCAGCGCCCGCATGATGGTGCTGATGCTGTTCGTGATCGCCTTCGGCGCGCTGCCGGTCGGCTTGTCGCTGCAGGAGCTGCGCAACGTCACCGAATCCGACCCGTTCCTGTTCCTGCGCATCTTCACCTCGGCGCCGCAGCGCGTTCCGTTCTCGTTCACGGCGTCGCTGACACTGGTCATTCCGCTGCTGGCGATCGGGCTGGGCTTCGACTCGGTCAACAGCGAGTTCAACCGGCGCACCTTGAGCCGCGTGCTGTCGCAGCCGATCTATCGCGACGCGCTGCTGCTCGGGAAGTTCCTGGGCGGGCTCGCGACGCTCGCGGTGGCGCTGGCCGCGCTGTGGCTGATCGTGCTGGGTGCCGGCCTGCTGCTGCTCGGCATCCCGCCGCGCGGTGTCGAGGTGGCGCGCGCCCTGGGCTTCCTGGTCGTCGCCATCGCGTTTGGCGGCGTCTGGCTCGCCGTGTCGATGCTGTTCTCGGTGCTGTTCCGCTCGACGGCGACGTCGGCGCTGTGCGCGCTGGGCCTCTGGCTGTTCTTCACCATCCTGTGGCCGCTCATCGTGCCGGTGCTGGTGCTGGCGGTGACGCCGAGCAATGTCGCCATGGGCATGGGCCGGATCGACGAGACGCTCGCCATGATCGAGATGCAGTCGACCCTCGAACGATTGTCGCCCAACACCCTGTTCGGCGAGGCGGTGATCGGCCTGCTCAATCCCGAGACGCGCACGCTGGGGCCCATCATCCCGAGCCAGATGCGCGGGGCGATCATGGGGGCGCCATTGCCGCTCGATCAGAGCCTGCTGCTGATCTGGCCCCAGATCACGGGCCTGATCGCCAGCATGATCGTTGTCTTCGCCATCGCCTATGTCGTCTTCCAGCGCCAGGAAGTGCGAGCCTGAACGACTGGACGCCCGTCGCCGCGCTCAACAATGCGCGCTGGTGCGACGCGGTGTGTCGGGCGCACGGCCGGCCGGGGACGTTTCTGCCGCACATCTGGGTCAATGCCCAGGCAGTGCCGCGCTTCTACCCTAACGCGGTTACGCTCCAGCGCGATGCGACGGCAATCGACGAGCAGTTCGCCACCCTCGACATCCTGGCCAAGTCGAACCCGCCCGGCCGCTGGTCGGTGAGAGACAGCTTCGGCACCCTCGACCTGTCGCGGCGCGGCTTCGACCTGCTGTTCGACGCGCGCTGGATCCGCCAGCTCCCTCTGCTGATCGCCCGGACGTCGTCCGGGCTGTCCTGGCAGCGTTTCGAGACGAGCGACACCTTTCCGGCCGCGCTGTTCGCCGACCGGGATTTCGCGATGTTCGCCGGTTCGCGCGACGGCGAGGTGGTGGCCGGCGGCACGCTCTACCGCGCCGAGAAGGTCGTGGGGCTGTCGAACGTCGTCGCCGAGCCCGATGACGCCGTGGCGGTGTTCCGCGACCTCGCCGCCCTGGCCGCTGGCGTGTTCCCCGGATTGCCGATCGTCGGCTACGAGTCGGGACGCGAGCTGATGGCCGCTGAGAACGCCGGCTTCGAGCCGGGTGACGAGGTCAGGATCTGGGTGCGCGAGCGCCAATGAGGAAGAGGGAAGGATCCCTCGCTACGCTCGGGATGACATCCATACTGTCATCCCGAGAGTAGCGAGGGATCTTTCCTCATTGCGCCCGCGTCGCTGTCGTCGGGCTTCCAGCCGCAGGCGGACAGCGCCTGCACCATGTGCGCCGGCGGCGGGGCCGTGACGGCGATCGGCGGCTTGGTCTTGGACAGTGGCAGAACGATGCCACGCGAGTGCAGGTGCAGGATCTGGCCAGGCACGCTGGTGCCATAGAGGCGGTCGGCGATCACAGGGCAGCCGGCGGCGGCGCAATGCACGCGGATCTGATGGGTGCGGCCGGTTTCCGGCTTGAGCTCGAGCCAGGTCATCTCGGGGCCACGGCCGAGCACCTTGTACCGCGTGCGGGCCGGCTGGCCCTTTTCCGACACCTTCACCGACCAGCCGGCGCGGGTGTTCACCTTGAGCAGGCTCTGGTCGAACACGCCGTCCTCGGCCGGTGGCGCGCCCTGCACGACGGCCCAGTAGGTCTTCCCGACGTCGCGGCCCTGGAACAGGCGGCCGAGCTTGGCCAGCGCCTTGGGATGGCGGCCAAGCACCAGCACGCCGGACGTATCGGCATCGAGCCGGTGCGCGAGAGCGGGCGGTCGGGGCAGGCCGAAGCGCAGGGCATCGAAGCAATCCTCCAGGCTCGGCGCCTTGCTCGGGCCCGCATGGACGGCGAGCCCGGCCGGCTTGTCGATCACCAGGAGCAGCCCGTCACGATGGAGGACGCGCGCCTGGATCTCGGCTGCGCTGAGCGGCGGACGGCGCGCTAGAGATCCGGCCATCGCTCGAGCCAGCGCTCGCTCGCCTCGTAGAGCGAAGCTGCGCGCAGGACAGACGATTCGTCGCGGAAGTGGCCGACGAACTGCAGGCCGATCGGCAGGCCATCCGACGCGTAGCCGCAACACACGGTGATCGCCGGATGGCCGGTGATGTTGAATGGCATGGTGTAGGGAAACCAGTTGATGCGCAGCTCGCCCGCTTCGACGCCGTCGATGCTGATCGGCTCGAACAGGTCCTGCTCGATCGGCAGGGCGGTGCGTGACAGGGTCGGCGTCACCAGGTAGTCGGCCGTCTCGAACCAGCCCTGAACCTTGCGGAACAGGTCGGTGCGCTGGAACATCGCCTTCTGGTAGTCGACGCCGCTCCACGCGTCGGCCATCAGGACCTGGCGCACCAGCGAGGGCGACAGCCTGTTGTCCTCGCGGCGCACCAGGTCGTCGAAGCGTGCCCGCCAGGTGGTGTGGTTGATGACCTTCCAGATCGGCGCCATGTCGGGCAGCACGCCCTCGAGCTCGATCAGCTCGGCACCCAGCGCGTCGAGCTTCTTCAGGGCCTGCTCGAATGACGAACGGACGTCGCTGGCGACGAGGCTGTTGCCCAGGGTCACGCTGTAGAGGATGCGCTTCCCCGTGAGATCGCCTTCGGCGCGGGCGGCAGCGGTGTAGTCGGGCACCGGCACGCCGAGCGACCACGGGTCGGAAGGGTGAGGGCCGGCCATCGCCTGCAGCATCAGCGCGGTGTCCATCACCGTGCGGGTCATCGGCGTCACATAGGTGTAGTTGCCGAAGGCGTCGGCAACCTGGCTGTGCGGGATGATGCCATTGCTCTGCTTCAAGCCGACCATGCCGTTGGCGGCGGCGGGAATGCGGGTCGAGCCGCCGCCGTCGGTGGCAATGCCGATCGGCCCGATGCCGGCAGCGACGGCGACCGCCGCACCGCCGCTCGAGCCGGCCGACGTGCGCTCCGCGCTCCAGGCGTTGCGCGTGCGGCCGAACAGCGGCGCGTCGGTCAGCGCCTTGTGGCCGAACTCGGGCGTCGTCGTCTTGCCGAACAGGATGGCGCCGGCCTGCTTCATGCGGGCCGCACTCACGGCATCTTCCTTCGGCACGTTGTCGTCGTAGTGCAGCGAGCCGAACGTGGTGCGCACGCCGGCGGTGTTGACGAGGTCCTTGGCCGCGAAGGGAATGCCGTGCAGCAAGCCTGCGGCCTCGCCGCGCATCACGGCGTCTTCGGCGCGTTGCGCCGCGGCCAGAGCCTGCTCGGGCACGAGCGTGATGAAGCAGTTGAGCGCCGGCTGCAGCTTGTCGGCACGCGCCAGCACGGCCTTGGTCAATTCGACAGGAGAGACTTTCTTCGAGGCAATCTGTCCGCGCAGCGTCGAGGCCGGCAGGCGGCAGAGAACGTCGCTCATTTCAGCAGTCCTCGTGCGGCGAGATTGCGCATCAGCGCCGTCGTGCCGAACGTCCAGGGAGCGATCTTGTCGCAATGATTCACCCGGTTGGTGAGCGTGCCGAGCTTGGGCGAGCGCACCGAGACGAGGTCGCCCACCACGTGCGTGAAGCCCGGGCCGCCGGGCACGCGCGGCTCGGTCGGCGCGAACAGCGTGCCCGTCATCAGCGCCATGCCGTCGGGATACTGATGGGTACGGCCCATCGCGTGCGCCACCAGCTCGGTGGGATCACGGCTGATCTTGGAGAGATCGCTCTGGCCGCGCAGGCGGAACTGGTCGGGCCCGGTCACCTCGAGCTCGACCTTGGCCCGGCGCACGTCGTCGAGCGTGAAGGTGCCGTCGAACAGGCGGATGAACGGGCCGATTGCGCACGAGGCATTGTTGTCCTTGGCTTGGCCCAGCAGCAGCGCGCTGCGGCCTTCGATGTCGCGCAGGTTCACGTCGTTGCCGAGCGTCGCGCCGACGATCGCGCCCTTTGCGTTGACGATCAGCGTCACTTCCGGCTCGGGGTTGTTCCAGTCCGAATCATGGCGGATGCCGATCTCCGAGCCATAGCCCACCGCCGCCATGGCCGGCGCCTTGGTGAAGATCTCGGCGTAGGGGCCGATGCCGACCTCGAGGTAGGGCGACCAGGCGCCGCGCGCCATCAGGGTCTTCTTCAGCTCGTCGGCCTCGGGCGAGCCCGGCTTGATGGTGGTGACATCGGCGCCGATGATCTGGTTCAGCTCCTTGCGCACCTGCTCGGCGCGTCCCGGATCGCCCTTGGCATGTTCCTCGATCAGCCGCTCGAGCAGGCTGACGGCAAAGGTGACCCCGGCCGCCTTGATCGCCTGCAGATCGATCGGCGCCAGGAGGTCGCCCACCATGTCGGCCAGAGGGCCGAGAGGGTCGCCCTTGGTGTTGCGCACCAGCGCGATCGGATCGGGCGCGTTGCACAGGTCTGCGACCGTCGGGGCAGCCGCGGTGATGTCATGCAGACCATCTGCGCGGACTGCGACGACGCTGGGCCCGTTGACCCCGCGCCGCCAGACGCGGCCCACCAAGGTTCCGCTGGTGCCGTCTTCGGGAAGAATGTCGCTGATCGAAGCTGCCACTGGACGTCTCCGGCGCTTCGTTGCAGAAAAGGTGCGCCATCCCCGGGAGATAAAATCATGGCCGCTCAGCGGATCAAAGGCGTTCTTTCGCCGGTCGTCACCCCTTTCAAGCGCGACCTGTCACCCGATGTCGGCCGCTTCATCGCCCATTGCAAGTGGCTGCTCAGCCAGGATTGCGGGCTCGCGGTGTTCGGAACCAATTCCGAGGCCAATTCGCTGTCGGCCGACGAGCGCATGGGGCTGCTCGAGGCGGCGATCGCGGGAGGCGTGCCGACTGCTCGCATGATGCCCGGCACCGGCGCCTGCTCGATCGTCGAGGCGGCCAAGGTGAGCGCCCATGCGACGAAGCTCGGCGTTGCCGGCGTCCTGATGCTGCCGCCGTTCTACTACAAGGGCGTGCCTGAGGAGGGGCTGTTCCGCTTCTTCTCGGAGGTGGTCCAGCGGGTCGGCGACGATCGCCTGCGCGTCTACCTCTATCACATCCCGCCGGTATCGGCGGTGCCGATCACTCACAAGCTGGTCGAGCGGCTGATGAAGGCCTATCCGAAGCAGATCGCCGGCATGAAGGACAGCTCCGACGACTGGCCGCACACCAAGAGCATGATCGACGCCTTCGCCAAGGACGGCTTCGATGTCTTCTCGGGCAACGAGAAGCCCTTGATCGAGAACATCAAGTCGGGCGGCGCGGGCTGCATCAGCGCCACCGCCAACATCAACCCGGGCAAGATCGCCGAGGTCTACGCGAAGTGGCAGACGCCGGAGGGCGAGAAGCTGCAGGGCTGGATCAACGAAGTGCGCGGCGTCATGCAGGGCTACGTCATGATCCCGGCGCTGAAATACTGCATCGCCCATTACGCCAGCGATGCGCCCTGGACGCCGGTCCGCCCACCGCTGGTGGAGACCGACGAGAAGACTGGCCGCGACATGATCGCCAAGCTCGACAAGCTCGGCTTCACCATGCCCGGCCTCGAGCAGGCAATGGCCGTCGCGGCGGAGTAGCCGATTACGATTTGACGTTGCGTCGACACTCCCCAGATTGCGGGAATGTCGACGCTAAGACTGTTCATGCGATCATAACCTCTGTCGAGATGATCGAGCATGCGATTCATGATGACGGCCTCAGGCCGTGACTGGAAGCGCGTCCTTTTCATGTCATCCTGAGCGCCGCGAAGGATTTCATCGCCAGAAGTCCCAAAGGATATCCATGTCAGGTGGCGATGAGGTCCTTTTCTTCGGCTTCGCTCAGGACAGTCTCTTCGTTCAGGACAAAAGAGAAGCGCGACGTCTCTAATCTCGCCGTGGACGGACGTTTGACAGTTGCGGCGGGCACAGCCATTATATTGGTCATGACCACGAACCTGCTCCAGAAGGGTTGGTATTTTACGCTGCTGACATAGGCGGCGCGAAAGGTTGTGACCTGACAAAGCCGCCGCTTCCCGGCGGCTTCTGTGTTTCTGGAATGGGCCTCCGGGCCGCGGCGAAACCGCAAACGGAGGACAAGATGTCGATCCTTGAAGCTGAACTGCCGAAGCCGCTGCCGGCGCCGTCGATTCGCGTGCGGCTGGCGGGGCCACGCGATTGCGAGGCGGTCACCGCGCTGCTCGACAGTCCCGATCATGCGCGCGAGCAGGTGCTTGCCTGGCTCGAAAGCCCCGGCACGACGCTGCTGGTGGCGCAGAGCGAGGACGGCGTGCTGGCCGTCGCGGTGCTGGTGACGCACGTCACGCCGATGGCGGGGGGCGGCGCGCAGAAAGTGGTCGAGGTCGACAACCTGGTGGTACGCGTCGATCAGCGTGGCCGTCGTATTGGCCGGCGCCTGCTCGCCGCCGCCGTCGAATGGTCGCGCCAGCGCCGGGCTGCCCAGGTCGAGGTAGTGGTCGGCAGCACCAATCGCGAGGTGCGACGCTTCTACGAAAGCTTCGGCTTCGCCAACACGACCGATCGGCTGGTGCTGGCGGCATGACCGCGAAGGTCCGTGTCCGCGAGGCGAGTCTCGACGACTACGAGGCGCTGATCACGCTGTTCGACGAGCTCGACGAGTTCCATCGCCAGGCGCGTCCTGATTTCTTTCGTCCCTTCGACGGGCCAGCGCGGACACGCGAGCAGATCGAGCAATGGCTGATTGCGCCCAACTCGACGGTGCTGGTCGCCCAGACCGGCCAGGCCGTTGTCGGCCTGGCCGTGCTGCTGACCCGGCCGGCCTCGGGTTTCAGCGGCGCGCTGCCGCGCCGCATGGTCGAGGTCGACAATCTCGTAGTGCGTGCCGACCAGCGGGGTCGGCGCATCGGCCACCAGTTGCTCGACGCGGCGCGCGACTGGTGCCGTGGCCGTCACGCCACGCATCTCGAAGTCGCGGTGCACGCCTTCAATCGCGATGCACGCCGCTTCTACGAGGATTTCGGCTTCGCGCCGTCGGTCGATCGCCTGGTGATGGCCGCGTGACAGCGTCGGATCAGGCCGGTTCCTTGTCGCGGGTGGCCCACATCTTCTTGAAGGCTGGGCGTGCCTGGCAAGCGGCAAGCCACTTCTTCACGTTCGGCGCCGCATCGAACAGCTCCGGCGCAGCCATCGCATAACGTGCGACCTCCGCCATGTTGATGTCGGCCACAGTGAAGCGACCGCCGACCAGGTAACCGGCCTTGGCCAGTGCGGCATCGAGCACCGCAAACGGCGCGCGCAGCACCACCACGGCGGCGTCGGCGACCTTGGGATCCTTCACGGCCGCTCCGCCGACCCGATGATATTGGATCGTCAGCGCCTGCGTTTCGAGCTCGGTCGCGGCCCACAGCGCCCACATGCTCATCTCGCCATCCTCGGCGACGTTGGCCGGCGCCAGCGGCCCGCCATGCTTCTTGGCGAGGTAAAGATTGATGGCAAGCGATTCGTGCAGCACCAGCCCGTCGTCGTCGATCGTCGGCACGTGCCCGTTGGGATTGACCTTGAGGAATTCCGGCGAGCGGGTGTGGAGCGGCGCGCCGGGCGCGCTGGCGTCCGGCAGGCGGTAGTGCTGGATCACCGGCACCTGCTTGAAGGGAAGGCCGAGCTCCTCCGCCAGCCAGATGTTGCGCGACGCGCGGGACCGATAGACGCCGTAGATCGTAAGCATTTCTTTCCTGTCTCCTGTCCAGGCCATGCCCATACGGCCTCGCGCCGCGTGACACTAGCGCGTTCTTGTCGGCGCTGTGTTACGCTCCACCCAAGGGTGGATCGGACCATGAGCGCAGAACACAGGCTGAAGCCGGTCAAGAACGCAAACCATCTCTACGAAGTCGAGCGCCGCGCACGCCACGCCGAGCGGCCGGGCTTCCACATCAGCGAGCTGCAGCTCTCGCCGACACAGACCGTGCCCTGGCACTTCCACACCAACATCAGCGACACGTTCTATGTCCTCGAAGGCGAGATGCGGCTATTCCTCCAGAAGCCCAAGGAGGAGGTGAGGCTGAGCCCGGGCCAGACCTACGTCGCCGTCGCCGGCCGGCCCCACCTCGTCACCAACGCCGGCACGGGATCGCTCACGTTCCTGGTCCTGCAGGGCATGGGCGATTACGACTACGTCCCGCTCGTCTAGCGGAGAGTTATCGGCGCGATGATCATCCTCCTCTCCAGCGAAGCTGGGGAGGAGACAAGATGATCAATTCACCGCCTTGGTGAGTCCCTTCCAATAGGGCTCGCGCAGATCGCGTTTCAGGACCTTGCCGGCGCCGGACAAGGGCAGCGGTTCGTGGCGGAAGTCGATGCTGCGCGGGCACTTGTAGCCAGCGATGTGATCGCGGCAGTGCGCCATCACCTGGTCCTCGCTGAGCGTGACGCCCTGCTTGGGGACGATGATGGCGTGCACCCGCTCGCCCCAGCGCTCGTCGGGCACGCCGATCACCGCCACTTCGCCGACGCCGTCCAGCAGAGAGATCGCATTCTCGACCTCGGCTGAATAGACGTTCTCGCCGCCCGAGATGATCATGTCCTTCAGGCGGTCGACGATATAGACGAAGCCTTCCTCGTCCATGGTCGCGCCATCGCCGGAATAGTACCAGCCGTCGGACAGGACGGCAGCGGTCTCGGCGGGCTTGTTCCAATAGCCCTTCATGATGTTGGCGCCGCGGATGGCGAGCTCGCCGGCGGTGCCGCGCGGCAGTTCGCGCCGGTTGGCGTCGACCACCTTGACCTCGCAACCCAGTGCCGCCTGGCCGCAGGATTTCAACCGGCCAGCGAACGGTCCGTCCAGGGTGGTGTAGCGCGGATCGAGCAGGGTCACGATCGGCGCGGCCTCGGTCATGCCGTAGGCATGCATCAGCCGGACATGCGGCATCACCTGCATGGCCTTGCGCAGCACGCCTTCCGGCATCGGCGAGGCGCCATAGAGGATGAGGGAGAGGGTGGAGATGTCGAACTCGGCGAGCCGCGGATGGTTGGCCAGCATGTTGATCATGGTCGGCACGAACTGGGCATGTGTGACCCGGTCGAACTGGATGGTCTGCAGCACCTCGACCGGTTCGAATCGCGGAACGAAGGCATGCCGTCCACCGGACAGGGTGACGCCGAAGGTCGAGGCGCCGTCGGCCAGGTGGAACATGGCGCCGGAATGGATATAGGTCGTGTCCGACGTGAAGCCGATGCCGCCGATGCCGTTCAGTGCATTGATCACCAGGTTGGTATGGCTCAGCATCACGCCCTTCGCGCGACCCGTGGTGCCGCCGGTGTAGAACAGCCCGGCGAGATCGTCGTCGGCTGCACCGGCGTCGTCGACCGGATCGTAGGCGACCAGATCTTCGTAGCGCAGCAGGCCGGCCGGCGCCGGCGTATCGTCGAGCCAGATCACCTCGCGCACCCCGGGCATGCTGCGCTCGAGTGCCGCCAAGTGGGACGACATGGCGGTATCGACGAACAGGATGGCCGTGCCGGAGTCGGCAAGGATGTACTCGATTTCCTTGGGCGCCAGCCTGGTGTTGAGCGGAACCATCACGGCGCCGATCCAGGGGATGGCGTACATCAACTCGAAGTAGCGATCGCTGTTCAGCGCCAGGATGGCGATCCGATCGCCGTGCTGCACGTCCAGTGCGGAAAGTGCCCCGGCAACACGGCTGACGCGGCTGGCGGTCTCATGCCAGGTGAAGCGGCGGCCGGCGAAATGGGTGGCAAGGCCATGGGGTCTCGTTTGTACGGCGCGTCGCAAGCCCTGGGTCAACGAAAACATGGCCAATGCTACGGGGGCCCTTGTTCGCGCGGCAAGGGGGTTCGTGCTAAAGGGAGTGACCATGAACGATATCGCTCCACTGGCCGCCGCCAACGCGCCCCCCGCGTTCAATCCGCTCGATCCGGCCTTTATCGCCGATCCTTATCCCTACTATAGGCGGCTGCGCGAGATCGCGCCGGTGCTGAAGGCACCGCAAGGCTTCTGGCTGGCGACCGGTTATGAGGACGTCGCCCTGATCCTGCGCGACAAGCGGTTCGGGAAGGACTTCGTCGGCAACATGCGCCGCCGCTACGGCGACAAGGCGGGCCTCGATGAGCCGGCGATTGCCAACTTGTCCCGAACCATGCTGGTGCTCGATCCGCCCGACCACACGCGCCTGCGCGGCCTGGTGAACAAGGCATTCACCGCTCGCCGCGTCGCGGACATGCGGCCGCGCATCCAGGCGCTGGTCGACGAGCAGCTCGACCGGGTGATCGACAAGGGCGAGATGGATGTGATGCGCGACCTCGCCCATCGCCTGCCGGTGATCGTGATTTGCGACATGCTCGGCATCCCCGAGGAGCATCGGGCCCCGTTCCTGGCCGGCAGCAACGTCAATGGCCGCATCATCGATCCCGTGCCGCTGACGCGCGAGGAGCTCGACCAGGCCAATCGAAACACCCAGATGGCGAGCGTCTACTTCAAGCAGCTCTGCGAGCTGCGGCGCCGCGAGCCCAAGGACGATCTCACGACCGAGCTGGTGCGGGCGGAGGAGGCGGGCGACAAGCTCACGCCCGAGGAGCTCGATGCCAATATCGGCCTGCTGTTCGGCGCGGGCCACGAGACGACGACCAACCTGATCGGCAACGGCCTGCTGGCGTTGCATCGCCAACCCGACCAATGGGAGCGCCTCAAGGCCGATCCTTCGCTGATTCCCAACGCGGTCGAGGAACTGCTGCGGTACGATTCGTCGGTCCAGCTCACCGGTCGCGTGACCAACACCGAGGTCGAGCTGAGTGGCGTGCGGCTCGGCCCCGGCGAGAGCATCATCGCCCTGCTCGGCGCGGCCAATCGCGATCCGGCTCAATATCCCGACCCCGACCGGCTGGACGTCGCGCGCGAGCACATCAGGCCGATGTCTTTCGGCGGCGGCATCCATCATTGTCTCGGCGCGCAGCTCGCGCGTCTCGAGGCGGAGCTGGTGTTCGCGGCGCTGATCGAGCGCATCCCGAACATTCGTCTGCCGGAGATGGATGCACCGGCGTGGCGGCACACCTTCACCTTGCGCGGCCTCAGCAAGCTGCCGGCGGTCTGGCACTAGCCATGTCGAGCGGTTGGCGGGGCGAGGGTGTTCAGCACCAGGGGGCGCGGGCCTATCAGGAAGACAGCTGGGCGCTGAGGACCCTGGGCGACGGCTCGTTGCTCGCCGTCGTGGCCGACGGGATGGGCGGCCACGCCGGCGGCGCGGTGGCAAGCAAGCTCGTCGTCGAGGCGTTCGTTCACTCGATGGAGCAGGGTGGCGGCCTTTCCGACGGTCTGCGGGATGCCAACGATGCCGTCCGGCGTGGTGCTGCCGTCAAGCCCGACCTCGCCGGCATGGGCGCCACGGTGGTCGCGGTCCAAGTGCGCGGCGACGAGGTGCGCTGGATCAGCGTCGGCGATTCGCCGTTTTTCCTGGTGTCGATGGGCCAGATCATGCGGCTCAACGCCGATCATTCGATGGTTCCCCAGATCGAGGCGATGGTGAAGCGCGGCATGCTGACGGCCGAGGAAGCGGAGCATCACCCGGCCCGTCACACGCTGCGCGAGGCGGTCATGGGCGAGAAGCTCACCCTGATCGACAGGGGCAGCCGCAAGCTCGAGCCCGATGCCCGTCTCCTGCTGTGCAGTGACGGCGTCCAAACGCTGGACGGGGCCGCGATCGCCGCAGTCGCCCAGCGGCCGGCCCAGGCGCTGATCGATGCCGTTCTCGCGGTCGAAGCCGAGCACCAGGACAACATTACCGTGGTCAAGCTGGAGCGCGCGTGGTGAGCAGCAACATCGTCGCCATCGAGGTGACGCGCGGTCCAGTGGTCGAGAGCCGGCACGAAGGTATCGCCGCGGTCGTCAAGGCAGACGGCACGATCGTCGCCTCGTGGGGCGACGTCGACACGCCGATCCTGCCGCGCTCCGCCAACAAGCCGATCCAGGCCATGGCTTTCGTCGAAAGCGGCGCGGTCGAGCGCTTCGGTCTCGGCAACGAGCACATCGCGCTCGCCTGTGCCTCGCACAGCGGCGAGAAGCGGCATGTCGAGACGGTGCGGGCGTGGCTGAGGCGGATCGGGCTCGACGAAAGCGATCTCGAATGCGGCATCCATCCACCGCGCCTGCCGGCGACGCTCGAGGAACTGGTACGCGAGGGCAAGACGCCGACCCCTGCCTTCAATAATTGCTCGGGCAAGCACAGCGGCTTCCTGACCACGGCGGTGACCCGTGGCGAGCCGACGAAGGGCTATATCCGATACGATCATCCCGTGCAGCGCCGTCTGCGCGAAGTCATGACCGACCTGTGCGGTGTCGACGCCAATGGCTTTCCCCACGGCATCGACGGTTGCGGTATTCCGACCCTGGCGACGCCGCTCGTGAGCCTGGCGCGCGCCATGGCGAGCATGGCCGACCCGTCGCGCCTGTCGAGCCGTCACGCCGACGCCGCGGGACGTATCAGGGCCGCCATGAATGCCGAGCCCTTCATGATGGCGGGCACCGGCCGCTTCTGCACCCGCATCAATGCGGCGTTGCCTGGCGTGGCGCAGATCAAGACCGGCGCCGAAGGCGTGTTCTGCGGCATGCTACCGACACTTGGTCTCGGCATCGCGCTCAAGATGTGGGACGGGGCGGCACGTGCATCCGAGGTCGCGATGGCGACGCTGATGGGTCATCTCGGCGTGCTGCCGGCGGGTCTCGGCGCGGAGATCCTGCGTCCGACGGTCAAGAACGTGGTCGGGCTGCTGGTCGGCGAGATGCGCCCGGCCAAGAGCTGGCTGGGGTGAGTGCGGATGTGAGCGTCACGCTCGACATCCAGGAGATCGGCGCGCGCGGCGATGGCATCGGAGAGCATGCCGGCCAGCGCTACTTCGTGCCCTTCACGCTGCCTGGCGAGACGGTCGAGGCGGAGCCGCACGATAAGCGCGGAGACGGCATCGCGGCCGAGCTCACCGAGGTGCTGGCGCCGTCGCGGCATCGCGAGACACCGCCCTGTCGGCATTTCGGGACGTGCGGCGGCTGCGCCCTGCAGCATTGGCGGCGCGATGCCTATACGGCCTGGAAGGTCGGACTGATCTCGCGCGCTCTGGCCCAGCGCGGCGTCGAGGCGCCGCGCTTCGAGCCGCCGGTGAGTGGCGTGCCGGGCGAGCGCCGCCGCGCCGACTTCGTCATCCGGCGCCAGGGACGGCGTGTGCTGGCCGGCTTCCACGAGCGCGCCAATCCGCGGATTGTCGATGTCGAGACCTGCCCGGTGTTGCGGCCGGCCGTTGCCGCCGTGCTGGAAGCGTTGCGCGCCGCACTGTCGAAGGTCCTGCCCGACGGCGGGGCCGCCGATGCGATCGTGAACGAAACCGATAGTGGCCTCGACCTGCTGCTGCGGCCGCACAAGCGCCTCGACCTGTCTCTCGACCGGCGGCAGGATCTCGTGGCGCTGGCCGAGCGCGCCGACCTGGCAAGGCTGAGTTGGGGCGATCGCGCGACCGCCGAACCGATCGTCGTGCGCCGTCCGCCGATTCTCTTGCTCGGTGACATGCCCATCGAGCCGCCGCCTGGCGCCTTCCTGCAGGCGACCAAGCGCGCGGAGCAGGCGATGCGGTTGGCAGTGTCCGAATGGGCGGGCGATGCACCGCGGGTTGTCGATCTCTTCGCCGGCATCGGGGCGCTATCGCTCGGCCGGGCGGGCAAGCTCGCGCTGTTCGAGAGCGACCAGCCGGCCGTCGCGGCGATCGAGACGGCGCGTCGCCGGACGGCTGACGGCAAGGTCTCGGTCGAGAAGCGCGATCTTTTCCGCAATCCCCTCACTGCCAACGAGCTCGCGGCGTTCGATGCCGTCGTGCTCGATCCGCCACGCGCGGGCGCCTTGGCGCAGTCCGGCGAGCTTGCCCGCGCCAAGGTTCCGCGCGTGGTCTACGGTTCGTGCGACCCCGGCAGCTTCGCGCGCGATGCGCGCACGTTGCAGGACGGCGGATACCGACTGGAGAAACTCCTGCCGATCGATCAGTTCCTGTGGTCGCCGCATGTCGAGCTGATTGCGCTGTTCGCCCGCGCGCCGCTAAGGTCGGCCGCGACTTGAAGGCGAGGAGACGGCGCAATGATGTTCGACCTGACCGGCAAGGTGGCTGTGGTGACCGGCGGCAGCCGCGGCATCGGCCGTTCGATCTGCGAGCAGATGGCGGCGCACGGCGCCAAGGTGGTTGTCTCCAGCCGCAAGCTGCCGGCCTGCGAAGAGGTGGTGAAGGGAATCAAGGAAAAGGGCGGTGAAGCGACAGCGGTCGCCGCCAGCATCTCCGACCGGGCGCAACTCGAAGGGCTCGTAGCCTCGGCGCGCAAGGCCTACGGCAAGATCGACATCATGGTCTGCAATGCCGCCTCCAACCCTTACTTCGGCCCGCTGACCGGGCTCAAGGAGGACGTGTTCCAGAAGATCATGATGAACAACGTCATGTCCAACTTGTGGCTGATGAACCTGGTCGGCCCGGAAATGGCGGAACGGCGCGACGGCGCGTTCATCGTCGTGTCGTCGATCGGCGCGCTGGTCGGTTCGGCACACATCGCGGCCTACAACATGAGCAAGGCGGCGGACCTGTCGCTGGTGAAGTCTCTCGCCATGGAATGGGGCAAGCACAATATCCGCGTGAATGCCATTGCCCCCGGCCTGATCCAGACCAACTTCGCCCGGGCGCTGTGGGAGAACCCTCAGATCCGAGGGGCGCAGGAGAGCAAGGCCGCGCTGAAGCGGATCGGCCAGCCCGACGATATCGGCGGCGTGGCCGTGTTCCTGGCCTCCAAGGCCGGTGCCTTCGTCTGCGGCCAATGCATCATCGCCGATGGCGGCGTGATCGGGTCAGGGGCGGAGTGACGTCGTAACTCACCTCATGTTCCACTCCCCCTATCGGGGGAGAGGAGCACGAAAATGAACGCGGCTTGAACGTTCGCGAATGATATTCAGGGCAAGACCCAGCAGTTTGGGACGTCAAGCCGCGACGTCGAGCTCGCACCACACGGGAACATGGTCTGACGGTTCGACCTTGCCGCGCTCGACCTTGTCGATGCCGGCGGCGGTCAGCCGGTCGGCGGCCTGCGGCGACAGCAGCAGGTGGTCGATGCGCAGCCCCCAGTTCTTGGCCCAGGCGCCGGCCTGATAGTCCCAGAAAGTGTAGCACGTCCCTTCCGGAACGAACGCGCGGATGGCGTCGGTGAGCCCGAGATTGAGCAGTGACCGCAAGGCGGCGCGCGATTGAGGCTGGCACAGCGCGTCGTTGGCGAAGGCCTTGGGATCGTAGACGTCCATCTCGGTCGGGCAGACGTTGTAGTCGCCGCCCAGCACGAACATCTCCTCGCGCGCGAGCAGCTCCTTGGCCCGGCGCCGCAGGCGCTCCATCCAGGCGATCTTGTAGGCGAACTTGTCGGTGCTGATCGGGTTGCCGTTGGGCAGGTAGAGACCGCCGACCGTGAGCGGTCCGTCCTTGGTCTCGATGCGGCCCTCGATGTAGCGTGCCTGCTCGTCGGGAGCGGCGTCGGGGAGGGCCCGTGCGGTGATCTCGACGGGATGCGGCGACAGCAGGGCGACACCGTTGAAGCCCTTCTGCCCGACAATCTCGGCCTTGTAGCCGATGGCCTCGATTTCAAGGCGCGGGAACTGGGGCTCGAGCGCCTTCAACTCCTGCAGGACGACGATGTCGGGCCGGGCGCTTTCCAGCCACGCCACGAGATTACCCGTCCGCTTGCGGACAGAATTGACGTTCCAGGTCGCGATCTTCATCGCGGCCGAGTCATGCGCCGCCAGCTCATACGCCGCCCGCTCATACGCTGCCCGCTCATACGCTGCCAGCTCATACGCTGAACGAGTTGCCGCACCCGCAGGACGATGTCGCGTTCGGGTTCTTCACCTGGAAGGACGAGCCGACCATTTCCTCGACAAAGTCGAGTTGGCTGCCTTTCAGCAGCTCGAGCGACGTGCTGTCGACCAGCACCGATGCATCGCCCTGATGGATCACGAGGTCGTCCTCGTTTTGCTGTTCCTCGAATGAGAAATTGTATTGGAAACCCGAGCAGCCGCCGCCCAGGACGGCGACCCGCATCATGACCGGCCGTGCTTCCTTGGCGGCCAGGAAGGCAATCCGCTTGGCGGCGTTGTCGGTGACGGAGAAGGAGGTTTCGCTCATGGCCTACAAGATGTGGTTGGACGGCCCGTTCGTCAATGCCGTGCGCCGGCCGTCAATGGGGATCGCGCGGCCTGGCGAGCCTCCCGGGCGCGGACCCTTTCACGATAAAGGATATAGAGTCCCGACCCGATGACCAGCGGCAGCCCGAACCAGACTGCGGGGGAGGGTTCCTCCTTGAACCACAGGTAGCCGAACAGGACCGCCAGAACGATGGAGCTGTAGTCGAAGGGCGCCAGGGTCGAAGCCGGCGCGATGCGCAGCGCCCGCGTGACCAGGATCTGGCCGACACCCCCGATCAGGCCGAGCGAGCAAAGCCAGAACCAGTCGGCGAGCGGCGGCCACTTCCAATCGGGGATGGCGCCGATCAGCGAGACCAGGCTGGCGAAAATGCAGTGCCAGAAGATCGTCGCCGCGTCGTGGTCGTAGCGGCTGATCAGGCGGGTGAGGACGGTCGACACGGAATAGCTGAAAGTGGCGAGCAGCACGACCAGGGACAGCCAATGGATCGAGATGGTCCATGGTTCGAGCATGACCATCACACCGATGAAGCCGACCGCGACGGCGCTCCACCGCCGCCAGCCGACATTCTCGCCCAGGACCAGGGCGGCAAGCCCGACCATGAACAGCGGGGCGGCATAGGAGATCGCATAGGCGTCGACCAGCGGCATGCGGGGGAAGACGTAGAAGAATCCCAACAGGCTGCCGAAGCCGGCAGCGATGCGAAGGGATTGCAGCACCGGCTTCCTGCTGCGGACGAGCTTCAGGCCGCCTTGGGAGCGATACAGGAAATAGAGCGGTACCAGGGCGACGCTGCTGCGGAACAGCATCATCTGGAACGGCCCGTATGCATCACCCAACCACTTCACGAGCGCATCGAGCGTCGAGAACAGGGCGAGAGCAGCCACCCGGAAATAGATGCCGGCGACGATCGATGTTGCGGCGGGGGTCGACAAGGTGCGCTATTTGGCTTGTGGGGTGTCCTTCCGTAAAGTGGCGTTCTCAGGAGGGTCGGGCGTCGAATGCGCATGGGTTGGCTGCTCGGTCGCAACAATGCGCGAATCCCGTTCCTTGCCGCTCTGCTCGTGCTGGTCGGCGCGCT
Organism: Reyranellaceae bacterium; assembly: GCA_046349295.1. Classification (GTDB taxonomy): domain Bacteria; phylum Pseudomonadota; class Alphaproteobacteria; order Reyranellales; family Reyranellaceae; genus Reyranella. The sequence continues at coordinate 151,640 of JAXMCP010000020.1, forward strand.
GGCCTTGCGGATCATCGACCCCGTCGAATTGTCGCGACTGCGCGACTTCGCCTTCGATGTCTACGAACGGCTGAAGCCACGGGTCTACAATCCGGCGACGCCCGTCAGGATCATCGACATCGACGAGGCTTCCCTGGCCGAATATGGCCAATGGCCGTGGCCCCGCACCAGAGTGGCCGAACTCGTCGCCAAGCTTACCGAGAAGGGCGTGGCCACGATCGCCTTCGACATCGTGTTCAGCGAACCGGACCGCTCCTCGCTGAAGCACATGGTTCGCGACCTGATTGCCTACACCGATCCGGCCACGGTGGCGAAGATTGCGGCGGCGATCCAGGACAACGACCAGGTACTGGCCGATGCCATGGCCCAATCGCGCGTCGTGCTGGGGTTCGGCTTCGATCCGAAGGCAAATCCCCAGGCACCGCGCCGCTACCACGGCACGGCTTTCGCCGGCGACGACCCTGCCCAGTTCCTTCCCCTGCAGCAGGGCACGGTACGCGCCATCCCGCTGCTCGAGGCCGCGGCGAAGGGCAATGGCAGCGTCAACACCGATCTGGAAAGTGCCGTCATCCGGCGCATTCCGATGCTGTTCCGCGTGGTCGGGCAAGAAGGACTGTTTCCGGCCCTGTCGATCGAGGCATTGCGTGTCGCGCAGGGCGCCAGCACCTATGTCATCAAGTCGTCGGGTGCCAGCGGACAATATTCCTTCGGCGAGCGCACCGGGATCGTCGCCATCAGGACGGGCGATATCGAAGTGAGCACCGATGCCAAGGGACGCTTGACGCTCTACGACACCGGCCATCGCGAGGAGCGCTTCGTCTCGGCGCGGGCGGTCATGCGCGATGAGGTCCCGCCCGAGGCCCTTGAAGGGCGGATCGTGTTCATTGGCACCAGCGCCATCGGCCTGCGCGACATGCGCAGCACGCCGGTGAACGATTCGGTGCCGGGCGTCGAGGTGCAGGCCCAGCTCGCCGAACAGATGATCGAGCACGACTTCCTGTCGCGGCCCGATTTCGCCGATGGCGCCGAGTTCCTTTACCTGGCGGCTATTGGCGTGCTGTTCGTCTGGCTGCTGCCGCGGCTGTCGGCGGGGCGGATGACGGTGGTCGCCGCAATCTTCATCGGCATCGGTCTTGCGGTGCCTTGGTTTGCATTCTCCGAATATCACCTGCTGTTCGATCCGATCTATCCGCCGGTCACCCTGGCGGCGATCTACGTCACCGGGACTGCGCTCGTCTTCATGAGGACGGAGCGCGAGCGCGCACAGATCCGTGGCGCCTTCGGCCTGTACCTGTCCCCCGATGTCGTCGAGCAGGTCGCTCGCCAACCCGAGCTGCTGCAGCTCGGCGGCGAGGTGCGCGAGATCACTGTGATGTTCACCGACGTTCGCGGCTTCACGCGGATCTCCGAGCAGTTCGATGCGCAAGGTCTGACGCGCTTCATGAACCGCTTCCTGACGCCGATGACCGACCTGATCCTGTCGCACGACGGCACCATCGACAAATACATGGGTGACGCGATCATGGCCTTCTGGAACGCGCCGCTCACCCTGGAAGGCCATGCCGCGAAGGCCTGCGACACGGCCCTCGCCATGCAGACCGCCCTCGTCGTGCTCAACGAGCAATGGAAGGCCGAAGCGGAGGCGGAGGGTCACGGACATATCCCGGTCAACATCGGCATCGGCCTGAACACGGGACATGCCTCGGTCGGCAACTTCGGCTCGACCCAGCGTCTCACCTATTCGTGCATCGGCGACGACGTGAACCTCGCGTCGCGGCTCGAGGGCCAGTGCAAGACCTACGCGGTGGCCATCATCATCGGCGAGAATACCAGGGCGCAGGTGCCACTCCATGCCACCCTCGAGATCGACCTCATCATGGTCAAGGGCAAGACCGAGGCACAACGGGCCTATGTGCTCATTGGAGGCCCGACGATGGCGAAGACGCAGGCGTTTCAGACACTCACGGAGCGTCAGGCGGTCTTTCTAGCCCAGTACCGGGCGGGGGGCTTCACCCAGGCGCTCGGCATGATAGACGAGTGCGAAGCAGCCGCCGCCGAGGTCGGCTGGCGGCAAGGGTATTACGCGATGATGCGCAAGAGGATCGACGGCCTGCTCGAGGAGCCGCCGGTCGGCTGGACGGGAGTGTATGTCGCCCACGAGAAATGAGATCGCGAGGCGCATCGCCGCCATCGAAGCATTGGTCTGCCGCGATGTCGGCCGCAAGACGCAGGAGTTGATCGCGGCAAGCGCCGGCGGGTTGGGCGCCGCAGCCGATGCACTGGCCGCGGCGAGCAGCGTCGGCCTGATCACGGGCTTCTTCGTGCCGCGTGACGAGGTGAGGGCGCCGGAGACCGACGGGCCGGTCGGGACCGCGCTACTGGCCTGCGCGCTTGCGGCGTGCGGGTTGCCGGTGCGGATTGCCGTCGACACGCCCTGCGCCGACGCCGTGCGCGTGGCGGTCGCGGCGGCCGGTGGCGGCGTGGCGGTCGACGAGGTCGGCGTTCCCGATGCGCCGGGTATTGACCGCATCGCGCAGGCATGGCGCGCGGCAGGAATCAGCCACGCCGTCGTCATCGAGCGCTGCGGCCGCAGCGCCGACGGCCGGCCGCGCAACATGCGCGGCGTCGACGTCTCGGCCTGGACGGCGCCGCTCGACGATCTGTTCCTCGGCGGCGACTGGACCCGGATCGCGGTCGGCGACGGCGGCAACGAGATCGGCATGGGATGGCTGCCGGCCGGTCTCATCGCCCGCACGGTGCCCAATGGCGAACAGATCGCCTGCGTGACCTCTTGCGACCATCTCGTGGTCGCCGGCGTGTCGAACTGGGGAGCCTATGGCTTGATGGCCGCACTCGCCGTTCGTCGCCCGGAATGGGGCGGGGCCATCCGCAAATTCCTGACGGCGGAACGCGATCTCTCCGTCACCCGGGCGATCGTCGACGAGGCGGGTGCCGTGGACGGCGTCACCGCGCGCCGCGAGGCCACGGTCGATGGATTCGGCGCCGAAGTTCACGGTGCGATGATCGACTCCTTGGCGCGCGTTGCATGGGAGCAGGGGCGGGACTAGGGCGATTCCCGATTTGATGGAACCGCTTGCGGTTCCTTCAAATCGGGAATGCGCGCACAGGGTTGGTTATTGGCACAGGCACATTCCGTTTGGCTGTTCCTGCCAATCGGAATGTGCTTTAGGGTCGCCCGCCATGGAAAATCCCTACGCCCCCACCCATCCGGAAATCCGCGACGCGGTCCGCCAGCTCTGCTTGAAGTTCGATGGCGCCTACTGGCGCAAGCTCGACCGCGAACGCGGCTATCCGACCGAGTTCGTGCAGGCGCTGACCGACGCCGGCTGGCTGGCGACGCTGATCCCGGAGGAATATGGCGGCGCCGGCCTCGGCATCTCGGCGGCGGCGGCCGTCCTCGAAGAGGTGCAGCGCGCGGGCTGCAATGGAGCAGCCTGCCACGCCCAGATGTACATCATGGGAACCTTGCTGCGTCACGGCAGCGCCGAGCAGAAGCAGCGCTACCTGCCGCGCATCGCCAGCGGCGAATTGCGCCTGCAGGCGTTCGGCGTGACCGAGCCGAGCAGCGGCACCGATACGCTGGCGTTGCGCACCACCGCGGTGAAGAAGAACAACAGCACCTACGTGGTGAACGGCCAGAAGGTGTGGACCAGCCGCGCCGAGCATTCCGATCTGATGCTGCTGCTGGCCCGCACGACGCCGCGGGACCAGGTGGCGAAGCGCACGGAAGGCCTGTCGGTGTTCGTGGTCGACATGCGCGAGGAACTCGGCAAGGGCCTCACCATTCGGCCCATCCGCACCATGATGAATCACAACACGACCGAAGTGTTCTTCGACAACATGGAGGTCCCGGCGGAGAACTTGGTCGGCGTCGAAGGGCAGGGCTTCCGCTACATTCTCGGCGGCATGAACGCCGAGCGTGTGCTGATTGCCGCCGAGTGCATCGGCGACTCCCGTTGGTTCATCGAGAAGGCGGCGGACTACGCCAAGGAACGCAAGCTGTTCGGCCGTCCGATTGGCCAAAACCAGGGCGTCCAGTTCCCGATCGCGCGTGCCTACGCCCAGACCGAGGCTGCTGACCTGATGGTGCGCAAGGCGGCGACTCTCTACGAGGCCGGGCTGCCCTGCGGCGCGGAAGCCAACATGGCCAAGATGCTGGGCTCGGAAGCGGCCTGGGCCGCCGCCGACATGTGCGTCCAGACCCACGGCGGCTTCGGCTTCGCCGAGGAATACGACATCGAACGCAAGTTCCGCGAGACGCGCCTCTATATGGTGGCACCGATCTCCACCAACATGATCCTGAACTTCATCTCCGAGCACGTGCTGGGTTTGCCGCGCTCGTACTAACTCTCTTCCTTCCCCGTTACCGGGGAGATACTCAGCACGCCCGGGGCGCACTGCGACGCTGAGAAAATGAGGCGGGTTACCGCCTCATTTTCATAGGAGGAAGGAAGCTTTCAATTCTCTCCCGCGATCGCGCGGATGATCTTGCGCTGAAAGTCGAGGACCAGCGGCTCGGCGTTGGGCAGGAAGCGGCCGCGGTCGGGGAGGCCACCCATCAGGCCGCGTTGCACCGAGTCGGTGAGAAGATCGTCCTCGGCCGCGACCTGCTCGTTGAAGGCGATCAAGGATTGGGCGAACTCCTGGGTGACGCCTCGGCCGAAGAACCGGTCGGAGAAGCCCCTGGTCATGCCCGGACCTTCGGGTATCCAGAGCTCGGCGGACAGGTTGGGAAATCCCGGGTTGATGCTTATGGTGAGGTTCGGCCACAGGAAATGATATTGCGACTCACCGACGGCACCCGTCACATCGTAGGGCGGCGGCTTGCCCCGGCCCCCTGCCGGCTGCTTCACCGGCCCGATCTGCGTCGAGAACCATTCTCGTGATTCGTACTTGTACTGATCGGGCCGGACGTCGATCGCGGCGCTGAATCCCGGATGGGCAATCGCGCAGTGGTAACATTCGAGGTAGTTCTCGAGCATCGCCTTCCAGTTGGCCGGAGACTGGCCCTCGGCGCGGCTGTGGTGCTCGAGCTCGTCGAACACGATGCCGCTCTTGGCGATGATGTCGAGAACCGGCCCGAAGAAGGACTGCACCGGCGGGGCTTCCTCGTCGAGGTTCACGAACACGAGCGGTCCCAGCGTCTCGACGCGGATCGGCAGAAGCGGAAAATCCTCGAGCCGGAAGTCGGGGGCGCCTTCCGAGCGCGGCGCGCGCCGAAGCTGGCCGGCGAGGTCGTAGGTCCAGGCATGGTAACCGCACATCATCATTCTGGCGTTGCCACGTCCCTTCATGACCTCGTGACGGCGATGCCGGCAGACATTCACGAAGCCCGCGAGGCCGGCTTCGCCGCGCACGACAACGACGGGAACCCCGCCCGCGTGCCCGGTAATGTAGTCACCGAGGCTCGCGAGATGCGCCAGCGGACCGACATAGATCCAGCTCTTGCGGAATATCCGGGCGAGCTCGCGTTCGGCGATCGACGGGTCGGTGTACCAGCGCGCCGGTAGCGATTCGCCACGTTCCAGATTGGCGAGCAGCTCCGTGAGGTTGTCGGATGAGCTTGTCATGGTGAGCCTCGTACAGATCAGTCGAACAGGACTTTGCGTAAGGCGGCGAGCGCCCCGATGATCGCTGCGTGCCCGATCATCAGCAGGAACACGGTCCACGCCGCGGTGATTAAGGTAAGAAGCCAACCCAACACGGCCATTACGCCGTCGCCCTCGATCAGGGCCAGACAGAAGAAGAGGGCGGCCCAGGCGGGAAAGAGGTTATCGAAAGGTATCGGCAACGCGAGGATGAAGATGTTGGCCGTCCAGGCCAGCAACAGCAGGCGGCGTGGCGTTCCGCTGACCCACATTTCCAGGCGTGGATGGATGGTCCGCTCGAGCTTGCGAAGATGGCGCCTGATGCGGCCGAGAAAATCCTGCAGCTTTCCGCGCTGCAGGCCGCGCTTGCCGATGAAAGCCGGCAGGGAGGGCGACGGTCGGCCCATGAAATACTGTCCGACCAGCAGCAGCATGGGCACGCCGGTAATGGTCGACAACCAGGGAATCCCGGTCGGAATGCAGTTGGGCAGATTGAGCACGGCGACGGCGAAGGCATAGGAGCGGTTCTCCAGCCCTTCGAGGATCGTCGACACGGTGAGAAGCGAATCGCGGGGCCCGGCGAACAGCCGATCGAGAGTCGGCAGCAGCGCGCCGCGCTCGCTCATCAGCGCGCCCGCTCGAGCAGGCGACGCGCCAGGACGAGGTGAGGCCGATCGAGCATCTTGCCGTCGAGGGTCAGCACGCCGGCACCCGGCGAATGCTCGAACACGGCGACGACGCGCCTGGCCCAGTCGACTTCCTGGGTGCTTGGCGTGAACACCTCGTGAATGATCTCGACTTGGCCGGGATGGATGGCAATCTTGCCGCCATAGCCCATGCGACGCGCATCGCGCGCCTCCGCGCGCAGGCCGTCGAGATTCCTGATGTCGGGATAGACCGTGTCGTAGGCGGTGACGCCGGCGGTCACCGCCGCCATCAGGTTGACCGTGCGGGCCAATCGGAACGTGTCATCGTAGGTGCCCGGCGTCGGCCCTTTGGCCAGCGCGCCAAGATCGGCCATCAGGTCCTCGCCGCCCCACGAATGGCCCATCAGGCGAGGATGCCTTGCCGGCGCCGCCGTCAGGGCGAGCACAGCGGCCGCGCTTTCGGTCGCGATCGTCAGGATCCGGGTCGTGCCGGCCTCGATGCCTTCGCGCGCTTCGAATGCGTCCAGATAGTTCGCCAGCAGGTCGAGGTTGGCCTGGCCGACGCATTTGGGGAAGACGATGCCGTCGGGATGGCCCTGCATCACGATGGCGAGGTCACCGAGCGTCAGGCCGGTGTCGAGCGCATTCACACGGACGTAAAGCCTAGGGCCGCCGCGATCGGCGCTGCGCAGATAGGCGAGTGCCATGTCGCGCGCGACCTGCTTGCGATCAGCGGCGACCGAATCCTCGAGGTCGAGAATCAGCCCGTCGGGACCGGAAAGTGCCCCCTTGGCGAGCTTGCGCTCCGAGTCGGCCGGGACGAACAGAAACGAGCGCATTGATTTTCTCCCCGCGAAAGTCGGCCCTTCTAGCACGACCGAGGCTGCCATGGACGCTGAGGGGCGGGGCATCGTATCAATGCCGCCATGCCACGAAACAGCGAGACGGAGCGGACGACATGCGCGCGATGCTGAGCGAAAAGCCGGGCGGGCCGGAAAGCCTTAAGCTGGTGGAGATGCCATCCGCGCCGCTCGGCAAGGGCCAGGTGCGGGTCGCCATTCGCGCGGCCGGCGTCAATTTTCCCGACACGTTGATCATCGCAGACAAGTACCAGTTCAAGCCGCCGCGTCCTTTCGCTCCCGGCCACGAGATTGGCGGGGACGTCACCGAGGTGGGCGAAGGCGTCACCGGCTACGCGGTGGGCGACCGCGTGATCGGCATGATCGGTCATGGTGGTTACGCCAGCGAGGCGGTCGTCGACCAAGGCAATCTCCTGAAGATGCCGAGCAACATGAGCTACGAGGACGGCGCCGCCTTCACCATGACGTACGGCACCTCGTACTACGCGCTGAAGCAGAGGAGCAACTACAAGCCGGGTGAGATCCTGCTGGTGACCGGCGCGTCGGGCGGCGTCGGCCTGACCGCGGTCGAGCTCGGCGCTCTGATGGGGCTTAAGGTGATCGCCGCCGTCGGCTCGGACGAGAAGATGGAGATCTGCCGCAAATACGGCGCCACCATGTTCGTGAACTACAACAAGGAGAAGATGCGCGACAAGGTGAAGGAGCTCACCAACGGCAACGGCGCCGACATCATCTACGACGCGGTCGGCGGCGATGCCTTCGACGAGTCGGTGCGTTGCATCGCGTGGTACGGTCGCCTGCTGGTGGTGGGCTTCGCTGCCGGCCGCATCCCGTCGCTGCCGGCCAATCTCGCGCTGCTGAAGAGCTGCGACGTACGGGGCGTGTTCTATGGCGCGTGGCGTGGTCGCGAGCCGTTGGAAGCGCGCAAGAATTTCGACGAGTTGCTGAAGTGGTATGGCGAGGGCAAGCTGAAGCCGCACGTGTCCATGCGCTTCCCGCTCGAGAAGGGCGCCGACGCCATGAACGCGCTGCTGTCGCGCAAGGCGACCGGCAAGGTTGTCCTGACCGTGGCCTGAGGTCGAGGCGGTGATGCTCGTCCGGCGCCGATTCTGGACCCTTGTCGGCGCGCCATTCGTGCCGCAGCCGCTTCGTGCCGACGACTTTCCGACGCGGCCGATCACGCTCGTGGTGCCGTTCGCCGCCGGCGGCTCGATCGACGTGTTGGCACGGCTGGTTGCGCAGGAAACCAGTGGGCTCCTGGGCCAGCCCATCATCATCGACAATCGCGGCGGCGCGGCGGGCCTGATCGGCGCAGCGTCGGTCGCCAAGGCCGAACCCGACGGCTACACGCTGCTGCTGGCATCTGCGGCCCAGGTGACCATTCCGCCCTGGATCAATCGATCGCTTACCTTCGATCCGCCAAAGGACCTGGTGCCGGTGGTGCACCTTGCCGACACCCCCATGGTGCTGGTCGTCGCCGGCAAGTCGAACGTGCGCACGCTCGAAGACTTCGTGACCGAAGCGCGGGCCCATCGCGGTGGGCTCAACTATGCTTCGACCGGCGTTGGAACGGTTTCGAATCTGATCATGGAGACCTTGAAGCTCGCGGCCGAGATCGACGTCGTGCACGTCCCCTATCGCGGCGCGGCGCCGGCGTTGAACGACCTGCAGGCCGGGCAGGTGCAGGGCATGTTCACCAGCACGGCCTCGGTGGCGCCATTGGTCGCGGCGGGCAAGCTGCGCCCACTGGCGGTGACGACCTCGAGTCGGTCGGCGTTGTTCCCCGACGTCCCGACCATGGCGGAAGCCGGATGGCCGGCAGCGGAAGTGGTGGTGTGGTCGGGCATCATGGCGCCCGCAGGTACGCCGCGTACCGTCATTCGCCGGCTGGAGCGCGCCTTCGTGGAGGCGGCGGAGACGCCCGAAATGCGCGAGCGCCTGGTCAAGCTGGGCGCCGATCCGGTCGGGCGTGGGGCAAAGGCTTTTGGCGAGGTGCTCGAACGCGACCTCGCCTTGTGGCAACGCGTGGCGTTGGCATCCGGAGTGAAGGTCGAGTGAGGGAGAGGCGCATGGGCAAGCTGGACGGCAAGATCGCGATTGTCACCGGAGCGGCGTCGGGCATTGGCGCGGCATCCGCCCAGCTGTTCGCCGACGAGGGCGCTCAAGTGCTCGCGGTCGATCGGCCGGAATCGGCCATCGAGCAGGCCCATGCCGGCAACAACCGGATCACCGCCTTTGCCTGCGACATCACCGGCGACGATGCACCCAAACGGATCGTGGCCAAGGCGGTCGAGACCTACGGCGGCCTCGACATCCTGTTCAACAATGCCGGCGTGAGCGGCCGAGCCTTCGTCGAGGAGATGACCGACGAGCAGTGGGACCATGTCAATGCCGTCAACGTTCGGGCGATGTTCCGGATCTGCCGGGAAGCCATCCCGGCTCTCAAGGCGCGTGCCCGCGCGAAGGGCAGGGCCCGCATCGTCAACACCGCCTCAGTGATGGCCTTCGATACCGACTACGGCTTGGCGGCCTACTGCGCCTCCAAGGCCGGCGTCGGCGGGCTCACCCGCACGCTCGCGCTCGAGCTCGGCAAGTTCAACATCACCGCCAATTATGTCTGCCCGGGCGCCATCTACAGCGGGATGACGCGGACCAATTTCGACAAGCCCGAGATCCGCGCCGTCTGGGAGAAGAAGGCGGCCCTGCGCCGGCTCGGCCAGCCGATCGACATTGCCCGAGGTGCGCTGCTATTGGCGTCCGACGAAGCCGACTTCATCACCGGCCATGAGCTGGTGGTGGATGGCGGCCTGACCCTGCGCACCTGAACAGGTTCCATGCCCAGAATCCATTCCTTCGCAGCAGACTACAACGAGGCGCGCGACAAGTTCCTGGCGGCGGCGCGGATCGCCGGCGCCCGGACTTATCGCTACGAAAATCCGAGCAAGGGTCCGAAGGGGCAAGCCCTGTCGACCGACGTGGCGCGCCTCGGACCGGACGACGCCTCGCGCGTGGTGGTGACGATTTCCAGCACGCACGGTGTGGAGGGCTATTGCGGCTCGGGCTTCCAGGTCGATTGGCTGGCCAACGTCGGTGCGGCCGGGCTACCGCGAGACACTGCGGCTGTCTTCGTCCATGCAATCAATCCCTACGGCTTTGCCTGGACGCGCCGGGTGACGGAGGAGGGCAACGACCTCAACCGCAACTACGTCGATCACAGCAAGCCCTACCCGGTGAACGAGGGCTATCTCGAGATCGCCGACCTGCTGGTTCCGAAGGATCTCGGTCAGGCAACCCTCGATGCCGCCGATGCCAAGCTCGCCGCGTACCGCAAGAAGGTGGGCGACGTCGCCTTCTTCCGCGCCGTGTCGGGTGGCCAATACAGCCATGCCGACGGCATGTTCTTCGGCGGCGGCGGACCGTCGTGGTCGAACCGGACCCTGCATGCGATCACCGATCGCTTTCTCAAGGGGCGGCAGGACGTGGCGGTGATCGACTTCCACACCGGCCTCGGTCCCTACGGTTACGGCGAGCCGATCACCCACTACGATATCGACACGCCGGCATCGCGCCGGGTGCGCGCCTTCTGGGGTGAATCGGTGACCGAGTCCAAGCGCGGCCAGACCGCCTCGCAGGCGCGCGATGGCCTGGGCCACTATGGTCTGAACCGCGTGCTGACGGAGCCCGAGACGAGGCTCACGATGTGCACGCTGGAATTCGGCACCTTCGATCGTGAAAGCGGCCAGAGAGCTTTCCGCGCAGATCACTGGCTGCACAAATACGGCGATCCGCTGGGTGTGGAGGCGGGTCCCGTGCGGACGGCCATGCGCCGGCAGTTCTACCCAGAAACCGACGATTGGAAGGAAGCGGTGCTGTTCCGTGGCCATCAGATCGTGCGCCAGGCGATTGCCGGGGTGCAGCGGGGCGGGACCTCATAGCCTCCTCCCCCGCGAAGCGTGGGGAGGAGAACGTTCCCGTTGGGGACAATCGCCCGCGAAAAGCCATACCTCGGCCAAGCGATGCTGCTAAAACCCATCCATGCGTGCTCTGATAGCGCTGCTTGCGTTCGTTGGCATGGCGGTGCTCAATCTCTTGTGGTGGTGGTGGCCGAACCGGCCGGTCGAGATTGCCGGCTGGACGACCGCACCCCTGCAAAGCGTGTCGTTCGCGCCCTACCGCCCCGGGCAGAGCCCGCTCACGCGTACCTTCCCGACGCCCGACCAGATCGACGAGGATCTGCGCCGCGTGCAGGGCAAAGTGCGCGCCGTGCGGACCTACTCCACGGGCGAGAACCTCGAGGCGGTGCCGCGGCTTGCCGGCAAATACGGTCTCAAGGTCTGGCATGGCGCCTGGCTGAACGACAACGACAAGGAGAATCTGGAGCAGATCAACCTGCTGATCGATCATGCCAATCGTTATAAGGATACGATCGAGCGGGTGATCGTCGGCAACGAGGCCTTGCTGCGCAAGGACCTCACCGCCAACGAGCTGCGGCGCTACATCCGCCAGGTCAAGCAGCGTGTGTCGCAGCCGGTCACCTATGCCGACGTCTGGGAATTCTGGCTGCGCAACCCGTCGCTGGCCGATGAAGTCGATTTCATCACCATTCACATCCTGCCCTACTGGGAGGACGAGCCGATCGGGCTCGATCGGCGCGAGGCCGACGGCAAGCCAAGCATCGAGAAGCACATCGTCGACATCTACAAGAAGGTCCAGGCGCGCTTTCCCGGCAAGACGATCGTCATCGGCGAGACCGGCTGGCCGAGCGATGGTCGCATGCGCTCCGACGCCCGGCCGGGCCGGGTCGAGCAGGTGCGATACTTCTCGACCTTCCGCGGCGTCGCCGACCGGGAGAAGTTCGACTACAACGTCGTCGAAGCGTTCGACCAGAACTGGAAGGCACGTCAGGAGGGCACGGTCGGCGCGGCGTGGGGCCTGCTGGACGCGCAACGCCACGACAAGTTCGAGCTGGGTAAACCCGTGGTCGCCGAACCGCATTGGCGGGTTCTCTATGCGCTGTCCACTCTTGCGGCCGGTCTGATCCTGCTCGGCTTCGTCGGGATGCGCCGCGTCGCCGGCAGCAAGGCGATCGTGATGTTCGCGGTTTTCACCCAAGTCATTGCGACCTGCTACGTACAGGCAACCTGGATCGATCTGACACGCACCTTCTATTTCGAGAAGATGGCAGGGGTCGCGTTCTGGGCCTTGCTGCTCGGTCTCTTCAGCTACGCATTGCTGCGCGGCATTGCCGACAGCCTGACCGGACGGATGGCTGATCCGTCGCTCTACGGGGCGCGGGTCCGCGAGGCGCTGCACGCTTGGCGCTCCCTGCCGCGCTATCGCATCCTGCAGCGCGCCGATCTGCTCGCCCAGGTCCTCTATCTCGCCCTGACGGTGCTGTGCATCTTCTACCTGATCGTCATCAGCATCGACTGGTATGACGGCGTGATCCGCTTCGGCGACTGGTTCCGCCAGATCGCCATCGATGGCCGCTACCGCGACTTCCCGATCTGGAGCTTCGTCATTCCGGCCGTCGTGCTGATGGCCTGGAAAGCGCTCACCATCCTGCGTTCCGAGCCGGTGTCGCGCGCCGACCGCTGGGCCAAGGCGCTGTCATTCGGCCGACTGCTCGGTTACGACGGCAGCCGAGGTTTTGTCCGCATGGACCGCTCCTTCAGCAGGGTAAGGCCGGTTCTGCCCGAGATCGTCCTGGCCTTCCTGCTGATCTTCTGGGCGGTGGTCATGGTGGTGACCGAGGGCGCCATCAAGCTTTACGATGGCGGCGCCGGCGGCCTCGTCGCGGTCGATGGCGGCCGCTGGGTCATCCGCACCCTGTTCTGGAACACGCAGGCCGACTGGTTCGCCGCCCTGGCTCTGCTGATGGCCGTGCCCTACCTGGCGACGATCTACGTCTCGATTCGCGAGCCACTGGCAGAACCGCCGCCGGACTCCTATACCAGCAAGTGGTAGGAGCCGAGCCGGGAGTTACCAGATGGAAATCAAGGGCGAATACAAGATCGCCGCGCCGCGCGACAAGGTTTTTGCGGCACTGAACGACCCGGCGGTGCTGAAGGACTGCATTCCCGGTTGCGAATCGCTCGACAAGGTTTCCGACACCGAGATGAAGGCCAAGGTCCGCCTGCGCATCGGACCGGTCAGTGCGAGCTTCACGGGCAAGGTCACGCTGTCCGATATCGACCCGCCGAACGGCTACAAGATCACCGGCGAAGGGCAGGGCGGGGCGGCCGGCTTCGCCAAGGGCGGTGCCGTCGTTGCCCTGGCTGACGACGCGGGCGCCACCACGCTCACCTACAATGTCGACGCTCAGGTCGGCGGCAAGATCGCCCAGGTCGGGGCTCGGTTGATCGACGGCACAGCCAGGAAGCTGGCCGACGAGTTCTTCGGCAAGTTCGCAACCACGGTCGGCACTCCGCCGGTGGTCGAGGCGACCGCACCAGCGGCCGCACCCGGCGGGGCGTCGCCGCCTTCGCCATCGGCATCCACGGCATCGGCTGCAGCAGTTGCCGCGCCGCAACCAAGCTCGTCCGCGGCCCCGACCGCCTCTTCGAGCGCCGCAACGCAGCGCGGCTATCGGCACTGGCTCATCATCGGCATCGGCGCCGCCATCCTGATCGTGGTGTTCCTCGCGAGCCGGTAGGGATTGCACGCGGCCCACCGACGCCTTCAACCGCAATTCGCTTGACCGGCCTACAAATGGCTTGCGAGAGTCGCGCCAACGCCCTGCGGGCGCACCCCGGCGCCTCCGCCCTGAACCAACAATGTGAGGGAGAAGTTTGATGACCATCAATGTCGCCATGACCGTCAACGGCAAGGCCGTTTCCGGCAAGGTCGAGGCGCGTACCCTGTTGGTTCAGTTCCTGCGCGAGCATCTCGGCATGACCGGAACCCATGTCGGCTGCGATACCAGCCAGTGCGGCGCCTGCGTCGTCCACGTCGACGGCAAGTCGATCAAGTCCTGCACCATGCTCGCGGTTCAGGCCGAGGGCGCCAAGGTGATCACCATCGAGGGCTTGGCCGAGAGTGCCGACAAGCTGCATCCGATGCAGGAGGCATTCCGCGAGAACCATGCCCTGCAGTGCGGCTTCTGCACGCCCGGCATGGTCATGAGCGCCATCGACATGGTGAAGCGCCACAACTACCAGCTCGACGAGCACACCGTGCGACGCGAGCTCGAGGGCAACCTCTGCCGCTGCACCGGCTATCACAACATCGTCAAGGCAATCCTGGCCGCCGCGCCGGCCATGAAGTCGGCGGGGGTGTAGCCATGACTGCCGAAACCGGAATCGGTGCCCGGGTGAAGAGGAAGGAAGACCAGCGCTTCCTGACCGGTACCGGCCGCTATGTCGACGACCTGCCCCTGGCACGCGCGACCCATGCCTACTTCCTGCGTTCGCCGCATGCTCATGCCAAGATCAAGAGCATCGACGTCTCGGCGGCCAGGGCGCTGCCGGGTGTGGTCGAGATCTTTACCGGCAAGGATGTCGCCGACGCCAAGGTCGGCGGCCTGATCTGCGGCTGGGTGGTAAAGGACAAGCACGGCCAGCCGCACAAGTCGCCGCCCCATCCGGTGATGGCGGTCGACACGGTGCGCTATGTCGGAGACTCGGTGGCGATGGTCATCGCCAACAGTCACGACGAGGCCAAGGATGCCGCCGAGGCGATCAAGGTCGACTATGACGTCCTGCCGGCCAATGTCGATCTCTCCAAGGCGCTCGACGCGGGCACGCCGCAGGTGCATGCCGAGGCGCCGGGCAACCTGATCTACGACTGGGAGCTCGGCGTTAAGGCCGATGTCGACGCGGCCTTCGCCAAGGCGGCGCACGTCACCAAGCTCGATCTGGTCAACAACAGGCTGATCCCCAACGCGATGGAGCCGCGCGCTGCGGCGGCGGAGTACGACAAGGGCACCGGCCAGTACACGCTGTGGTCGACGTCGCAGAACCCGCACGTGCTGCGCCTCATCCTGTCGGCCTTCGTGCTGGGCATCCCCGAGCACAAGCTGCGCGTCGTCGCCCCCGACGTCGGTGGCGGCTTCGGCAGCAAGATCTTCTGCTACGCCGACGAGACGATGGTGTGCTGGGCGGCCTCGCGGGTCGGGCGGCCGATCAAGTGGACGGCCGAACGCAGCGAATCCTTCCAGACCGACGCGCATGGCCGCGACCATGTCACCCATGCCGAGCTGGCGCTCGACAAGGACGGCAAGTTCCTGGCGCTCAGGGTCAATACCGTGGCCAACATGGGTGCCTACCTGTCGACCTTCTCGACGGCGGTGCCGACCTACCTTTACGCGACGTTGCTGGCCGGGCAGTACACGACGCCGTTGATCTACGCCAACGTCAAGGCGGCGCTCACCCATACCGCGCCGGTCGATGCCTATCGCGGCGCCGGGCGGCCCGAAGCGACCTTTGTGGTCGAGAGCATCGTCAGCAAGGCAGCCAAGGAGATGAAGATCGACCCGGCGGAGCTGCGCCGCAAGAACTTCATCCCGTCGACGGCGTTCCCGTATCAGACGCCGGTGGCCCTGCAGTACGATTCGGGCAACTACCCGCCGATCATCGATGAGGCGATCAAGATCGCCGACTACAAGGGCTTCGAGGGTCGCCGGGCCGAAGCCAAGTCGCGCGGCAAGCTGCGCGGCATCGGCTTCTCGTCATACATCGAGGCGTGCGGCCTGGGGCCGTCGCAGGTCATTGGCCAGCTCGGCGGTGGTGTCGGCCAGTGGGAGTCGGCGCAGATCAAGTTCAACCCGACGGGCAATGTCCAGATCCTGACCGGCGCGCACAGCCACGGCCAGAGTCACGAGACGACGTTCGCACAGATCGTGTCGGACAAGCTCGGCGTGCCGCTCGACCAGATCGAGGTGGTCCACGGCGACACGGCGACGACGCCGTTCGGCATGGGCAGCTACGGCAGTCGCTCGCTCGCGGTGGGCGGGTCGGCCATCATGAAAGCGGCCGACAAGGTCATCGCCAAGGGCAAGCGCATCGCCGCCCATCTCATGGAAGCCTCGGTGGCGGACGTCGTGTTCGAGGGCGGCACCTTCAAGGTGGCTGGCACCGACAAAGCCGTGCCGCTCGGGCAGGCTGTGTTCGCCGCCTACGTGCCGCACAACTATCCGCTGGCCGAGCTCGAGCCCGGCATGGACGAGAATGCCTTCTACGATCCGTCCAACTTCGTCTATCCGTCAGGCACACAGATCTGCGAGGTCGAGGTCGATCCGGACACCGGCGAGGTCGAGATCGTGAGCTTCACCGCGGTCGACGATTTCGGCAACATCATCAATCCGATGATCGTCGAAGGCCAGGTCCATGGCGGCATCGTCCAGGGCGTCGGCCAGGCGCTCCTGGAGAACGCCGTGTACGACGAGTCGACGGGCCAGCTCATCAGCGGCTCGTACATGGATTACACCATGCCGCGCGCCGACAACGTGCCGTCGTTCAAGCTCGGCTACAAGGTCACGCCATGCCCGCATAATCCGCTGGGCGTCAAGGGATGCGGAGAGGCTGGTGCGATTGCAGCACCCGCTGCCGTGATGAATGCGGTCCATGACGCGCTGGCGCCGGTCGGTGTCGGCCACGTGCCGATGCCGGCCACGCCACTCAACGTGTGGCAGGCCATCCACGGCGCGGCGAAGTAAGGGGAGGATTTAGAGATGTACGACTTTACCTATCATCGTCCGAAGACGCTCGCCGATGCCGTCAACCTGCTCAAGGGCAAGGACGAGGCGCGGGCGATGTCGGGTGGCATGACCCTGATCCCGACCCTGAAGCAGCGCCTCGCGCGGCCGAGCGACGTCGTCGATCTCGGCGGCGTGAAGGAACTCGCCGGCATCAAGGTCGACGGCAACAACGTGGTGATCGGCGGCATGACCAGGCACGCCGACGTCGCGACCTCGGCAGACGTCAAGGCCGCGATCCCGGCGCTGGCTCACCTGGCCGGCCACATCGGCGATCCGCAGGTGCGCAATCGCGGCACGATCGGCGGGTCGGTCGCCAACAACGATCCGGCGGCGGACTATCCGTCGGCTGTCGTGGCGTTGAACGCCACGGTCACCACCAACACCGGCAAGCATTCGGCCGACAGTTTCTTCAAGGGGCTGTTCGAGACCGCTCTGGGCGAGGGCGAGCTGATCACGTCGATCAGCTTCCCCAAGGTCGAGAAGGCGGCCTACATGAAGTTCCCCAACCCGGCCTCGCGCTACGCCATGGTGGGCGTGTTCGTCGCCAAGTCGGCGTCGGGCGTGCGAGTCGCCGTCACCGGGGCCGGCCCCTGTGTCTTCCGTGTCAAGGAGATGGAAGACGCGCTTGCCAAGAACTTCTCCTCGGCGGCGATCAAGGACATCAAGATCCCGGCCGATGGCTTGAACAGCGACATCCACGGCAGTGCCGAGTATCGCGCCCACTTGGTGGGCGTGATGGCGCGGCGCGCGGTCGACGCCGCCAACAAGTAGCCGAGTGAAGGCACTCGTCACCGGCTTCGAGCCGTTCGGCGGCGACGGGATCAATCCCTCGTCGCTGGCGGTCGACAGGCTCGAGAAGCGTTACGGCAGCGTGGTCGTCCATACGGCGACGCTGCCGTGCTCGTTCGGGCGTTCGGCCGGCGCGCTGCGCGAAGCGCTCGATGAGGTGAAGCCCGACATCGTGCTGTGCGTCGGCCTCGCCGGTGGCCGCAGCGAGTTATGCCTCGAACGTGTGGCGATCAATGTCCAGGATGCGCGCATCCGCGACAACGATGGCAAGCAGCCGATCGACAAGCCGGTGGTGGATGGCGGGCCGGCGGCGCATTTCGCGACCTTGCCGGTCAAGGCCTGCGTGGCCGCCATGCGCAGGGCCGGGTTGGCCGCCGCGGTGTCGAACACTGCCGGCACCTTCGTCTGCAATCATATCTTCTACGCCTTGATGGATTTTGCGGCGCAGGGCTCGACGTCACTGCGCGGCGGCTTCCTGCACGTTCCCTACGCCCCCGAGCAGATCGCCCGAGTCGGCACCGCGCCATCGATGGCCATTGCCGACGTCGCGCGCGGCATCGAGATCATCCTCGAGGTCAGCGCCAGCCGCACGACCGACATGCACACGGCCGAGGGACGGATTTCATAGGCCCACCTCGCGGTCCTGGCGACGGAGCGGACACAACTCCTGTCCCTCTCACCCTATCGGGGGAGCATGAACTTGAGGGGCGTCCATTTGGCAGTCGTAGTCACGACGGGGCTGAACGTTACTCCGCCGCGAGTGCCAGCGGAGGGGGCGCCGGCGTCGGGACGAGAGCGGGCTTCGCGGCTGGCTGCTTGACGCGGAACCAGGCGGCGTAGAGCGCGGGCAGGAACAGCAGCGTGAGTGCCGTAGCCACCAGCAGGCCGCCCATAAGGGCGACGGCCATGGGGCCCCAGAACACGCTGCGCGACAGCGGGATCATGGCGAAGATGGCGGTGCCGGCGGTCAGCAGGATCGGCCGGGCGCGACGTACCGTGGCGTCGATCACGGCATCCCATGCGCTATGGCCGGCGTCGATGTCCTGGTCGATCTGGTCGACCAGGATCACCGAGTTGCGCATGATCATGCCGGCCAGCGCGATCACGCCCAGCAGCGAGACGAAGCCGAAGGGCTGGTTGAAGACCAGCAGGAAGAGCGACACGCCGATCAGGCCGAGCGGCGCGGTCAGCATGACCAGCGCGAGCTTGGAAAAGCTCTGGAGCTGCAGCATCAGGAACAGCACCATCAGGAAGCCCATCACCGGCATCATCTTGAAGATCGAGCCCTGGCTCTTGGTGCTCTCCTCCTTGTCGCCGCCGACCTCGATGCGATAGCCGGCCGGCAGGTCGGCGCGCAGCGGGGCGAGAGCTGCGTCGATGCGGCCGGCGACATCGGGGCCCTGGACGCCGTCGGCCACGCCGGCGCGCACCGTCATCAGCAGCTCCTTGTTGCGCCGCCACAGGATCGGCTCCTCGAGCTCGAACCTGAGCGTGGCGAGCTGGGCCAGCGATACCACGCCGCCGTTGGACGTCCGGAGGTTGATCGCCTCCAGGCCTTCGACGCTCAGCCGCTCGCCGGGCACGGCCCGAGCCACGACGTCGATCGACTCGGTCCGTTCGCGGTACTGCGTCACGGTCACGCCCGACAGCAGGGTCTGCAGCGTATTGCCGAGGAGCTGCGAGTCGACGCCGAGCGCGCGCGCCTTGTTCTGGTCGACCTCTAGTCGCACCGACTTGGAGAGCTCGTTCCAGTCGAAATTGATATCGCGCGTCGCCGGGTCGGCCTTGAACACCTGCCGCACCCGCTCGGCGATGGCGCGGACCTGCTGCGGATCCTCGCCCAGCACACGGAACATCACCGGGTAGCTTACCGGCGGTCCGTTCTGCAGCCGCTGCACGCGCACGCGCACGGCCTCGAAGTCGGTGGCGAACAGCTTGTCGAGCTCGGCGAACACCCGCTCGCGGGCGTGCAGGTCCTTGGTCATGACGATGACCTGGCCGAAATTGGCGTTGGCGAGCTCGGGCACCGTCGGCAGGTAGAAGCGCGGGCTGCCGGCGCCGACATAGGAGGTGTAGAAATCGACGTCCTGATTGTCGGCCAGCCATCTCTCCAGGCGCTTCACCTCCTTGTTGGTCGCTTCCCACGAGGCGCCCTGGGCGAGCTTCATGTCGATGATCAGCTCGGGGCGGTTGGCCACCGGGAAGAACTGCTTCTGGACCAGGGTGAAGGCGCCCATGGCGGCGACGAAGGCGAGCGCCGTGATGGCAATCGTGGTCTTGCGCCAGGTGACGCACCACACGACCAGCGCACGGAATGCCTTGTAGAGCCGGCCGTTGTACGGATCGTGGTGATGGGCCTTGGGTGTCGGCAGCAGGTGATAGCCCATCCACGGCGTGAACAGCACGGCCACGAACCACGAGATGATCAGCGACAGGCCGACCACCCAGAAGATCGAGTTGGTGTACTCGCCGGCGCTCGACCTCGCGAAGCCGACCGGCACGAAGCCGATCGCGGTGACCAAGGTGCCGGTCAGCATCGGGAAGGCAGTCGAGGTGTAGGCGTAGGTCGCGGCCTCGAGCCGGCTCGCGCCTTGCTCGAGCTTCACCATCATCATCTCGACGGCGATGATCGCGTCGTCGACCAGCAGGCCGAGCGCGATGATCAGCGCGCCGAGCGAGATGCGCTGGAAGTCGATGCCGAGCAGCATCATGCCGACGAAGGTGATGGCGAGCACCAGCGGCACCGAGAACGCCACGATGATGCCGGTGCGGATGCCGAGGCTGATGAACGAGACGACCAGCACGATGGCGAGCGCCTCGAACAGCGAGGAGATGAACTCCTCGAACGACTTGTCGACCACCTCGGGCTGGTTGGCGACGCGGTGCACGGTGATGCCTACCGGAAGGGTCGCCTCGACCTCGGTCATCGTCTGGTCGAGCGCCTTGCCCAGGGTCTGCACGTTGCCACCCGGCGCCATGACGACGCCGAGGCCGATCACCGGCTTGCCCTTGAAGCGCATCGAGATCTGCCGCGGGTCCTGGTAGCCGCGCTTGATCTCGGCGACATCGGCCAGGGTGATGTTGCGGCCATTCGCGCTCAGCGGCAGGTTGGCGAGTTCCTCGGCCGAAACCGGCGCGCCGTCGACACGGACCGACACGCGCTCGCCCTTGGTCTCGACCGTGCCGGTAGCCACGACGGCATTCTGCCGCCGGATCACCTCGAGGATCTGATCGACCGGTATGCCCAGCATGGCGAGCCGCGCGTGGCTCACCTCGATGTAGATTTTCTCGTCCTGCAGGCCCATCAGGTCGGCCTTGGTTACGTCGGGCACGCGCAGCAGCCGCTGCCGCACGCCTTTCACGATCTCCTTCACCTCGGCCGGCGAGAAGCCGTCCGATTCGAAGGCCCAGATCAGGCTATAGGTGTCGCCGTATTCATCGTTGAAGAATGGACCGACCACGCCGGCCGGCAGCGAGCCCTTGATGTCGCCGACCTTCTTGCGGACCTGGTACCACAGGTCCGCCACCTTGCCGGGCGGGGTGTCATCGCGCAGGGCGACGTAGATCACTGTTTCGCCGGGTTTGGTGTAGCTCGTGACGTTGTAGAAGTAGGGCAGCTCCTGCAGCTTGGTCTCGATCTTCTCGGTGACCTGCTGCTCGACCTCGCGCGAGGTGGCGCCGGGCCAAGCTGCCGACACCACCATCTGCTTGATGGTGAAGGGCGGATCCTCGCCGCGGCCGAGGCTGAAGAACGCGTAGATGCCCGCCGCCGTGAGCGCCAGCATGAAGAACACGGTGAGCGTGCTGTGCTTCAACGCGAGCGCCGACAGGTTGGTGCGCGTCGTCATCGCAGTCTCTCTCTGAAGGAGCGGCGCTAGCGCGCCGCCTGCTGTTGTTGCACGGGCTTGACCTTCTGGCCGGGCTCGAGCTTGTGCACGCCGGCCGTGGCGATCATCTCGCCAGCCTTGACGCCGGCGGCGATGGCGGCGGTGTCGTCACGCCAGCGTGCGACCGTGATCGCCCGCAGCTCCACCGTGCCGGCGTTCGGGTCGACCACCCAGACGGCGGGCTGAGTGCCCTGCTGGAAGATCGCCGACAGCGGCACCTCCGCCACCGGCTTGGTGTCGGGCCGCTCGAAGGCGAGCGTCGCCGTCATGCCGAGGCCGATGAACTCCGGCGCCTCGAGCACGCTGAAGCGCGCCGGATAGGTCCGGGTCAGGGGATCGGCGCTGGGCGACAGCTCGCGCAGCTTGACCAGGTAGCGCTTGCCGGGATCGGACCACAGCTCGAAGCTCGCGTTCTCGGCCGTACGTACCAGCTTGAGCTTGTGCTCGGGCACGCCGACCTGGATCTCGAGCTGGTCGGTGCGGGCGAGCCGGATCACGCCCTGGCCTTGCGCCATGACCTGGCCGACCTCGGCCTGGACGGCGGTGACCACGCCGGGCGCGTCGGCACGCAGCTCGGTGTAGGCGAGGTTGTTCTCGGCCGAGGCGAGCTGGCTCTTGGCCTGCTCGACGCGGGCCAGCGCGGTAGCGGCGATCGACTGACGCTGGTCGAGCGTCTGGGGAACGAAGGCGGTGCTGCCGCGCAGATTGAGATAGCGCTCGTGATCGGCCTTGGCGCGCCCGTGGTCGGCTTCAGCCGATGCCAGCGCGGCACGGGCGTTGTCGACGGCTAGCCGGTAGTCGGCCGGGTCGAGCTCCGCGATCAGGTCGCCGGCCTTTACCGCGGTGCCGACATCGACGACGCGCGAGACGATCTTTCCGGCGACGCGGAAGCCCAGGGTGGTCTCGATGCGCGGCACCACGGTGCCGGCCAGCACCAGCGAGCGGCTGCGCGTCTGGTAGACGATCTCGGCAACGCGCACCGGGCGCACGATCGGGCCATTGGCTGACGGCCGTGACGCATTTGCCGCGGTCCAGGACAGGGCAGCAAAGCCCGCCGTCGCCACGACGCCGATACCAGCGACGGCAACCAGGGTCTTCACGGGGAGCTTATGGCGAAAGGGGAGACGCATGGCGGACCGTCCTTCCAAGGTTTACAATGTTCAGAATTGTATGAACATCGTTAACTGAACATTGATAACTTACCGTCGTTAAGCTACATGTCAAGGGGAAGGAGACGATTTTGACGATGTTCTCGGGAGTGGCTGCGACCGGCCGCAAGCGGCGCGGCGAAGGCCATACGCGCCGCGAGGAAATCCTCCACGCAGCCAAGGAACTGTTCCTCGAGCAGGGCTACGAAGCCACGACGATCCGCCGGATCGCCGACCGTGTCGGGATTTCCGCGCCGGCGCTTTACCTCTATTTCAAGGACAAGGAAGCGCTGATGCTGGCGCTGTGCGATCAGACCTTCGGGCACCTGATCGAGGCCATCACCGAGATCGAGAACACTGTCGAGGAGCCGCTCGAGCGCGTGCGCCAGTTCGGCCTGGCCTATGCCCGCTTCGGCCTCAGCCATCCGGACGAGTACCGGCTGGTGTTCATGGGGGCGAACATCCCGGAATCGTTGAAGAAGATCGGCCATCGGATGGCGACCGACGATCCGACCCGGCCGGGAGTCGGGGGATCCATCGTGTTCAGCCGGCTGGTCGCGATCCTGACCCAGGTCGAGGCGTCAGGCGTCGAGCTCAACTATCCGCCGGACACCTGCGCCGAGCTGTGCTGGATGGGCATCCACGGCGTGGTGGCCGCCCTGATCATGAAGCCCGATTTCCCATGGTCGAACCGCGACCTGCTGATCCAGGGCATGCTGGACCTCGTGGCGAAGGGGATCGTGCGCGGGGCGTGAGTGGCCCTCATCTCATGTTCCTCTCCCCGCGAGGGGGAGAGGAACCCGAAGATGAGCTGTGCGATTACGCGTTCTGCAAGACGTGGACGGCGCGGTTGGCGACGAGGTCCTTGTTCTTCTCACCGTAGGCCTTCATGTGTGCCGAGGCACCGTGGGCCTTGAGATCTTCCATGCTGTCCCACTTCTCGATGACGACGAAGGTGTCCGGTCCGAACTTGGCGAACGGGCCACCGTCGGTATCGACAACCGCGCCGTACTCGATGCAACCCTTCTCGGCGTGCACCGCCGCCACGTTGGCCTTGAAGTTCGCGAGGATATGTTCCCGCTTGCCGGGCTTGGCGGTGATGATGGCGACGACGTGAATCATGATCTTCTCCCTTTCGTGTCCACTGGATCAGGCGGCGCGGCCATGGCGCAGCAGGCGTCCGGGAAGCGGATCGTTGCTGGCGACAGTGTCCTTGCCGTTACGCCGGATCAGCTTGCCATTGACGATGACGGCGTCAATGCCGCTTGCCTCCGACACCAGGCGATCGGCACCGGCCGGCAGGTCGTAGACCCGCTTGAGCGGGCCGGGGCCGACCGTCTCGGCATCGAACACCACGACATCGGCCGGACGGCCTTCGGCCAGGAGGCCGCGGTCGGTGATGCCGAACATCTCGGCCGGCCGTTGCGTCAAGTTATGCACGGCTTGCTCGATGGTGAAGGTCTTGCGTTCGCGCACCCAGTGGCCGAGCAGGTAGGTCGCATAGCAGGCATCGCAAAGCTGGCTGGCATGGGCGCCGGCGTCGGACAGGGCGATGATGGTGTGCGGATCGGTGATCAGCTCGGCCACCTCCTGCTCGTCGAAATTCATCACGGCCATGCGGAAGCGGGCCTGCAGGTCATTGGCGAGGGCGAGATCGAGCGCGAGGTCGACCGGATCCTTGCCGAGCTTGCGCGCGGCCTCGGCGAGCGGCTTCTCCTCGAGCTCGCGCGCCGACGGCGCCCAGGCGATGACCACGCGGTCCCACCAGTTGCGGAACAACGGCGTCACCTCGCTGCGCAGCTTCTCGCGCCAGGCCGGATCGGCATAGGCGTGCCGCCGCGTGCCGGGTGCCTTGGCGTCCTCGACGGCAAGCTCGTTCATGAACTTCATGACGTCGAAGATGAAGGGCTCGGCGAAGGTGAACTCGAAATTGAGTGGCCGGCAGCTCACCTGCGGGATCACCAGCGCCCCCGCCTTGCGCTGCTCGTCGGCGAGCGCTAGCTGCTTGCGATGGCCACCCGGCCCGTACATGTAGGACAGCAGCGCCGTCCAGGTGACCGGGATGCCGTACTTGCGGCTGACATCGGCCATGTGCCGGGTCGAGAAATCGCGGCCAATCGTGACCTGCATCAGGCCGCGCTTCAGGTCCCCCAGCACGGAGACCAGGGCGTCCATCTCGTCGACCGTCGCCTGACGGCTCGGCACGGGCTTTCCGGCGTAGCCGTTGTGGCTCACCGCCACCGAGGTGCCGAAGCCGATGGCGCCGGCCTCCATCGCCTCGTGGACCAGCTTCTTCATCGCGGCGATCTCGTCGACGGTAGCGGCGCGCTCCGTCGATGCCTCGCCCATCACGTAGAGGCGCAGCGGCGTGTGACCGAACAGGGCCGCCACGTTGATCGCCGAGCCGCGCTTGTCGAGCGCATCGAGATATTGCGGGAAAGTCTCGAACGGCCAGCTCATGCCCAGGCCCGCCTCGAGCGCTTCGAGGCTCATGCCCTCGACCTTCTCGAGAGTCTGCATGATGAGCTTGCGATGGATCGCCTTGGTCGGGGCGACGCCGAAGCCGCAATTGCCGATCACCGTCGTGGTCACACCGTGCCACGGCGAGATGGTCAGCATGCGATCCCACAGGATCTGGGCGTCGTAGTGGGTGTGCACGTCGACGAAGCCCGGTGACACGACCTTGCCCGCGGCGTCGATGGTCATGTCGGCCGGTCCGTCGGCCTTGCCCATCGCCACGACCTTGCCGGCCTTGATGCCGAGATCACCGACGAAGCCCGGTTTGCCGCTGCCATCGACGATCGTGCCGCCCGTGACCTTGATGTCGTAGCTCATGGCTGCTCCGCTGAATGGTGATTCATATTGGCAAGCAGCATCCGCGGGGGCAATGCCGTGCTTGCATGGCAAGGTCGCGATGCGAATGCGCGCATTGGGGGGCTGCAGCGGGCACATTCCGTTCGGCTGTTCCAGCCGCACGGAATGTGCTCTAGGGTCCGCGCCTTACACGGAGGAAATCGATGGCCAGGCACAAGATCGCACTCATTCCGGGAGACGGAATCGGCAAGGAGGTTCTGCCCGAAGGTGTGCGCGTGCTCGAAGCCGCCGGCCGTCGCTTCGGCTTCCAGCTCGACTTCACCGATTTCGACTGGTCGTGCGATCGCCTGCTTCAGACCGGCAAGATGATGCCGGATGACGGCATGGAGCAGCTCAAGGCGTTCGAGAGCATCTTCCTCGGTGCGGTCGGCTGGCCGGGCGTGCCCGACCATGTTTCGCTGTGGGGCCTGCTGATCCCGATCCGCCGCGACTTCGACGAGTACGTCAACCTCCGCCCCGTGCGCCTATTCGAAGGCGTGCCGTCGCCGCTCGCCAACCGCAAGCCGGGCGAGATCGATTTCTGGGTCGTGCGCGAGAACACCGAGGGCGAATACAGCCAGCTCGGCGGCCGCATGTTCCAGGGCACGGAGAACGAATTCGCCGTGCAGGAAGCCGTTTTCACCCGCAAGGGCGTCGACCGCGTGCTGAAGTTTGCCTTCGAGTTCGCCAGCAAGACCAAGAAGAAGCACGTGACATCGGCCACCAAGTCGAACGGCATCATCCA
The DNA here is from genome assembly GCA_046349295.1 of Reyranellaceae bacterium. Taxonomy (GTDB): domain Bacteria; phylum Pseudomonadota; class Alphaproteobacteria; order Reyranellales; family Reyranellaceae; genus Reyranella. The sequence goes on from JAXMCP010000020.1 coordinate 177,875, forward strand.
CACCATGCCGTTCTGGGACGAGCGCTTCGCCGAGATGAAGAAGCACTATCCCGACATCAAGGCCGACCAGTATCACATCGACATCCTGACGGCGCATTTCGTGCGCAATCCGGACTGGTTCGACGTCGTGGTCGGCTCCAACCTGTTCGGCGACATCCTGTCGGATCTCGGCCCGGCGCTCACCGGCTCGATCGGGGTGGCCCCCTCGGGCAACATCAATCCCGAGCGCAAGTTCCCCTCGATGTTCGAGCCGGTGCACGGCTCGGCCCCCGACATCGCCGGCAAGTGGATCGCCAACCCGATCGGCCAGATCTGGTCGGGCGCCATGATGGTGCGCCATCTCGGCTACCCCGAGGCGGCCGAGGCGATCGAGCGGGCGATCGCGGCTTCGCTGGTCGAGGGCGGGCCGCGGACCCGTGACCTGGGCGGCAACGGCGACACCAAGACCGTGGGCGCGGCCATTGCAGAGCTCGTGAAGACGGTGTAGCAGCCCCTCACCATACTGGGGAGGGAAGCCATGCATCGTCGGAAACTCATCGCGGCCGCCACGGCCGCCGCCGGCCTGCACGCCCTTCCACGCGGTGCCGGCGCGCAGGCTTATCCGGCCAAGCCCATCACGGTCGTGGTGCCGTTCGCGGCGGGCGGTCCGACCGATGCCCTGGCGCGCGTGCTGTGCCAGCGCATGGGCGAGGCGCTCGGCCAGCAGATGATCGTCGACAATGTCGGCGGGGCGGGCGGCACGATCGGCGTCGCCAAGGCGGCGCGCGCGGCGTCCGACGGCTACACCCTGCTGTTCACCCACATGGGCACGCTCGCGGTCAACATCGCGCTCTACAAGTCGCTGCCCTACGACAGCCAGAAGGACCTCGAGCCGGTCGGACTCGGCGGCACCAACCCGATGGTGCTGGTGACCAAGAAGGACCTCCCGGTCAAGGACTTCGCCGAGTTCGCGGCCTGGGTCAGGGCCAACCAGAAGAAGGCGCAGTACGGCATGGCCGGCATCGGCGCGGCCTCGCACCTGGGCGGCCTCATGCTGAACAGCATGATGAAGGTCGACGTGCTGGAGATCCCCTACAAGGGCACCGGCCCGGCGTTGAACGATCTCGTGTCCGGTCAGTTCGACTACATGGTCGACCAGGCGGTGAACGTGCTGCCACAGATCCAGGGCGGCAACATAAAGGCACTGGGCGTCAGCACCTTGAAGCGCCTGCCGCAGCTCCCCAACGTTCCGACCATCGACGAGGCGGGCCTCAAGGGTTACGAGGTCACGATCTGGAACGGCTTCTTCGCCCCCAAGGGCACGTCCAAGGACGTCATCGCCAAGCTCAACCAGGCGCTGCTCGCGACCTTGGCCGACGAAAAGATCCGAGTCCGCCTGACCGAGCTCGCGGTCGATCTGCCCAGCCCGGCCGAAGCCTCGCCGGACGCGTTGCGTAACACGCTGAAGGCCTCGATCGACAAGTGGGTGCCGGCGGTGCGCGCTGCCGGCGTCAAGCCGGAGTAGGCTACGCGCTGATGCCCAGCTCGTCGAAGGCGACCACCGCGGCGCGCCGCGTGTTGCCGCCTTCGTCGCGCAGCGCGAGAGTCAGCTTGCGCTCCCACCAGTCGACATCGACGACGCCGAAATTGGCTGCCGGATAGAGCGCACCCAGGCGATTGGGGCCGGCTTCCTTGGCTGCCCAGTAGACCATGTTGAGGCCGCTGGAGGTCACTTCGTAGAGCGGATAGAGGTCAGCCGGTGTCTCGCGATAGAGCGCGCCGACATGGCGGTCGCCCGACAGCAGAACGACGCCCTTGGCGCCACTGTCGCGGATCGTGTCGAACAGCTTCTGACGCTCGAGCGGGAAGTTGCCCCAGCGCTCCCAGCCGTGACCTTCGGCGAGGACCTGGGTGCTCGACACGATGAGACGCAGCTCGGCCGGCTTGCGCAGTTCCGCGGCCAGCCACTCCCACTGCGTTGCGCCCAGCATGGTCTTGGCCGGGTCGGGATCGGGAAGGTAGCGCTCCTTGCCCGGCGCTCCGCGCTGGTCGGTGTTCTTGAGCGGCGAACGGAACCAGCGCAGATCGGGCAGGATGACCTGCACGCGCATTCCCGGCGGGCCGATGATCGACCCGGTGTAGATGCCGTCGCGCGTGCGCCTGGCATCGTCGGCGGGCGCGTCCCAGAACTGGAGAAACAGGTCCTTGGCGATCGCCTTGTGGGCAAAGTCGCCGCCGCCGTCGTTCATGCCGTAATCGTGGTCGTCCCAGACCGCCAGGTGGGGGACTTCCTTGCGCAGCCTGTTGTAGCCTGCGATCTCCCTGGCCCTATCGTAGGCGCGCCGCAGGTTGGTCGCGTCGGCCGAGTTGAAATCGCCGTAGACGTTGTCGCCGGCGAAGATGAACAGGTCGGGCTTGTAGGCCAGGATGGCGTCCCAGATCGGCTGCGGCTTGGCCTGGTCGGCGCACGAGCCGAAGGCGATGCGTGACAAGGGCGGGCGACCCTGCGCTCCGAGGGACGCCGGGGCCAGCGCGGCCGCAGCCACGAGCTGTGCGATTGTTCTGCGATTTAACATTGGGCCACCGAAATGCCAGGATCACACGTCTAGTTGGCACTATTGTGAAACGCCATCTCAAATACGCCCTCGAACTGGCGTTCATTCCCTTCGCGGCAGCGATCGTCTTCGTCGAAGAGGTCCTGCTGCGCTATCTCGGCCTCGCCATGGCGGCGCTGGCCAAGTGGCCGCCTGTCGCCTGGGTCGAGGGGTGGCTGCGGCGCCTGCCGCCCTGGGCCGCCGTGCTGGCCTTCGGCGCGCCGTCTCTGCTGGTGCTGCCGGTCAAGCTCGCGGCCGTCTGGTTCGCCTTCCATCAGCGTTACGGCCTCTCGGTCGCCAGCATCGTCATCGGCAAGATGCTGGCGACGGCCCTGGTCGCACGCCTCTATCGGGTGCTTCATCCGGCGCTCGGGAAGCTGCGCTGGTTCGTGGCGGCAGAAGCCTGGCTGTTCGGCTGGCGCGACCGCATCTATGGCTTCGTCCGCGCCCTGCCGGCCTGGCAGAAGGCAGTGGCGATGATCCGGCGCCTGCGGCTGTGGCTGGCGGGATTGGTGTCGGCCGTGTGGTCGCGCTAGAGCGATTCTCGATTTGAAGGAACCGCTTGCGGCTCCTTCAAATCGAGAATGCGCACACGGGCGATTGTTGTTGCAATAGGCACATTCGGCTCGGCTGGAACAGCCGAACGGAATGTGCTCTAGGTTGCGCCATGCTCAATGTCGTCCCATTGAACGGCGCTCTGGGCGCCCGCATCGAGGGCCTGGACAGGGCGGAGGCCAATGCGCCCGAGATCGCGGTCCGGATCAACCAGGCCTTGGCCAAGCATCTGCTGGTCGTCATTCCGGGCGAGCCGATGGCGCCTGCGGCGACGCGGCGTCTGTCCGAGGTGTTCGGCCAACCGCAGCGGCAGCTCCTGCGCTACAAGCGCAGCGGGGAGGTGCCCGACGTGTCGGTGATGGTGAGCACGCTCAAGGCCGACGGCACGACCGACAAGACCGCGATCCGCGCCGAGGACTGGCATACCGACGATTCGTATTTCGCGAGGCCGGCCAAGGCGACGCTGCTCCACGCCATCGAGATTCCGAGCCACGGCGGCGCCACCTGGTTCTGCAACATGCACAGCGTCTACGAGTCGCTGCCCGAGTCGATGCGCAAGCGGATCGACGGCATGCGCGCGATCCATGGCTACGATACGAAGCGGGCGCGCAACCGCCCGTCGGCACGCACGCCGGAGGAAATCGCCGAGACGCCCGACGTCGAGCATCCGCTGGTGCGCACGCATCCCGAGACGGGTCGCAAGGCGCTCTATCTCAATCCCAACCGGCTCGATCACATCGTCGGGCTGGGGCGCGCCGAGAGTGATGCGCTGCTCGACGAGCTGGCCGACGCAGCGCGTCAGCCGCAGCATCATCACGGGCATGTCTGGACAGTCGGCGATGTCGTTGTGTGGGACAACCGCGCCACCATGCACCGCGTCGTGATCGACTACCCGGTCGGCGAGAACCGCGTCATGCAGCGCGTGCTGATCGAGGGCGACCGGCCGATTTGATCCTCCTCCCCACGCCATGCGTGGCGAAGTGTCGCGTCATACGCGACGGAGGGGTCATGAGCCATAGGCTCCGCCGCCTCCTGTGGATCATGACCCCTCCGTCCGCGATTGCGCGGACACCTCTCCAAAGAACCTGAACGAAGCTGGGGAGGAAAAAGGTCAGCGCGCTGCTCCTGACGCGAGCATGGCGTCGATCTCAGGCTCGCCGTAGCCCACCTCTTTCAGGATCTCGCGTGTCTGCTCGCCCAGCTTCGGGGCATGGCGCTCTTCCCGGCGTTCGCCGCGCGAGAAGATGTTGGCGCGGCGGGTGCGGCGGATGCGGCCTTCGCTGGGATGATCTTCCGGGCGGAAGAAGCCGACATCGGCGAGATGCGGGTCGGTCAGCAGATCGTCGATCGAATTGTAACGGGCCGCCGGCACGTCGAGCTTGTCGAAGATCTCCAGCCATTCGTCGGTCGTCTTCTGGGCGAGTCCCTGCTTGCGCACCTCGAAGTAGGCGGCGGCGTTGGCGGTGCGATGGCCGGGACTGTCGAAGCGCGGGTCGGTCTTGAGCTCGGGCCGGCCGATCGCGTCGAAGAACGCGAAGGCCTGCAGGTTGGTGTTGGGACCGACGGTGATGTAGCTGTCCTTGGTGGGCAGGGGCCGATAGTCCGAATTGAGCAACCGGCCATCGCCACTGGGCCCGACGGGCGGATCGAAGGTCATGGCGCCCATGTGCTCGCTCGACACGAACGACGCCATGTTCTCCAGCATCGGCACGTCGATCGCCTCGCCGACGCCGGTCTTCTCGCGCCGGTAGAGGGCGAAGCCGATGCATTGGGCGGCGATGAGCCCCGACGTGTGATCGCTCATCACCATGGGCACGAAGCGCGGCTCGCCGGTCGCCCGCGCCAGGGTGCCGGCGACGCCGGACAGGCTCTGCACGATCGGGTCATAGGCGGGCCTGTTGTAGTAACGGCCGCCGCGGCCGAAGGCGAGGATCGAGCAATGGATCAGCCGCGGATTCGCAGCTTCCAGGCTGGCGTAGTCGAGACCGGCGCGGGCGAGGGCCTCGGGTCGCACGTTGCTCACGAACACGTCGGCCCCGGCGATCAGCTTCTTCACCGCTGCGAGGCCTTCCGGCTTCTTGAGGTCGAGCACGATCGAGCGCTTGTTGCGGTTGAAGTTGATGAACTTGCCCGACATGCCGGGATTGCGGCTGCCCTGCGCCATGGTGCGCAGCAGATCGCCGCCCGGCGCCTCGATCTTGATCACGTCGGCGCCGTAGTCTGCCAGGGTGCGCGTGCAGATCGGTCCGACGACGACCGTCGTCAGGTCGATGACGCGCACGCCGGCGAGGGGACCGTCGCTCACGACGCGAACTCCAGGTCCATCTCGCCGCACAGCACGCCGTCCTTGTTGGCCGCCCAGATCGTGAGGCGGCCGCCTTCCTGCTCGCGGCCGCGCACGTCGATGAGATCGCCGACCCAGATCGGATGGACCAGGCGGGTGGTGTAGTTGGTCAGCGTCCCGCGACCATGGCGCAGCGCGGCGTCGGTCATCAGGTGCATCGACAGGCCGCCATTGGAGACCAGCGCCGGATAACCTTCTTCGCTGCGCGTGTAGTCGCCGTCGTAGTGGATGCGATGGGCGTTCCAGGTGAGCGACGAGAAGCGGAAGTTGAGCGTATTGGTGACGTTGGTCTTGTCGCTCCAGGTGTGATCGGCGCGCGCCTGGGTCGCCACCGTCGCCGTCGTCTTCTGGCCGGGCGGCACCGCCGGACGATAGATCGCGTCGTTCTCGTCGACGGCGATGACCTTGCCATGCTGCTCGATCGTGTGGCGCATGGTGAGGACGAAGATGTCGCCCGAGCGTCCGCTCTTGGGGACGATGTTGGCCACCTCGGCTTTCTTGATCGCCGGCTCGCCGGCGCGCAACCGGCCCATGACCTTGACCCGGCGGCCGGCACCCATGCGGCGCGGCATCGGGATCGGCGGCAGCACGATGCCCTTGTTGGGATGGCCGTCGGGACCCAGTTCGTGCTGGACGATGGTCTCGGCGAAGAACAGCGTGAACCAGTGCGGCGGCAACTCGGTGCCACGCTCGAAGCTCGCCGGATCGAGGTCGAAGGTGCTGGCGGCGCGCCGCACGGCCATCAGGCCGATATCGTCCTCGACGATGCGCACGCGCCCGATCCAAGGCTCGAGCTCCTTCATCGCCTCGTCCATCCAGCCCGACATCGTGCTCGCCCTCTCGTTTCGAAAAGCCGGCGAACATTTGCACGCATCGGCGGAAAGAAGAAGGGTCCGCTTGCGCGAGCCCTCACCGGACGAAAAGCAACGCGCCGGTCATGCCTGCCGTGCGCGGGCCGCCATCAGGGTCTGCACGCCCTGCCAGCCCCAGTAGACCCGATGATGGACGATCAGCCCGTTCTCGATGTCCATCGACTCGAACAGGTCGACCTGCTCCCCGGTGGGAGTGTGGCGGGGGTACTCCCAGGTCAGGTGCCGGCCGTTGGCGAAGAAGATTCCGGTTCGATAGAGCTCGCGAAACTCCGTCGCGAGCGCCCTGAAGTTCCTCGCGAACTGCTGCTCGATCTCGGCACGCCCGCGCAGGATGCCGTCGCGGCGGTCGGGCGACAGAGCCAGCACCGTCGGCGATTCGAACACGGCGTGCTCGGCATAGAGCGCCGTCACGCCGGCCAGATCCTGCTTGGTGACGGTCTCGTGCCACCGCTCATAGATTCGCCGTGCATCATCGCTGGTCGTGCTCATTTCCATGCTCCTGGGCGTTGAAGGGTACTCGCCTTCCCAAAGAACCGTCATCCCGACCGGAGCCGAGCGTCGCGAGGCGTAGTGGAGGGACCCTTCTTGTCGCGGCGTCTGCCAAGACAAGGTCCCTCGACTGCGCCGCCCTCTGGGCGGCTTCGCTCGGGATGACGGACAAGATGGTGATGGTGCTTGCGGATGCCCTCGCAGATGCGGGCACGTCATAGCTCCATGATCCTGACATCGTTGTGTCAGGAGGAGCGTGCGACCAGGCGGCAAAAGAAAAGGGGGCCCGAAGGCCCCCTTTGCCGTGAACGGCGACGCACCGCTCAGATGCTGTAGTACATCTTGTATTCGACCGGTGCCGGCTGGTGCTCCCAATTGTAGACCTCTTCCCACTTGAGCTCCATGTAGGCGTCGATCTGGTCGTCGGTGAACACGCCGCCTTTGGTCAGGAAGGTGCGGTCGGCGTCGAGGCAGTTCAGCGCCTCGCGCAGTGAGCCCGCGACCGTCGGGACCTTGGAGAGCTCCTCCGGCGGCAGGTCGTAGAGGTTCTTGTCCATCGGATCGCCGGGATGGATCTTGTTCTGGATGCCGTCGATGCCGGCCATCAGCATCGCCGCGAAGGCGAGGTAGGGATTGGCAGACGGATCGGGGAAGCGGACCTCGACGCGCTTGCCCTTGGGCGAGGCCGAGTAGGGGATGCGGCACGACGCCGACCGGTTGCGCGAGGAGTAGGCGAGCAGCACCGGCGCTTCGAAGCCCGGGATGACGCGCTTGTAGGAGTTGGTGCTGGCGTTGCAGAAGGCGTTCAGCGCCTTGGCGTGCTTGATGATGCCGCCGATGTAATAGAGGGCCGTCTCCGACAGGTCGGCATAGCCCGAGCCTGCGAACAGCGGCTTGTTGTCCTTCCAGATCGACTGATGGGTGTGCATGCCCGACCCGTTGTCGCCGTAGAGCGGCTTGGGCATGAAGGTCAGGGTCTTGCCGTAGCTGTGGGCGACGTTGTGCAGCGTGTACTTGTACTTCTGCACGTTGTCGGCCGTCTTCACCAGGGTATCGAAGCGGAAGCCGAGCTCGTTCTGGCTGGGCGCCACCTCGTGGTGGTGGATTTCCATGATCAGGCCCATGTCGGTGCAGACCGACATCATCTCGGCACGCAGGTCGTTCATCGAATCGACCGGCGGCACCGGGAAGTAGCCGCCCTTGACGCCGGGCCGATGGGCCATGTTGCCGCCGTCGAAGTCGGCGCCGCTGTTCCACGGCGATTCGCTCGAGGTCACCTTGTAGAAGCTGCCCTGCATCTGGACGTCGAAGCGGACATCGTCGAACACGAAGAACTCGAGCTCAGGGCCGAACACGGCGGTGTCGCCGAGGCCCGAGGACTTCATGAAGGCCTCGGCCCGCTTGGCCGTCGAGCGCGGGCAACGGGCATAGAGCTGGCCGGTCGACGGCTCGACCACGTCGCAGCTCACGATCAGCGTGGTCTGGGCCGCGAACGGGTCGAGCACCGCAGTCGACGTATCGGGCATCAGGATCATGTCCGACTCGTTGATCGCCTTCCAGCCGGCGATCGACGAGCCGTCAAACATCACGCCATCCTCGAACGTGCTTTCGTCGGTGGCCGAGGCCATGCGGGCGGTGTGCTGCCACTTGCCGCGCGGATCGGTGAAGCGGAAGTCGACGAACTTGACGTCCTTTTCCTTGATCAGCGCGAGAACTTGCTTGGCATCCATCTGTCGTACTTCCCTCTATTGTGGTTACCGTCCTCATGGCCCCAAAAAGGCCGAGTTCTCATACGGCTGCGTCACCACGCTCGCCAGTACGAATTCGAATTGCGTCGTCGATGTGCGACACGAATATCTTGCCGTCGCCGATGCGACCGGTGTGCGCGGAGCTCCTGATCGCCTCGACTGCCTTCTCGACCATGTCATCCTCGATGACGAGCTCGATCTTCACCTTGGGCAGAAAGTCGACGACGTACTCCGCGCCGCGATAGAGCTCGGTATGTCCCTTCTGCCGTCCGAAGCCCTTGGCCTCGAGGACGGTGATTCCCTTCAGTCCGATCTGGTTCAGGGCGTCCTTCACCTCGTCGAGCTTGAAAGGCTTGATGATGGCTTCGATCTTCTTCATTTCCTTCCAGCACCTTCGCACGCAGACTTGCACGCTGCCGCGAGGGCAGTTTTACGGGTCCGAAAGAAGCATTTTTCATGCCAGAGTTATCCATAGGCGAACGAAGTGAATTGCGGGACGATTGGTCGGGAATTGATCTGATTGATCGACTAATGCGCAATTAATTGCCTGTTATTTAATCAAAGCGAGACAGAGATGAAGCCGGCCAATTCGACGATGACAGCGTTGGGGACCACTGTTTTCGAGGTCATGTCCGCACTCGCGCGGGAACATCGGTCGGTCAACCTCGGGCAGGGCTTTCCCGACGACAAGGGGCCCGACGCGGTCCGCAGGGCTGCCGCGGACTATCTGATGGAGGGTCACAACCAATATCCGCCGATGATGGGAATCCCGGAGCTGCGGCAGGCTGTCGCCGAACATGCCAAGCGCTTCCAGGGGCTGGATATCGACTGGCAGTCCGAGGTCATGGTGACGTCCGGTGCGACCGAGGCGTTGGGCGATTGCCTGTTCGGCCTGATCGAGCCCGGCGACGAGGTCGTGCTTATCGAACCACTCTACGATTCCTACCTGCCGATTGTGCGACGGGCGGGCGGGGTGCCGAAGCTGGTGCGGCTCGAGCCGCCGACCTGGCGCCTGCCGCGCGAGGAGCTGACGGCGGCGTTCAGCGCGCGGACCAAGTTGATCCTGTTCAACACGCCGATGAATCCCTGCTCGAAGATCTTCGATCGTGATGAGCTCGAGTTCATTGCCGGGCTTTGCCGGCAGCACGATGCCTACGCGGTGTGCGACGAGGTCTACGAGCACATCGTCTTCGATGACCGGCCCCATCTGTCGATCATGGGCCTGCCGGGAATGCGCGACCGGTCGGTGCGCATCGGCTCGGCCGGCAAGAGCTTCAGCCTGACCGGCTGGAAGGTCGGTTACGTCACCGCGGCGCCCGATCTGATGAAGCCGATCGCCAAGACCCACCAGTTCATGACCTTCACCACGCCGCCCAACCTGCAATGGGGGGCGGCCACCGGGCTGCGACTCGGCGACGACTACTTCTCGACCCTGGCGGGGGACATGCAGCGCAAGCGCGATCGGCTGGGCGATGCCTTGGCAGAGATCGGGTTCGAGGTCCTGCCGGCCCACGGCACCTATTTCGTGACGACCGACTTCCGGCCGCTGGGGTTCAACGGCACGGACGAGGATTTCTGCCGCCATATCACGATCGAGGCCGGGGTCACGGCCGTTCCGGTGAGCGCCTTCTACGATCAGCCCGCCAAAGCGCCGCGGCATTTCGCACGGTTTTGCTTCTGCAAGCATGATGCGACGCTGGATGACGCGATCGGCCGGTTGCACCGGCACTTCGCACGCTAGCATGGCCCTGTGCGGTCCGATATCGGACGGCGACTTGGCTTGTGCGATCGAGGCCTATACTTGCTGCATTGCGATTGCTAATATAGGCGCTGCCCATAGGCGCGCCAAGGCGACGGATATCGGTGGCAAAGGGTACCGCTGACACAGACTTGACCGAGACCGCAATGCGGTCCGCGGCGGCATCGCGGCCGACCCGCATCGACGGCCGGCGGCTGCGCAGCGAGCGCACGAAGCAACTCATCATCGAGGCCTATCTCGCCCTTGTGCGTGAAAACCCGGTGGTCCAGATGCCGACAGCGGCGCACATCGCCGAGCGGGCGGGCTACTCGGTGCGGTCGATCTTCGAGCGCTTCCCGGATCTCAGCAAGCTCAGGGTTGCGGCAGCCGACTACAGCCTCGCCCAGGCGGCAGCCCTTGCTCCGGCGAGAAACGTGGACGGCGACCGCCAGGTCCGGATCAAGTCTCAGGTCGAAACGCGGGCCGGCACTTGCGAGCGCGGCAACGCGCTGTGGCGTGTCCTGGTCTTCAGCGCGCCCGAGGACCCCGAACTGCGCTCGCGTGTCCGCCTGGCGCGTGAACGTACGGTCGAACGGCTGACGGTCATGTATCGGCCGGAACTGTCGGTTCTTTCCGAGCGTCAGCGCCGGCACGTGCTGATCGCGCTCGAGGCTATCACCGACCATGAGAGCTGGTCGCGCATGCGCGAGCAGCATGGCTTGTCGTTCGAAGAGGGGTGCACGGTCTGGATCCGGGCGATCGATCGCCTGCTGCCGCCCACGCCGCCGCCTGCCTGAGGTGCACTGCAAATTTCTGGCGCTGCCGTGGCGTTGACAGTACACTGGCAGCTTCTGCCGGTGGAAATTCCGCCTTGGCATCACTGGGCTTGATCCGGACCGGGTGCATTGCTCGGACCATCGTGGTGTCGAAGCGACTGTCGGCCGCAGTCGATCGAAAAGTTCCTTGAACTCGAACCCAAACGCCAAGTCCAACCGGATCGACGGCCGCCGCCTGCGCAGTGCGCGCACCAAGCAGGCGATCGTCGAGGCCTATCTCGATCTGGTGCGCAAGGATCCGCGCATCCCCACGGCCGCCCAGATTGCCGAGCGTGCCGGCTTTTCCGTGCGCTCGGTCTTCGAACGCTTTGCCGACCTGCACGAGCTGCGTGTCGCGGCGTCGGACCACGCGTTTGCCCAGGCGGCCGCGCTGGCGGTCGCTGGAGAATCCGAGGGGGATCGTGCGACCCGATTGAAGAACCATGTGGAAAGGCGAGGGGCGATCTGCGAGGCGTGGCTCCCGCTCTGGCGGGCCTTCATGGTGAACAAGGGCGAGTCGCAGGAGCTCAACACCCGGGTGCTCCTGGCGCGCCAGGCGATTATCAGGCGGATCGAGATGATGTACCGGCCCGAGTTGTCGACCCTGCCGGAGCAGGATCGTCGGCATCTTCTCATCGTCCTAGAATCGCTGATCGATTTCGAGAGCTGGGCGCGCATGCGCGAAGACAACGGCCTGTCGTTCGCCGAGGCCTGCGAAGTCTGGATCGAGACCATCGACCGCCTGCTGCCGCCGACTCCGCCGGATTCTTGACGCTCCGGTCGGCCAAGCGTAGGAAGGCGCCCGTCGTCGGGAGCGACCTGTGATGGCGGCCGTAGCTCAGGTGGTTAGAGCGCCAGATTGTGATTCTGGATGTCGCCGGTTCAAGTCCGGTCGGCCGCCCCAGTCGCTCTTACGTCCCTGAATCGACAGTGCGCGATCTTCAGGCCAGCGACGATCTCGTCCTTCTGCGTTGCGCCGAAATGGCCAGGGCTGATGCCGCCGCCATTGCGGGCGGCATCGCCGGCGCCCAGCTCATGGAGACAGCCGGCCGGGCTGTCGCGGCAGCGGTCGCGGCGCACTATCGGCCGCAGCCCGTCGCCGTCTTGTGTGGACCTGGCAATAACGGCGGCGATGGATTCGTGGCGGCGCGGCATTTGCGGGAAGCAGGCTGGCCGGTGCGGCTTGGATTGCTCGGCGCGCGCGACGCCTTGAAGGGCGATGCGGCCTCGGCGGCCCGGCATTGGACCGGACCGGTCGAAACACTATCCTCCGCCCTCCTCGAAGGGCGACCCTTGGTTGTCGACGCGCTGTTCGGGGCAGGCCTGTCGCGGGTCATCGATGGCGCCGCAGGCGAGGCCATCGACCGGATCAACGGCGATGGCCTTGCCGTCCTCGCGGTCGACGTTCCGAGCGGCCTGCACGGCGACAGCGGCCAGGTGATGGGGAGGGCGTTGCACGCCCAGCGGACTGTTACCTTCTTCCGCGGCAAGCCGGGACACTATTCGGTCGAGGGCCTGAGGCGCTGCGGGATTCTGCAAGTGGTCGATATCGGCGTCCCAACCGAGGTCCTGGCGGCGATCGGCGCGCGCCTATGGCTGAACGGCCCTCCCTTGTGGCGGCGCCATCTGCAGCGTGACGGCCTTGCCGATCACAAGTATGCGCGCGGTCATCTCACCATCCTGGGCGGCGCGATGGCGACTGGTGCGGCGCGCCTTGGCGCCCTTGCCGCGCGGCGCGCCGGCGCCGGGCTGGTCACCATTGCCGCTCCCCGCTCGGCCCTGGCGATCTACCAGGCGGCAGAGCCGGGTAATCTCATCGTGGAATGTGAGGGAACCGAAGCTTTCGGCCGCCTGCTCGAAGATGGCCGCCGCAACGCTGTCCTTGTGGGACCGGGTTCCGGCGTCGACGACCGGACGCGCGCCGCCGCTGCGGCGGCGCTGGCCGCGCGTCGCGCCGTGGTGCTCGACGCCGATGCCATCACCTGCTTCGCCGACGCGCCGGCACGGCTGTTCGAGGCGGTCGCCGGTCCGACCTTGATGACGCCGCACGAGGGCGAATTCCGCCGGCTGTTTGCCGACTTGTCCGGCGAGCCGGACAAGGTCGAACGCGCCCGACAGGCGGCGGCGCGCAGCGGCGCCACGGTTCTGCTGAAGGGACCCGATACGGTGATTGCGAGCCCTGACGGTCGTGCGGTCATCAACGTGCACGCGCCGCCGAGCCTGGCGACAGCGGGCTCGGGTGACGTGCTGGCCGGCATCGCGGCGGCATTGATGGCGCAGGGCTTCTCCCCTCTGGCGGCCGGCGCCGCGGCATCGTGGCTGCACGGCGAAAGCGCCTTCCGATTCGGGCGTCGCGGCCTCGTCGCCGAGGATCTGATCGCGCGATTGCCTGACGCATTGCAGTCTGTTGATGCTACGAATTGACCGCCCAGCGAGCACGGGCTAAGAGCCCCCCCGATTCGGCCTTCGCGGCGCGGCCCGCCGGCGCTGGCCCGGAGTAGGGCCGGCAGGTGGGCCACTCGTCGGGCGGGCGTGGTGAAATTGGTAGACACGCGAGATTTAGGTTCTCGTGCCGCAAGGCGTGGGGGTTCAAGTCCCTCCGCCCGCACCATACGGAAATGGAAGTGAGACGATGCAAGTGACGGAACTCCCCGCCGACGGCTTGAAGCGGCAATTCAAGATCGTGGTACCCGCCGGCGACCTGGCGGCCAAGATCGACTCTCGCCTTGCCGATATGGCGAAAACCGCCCAGATGCCCGGCTTTCGCCAGGGCAAGGTGCCGGTCGGGCTGCTCAAGAAGCAGTATGGCCAGGCGCTGTTCGGCGAGGCTGTGGAGGAGGCCGTCAACACCAGCACGGCCAAGGCGATCGAGGATCGCGGCCTGAAGCCCGCCCTGCAGCCGCGCGTCGATCTTAAGCAGCTCGAAGAGGGCAAGGACGTCGAGTTCGAGGTGGCGGTCGAGATCCTGCCGGAGATCGGCAAGCTCGACTTTTCGGAGATCGCGCTCGAGCGCCTGAAGGCCGTCGTGCCCGACAGCGCCGTCGATGACGCGGTCGGCCGTATCGCCAAGGCCAATCGCGAACAGAAGCCAGTCGATCCGCCGCGCCCGGCGCAGGCGGGCGACGCCCTCAAGATCGACTTCGTCGGCTCGGTCGACGGCGTCGAGTTCCCGGGCGGTGCCGCTCAGGATTACACCCTCGAGCTGGGCTCCGGATCGTTCATCCCGGGCTTCGAGGATCAGCTTCTGGGCGCCGAGGCCGGCAAGGATGTCGAGGTCAAGGTCACCTTCCCGGCGGATTACGGCAATGCCGAGCTTGCCGGCAAGGATGCCGTCTTCAAGTGCACGATCAAGGAGGTGCGCGAGTTCGTCGATCAACCGATCGACGATGAGCTGGCCAAGAAGAGCAACTTCGAGACCCTCGATGCCATGCGCAAAGCCGTCGCCGATCGCATCGGCCAGGATTACACGCGGATTTCGCGCTCCATGATCAAGCGCCAGCTTCTCGACAAGCTGGCCGAGGCGCACAAGTTCCAGGTCCCCGACGGGCTGATCGAAAGCGAATTCAACGCCATCTGGCAGCGTATCGAAGAGGCCAAGAAGCAGGGCCAGAAGTTCGAGGACGACGAGGAGAAGATGCGCAAGGAGTACCGTGACATCGCCGAGCGCCGGGTCCGCCTGGGTCTGCTGCTGGCCGATGTCGGGCGCTCGAATGGCATCGATGTCACGCCCGAGGAGCTCAACCAGGCCGTTGTCCGTGAAGCCATGAAGTACGCCGGCCAGGAACGCCAAGTGATGGAGTTCTACAGCAAGAATGCCGAGCTCAAGGAACAGCTGCGGGCGCCTATCTTCGAGGAGAAGACGGTCGATTTCATCCTCGAGCTCGCCAAGGTCGATGAGAAGTCGGTTACGCCCGAGGAGCTACTGAAGGCTGCTCGTGAGGCCGAGGAAGAGACGCCGGCGGCAGAAGCAGCATCAGCAGCCACTTGATGGGCAGCCGGCGGTCTTGAACCGGACCGTTGGCGCTGCCACTTTGCAAGAGACAGTCACCAAGGGGGCCCGCGATGAGTCGCGAACGCGATCCGCTCGAAGTCTACAACAACTACTATGTGCCGATGGTCGTCGAGCAGTCGGCGCGTGGCGAGCGCGGCTACGACATCTGGTCGCGTCTGCTCAAGGAGAGGATCATCTTCTTGAACGGGCCGATCGAGGACAATGTCGCCGGCTTGGTCTGCGCCCAGCTCCTTTATCTGGAAGCCGAGAACCCGACCAAGGACATCGCCTTCTACATCAATTCGCCGGGCGGCGTGGTGACATCGGGTCTCGCCGTCTATGACACCATGCAGTACGTCCGGCCGCTGATCTCGACCCTGGTGATGGGGCAGGCGGCATCGGCGGGCTCGTTGCTGCTGATGGCCGGTGCGAAGGGCAAGCGGTATTCCCTGCCCAATGCGAGGATCATGATTCACCAGCCTTCGGGTGGCGCCCAGGGCCAGGCGACCGATATCGAGATCCACGCCCGGGAGATCCTGTTGACCCGTGCGCGGCTCAACCAGATGTACGTCAGCCACACCGGCCGGACGATCGAGGAGATCGAGCGCGCCATGGAGCGCGACAAGTTCTTCTCGCCGGCCGAGGCCAAGGAGTTCGGGTTGATCGACGATGTGCTCGAAAAGCGCCCGACTCCGACCATTCAGGCGGCAGCGTCCTGAGGTTTGCGACCAATTGTTTCCTATTCGCCGGCCTACACACCATACTTTGATGTTGTAGCGATCCGGGGGCGCGTTTAACATAGAACAGCGTGCGGGCTCGCTGGGGCCGGGCCACGCAAGCGGAGGTGCGTTACCGTCATGCCAGCCGCCAAGTCCGGGGGCGATTCCCGCAATACCCTCTACTGCAGCTTCTGCGGCAAGAGCCAGCACGAAGTTCGTAAGCTCATTGCCGGACCGACCGTGTTCATCTGCGATGAATGCGTGAAACCTGCATGGACATCATCCGGGAGGAGAACAAGACCACCTGGTGAAGTCCAGAGGATGGCGTTCCGTCTCCCAAGGAGATTCGCCAGATCCTCGACGACTATGTGATCGGGCAGGACCAAGCCAAGCGCATCCTGGCCGTTGCCGTGCACAATCACTACAAGCGCCTGAGCCATGGCGGCAAGGCGAGCGACGTCGAGATCGCCAAGTCGAACATCCTGCTGATCGGGCCGACCGGCTGCGGCAAGACCTTGCTGGCGCAGACCTGGCGCGCATGCTCGACGTGCCGTTCACCATGGCCGACGCCACAGCACTGACCGGGAGGCGGGCTATGTCGGCGAGGACGTCGAGAACATCATCCTGAAGCTTCTGCAATCGGCCGATTACAACGTCGAGCGGGCGCAGCGCGGCATCGTCTATATCGACGAGGTCGACAAGATCAGCCGGAAGTCCGACAACCCGTCGATCACCAGGGACGTGTCGGGCGAAGGCATGCAGCAGGCCCTGCTGAAGATCATGGAGGGCACGGTCGCGTCGGTGCTCGCAGGGCAGCCGCAAGCATCCGCAGCAGGAGTTCCTGCAGGTCGACACGACCAACATCCTGTTCATCCTCGTGGGCGCCTTCTCCGGCCTCGACAAGATCATCGCCATGCGCCGGCAAGGCGTCGATCGGCTTTGGCGCCGGGTACTGCGCGGAGCTGATGATCGTCGCCGTACCGGCGAGGTGCTGCGTGATCTGGAGCCGGAGGACCTGCTGAAGTATGGCCTGATCCCGAGTTCGTCGGCCGCCTGCCGGTGGTCGCCACGCTTCGAGGACCTCGACGAGGAGTCTGCCCTGATCGAGATCTTGACGCGGCCGAGGCGCGCTGCTGAAAGCAGTATCAGCGCCTGTTCGACATGGAGAGCGTGAAGCTCAAATTCTCCGGACGCACTGAGGGCGGTGGCTCAAGAAGGCCATCCTGCGCAAGACGGGCGCGCGCGGCCTGCGTTCGATCATGGGTACGTCTTGCTCGACACCATGTACGACCTGCCGTCGCTCGACGGCGTCGAGGAGGTGGTGATCAATCGCGAAGTCATCGAAGGGCGAGCGCAGCCGCTGTATGTGCATGGTGAACGCAGAAGGAATTGCGGCCGCGCCATGGAGTTTTGTAAGGCCGGTGGCAGCCGCCGCCGGCGGCAATCGAAGGCCTTGAACAACCCCTGTTCAGGCCAATTTCTGTCAGGAGTGCGCGCGCCTGTGGGCCCGTGGATTGCCTTCGAGATCGCGGGTCAGGGTTCGGGCAGCTCTAACAACGTTAGTTGCGAGGCATCGCCGTTCGCCCCCACTCTTGGAACTACCTATCCCGTCCTGCCGCTAAGGGACATTGTCGTCTTCCCCGGCATGATTGTTCCGCTCTTCGTCGGACGCGAGAAGAGCGTCAAGGCCCTCGAAGGGTCATGAGAAGGACGACAAGCAGATCCTGTTGATCGCCCAGAGGAACGCCAGCCAGGACCCAGTCGGCCCCCCAACGACATCTACGACATCGGAACGCTCGGCACGGTGCTGCAGCTTCTGAAGCTGCCCGACGACACCGTGAAGGTGCTCGTCGAGGGCGGCCGGCGCGTCAAGATCGTCGGTTACACCGGCAAGACCGAGTTCTTCGAAGCCAATGCCGTCGACATGGAAGAGGCGGCGGGCGAGCCGGCCGAGCTGCAGGCGGCAGCGCGGACCGTGGTTTCCGAGTTCGAGAATTACGTCAAGCTGAACAAGAAGGTGCCGCCGGAAGTGGTCGTCTCGATCAACAAGATCGAGGAGCCGGCCAAGCTCGCCGATACGATCTCGGCCCATCTGGCGCTCAAGGTCGCCGAGAAGCAGCAGCTCCTCGAGCTCGACTCGGTGTCCAAGCGGCTCGAGCGCATTCTCGGCCTGATGGAAGGCGAGATCGGCGTGTTGCAGGTCGAGAAGAAGATCCGCAACCGCGTCAAGCGCCAGATGGAGAAGACGCAGCGCGAGTACTATCTCAACGAGCAGATGAAGGCGATCCAGAAGGAGCTTGGCGAGACCGAGGACGGTCGCGACGAGGTCTCCGAGATGGAGAAGCGCATCAAGAAGACCCGCCTCAGCAAGGAGGCGCGCGAGAAGGCCAATGCCGAGCTGAAGAAGCTCCGGACCATGAGCCCGATGTCGGCCGAGGCGACGGTGGTGCGCAATTACCTCGACTGGCTGCTGTCGATCCCGTGGCGCAAGCCGACCAAGATCATCAAGGATCTGAAGTACGCCGAGGACATTCTCAATGCCGACCACCACGGCCTCGAGAAGGTGAAGGAGCGCATCCTCGAGTACCTCGCCGTGCAGCAGCGCGTCGACAAGATGAAGGGTCCGATCCTCTGCCTGGTCGGTCCTCCGGGCGTCGGCAAGACCTCGCTCGGCAAGTCGATCGCCAAGGCGACGGGGCGCAACTTCGTGCGCATGTCGCTGGGCGGCGTGCGTGACGAGGCCGAGATTCGCGGCCATCGCCGGACCTATATCGGCTCGCTGCCGGGCAAGGTCATCCAGAGCATGAAGAAGGTGAAGTCGTCGAATCCGCTCTTCCTGCTCGACGAGATCGACAAGCTCGGCGCCGACTTCCGCGGCGATCCGTCGTCGGCGCTGCTCGAGGTGCTCGACCCCGAGCAGAATTCGTCGTTCAACGATCACTACCTCGAGGTCGACTACGACCTGTCGAACGTGATGTTCATCACCACGGCGAATTCGCTGCGCATGGCGCAGCCGCTGATGGACCGCATGGAGATCATCCGGCTGGCCGGCTACACCGAGGACGAGAAGCTGGCGATCGCGCGCAAGCACCTGATCGTCAAGCAGATCGAGGCCAACGGCCTGAAGGACGGCGAGCTCGACATCCACGACGATGCGGTGCGCGATCTCGTGCGCTACTACACGCGCGAGGCCGGCGTTCGTAACCTTGAGCGCGAGATCGCCAATCTCGCCCGCAAGGCCACCAAGGAAATCCTCATGAAGGGGACGGCCAAGGTGAAGGTCACGCGCAAGAACCTCGAAATATGCCGGCGTGCGCCGCTTCCGCTTCGGCGAGGCCGAGCTCGAGGATCTGGTCGGCATCACGACGGGACTGGCCTGGACCGAGGTCGGCAGCGAGCTGCTGCAGATCGAGGCCGTGCTGGTGCCTGGCCGTGGCCGCATGTCGAGCCGGCAAGCTCGGCGATGTGATGCACGAGGTCGGTGCAGGCGACGAGGCGCCTACGTCCGTTCGCGCGCCCACTCGTTCGGCATCAAGCCGGTGCTGTTCGAGAAGCGCGACATCCACATCCACGTGCCCGAGGCGCGACGCCCAAGGACAGCCCGTCGGCGGGCGTCCGGCATGATCACGTCGATCGTGTCGGCCTTGACCGGCGTGGCGGTGCGCAAGGAAGTCGCGATGACCGGCGAGATCAGCCTGCGCGGCAGGTCCTGCCGATCGGCGGTCTCAAGGAGAAGCTGCTGGCCGCGCTGCGCGGCGGTCTCAAGACCGTGCTGATCCCGAAGGAGAACGAGCGCGATCTGCCGGAGATCCCCGACAACGTGAAGAAGGGGCTGGAGATCGTGCCGGTGTCGACGGTGGACGACGTCCTGGCGCGCGCACTGGTGAAGCCGCTGGTCGCCATCGAATGGCCAAATGACCTCGAAGCGGTAGCCGCCAAGCCGCCGCCGGAAGGCGCCGGAGCTATCCGGGCGCACTAGGCGCACCTTGGATCGACAAGTTCAGAGCCCCGGAGGGCGACCTCCGGGGCTTTGTCGTATCTGCCCCAACTATGTGGCTTCCTGCTCCTAATGAATACAAAATGTGGTATTCTTGGTTGACGCCGTTTTCGGCCGCTCAATAAGCTTAGAAGCTGCCGGACCTTGCAGGGGTTGACCCGTGAACAAGCACATCTGATCGCCGCCGTCGCTGCCTCGACCAACCTCACGAAGACGGATGCCGCCGGCGCCAATGGACGCGGTGTTAACGGTGATCACCAAGTCATTGCGAAAAAAGAAAAAGTGTTGTTGGTCGGATTCGGAACCTTCCAGGTTTCCAAGCGCAAGGCCGGCGAGGGGGCGCAATCCGCGGACGGGTGAAAAGATCAAGATCGCGGCGGCCAGCGTGCCGCGCTTCAAGGCATGAGCAAGCAGCTCAAGGATGCGATCAACTAGGCGACCGGTGCTGGCGAAGTGTTTGAAGGCGGGGCCGTGTCGAGTTGTCCGCCTTCGCCCTGGCGGGCGTAGGCTGGTGGGCGATGACGGGATCGAACCTTGACCTGTCCCGTGCCAAGGGAATGCTCTACCGCTGAGCTAATCGCCCGGAACTGGTGGTAGCGCACAGCGAACTCCCGTTTTCCTCCCCTGTAATCGGGGGGAGGTGCCCCGAAAGGGGCGGAGGAAGAAAGACTGATCCAATTTGATCTGATTCCGACGTCGGACTTCATGTATCGCGCCTGAGGCTCTCACCCTCCACCCCTTATGACGGGGCACCTCCCCCGATCGACGGGGGAGGCGAGAGTGGCCATTTTTGCAACCTCGCGTCTGCACGGTGGAAACCTTTGTAATTCCGGGACTTACGCACGATTTCGCGGGTGCGGTATGCTTGACTCGTTTCGGGGGGTCCTATATCTGTCGCGCGCCGTTGGGGGCTTAAGCGGGCGTAGTTCAGTTGGTTAGAACGCCGGCCTGTCACGCCGGAGGTCGCGGGTTCGAGTCCCGTCGCTCGCGCCAGCCCCAACGCTGGCCGCCCAAACAAAAACCGGGCGCAATAGGGGTGACGATGGAAGATCTTCTCAGGGAATACCTGCCGATCCTGATCTTCCTTGGCCTCGCGGTCGGCCTGGTCGCCGCTATGCTAGGCGGGTCGTACCTCGTGGCTCGCCAGAACCCGGATTCGGAGAAGCTGTCGCCGTTCGAATGCGGCTTCGCGCCGTTCGACGATGCGCGCGGGCAGTTCGATGTGCGCTTTTACCTCGTGGCAATTCTTTTCATCATTTTCGATCTCGAGGTGGCCTTTCTGTTTCCCTGGGCCGTTGCCCTGGGGGATATCGGCCTTTTTGGCTTCTGGTCGATGATGCTGTTTCTCGGCGTCCTCACGGTCGGCTTCATCTACGAATGGCGCAAGGGAGCTCTGGAATGGGAGTGACCGCCCAAGCCAAACCCGGCTCCGCCGCGCAGGCGGCGCTGTCGCGTGCCCTGAACGACGAACTGGCTGACAAGGGCTTCGTGGTCGCCCAGCTCGACAAGCTGATCACCTGGGCGCGCACGGGCTCGATGTGGGGCCTGACCTTCGGCCTGGCCTGCTGCGGCGTCGAGATGATCCATTGCTGGATGAGCCGCTACGATCTCGACCGCTTCGGCTTCGCGCCGATGCCCAGCCCGCGCTCGGCCGACGTGATGATCGTGGCCGGCACGCTCACCAACAAGATGGCGCCGGCGCTGCGCAAGGTCTACGACCAGATGGCCGAGCCGCGCTACGTGATCTCCATGGGCTCGTGCGCCAACGGCGGCGGCTACTATCACTACAGCTACTCCGTGGTGCGAGGCTGCGACCGCATCGTGCCGGTCGACGTCTACGTGCCGGGCTGTCCGCCGACCGCCGAGGCGCTGCTGTACGGCGTGCTGCAGTTGCAGAAGAAGGTGCGTCGGACGGGAACGCTGGTGCGCTGATGGCCGAATCGCTCCAGGCGCTCGGCGAGCACATCAGCCAGGCCACGGCTGGCGCGGTCGCGGCAAGCAGCATTCGTATTGGCGAGCTGA
>JAXMCP010000021.1:0-175663 GCA_046349295.1 Reyranellaceae bacterium
AGTCGGCGGCGCAGACGGCGCAGCTGTATGCCTCCGCGTGCACCGTCTTGAGCGAGGTGTTGGCCCCCAGCACGCCGCCGCAGCCCGGGCAGAGCACATTCCACGACAGTTCGAACAGCCCGACGCGGGCCGCGTGCAGGAAGGCGGCTATGACCCGCTCGGGATCGAGATCGTTGTGCTGGGCGAAGGCCAGCGCGTTGATCCGGCACAGCTCCCTGTCGGGCGCCTCGCGCACCAGACGCTCGATCGCCGCGGCGCTCGGGGTGTCGGCAGATTGGCGCAGGGCGGCAAATAGCGCTTCCGCTTCATTCGTGGTTTGAGCCGACATTCTCCGGATGACCCCTTGGAATGTCGAGGATGCTATCACTCTGTCGGGTTGCGAGAAAGTCATGGGCGGCCGACACGATCGCAGCGAGGCGGCGTTGCTCCTTCATTCGCGAAGTCCCGCGAGCCGGAATGCACGCGCGTACTTTTCCAGCACTTCAGAGGTCGTCGCAGCCCAGGCGGAGTCGATGATGTTCGATATTCGAGCGTTTGGATAAACTGCCGTATAGGCTGCGCACGCCGCTTTCGCCTCGACGAGGCGGCCGGCCAGCGCATAGCCCGCAATCAAGGCCCAGTGCGCCTGCAAAACGTCTCCGCGCTGGTGAATTACCCGGCAGGCCAAGTCGATGGCTTGGTCATAGCGACTAGCTTGGACATGAGCATTCGCCAAGCCTGCCTGGGAGCCGAACAGCAGTGGGTCGATGGGATTGTGCCTGAGGGCACGTTCGAAAAGGTTAGTGGCCTTTTCTGCGTCGCCAAGAACCAAAGCCGCCCAGCCTCTGTGATTGAGAGCCAGAATTGAATTCGGGTCGAGATCGACGGCCAGATCGAGCAATGCGACGGCTTCCCCAAGCCGCCCCACGACGTAGCCAAGCACCCAGCCGCACAAGGCCAGTACCCGGGGATCCTGGTTGTCGGCAGCCAAAGCCTGCCGAACCAACCTTTCCGCATCCGTCGTATCGTGAGGCGTGATCGTGTCCCACTGCCAAGCCTTCCGGTTCTGATAGCAATAGGCCGCGCGTGCATAGGACAAAGCGAGCTTGGGATCGAGCATGGTGGCCTGGAGGAACAGGCCGAGCGCCTCCTCATTCCGTTCCTTGGTGAACTCGCGAAGACAGGCCAGTCCGCGAAGATGATAGTCGTAGGCCGCAAGCACCGCCGTGGGCTTGCCGACGATCCGCGCAATTTCGGCGCGCTCGACGGTGGGCGCGATGTTGGCAACGACGTTCGATGTCACGTTGTCCTGAAGCTCGAAAATATCGTCCAGACCGCCCTCGAAGCGATCCGCCCAGATGTGCATCCCCGTTCCGGCGTCTATCAGCTGGCCGGTGATCCTCGCCCGGTTTCCGGCCTTGCGGACGCTGCCCTCCAGCACGTAGCGCACGCCGAGTTCGCGTCCGACCTGCTTGATGTCGACGGCCCGGCCCTTGTAGGTGAAGGTCGAGTTGCGCGCGATGACAAAAAGGGCTTTGGTGCGCGACAGCGCGGTGATGATGTCCTCGACCATGCCGTCGGCGAAGTATTCCTGCTCGGGATCGCCGCTCATGTTCTGGAACGGCAGCACGGCGATCGACGGCTTGTCGGGGAGCGACAGTGCTGGCGCCGGTTCGCCAGCAGAGGACGAAGCGGTCCCGCCGACCGCGAATACCTGCACCGGCCGCGCCAGGTTCTTCAGCGCGACCTCGCCCTTGTCCACGAATGAGACGCCGAGCTTGTCCCGCACCTGTTCGTGCACCGCACGCGAGATTGAAATGCCACCTGCCTCGGCAACGCCTTCAATGCGGGCGGCGATGTTCACGCCATCGCCCATCAAGTCGTCACCTTCTACCACCACGTCGCCAACGTGAATGCCGATGCGAAGGGGCAGTGCGCCTGTGGCGTTGGCCTCCTGGATGGCCCGAGCTGCTGTCACCGCCTGCACCGCGCTCGCGAACTCGACGAGGAAGCCGTCGCCCACCGCCTTGAACAGCCGGCCGGCGTACTGGGTGATCGTGGGCTCGATCACCGCACGCCGCAGCGCCGCCAGGCGCGCCAACGTGCCGGCCTCGTCGTGGCCCACCAGGCGCGAGTAGCCGACAACGTCGGCCACCAGGATAGCGGCGAGACGGCGCTGGACAGTCATTCGGGAAGACCGGCTAAGCGAAATCCCTCGATTGCCTTTGCGATATCTTCCGGCCGGCGGGTGGAGACGTAGTCCTTGAGCGTGGACATGCGCAGCTCGGGATTGAGCTCGCGTATTCGAGGCATGAATTTCCGTGCCTCGTCGATCTTTCCCCAGAGTGCGTTGCCGACGGCCAATGCCCAGAAAGCCACCATATAGTTCGGGCGGTGCGTCAAGGATCGGGTCGCCCAGGTCAGCCCCTCGGCATACTGGCTTTGAAAGATGTGGGAGAGAGCCATCATAGCTTCGGCCCAATACGCATCGGGATCGAGCGGGCTCAGGCGCAACGCGCGCGAAAGTTGCTCGATCGCCAAGTCATGCTGCCCGAGCAGCATGGCCAAGCCTCCTCGATGGGACCAGCCAACAGCGAGATTCTCATTGATCGAAAGAGCCTGGTCCATCATCGCCATGCCGACGTCGTCTTCACGGCAGATTCTGGCGAGCGCATAGCCCGCCGAGGTCAGCGCGAGCGCATCGTCGGGGCCGAGTGTGCTGACGCTCCCTGCCATGCGTCTGGTCTCCGCCACTTCCCGATCTCTGTCGACCGACCAGTTTTGCCCCCTGATGTAGGCATGGCAGCGCGCCACCATTCCGTAGGGCGTCGCAAATCCGGGATCGAGCTCGATCGCACGGTAGAATAGCCGGAGCGCCTCTTCATACGATGGCCGCGTCAGCTCGTGCATTCGGGCCATGCCGCGCAGGAAGCAATCGTAGGCATCGAGGTTCTCGACGGGCTTGCGCTTCGCACGCGCGATCTCCGCCTGATCTAGCCTGGGCGCTACTGCACCAACCACGCTCGTCGTCACCTGGTCCTGGAGGTCGAAGATGTCCTCTAGGGAGCCGTCGAACCGGTCCGCCCACAAGTGGGTGCCGCTTTCGGCTTCGATCAACTGCCCGGTAATGCGCACCTTTCCGCCAGCTTTGCGGACGCTTCCCTCGAGCACGTACCGGACGCCAAGTTCCTTGCCGACGTGCCGGATGTCGGGCGACTTTCCCTTGTAGGAAAACGTCGAATTGCGCGCAATGACGAACAGTGACTTGAAGCGCGACAACGCCGTGATGATGTCCTCGACCAACCCGTCGACAAAGTATTCCTGCTCGGGATCCCCGCTCATGTTCTGGAACGGCAGCACGGCGATCGACGGCTTGTCGGGTAGCGGTAGCGGCTTGTCGGATAGAGCAGGGGTCGCAGTCACGGACGGAGATGCGACGGATGACAGGCGTGACCAATCATTCGCCTGCCACCGCACTGCGTAGGCTTGCATAGGCCGTTCGATGTTCTTCAGTGCCAGCTGGCCAAGGTCTTCGAACGCCGCTTTGAGCCGGTCGACAGTGGTGTTGTGCAGGTCTCCAGACACGACGACGCCACCCGGTGGAGCCTCTGCCTCAAGCCGGGCGGCTATGTTGATGCCATCGCCGTAGAGGTCATCGCCATCGACGATCACGTCGCCAAGATGCACGCCGACGCGGAAAACCAGGCGCTCCGCTTCGGGTCGCTCCGCTTCGCTCTCGGTCATCACCTGCTGGAATTCGATGGCGGCGGAGAGGGCCTCCACGGCGCTGCCGAACTCGATCAGGGCGCCGTCGCCGGTGAGCTTGACGATGCGACCGCCGCGGCGGGTCAGAATTGGCTCCAGTCGCTCGGCCCGCACACGGCGCAGCCTCGCGACCGTCCCGCTCTCGTCGCGGCCCATCAGCCGCGAGTAGCCGACGACGTCCGTCGCTACGATGGCGGCGAGGCGGCGCTGCTCCTTCATTGCGGTACACCGGCAAGGCGGAGCCCGTCGAACAGGCGTTCGACGTCCTGTGGTCGTTGGTACAGGCTTCGCCTTCTCACTGCAGCGACGCGAAACGTCGGCACTTGTTCGCTGTGCTGCGCCGCCACCTTCGCCGCCTCTTGCAAGCGCCCGCTCCAGGCGTAGGCCGCCGCCGCCGCGCGCAGAGCGGAGGCGTTGTTAGGGTTGCGGGCCAGTGATCGCGTCGCCCAGTCGATGGCTTCGTCGTACCGTCCCTCGAATAGGTGGGCGAAGGCCATGAGCACTTCGGCGACGAAGATCATGGGATCGTGTGGGTTCAGGCGAATCGCCCTTTCGGCCAGCCCGATAGCTGCCGCATGATCGCCCACGTGAAGATTGACCTCTGCGCGGGAGTTCAACGCAATCAGCAGGTTGGGATTCACCGCCAGGGCCTGGTCCGCCAGCGCCGCGCTGATCTTGTGGTCGCGGCAGACACGGATCACGGCGAAGGCTGCGCTGCTGAGAGCGAACGCATCGTCCTGGCCGGTGAGCGACACGCGTTCAGCCAACCGTCGGACCTCCGCTTCTGCTTCCTCCTGATTGTCGATGAGCCCCTGCACCTGGCTCATACCGTAGCAGAGCGCGGCTACGCCGTATGCGGCAGAGAAGTCTGGATCGAGCTCGTTTGCCCGACGGGCGAGCCGCAGCGCCTCGTCGAATCCGGCCTTGGAGTAGCGGTTGGCATGTGCCAATGCGCGCAAATAGCAATCGTAGGCGTCGAGGCTCCTGGCAGGGTGCCGTCGGGCCCGGTCGATTTCGGCCTGCTCGACCCGCGGCGCGACGGCCGCGACCACGCGTGCGGTGACCTGATCCTGCAGATCAAAGATCTCCTCGAGCGGCCCGTCGAACCGGTCGGCCCACAGATGGGAGCCGGTCCCGCTGTCTATGAGCTGACCGGTGATCCTCACCCGACCGCTGGTCTTACGCACGCTGCCTTCGAGCACGTAACGCACGCCAAGCTCCCGGCCGACTTGCTTGATGTCTACAGCTTTGTGCTTGTAGGTGAACGACGAATTGCGTGCGATCACGAACAGCGACTTGAACCGTGACAGCGCCGTGATGATGTCCTCGACCAGCCCGTCGACGAAGTATTCCTGCTCCGGATCGCCGGACATGTTCTGGAACGGCAGCACGGCGATCGACGGCTTGTCGGGGAGCGGCAGTGCGGGCGGCGATTCGGCACCAGCCCGCGCCGCGACCCCGCCCAAAGCGAACACCTGCACCGGCCGCGCGAGGTTCTTCAGCGTAACCTCGCCCTTGTCGACGAACAATACGTCGAGCTTGTCACGCACCTGATCGTGAACCTGGCGGGAAATCGCAACTCCACCAGGGTCAGCCACACCCTCAATGCGCGCGGCGATGTTCACGGCGTCGCCCATGAGGTCGTCGCCTTCGACCACCACGTCACCGACATGGATGCCGATGCGCAGCGGAAGGCCGCCACTGGCATTGGCGTCCTGGATGACCCTCGCCGCCGTCACCGCCTGCACCGCGCTCGCGAACTCGACCAGGAAGCCGTCGCCCACCGCTTTGAACAGTCGGCCGGCATGCTCGGCAATCGTCGGCTCGATCGCCTCTCGCCGCAGCGCCGACAGGCGCGCCAATGTGCCGGCCTCGTCCTTGCCGACCAGGCGCGAGTAGCCGACGACATCGGCCACCAGGATTGCGGCGAGGCGGCGCTGGACGGTCATTCGGGTACGCCCAGTTGGTCGACAGCCAAACGCAATCCCGTCAGCAAGCGCCCGCGCTGTTCGACATTTCGCCATGAATGGGCGAATGTGGACGTGAAGGAAGTCGGAGCGCCAGCTGGTCGAGCCTCCAGAATATCGCGTGCCTCGTGAAGACGGCCCAACTGCGCACAGCAAGCCGCCAGCCCAAGATAGAAGGATGGAATGCGGTCTTCTTGCATCGCAAGCTGAAGCTTCGACGCGCCTTGCTCAAATCGCCCCGCAGCAACGTGTGCCCAGCCGATGACAGCCAAGCCCCAACCTACGCGTGCACGCGGGCTTAGCCGCATCGAGGTCTCTACATGGTCGATTGCAACGTCAGGCTGACCGGACCACAACCGCAACAGTCCGCTCACATGCCAGCCTCGAGCGAAGTTGGGGTTTAGCGCAAGCGCGCGATCGGCAAGAGCCATCATGGCTTCGATGTCTTCACCGAAGTAGCCGAGTGCGAGGGCTGAGTTGGCGAGAATTGTTGGGTCATCGGCCGCGACCAAAAGGGCACGTCGTCCGCGACTCACGCCAACCCGCCTGTTCTCCTCGAGATCAGTGCACCAGCTATTGAAATCACACAAAAAATGGCAGACAGCTGCCCATGCCAAGGCCGGGCCGAAATCTGGGTCGCGTGCAACAACCTCATCGAGCAAGGCAATTACCCCCGGAACATCACGCGTGGGGGACAGGAATTTGGAATAGGCCTGGAGGTACAAATCGTAAGCATTCAAATCATGCATTCTGCGCCGGTCCGAACGATAGCTCTCGGCGGCTTGCAGCGTTGGCTCTATCACCCCTACTATGCGCGAAGCCACGCTGTCCTGGAGGTCGAATACATCCTCCAGTTGCCCATCGAACCGATCGGCCCAGAGGTTGCTGCCCGTCTCGGCGTCAATCAGCTGCGTCGTTATGCGAACGCGACCGCCTGCTTTCCGTACCGACCCCTCAAGCACATAACGGACACCAAGTTCCTGGCCAATACGCTTGGCGTCCACGTTTTGGCCTTTGAACGTGAAGCTTGATTGCCGGGCGACGACGAACAGCCAGCGAATACGGCTGAGTGCCGTAATGAGTTCTTCCGACATCCCATCGGCGAAGTATTCCTGCTCGGGATCGCCGCTCATGTTCTGGAACGGCATCACGGCGATCGAGGGCTTGTCGGGGAGCGATAGGGCGGTAGCCGGTTCGGCAGCGGACGACGGGGCAGCCCCGCTAAGCATGAACACCTGCACCGGCCGCGCGAGGTTCTTCAGCGAGACCTCGCCTTTGTCGACGAAGGAAACGTCGAGTCTGTCGCGTACCTGATCGTAAACCTGCCGGGAAATGGCAATTCCGCCGACGTCGGCCACGCCCTCGATGCGCGCCGCGATGTTCACGCCGTCGCCCATCAGGTCGTCGCCCTCGACCACGACGTCGCCGACGTGGATGCCGATGCGTAGGGGCAGTGTGCCGCTGGCATTGGCGTCCTGGATGGCCCGCGCCGCCGCCACCGCTTGCACCGCGCTCGCGAATTCGACGAGGAAGCCGTCGCCGACTGCCTTGAACAGCCGGCCGGCATGTCGGGCGATCGTCGGGTCAATGACGTCGCGTCGGAGCGCCGCCAGGCGCGTCAGCGTGCCGGACTCGTCCTGGCCGACCAGACGCGAATAACCGACGACATCGGCCACCAGGATCGCGGCGAGGCGGCGTTGCTCTGTCATGCGGGAAGACCCGCCAGAGTCAGAGGGTCGACGATTGCGTCGAGGTCCTCTCGCCTCTTGTAGGGCAATGTGGTGCCCCAACGCCTTGCGGAGAAGGAAGGATGGCGACGATGCAATTCTTGTCCAAGAGTGCGCGCTTCTTCTTTACTGCCCAAATTCCAAAGTGCCGCTACGAGCACGGTCTGGGCGCTCAACCAGCGAGGCCGCGTCGCCAGAACGTGCCGGGCGATGTCTCGCGCCGTGGCGAGCTCGTGCAGATGGAACCTCGCTCGTGCCTCGTCCGCCTTTGACACGCTGAATTCCATCGGGTTCAGCCGTTGCGCGTGCTCCGCATAACGTACAGCGGTTCGAAATTCGCCGGCATATCCATGAAACATCCCGGCGAGGTGATACGAATCGGCACCGCTTGGACACAGAGCAACTGCCCGCTCGCCGGCGGCTATGGCCTCCTCGTGGCGACGCTGAAACGTGCGAACGTAGCCGATGACCGAGTAGGCTTCTCCGTAGCCGGGGTCGGCCTCCAAAGCCCGTGACGCACAGTCGAGCGCTGCCGCGTAGCTTGCGTCGGTGTTCCAGCTGAAACGAACCTGGTCGGCCAAGGTGAGACCTAGCATGTAGTGGGCTGGCGCAAAGCCGGAGCTGATGGACAAGGCCCTTTCGAA
Organism: Reyranellaceae bacterium; assembly: GCA_046349295.1. Classification (GTDB taxonomy): domain Bacteria; phylum Pseudomonadota; class Alphaproteobacteria; order Reyranellales; family Reyranellaceae; genus Reyranella. Next base: position 8,083 of record JAXMCP010000021.1, read on the forward strand.
CTCGTCTCGCGCCTGGGCGTGGGTTGGCCTGGAAAATTTCAAGTACAGATTGCGAGCCTTCAGGAAGTGTTCGTACACCAAGGGACTGCCGAAGCGCTTTCGCCATATCCGTGCCTGCTCGCCAAACGCCAGCTGTACCTCGAGAGCCGCCACGATCTCCTGGGTGATTCGGTCCTGCAGATCGAACACGTCGTGCAACTCGCCATCGAACCGCTCGGCCCACAGGTGACTCCCATCGGTGCTGTCGATCAGCTGGGCCGTCAACCTCACGCGGCCACCGGCCTTGCGGACGCTGCCTTCGAGCACGTAGCGGGCGCCCAATATCCTGCCGATCTCTCGAATGTCCTTCGCCTGTCCCCTGAACGCGAAGCTGGAATTGCGGGCGATGACCAACAGTTCCCGGATCTTCGACAGGGTGGTCAGAACGTCCTCGGCAATGCCGTCGGCGAAGTATTCCTGCTCCGGATCATCGCTCATGTTCTGGAACGGCAGCACCGCGATCGACGGCTTGTCGGGCAGTGGTAGTGGAGTGTCGGACAGAGTAGGGGCCGCGGACGTCGGTTGAGCGGCGACTGCTGCCGCGAGCGGCCATTCATTCGACTGCCATCGCACTGCATAGGCTTGCACCGGCCGCTCGATGTTCTTCAGCGCCAGCCTGCCGAGGTCCTCGAAGGTGGCGGCAACCCGGCCTGCGGCGAAATCATGCATGACCCCGGACACGACGATGCCGCCGGCCAGAGCCGCGGCCTCCAGACGAGCCGCGATGTTGACGCCATCGCCGTACAGGTCATCGCCGTCGACGATCACGTCGCCGAGGTGCACCCCGACGCGGAAGACCAGCCGCTCCGCCTCCGGCCTGTCGGCCTCGCTCTCCATCATCGCCTGCTGGAACTCGATGGCGGCGGACAGCGCCTCGACGGCACTCGCAAACTCGATCAGGGCGCCGTCGCCGGTGAGCTTGACGATCCGGCCGCCGCGGCGGGCGAGAACCGGCTGGAGCCTCCCAGTCCGCACGCGCCGCAGCCTCGAGACGGTCCCGCTCTCGTCGCGACCGATCAGGCGCGAGTAGCCGACCACGTCCGCCGCAACGATCGCTGCCAGTCTGCGCTGTTCGCGCATCGATGGCACTTCCCCCAAGAGTCTGCTGGGATCGTAGGGAGTCTGGGCGCGCCCGGCAATGTGGGCATTGCGCGGCGAAACGCGGCGAGTTTCGACTTGCGAGGTCGCGGGAGCACGGCGGCTTGAAGCACCATGGACGGGTCCGGGGCAAACAGGCCCTGCACAACCCGGGGCTACTCTGGCCCTTCACCAGAGCGCGCCGGCTTCACCTGGATCATCCCCCGCGCGCGCATTCTCGGAGTCAGCGGCAAGTCGTAGCGCTTCCGGCCGTGCGCAAACATTGCCCGCACGCGTATTGACGCAAGTGAAGGACGTCGGGATGCTTTGCCGCCGCGCATGCCCGAGGTCCGACTGGGGATGCCCTGCTTCGAGGGCAGGGCGGAAGCCGCCGGTATGCAAGGCCTCCGGCCGCTGGCAAAGCGCCGGGCGATGGGGGAGGGATGGGGTGTCTGGTCGCTTGGAACCGTGTGGGCGAAGGAGGCCGTGCTGATGCGAGGCGGGCTCGACGTGCTCCCGTGATGCAAACGCCGGTCGACGCTGAGGTGTGCGAATGACGACGGTGCTGCCCAGCACGATCCTCGGTCCGAACGATCTTCACGGGCTGAGCGTCAACATTGTCCAGCTGCCCAACGGAAAGCTTCTCGAGCTTGGCTACGTCCAGGACAGCCATACAGTTTCCGCCAGCGCCGTCGAATTCTGGAGCGCGACCGCGACGTCGATCAGCAACGTCACCGGGCAGACCATGCTCGGCCCTGCGCCGGCCAACATCGGATCCGTCCCGATCATCGACCTGCTCCAGGTCGGCGACAATCCGCTGCCGTATATCTTCCTGGGCGATGGCGGGCTCGACGAGTCGCCCTGGTACGGCGGCCAGATCCGGGTGCTCGTCGCCAATGCCGACGGCCGGTACGTCGACCAGACCAGCCAGCTTCCGCAGCAGCTCGCCTTCAATCATCGCCTGTCTACCGGTACGATCAACGGGCACGCCGCCGTCGCCGTCAACATGATCGGCAACCTGGTCGGCAACCCGCGGGGTGTCGACCTGCTGATCGCGAATCCCGACGGGACTTTCAGCGACTGGTCTTCCCATCTTCCGCCCGCCATCGCCGCGATGGGCGGACCCGGCGTCTACACGGCATCGGCAATCGCCGACTTCAGCGGCCACGGCGGCGACATCTTCCTCGGCAGCGATCAGGGGTTGACCTACAATACGCTGCTGGTGAACGACGGCACCGGGCATTTCACCGCAACCAAGATCGGCATTCCCAAGCCCGCCTTCGCAGATGGCGGTGGCGCAGTCGTCGTCTATGCGCTGCCGACGAAGCTTGCCGGCGACAGCTTCGAGGACCTGATCGTCGGCTATGCCGACTCGACATACGAGGGCGGCAATCCTCCCAATCCGGGAGCAAACGGCTCCTACCTGCAGTTTCTGCAGGGGGATGGGAAGGGCGGCTTTACCGACGTAACCGCCCTGCACATGCCCTCCCAGCCGATCGTATCCACCGCGTTCGGCATGAATTCCTGGGTGCAGAAGATCGAGCAGGTCAATACCAATGGGCTCACTGACCTGATCTTGTACGCGTCAGGCGGAACCGCCTACGTGATGCTCAACGATGGGCACGACGTCTATTCGATGAGCCCGGCCCGGCTGCCCACAAACCTGAACGCAGTGACCTGGGGGGAAAACGAAGGCGTCCTCGGCTTCTATGGATTAAGCACCGAGAGCCGATGGATCTTCGTTCCGGCCAGCACGATGTACCTGTCGCCGGACGGCAGCGGCATCGACGCGCCGCTCGCCGGCCGCATCCATCTCCATGGCCCCAATGCCACGGGTGCGGCGACACTCGGCCAGACATTCGACGTACCGATCTCGTTGACCTTGCATACGCGGTACGACCCCGGGGCAACGTACACCTTCCATGTCTTCGTGAACGGGAACGAGATCGGAAGCGCCGCCGTCGCGCAGACATTCGGCTTCACGTTCCTTGGCGGGAACTACACGACCGACCAGCAATTCACCTTCACCGCCACTCAGCTGGGCAAGATCAACTCGCTTCAGGTGACGGGTCCCGCGAATGTCGGCCTCTATCTTCCGGCCGCCAAGGTCGGCAACACCGATCTCGGTGCCGGCATCAACAACTGGACCGTCTTTCAGGGTGCAACAACCTCCGACACCCTCGATGCCTCGGCCTGGAATGCCGCCCTGGCGGCTAATGCGGGACTTGGTTCCGCAGCCAAGCCCATCCAGGTGACCGGCGGCGGCGGGGAGACGGCCGCCTTCGTCCTGGGCCGCCACGACCAGTACAGCGAGACCGGCATCGGAACGTCGACCGTGCGCCTGTCCGAGGCCAGTGGTCTCAACCAGAACGCAGTCCTGACGGGCGTCGCCTATGTCACATTCCAGGACGACACGGTGCTCGACACCCGGACCGGCGCGTGGCTGTCGTCCATCGTCACCGCGACGGTTGCGCAGATCCCGGACGTGCCTCTCTACACGTCCACGATCGACGTAGCGGATACCGGCGAGAACCTTTCGGCAGGCTTCGACGCGCTGCGGTCCCAGGTCCGCGCCGGGATGCTGGGGACGATCACGCCGACGAACGACACGCCGGTCGCCATTTCCGTTTCCAGGTTGTCGAGCGACGCTGCCGTCCTTCAAGCCATTTCCGGCACCAACACGATCAGCGTGTCCGACACGGCCCTGAACGTCGCCGCCGGCATCGACCAACTCCAGGTTCTGGCCGCGACAGGCAGGCTTGCCTCCATCGTTCTGACAGACAACAGCAAACCGACGCTCCATGTGACGTCGGACCAGGTGATCGTGGATTCGGGTGCGCTTGGCCTGATAACGACAGATCACACGCTTGGCGTCGTCCAGGTTGCCCGTACCGTTTCAATCGCGCCCCTGTCGGCAGCCAGGCCGGAGGGGAGCACCGGAGTCACGGCCTTCACCTTCACCGTGACGCTGAGCAAGGCGGCCGTCGAGACGCAGACGGTGGGGTGGTCGGTCGCCGGAGCAGGCGGGGATCCCGCGAGCGCCGCGGATTTTGCCGGCGCCGTGCTGCCGTCGGGCGTGCTCACGCTGGCGCCGGGCGAGAGCAGCAAGGTTCTCACGGTCAATGTCGCAGGCGACACCACGGTCGAGGCGAACGAAGGCCTGGTCGTCACCCTGTCGAACCCGTCGGCAGGCCTGACGCTCGGCGCGGCATCGGCAGCGGGCACGATCCAGAACGACGACAGCGTCCCGGTCACCGTAGCGGCGCACGACGACGCCTACATCGTGCGGGAGGGGCAGACCCTGACGATCGCTGCGGCGACCGGCGTGCTGTTCAATGATCAGAGCGCCTCGAATGCGTCTCTGCTCGCGAACGCCAGCCATGGCGCCCTGCAGCTCGCCGGAACCGGCGCCTTCACCTACACGCCCGCGAGCAGCTTCACCGGCATCGACTCGTTCACCTACCACGCCGTGCCCGGCGGCAACGGCGTTGACGGCAAGGCGGTGCTCTATGTCGTGCCGGTCAATACCGGCACGTCGACGACGCTCGACCTGCTGGCCCTCGATGCCGAGGAGCAGATCGCAGCGACCTACGTCGCCTTCTTCGGCCGCGCCGCCGACGCCGGCGGCCACGCCTTCTGGGTCGGCGAGTTCAACCGCGGCCTGCCGGTGCAGGGCGGCGCCGCCCTGTTCGCCAACATCGCCAGCGCGTTCGGCGTCAGCGACGAGGCCAAGGCGCTCTACCCCTTCCTGGTCAACCCGTTCGGCGCCAGCGACGCCCAGATCAGCGCCTTCCTCGACAGCGTCTACAACAACCTGTTCAACCGATCGTCCGATGCCGCAGGTCTCGCCTACTGGACCGGGCAGACCAAGGCGACCCTTGCCGCCGGCCAGTTCGTCGGCTCGATCCTGGTCAACATCATGAGCGGCGCCCAGGACACCGCCGACGGCAAGGACATCACGACCCTGATGGGCAAGGTCGCGGTCAGCCTCGACTACGTCCACGAGCAACAGGCGCATAACACGGTGTGGGCCGGCGCCAGCGACACGACAGCGGCGACCAACCTGCTGCGCATCGTCACCGCCGACCCGCTGACCGTGCTGACCGGCATCAAGAGCGCCGAGACGCTGATCGCGGCGCATGCGTAAGCGTGGCCGGGTGCCGCGCAGATCCCTCCGGATCGAGAGTGCGGGAAGGGCGGCGGCCAGAGCCTGCTGCGAGTCTGTCTACGCGTCGTGAGTGCTTTGAAATGGCTCTCTGCTCATCGTGAAGGCGTCTGGTCGATCGGCCGCCATGGTAGTCAACGCGCTATCGGTCTCGGTCGCGTTGCGCGCGTCGTAGTTGAGCAGTATCAGGCCCAGCTTTGATGCATCCACATTCAAGGATGGTCGGGTTGCGATATTGCAGGGATTGTCCGGTTTCATAGGCAGGCCACGCGGGACGCGTGTGGGACGAGTTCTTTCAAGAGCTGAAGCCGCTGGGCAGCGATGCCGGGGCCAAGTGTCGTCGTGCCCGTTACTCTGCCGCCGGGACGGGCAAGGCTTGCGACGAGACCAGATTTTACGGGATCTCCGAGCGAAACGGTGACGCCCTTGCGACGGTGGTCCCGTCATCGGGCCATGCACATGGCCGTTCCGGACAGTTCTTCTCGACGAGGCGGTAGCCGACGGACCCATCGGTACGATGGCGAGATCGCCAATGCGAATCCCATCAAGCACGGCAACCATGGCCGCTTCCTAGCGCCCTTCGAAATCGGGGACCTCGCGCGCTGCCATGGCGCGCACGCCCTCGCGGAAGTCGCGCGTGCGGAACAGCCAGTCCTGCTCGACGAACTCGTGGTCGGTCGCCGCCTCGACGGCGTCGGCAAGTCCGCGGCGCAGGGTGGCGCGCGTGGCGCGCAGCGCCAGCGGGGCGTTCTCGGCAATCCTCGCGGCGAGGTCGATCGCCGCCCGGCGGACCTGGTCGAGCGGCACCAGCAGGTTGGCGAGCCCCATCGCGACCGCCCGTTCGCCGGCGATGCGCTCGCCCGTGTAGAACATCATCTCGGCGTTCCCGAGGCCGACCAGGCGCGGCAAGGTCACCGTCAGCCCGAAGCCCGGGTGGGTGCCGAGGCGCGTGAAGTTGGCGACGAAGCGGCTTTCCGGGCAGGCCACGCGGAAGTCGGCGACCATCGCCAGGCCGAGCCCGCCGCCGACCGCCGCGCCCTGGATCGCCGCGACGATCGGCTTGCCGAAGCGGAACAGGTGCACCGCCTCCTTGTAGAGGTTGGTCGAGCCGTTCTGCTGGCCGCGCACCGGGTCGGGCGGGCGCTGGTCGCCCTGCGCCCGCGCGTCGCGCGAGAAGTCGGCGCCGGAGCAGAAATTCTTGCCCTGCGCGCACATCACGAGCGCCCGGCAGGTGTCGTCGCGGTCGAAGACCGCGAAGGCCTCGCGCAGCTGCATGATCAGGGCCCGGTCGAAGAAGTTGTGCGGCGGCCGGCGCAGCTCGACGATCGCGACGCGGCCCTCGAGCCAGACGCCGATGTCGGGATAGTCGCGGTGGGTCGACATGCTCTCTCCTCGGCTGGGGTGCTCAGCGCAGGCCGAGCCCGCGCGCCACGATGCCGCGCAGCACCTGGGTGGTGCCGCCCTGGATGGTGTAGGTGGGCGACATCAGGGTCGACATCTGTGCGATGTCGAGGAAGTCGGCGAGGTCGTCCTCGCTGACGGAATCCGATTCGGCGACGAGGCGCGCCGCCTCCGGCAGCTCCTGCTGGAAGACGGTGCCGAGATCCTTGACCAGGGCCGCCTCGATCGCCGGCACCTTGCCGTCCTGCATCATGCCGGCGACCGACAGCGACATCTGGCGCAGCGTCCACAGCCGGGCAACCAGGCGCCCCGTGGCCGCGGCGGCCCGGCGGCCCGGCTGGCGGCCGATCACCCGCGCCAGCTCGAGCAGCACGTGGACATTCTGCAGGAAGCGCTCGGGTCCCGAGCGCTCGTAGGCCAGCTCGCTGGTCACCTGCAGCCAGCCGTCACCCTCGTTGCCGATCAGGCAGCTCTCCGGCACGAAGCAGTCGGTGAAGGTGACCTCGTTCCAGTCGTGACGGCCGGCGAGGTTGATGATGGGCCTGAGCGTGATGCCTGGTGTCGCGAGGTCGATCAGCAGCTGGCTCAGCCCCTTGTGACGGTCGCCGTGCTGGCCGGAGGTGCGCACCAGCGCGATGCAGTAGTGGCTGCGATGCGCGCCCGAGGTCCAGATCTTGGTGCCATTGACGCGGAAGCCGCCGGGCACCGGCTCGGCGCGGGTCCGCACCGAGGCGAGATCGGAGCCGGCGTCGGGCTCGCTCATGCCTATGCAGATGAAGCACTCGCCGCGCACGATGCGCGGCAGCACGGCCTTGCGCTGCTCTTCCGTGCCGAAGCGCAGCAGCAGGGGCCCCGACTGGCGGTCGGCCAGCCAGTGCGAAGCGGCCGGCGCGCCAGCGCCCAGCAGTTCCTCGGTGACGACGTAACGCTCGAGGAAGCTGCGCTCGCCGCCGCCGTACTTCTTCGGCCAGGTCATGCCGATCCAGCCGCGCGCGCCCAGTGCCCGGCTGAAGGCGGGCGACGGTGTGGTCCAGGACGGGAAGCGGTCCTCGGTCTGCAGCCTGGGCAGCGTTTCGGCGAGGAAGGCGCGCACCTCGGCGCGCAACGCCTCCGCCTGCGGCGGCAGGCGAAAGGAGGGGAAGTCGAGGCGCGGAGCACTCACGACGTCGCCCTACTTGTCGAGCCAGACGTCTTCGAGGCGCCAGTGGTTGTATTGCGAGTTCGTCGCCAGCGCGAGGCCCTTGACCCACGGGTGCCAGCAGGTATTGGCGCGCAGGTGCATCACCGGCGGCCGCACGCCGCGCGCCTGCAGGTCGTAGTCGATCTGCTGCACCAGCTTCTTGCGCAGCGCCGGGTCGGTGGTGCGCGACTGCTCGTCGAAGCGCGCCTCCATCTCCTTTTCGCAGTAGCTCGTGTAGTTGCGCTCCGAGCCGCAGGAGTAGGCCTCGTAGAACATGACGTCGGGATCGTCGAGCGCCGATCCGCCGGTGTTCATGGCGATGTGGAAATCCTTGCGCAGCAGGCGCGTGTACCACAGCGCGCTCTCGATGGTCTCGAGCTCGCCCTCGATGCCGATCTGCTTCAACTGGTCGATCAGCAGCACTGCCGGGTCGCGGTAGCTCGGCAGGTTGCGCGCCAGCACCTTGACCTTGAGCGGCTTGTCGGGCCCGTAGCCGGCTTCCTTCATGATCTGCCGCGCCGCCTCGCGGTTCTTCTGCACGTCGCCGCTGAAGCCCGGGACATCGGCCAGCCGATCGGGACCGATGCCCCAGACGCCCTCCGGCGGTGCCTCCATCACGCCGCCGATGCGATCGGCGCCGCTGCTCAGCGTGTCGATGAAGGCCTGGCGATCGAGCGTCAGCATCATCGCCTTCTTGAGCCGGGGATCGTCGAACGGCGGGACCTGGCTGTTGACCAGCAGCTGGGTCTGGATGTTGAACTGGTTGAGCTCGCAGATCGCGTTCGGCGCCTTGGCCTTGATCTCGGCGGCCAGGCGCACCGAGATATCCTGCGAGAAAGTGAGGTCGAACTCGCCGACCGAGAAGGCCAGGACGCGGGTCGCGAGGTTGGGCAGCATGCGCCACTCGATGCCGTCGAGGTAGGGCTTGCCCTTCTTGAAGTATTCGGGATTGCGGGTCAGCGAGATGCTCTGCTTGGACTTGAATTCCTTCAGCTTGAAGGGGCCGGTGCCGACCGGCCGGGTGCGCATGTCCGAGCCCGAGACGTGGCAGGGATAGACCGCCGAGAAGCCGGCGGCGAGGAAGCTGAGGAAGGAGGGCTGCGGCCGGCCAAGATGGAACGTGACCTTGTCGTCGCCGTCCGTCGTGACCTCCTGAAGGTTGACGTACCACGCCTTGCGCGGGTTCTTGCGCCATCCGGCGTCGCGCTTGCCGGTCACGGTGTCCCAGGTGCACTTCACGTCGGCGCTGGTGAAGGGCTTGCCATCGTGCCATGTCACGCCACGGTGCAGCGTGAAGGTGAGCTTGGTGTTGTCGGCGCTCCACGACCACGATTTGGCGAGGTCGGGAACGATCGTGTCCTCGGCGTTGCGCTTCACCGTCTGGTCGAAGATCACCAGGTTGTTGAACACCGCCATGAAGGGATTGAGCGTGGCGATCGTCACTTCCTCGTGCAGCGAGGCGGTCGGCGGATTGTCGTTGTGATAGACGCGCAGGATTCCCCCCTGCTTCTGGGCGTGGCTCGCGGCCGCCAGCAGGATCAGGGGGATCGAGGCGATGGCTGCTCGAAGGCGCATCATGGCATTTCCTGCCTGTCCGTAACGTTGCCGCAAGCGTGGCGGATCCAGGGGCAATGAACAACGCCCTCCTCAGCCAGGGTCCTGTCGTGCGGAATGCACGGCGCGCCATGCGGACAGGATGCGCTGCTCGCGCGCCAAAGACGATCCCCCGGTTCGTTGCCATGATCGTAGGGAGCCGGGGCCATCCGGGCAACGCGCCCATGAGGGCCGAATTAGGGGCCGGCCACCGGGGCCGTCGCGCCTTCGGACACTGCGATTTGGGCGTCCGTTGCACTCGCCCTACCGGGCGAACCCTTCCAAATGGCGACGCCTGCAGGTCCCTCCTTGGCGCTCGACTTGCTCACGCGCCAACGGGTCGGCCGTGCTCGTTGCCGTAGCTGTCGGTCTCCGGAGCGTTCACAAGGACCTCAGGCCACGGTCTCCGAGAGGAACGGCAGGCCCCACATCTCCTCGTTGAGGAGCTTGCCGGCGATCTCCTCGGCGATTCCGGCAATCAGGCGACGGCCCTTCTCCTCGCTCGCCGCGTCCGGGTTGCCGAGCACGCCCGAGGACGCCATGGCGCCGAGCGTGCGCCAGCGATAGACCCCGCCGCCGACCAGGTCCTTGACGTCGGGCGTGCGGTTCGCCTTGGCGAGCTTGATGCGGTCGCGTGCGACGAGGTCGGGACGCAGTGCCATCATCATGGAGGTCTCCGCCTCGCAGGCGTGCTGCAGCCCGGCCTGGGTCTCGAGGATCGCCGCGATCGAGTTGGCCGCCGCGTACCAGTAGGTGAACTGCACGATCGGGATGCCGAGGAGTGGCGTGAACTCGTCGGCCGCCACGCGCATGGCGTTCTCGTTGCCGCCGTGTCCGTTCAGCAGGACGATGCGACGGAAGCCGTGCCGTGCCAGCGACTGGCAGATGCAGCGCAGCACGGCGAGGAACGTGGTAGCGTCGAGCGTGACGGTGCCGCCGAAGCTCATGTGATGCTCGGAAAGGCCGGTCCACAGCATCGGCAGCACGACCGCCGGCCGGTGCGCCGCGACGCGACGCGCGGTCTCCAGTGCCACCGTCTCGCCGAGCATGGAATCGACCTCGACCGGCAGATGCGGGCCGTGTTGCTCGAGCGATCCGACCGGCACGATCACTATGGCGTCCTGGCGCGCCCGTTCCCTGAGCTCGTCGGCCCGCAGCTTCCGCCACTCGATCTCCATGCCAATCCTCCCCGTGCGCACGCGCGACGTGCCAGTGTTCCACGCGTCGAGTTTCAGGCAAACGCCGCACTTGGACAAGCCGGTCCGCTGCCGGCACGCCATCTGGAAAGCGCCGAGCCCGCGTGCCATCGTCTCGGCGAACGACAGGAGCGGGACCATGGCACGGACAGTCGAGGTTGCAGTCGAGCCGCTGAGTGCGGCCGCGTTCGCGCCTTTCGGCGCCATCATCGGCGCCGGGACGGAGCCGCCGGCGCTCGACTGGGGCACCCTGCAGACCTGGATGGCACCGTTCGACGTCGATGGCGCGACCCAGATGACCCTCTGCCGCTATCACAGCGAGCCGGTCGCGTGGAGCCAGATGGAGCGCCATCTCGCGGTGACTCAGGCCTTCCTGCCGCTGGGAGGCGTGGCCAGCGTCATGGTGGTCGCGCCGCCGACCGACCCGGACGACCGCACCGCCCTGCCGCCACCCGAGAGCGTGCGCGCCTTCCGCATGGACGGCCGGGCGGGGGCCGTGCTGCATCGCGGCACGTGGCACGCGCTGCGGCGCTTTCCCATCGGGGCGCCGCTGATCGATATCGTTCTGCTCACTGGGCGCGACACCCAGGCAGAGCTCGAGCGCCAGGCGCGCGACGGCACGCTGCCGGCGCTGACCCACGAGGCCGACTATGCCGCCGTCCATGGCGTCACCTTTCGCGCGGTCGGCGTCTAGCCTTTCGGAGCCGCCGCGAAGCAGGCTGTCGGCTCCGCCGGTTGCCTAAGCGCGCCGCCGGTGTCAGCATTCCCTGGGATCGAGGTCAGGCAATCCCGCCTCGAGCGAAAGGGAGGAGACAAGCGATGACGCTGCTGGGTTGGAGGCTGAAGGCCTTGGCGGTCGCGGCGGGGGCCGCGCTCCTGTTCGCCGGCCCCGAGGAGACGCGCGCGCAGACGCTCGTGGTGGGGCAGGCGGGAGACACGCTCACGCTCGACCCGCATTCCTTCAACGGCATCGTCGAGGCGAGCGTGATGTCGAATCTGTTCGACCCGCTGATCGCCTTCGACAAGAACATGGAGATCGACACCAAGCTCAGCCTGATCGAAAGCTGGAAGAACCCGGCGCCGGACCGCTGGGTGTTCGAGATCCGCAAGGGCGTGAAGTTCCACAACGGCGCCGAGCTCACCGCCGAGGACGTCGCCTACTCGATCGAGCGGATGCGCAACTGGAAAGCGTTCGGCGCGATGACCGGCATCGCGTTCTACGTAAACAAGCTGGCGAGCGCCAAGGCGACCGGGCCGCACACCGTCGAGGTGCAGACCGACGGACCGTTCGGCCCGATGCTGCGCCATCTGCGCACCGTGTTCGTCGTCAACAAGGCGCACGTCGAGAAGGTCACCAAGGAGAAGGGCATCGAGGAGGTCGGCCGGCAGCCGGTCGGCACCGGCGCCTTCAAGTTCGTCGAATGGGTGCCGGGCGACCACGTCACCCTGGAGCGCAACGGCGACTGGTGGGGCGGCAAAGTCGGCGTCGAGAAGGTCACGTTCCGGCAGATCGCCAACAACGCCACGCGCACCGCGGCGCTGCTGTCGGGCGAGATCCAGATCGCCACCGAGCTGGCGCCGCACGACGTCGCACGCGTCAAGCAGAGCCCGGGCAACGAGGTCGTCGTCCTCGACGGCATGCGCACCGTCAACTTCAAGTTCGACTCGGTGCGCGAGGAGACGCCCGGCATTCCGGGCATGAAGAACCCGCTGCGCGACGTGCGCGTGCGCATGGCGATCAACCATGCGATCGACGCGCCAGCCATTGCCAAGGTCGTGATGGCCGGCTTCGCCACGCCCTCCGAGCAGATCGCCGGCCGGCAGCACTTCGGCTGGAGCCCCAACGTCAAGCGGCTGCCCTACGATCCGGAGAAGGCCAAGGCGCTCTTGGCCGAGGCGGGCTACGCGAAAGGCTTCCCGCTGCGCGTCGATTCGACCAACAACCGGTACGTCAACGACGAACAGATCTGCCTGGCGGTCGCCCAGATGCTGAGCAAGGTCGGCCTGCAGGCGACGTGCCGTGCCCGCTCCAAGCAGATCGTCTTCAAGGAGTTCTACGACAAGACGATCCTGTGCTGCTCTATGTTCGTGTTCTCCTACGTGGTGCCGACGGCCGACATCGCCGGCAACATGGAGACGAACTTCCACACGCCGACCGCCGACGGCCTGTACGGCGCCTCGAACGGCGGCGACCCCAAGACGCCGCAATACAGCAATCCGGCGGTCGACAAGCTGATCGAGGCGGCCGCCCAGGAGACCGACGCCGACAAGCGCAAGCAGATCCTGCACAAGGCGTCGGAAGCCGTCATGGCCGACTATCCGATAGTGCCCCTGCACTACCAGAATGACATCTACGGCATCTCCAAGAAGGTCGCGTGGAAGCCGCGCGAGGACTATTACCTCACCATGTACGACGCGACCTGGAAGTAGGCGGCACGTCGGGCGCCGGGCCAAGGCGCCCGCGGCCGCCGGTCCGACGGCGTCGGCACCAATGCATCGCCAATGACCGGCTTCATCGCTCGACGCTTCGTGCAGACCCTGCTGGTGATCTGCGCGGTCTCGCTGGTCGTGTTCGTGATGAACTACTACGGCGGCGATCCGGTCTACATGATGCTGCCGCCGCAGGCGACGCAGGCCGACATCCAGGCCATGCGCGTCTCGATGGGTCTCGACAAGCCGATGGTGGTGCAATACGCGCTCTACTTCGGCGGGCTGCTGCAGGGCCAGCTCGGCAACTCGTGGACCCAGGCCCGGCCGGTGCTGACGCTGATCCTCGAGCGTCTGCCGGCGACCTTCGAGGTTGCCGTGGTCGGCATGCTGTTCGCGCTCGTCGTCGGTGTGCCGCTCGGCCTCTACGCGGCCATGAAGCCGCGCTCGGCCGTCGCGCGCTGGAGCATGGGCGTGTCGATCCTCGGCATCTCGATCCCGCCCTTCTGGCTCGGCATCGTGCTGATCCTGGTCTTCGCGGTGACGCTGGGCTGGCTACCCTCGTCGGGGCGCGGCACGACGGTCAACGTGCTGGGCGTGCCGATCAGCCTGCTGACGTGGGACGGGCTGGCCCACCTGATCCTGCCCGGGCTCACCCTGGCACTGTTCAACATGGGGTTGATGCTGCGCTTGCAGTACGCCGCGATGCGCGAGGAGCTGGCCACCGAGTATGTCCGCTACGCCCGGGCGCGCGGCGTGCCGATGCGCGCCATCGTGCTGCGCCACGCCTTTCCCAACACGCTGATCCCGCTGGTCACCTTCTCGGCGCTCGTGTTCGCCCAGTCGATCGCCTTCGCGGTGATCACCGAGACGATCTTCGCCTGGCCGGGCATGGGCAAGCTGCTGATCGACGCGATCGGGCTGAACGACCGTCCGCTGGTCACCGGCTACCTTGTGTTCATCGCCATCATGTTCTCGCTGATCAACCTCGCCACCGATCTGACCTACGCGCTGATCGACCCGCGCGTCCGCGTCGCATGACCTCGAACTTGGCGCCCGGCGCGGACCAGGCCGTCGCCGCCGCTCCGCCCGAGCGCGCGCTCTGGCGTTCGTTTCGCGCGACTCCCTCGGCGCAGCTCGGCGCCGGCATCTTCTCCATCTTCTGCCTGCTGGCGCTGCTGGCGCCGCTGGTCGCGCCGCAGAATCCCTACGACCTCGCCCAGCTCAACCTGATGGACGCTTTCAAGCCGCCCGCGTTCATGGCGGATGGCATGGCAGGACACCTGCTCGGCACCGACGAGCAGGGCCGCGATCTCCTCTCGGCGATGCTCTACGGCGCCCGCGTGTCGCTGTTCGTCGGGCTGGTCGGCGTGGCGCTGGCCGCCGGGCTCGGCACTCTGCTCGGCATGATCGCCGGCAACGCGCGCGGCGTGCTCGATTCGATCATCATGCGCATCGGTGACGTCGAGCTCAGCCTCCCGTCGATCCTGATCGCACTGTTCATCATGTATTTCTCCGAGCCGGGAATCGGCAACATCATCATCGCCATCGTCGCCGTCGAATGGGTGCTCTACGCCCGGACTGCGCGGGCGAGCACGATCAGCGAGCGCGAGAAGGGCTATGTCGAGGCGGCGCGCTCGATCGGCGTCGGGCCGCTCAGCATTGCGCTGCGCCACCTGCTGCCCAACATCCTGGCGCCTATAGTCGTGATCGCCAACGTGCGCTTCGCCTGGGTGATCATCCTCGAGGCGAGCCTGTCCTTCCTCGGGGCCGGCGTGCCCGCCGAGCAGCCCTCGCTCGGGCGGCTGATCCTGAACGGCTACCAGATGCTGTTCTCGGGCTACTGGTGGATCTCGGTGCTGCCCGGCGCGGCGCTGATGCTGCTGGTGCTCGGGGTCAACCTGCTGGGCGACTGGCTGCGCGAGGCTCTCAACCCCAAGCTCGCGACGTGAGCGCGCCGCTCCTGTCGGTCGCCGGGCTCACGGTTCACTACGCCGGCCGCAGCAGCGGGCGCGACCGCGCCCTGGTCGCCGTCGACGATGCGAGCTTCGACCTGGCGGCCGGCGAGGTCCTGAGCCTCGTCGGCGAGTCGGGGGCCGGCAAGTCGACCGTCGCCTACGCGCTCATGCGGCTGATCGATCCGCCGGGCCGGATCGTGGCGGGCCGGGCGATCTTCGAGGGACGCGACCTGCTGGCCCTCGACGAGGCGGCGATGCGCGCCGTGCGCGGCAACCGCATCTGCATGGTGTTCCAGGATCCGATGGCGACCCTGAATCCGCTGATGCGGGTCGGCGACCACATCGCCGAGGGGCTGATGGTGCATCGTGGGCTCGGACGCCAGGCGGCGCGCCGCCGCGCCGTCGCTGCGCTGACCGAGGTCGGCATCCCGGCTGCCGAGCGCCGCGCCCGCGACTATCCGCACGAGATGTCGGGCGGCATGCAGCAGCGCGCCGTCATCGCCGCCGCGCTGGCGATGGAGCCGGCGTTGCTGATCGCCGACGAGCCCACGACCGCGCTCGACGCCACCATCCAGTCGCAGATCATCGACCTCTTGGTCGACCTGACGCGCCGGCACGGCACGGCGCTGCTGCTGGTCACGCACAACATCGCCCTGGTCGCCGAGACGGCCGACCAGATCGCCGTGATGTACGGCGGCACCATCGTCGAGATCGGGCCCAAGGGCCGCGTGCTCGACGCACCGCATCATCCCTACACCGCGGCGCTCGTCGGCTCGATCCCGCGCCTCGACGAACCCGACCGCCCGCTCACGCCGATCCCCGGCATGATGCCGGGGCTCGCGCACTTGCCCGAAGGGTGCCCGTTCCATCCGCGCTGCACGCAGGCGCGGCTGCCCGACTGCCGGGTCCGGCCCGCGCTGCTCGAGGCCGGCCCGGGGCATCGGGTCGCCTGCCACTTCGCGCTGGAGCCGCCGGCGTGAAGGCCGTCCCCTTCATCGAGGTCCGCGGCGTCACGAAGCACTTCCCGCTGCGCCGCGGCATCGTCGAGCGGCTGCGCGGCGGCCACGCGCCGGCGGTCCAGGCGCTGCGCGAGGTCGACTTCGCCGTGCGGCGCGGCGAGACGTTCGCCTTGGTCGGCGAAAGCGGTTGCGGCAAGTCGACCCTGGCGCGGATCGTCATGGGGCTGATCCCGCCGACCAGCGGCTCGGTGGCGTTCGACGGCCAGCCGGTCGAGGGCTTGACGCGCGGCGAGGCGCTGCGGTTTCGCCGGCGTATCCAGATGGTCTTCCAGAATCCCTTCGGCTCGCTCAATCCGCGCATGCGGGTCGGGCGGATCGTCGGCGAGCCGCTGCGCGTCCATCGAGCCGCGCTCGGCCTGGAACGCCGTGCCGTGCAGGCGCGCGTGGCGGAGGTGCTGCGCGACTGCGGCCTCGACCCCACGACCGCCGAGCGCTTCCCGCACCAGTTCTCGGGCGGCCAGCGCCAGCGCATCGCCATCGCGCGTGCGCTGGCGCTCAATCCCGAATGCCTGGTCCTCGACGAGCCGGTCTCGGCGCTCGACGTGTCGATCCAGGCGCAGATCGTCAACCTGCTGGCCGAGCAGCAGCGCCGGCACGGCCTCACCTATCTCTTCATCTCGCACGACCTGTCGCTCGTGCGCTGCTTCGCCGACCGCGTGGCGGTGATGTACCTCGGCCGCGTCTGCGAGCTCGGCCCGGTGGCCGACGTTCTCGACCGCCCGCGCCATCACTATACCAGTGGCCTCTTGTGGGCCGTCCCCGACATCAAGGCGCGCACGAAGCGCCGCGCCGTGGTCGGCGGCGAGCTGCCCAACCCGGTCCATCCGCCGTCGGGCTGCGCCTTCCACACCCGCTGCCCGGCCGCGACCGGACGCTGCCGCAGCCAGGTGCCGCCGCTCGCCGCGGTGCCCGACGGACGACTGATCGCCTGCCACCATCCACGCGACCCGTAGCGACGCGAGCTTTTTGCGTCGGTGGCGGCCGGCTGCTGTCGACGGCGCTCGCGAACCCGATCGGTGCCTCTTGCCGTCCCGGAGAGAGCGGCGTGCCAGAGACATCGGGAACTGCCGGATCTGATTTTCGACAAGGTGTCGGACGCGATTACCCGGCCGGCGGCGGAATCCGGTCTATCGCGGCTAGCCAAACGCCTCGACGGAAAAGCCCTGGCCGCCGACCAGGCCGTCCTCGAGACAACGACGCGCGATTGCCTCGAACAAGCGGCGAAGCGGGGGCATCGCTCAGGTTGTATTGATAATGCGGCAAGTGCAGCCCGCTGCCGTGGCAGCGTGCGTAGCGTCGCGGACGGGAACTGAGATGCAGGCTCAGGCCGCGTTGGTGTGGACTGCGGAAGCCAAGAGAGTGCGTGGCGAGTCTGATGAAGCGGGCGACCGCGCTGGCGCCTCAGGTGCGCGGCTCCCAATTCGCCGGCTGGCTTTCCCCGGAATCGAGTTATCGGTGCCGTGGATGACGGAATTGCATAAGATGTCTTGCCTTTGTCTCCTTGACCAATCTCAAGAATTCCGGCGCGTCGGGTCCCCCCATAATCCATTCGGCGTAGGCCTGCCAAATCTTGTTGCCGCGGCGTCGGGCCACATCTGATGCCTCCCTTGCCGTAGCCATTGCGAGATCGATCTGACCTGCTCGCATTTGCTCATGTGCGAGATGACCAAGGAAAAGAGCCTCGGCTTCGAGTGCTTCCTCGGCTTGACGGCACGATCTAACGGCCGATTCGAAGGCATCAATTGCCCCTACGCAATCAGCTCGCATGGATCTTTCCAATCCGACATAGATATGATTATACACGGTGAAATAGGGTACTCGCATCCTCTGCGTTAGGTGCAATGCGGCAGCGCTGTGCTTCGCCGCAAGCGCATTGTCGCCGAGGCCGTAGGCGATATCCGTCATTGTGGCGTGCGCCATAGCGCGGCGCGAAATGCTGCCTGAAGTCGAATCATCCGCAATCAGTTCTGCAAGCACAGCGCTCGCCTCGGCATATCGACCCATCAACATCAATATCTGACCGCGCATGACCTTGATCATATTGCCACTATCCAAGCCGTCTACTCTTTGATCCCGCTCTGAAATCCGAGACAGGTTGGCCATTGCAAAGTCATTATCAGCAAGGGCGGCCTGCAGATCGCCAGTAAGCCTATACCCATGGCAGCGCATCGCGGTTGCAACGATAGCGAAGCCCGAATCCTGTGGTGAATCAAAGAAGGAGAGCATTTTCGTCGCCAGAGCCACGTAATCGCCTGCCGACCTGCTCCTGAGGAGTGTGCGGCCATATGAGCTAACCACCGTCGTCATCATCTGCTTGTCGCGTAGTGTTCGAGGGATCGTCGCCGTCAACTCGATATAGGCCATCAACTCCATATAGTATGCCTCCAGCTCCGATACCGGCAGCTTCTCGCGCTCTCCCAGAATGACAATGTGTCCCGCCGCCTCGAGAAGCACGGCTCGGGCCTCGTCGTCCCGTGGCTGAGTGCGGATCAAGTCATAGGTGCGTTTCCAAGCCTGTAGGGCCCGGCTGGGATCGCGGACCCGATCCCATTGCCGCGTATCCATGAGCTCGCGTGTTCCGAACCAGTGAGCGGCCTTGGCGTAGTAGATGGCAGCCCGAGCGGGATTATCTGCCTTCTCCCAATGATAGGCAATCAAGCTCGCTTTCGCGCCATCCAGGTCGAGCCACGCTGTTTCGAATTCGCTGGCGATTGCGCGATGCAACATGCAGCGATGTGGCGAAAGCATAGAATTGTAAGTGACTTCCTGCATCATCGGATGTGCAAAGGAGAATGTAGGCTCGGCCCTATCCAACTGATGGATCAAGCCAACCTCAGTGAGGTTGCGAAGCATGTCCACCACCTCGACTTCTGGCTTTTCTGCTACGCGTGAGAGTATGCCCAGCTCGAACTCCCGTCCAATTGCGGCCCCGGCTTGAAGAATGGCCCTCTCCGCCTCTGGTCTATTGTCGATGCGCGTAGCAATGATCGCCTGGACGGTGTCCGGCACCAAGTGAATGTCCAGGGGGCGCTGGAGGAGATAAGCTCCACGCTGTCCGCCAAGTTGGCCACTCTCCTCGAATTGGCGGACAAGTTCCTCAATGAATAGCGGGTTTCCCCTCGCTCGATCAGCGATCAAAGGCAAGAGTGGTGCCACCGACGCATCGTCTCCCAACAAGCTCCGGGACAAACTGTCGGCGTCGGCCGATGGCAACGGAGCGAGCCGTATCACCTCGCAGCTCGGGCCGTCCATCCAAGTCGCCGAGTGCCCTGGTCGACAGTTGGCGACCACAAGCGTTCGCATTCCGCGTGTCGCTGCGACAAACGCGTCGAATAGAGATTCGCTTCCCTCGTCAAGCCAATGCAGGTCCTCGAGAAAAATAACGCCGGGGCCTCGGCGTCGGCTGGCTATCGCGCGCATCAGTGTTTGGAAAAAGCCGCGGATTTTCTCGCGGCGCACGACAGGGTCGAGTTTTGGTTGTTCTGCGGACTCGGAGAGGCCCAGAATATCGACAATAATCGCGGTCGACATTCCAAGCGTGCGATCGATTTGAGTCAGTCTCTTGGTGACGATGTCGCGGGCTCGCTTGCGCGAGTCATTTTGTGCGATCCCAAAATATGCTTTCAGAGTGTCAATGGCGGGTGCATAGGGTGTGGCACGACTGTGCCCGAAGGCCCTGCCTGCGAGCACAGGAACTCCCCTAGAACGGCACCATGTCATGAATTCGAAGCAAAGACGACTTTTGCCAATCCCCGGATCAGCCATCACGACGACTTGACGGTATTCACCAGCTGCGGTGCGTTCGAGCGACTGCTGCAGGAGCGCAAGCTCGCGCTCTCTGCCCACGAATTGCGACGTTCGGCGGCCAACGCTCATCTCGAAGTGGTGCCGAGGTGTTGTAGTGCCGAGAAGCTCGTAGACCTCTACCGGCGTGGCGAGTCCCCTGACAGGGATCAAGCCGAGTGGCTTTACGGTCACGAAAGCCTGTGCAAGCTTGAACGTCGATGATGCCATTAGAATGGAACCAGGCGTCGCAACTTGTTCCATGCGTGCAGCCAAGTGAGTGGTCCGGCCGACCGCCGTGTAGTCCACGCGGAGGTCGCTGCCTACGGTACCGAGGACCACCTCACCGGAGTTCAGCCCCACGCGGATCTGCAGATTCACGTTGTAGGTCCGGACAACCTCCTCTGAATGGCGCTTCATCCGATTCTGGAGCCGTAGCGCGGCGTGGCAAGCCCGTACCGCATGGTCTTCATGAGCCAGAGGGGCGCCGAACAGGGCCATTATGCCATCCCCCGCCGCTTGATTTACGGTACCCTCGTAGTGATGGACCGCCTCCATCATGTGCTGGACAACCGGGCTGAGAATTGCGCGTGCTTCCTCCGGGTCACGATCCGCCAGAATTTCCATTGAGCCTCTGACGTCGGCGAAAAGCACCGTTACTTGCTTGCGTTCGCCTTGCAGCGCCACCTTGGATTCGAGAATGCGTCTTGCCAAATGCTGCGGAGTGTATCGATCTGGCGATCCGAACGCGGAGGACTGAGACCGGGGCGTCTCTTTGCTGGCTACCGCTTGTCCGCATTCCGAGCAGAACTTTGCGCTTGGCTGCAATTCGTGGCCGCAATCCGCGCACACCCCGATCATAGGCGCTCCCTATTTCTTGCAGTTTCGTCCCACAGTGTGGTTCGATACTCCGAATTTAGCACGGTGCATGGCGAATAGCTGAACAAGCCTGGCCAAAAGTCAGCAAGTTGAGACCACGCGCGCCTTGCGGGAGATTTAGTTGGCGGAGGTGCACAATGAGGCGGCCGAGGATCTTCGCGCCTTCCTCACTGCTTACGGATTGTTGCGTACCCAGGTCGAGCAACTGAGGTCGAAGCGCTTGTCCTCGGGTTGCGGCCCGTGAATGACGCAGGTTTCGATGCGGCTGCCGTCAAGAATCTTCCCCCAGTACTGCGCACCGCTTTCGCTCAGCACGACGATGCCGGCAAGCGAGTCGTCGATCAAGCCGACAAACTTTACCTTCCATCCGTTGGCGAACTCTCGCGTGCCCCAGAAGGCCCGGCCCTTCTGGCCGGCGACCGTCGTGAGGACCTCGATCTCCTGGATGGCCGGCTTGTCCCATGTGCCATCCTTAGGGCTCGTCCGCGAACTACTGAGGCCTCTGGTGCGTTGGGCTGACGGTATAGTTCCACTCGCCGTGGAAGTTGTGCCGAGCGAGGTTGATGGCGCGCATTTGGGCGTCGGACACCTTGATTCCAGAGGGATAGGTGTTTGGATCGAGTTGGCAGCGAACCTGGAGGCCGGCCTTTGTCGTGGTTGCGGCGATCAGTTGGACGATGACCTGATGGCTGACGAGTGGCTTGCCGCGCCAATTGCCAGTGATGAACGAGAACAGGCGATGCTCGATCTTGTTCCACTTGCTTGTCCCGGGAGGCAAGTGACACACGGTGATGGGGATGCCGAGTTCATCGGCCAACTTCTGCAACTCGATCTTCCACAATCTGACGCGCGAACCGTTGCTGCCGCCACCATCTGCGGTGATCGTCAGGCTGCGCGCGTTGGGATAACGCTGGCACCCCATCAGCTTCCACCAGCTTCGAATGGCGTTGGTGGCAAAAGCCGCGGTATCGTGATCGATCCCCACGCTCACCCAGCCGGCGTTGCCGGCGATATCGTAGACGCCATAAGGCACCGCACGGCCAAGCTCTGGGATGACGAAATCGTGCACACGGACTTCCTCGGGCGATCCCTTCGGCCGCCATTCGCGACCGGCGTTCTTGAAATCGCCGACCAGTTCCTTCTTCTTGGTGTCGACCGAGATCGCCGGCTCGCCCGTCGCGAGCGCCTCCTTCACCCGGTCGTTGATGTAGTGGAACTGCGCGTCGCGGTCGGGATTTTGCGATCCCTCGCGCGTCTTGCGGTTGGCCTGCAGACGGTAGTCGAGCTTATGCAGGAGTTCGCCGACAAGCGTGCGGCCGATCTTGTGGCCCATCGCGCACAGGCTCTGGCTGAGCTTGCGCAGGCTCTTGCTCGTCCACAACAAGGGCGATTGCGGGTCGCCCCGCGTCTGCGGCTCGACGAGACCACGCAGATCGTCGAGCAAGCTCGGATCCGTCTCGCTCACCGGCCTGCGCCCGCCGCCCGCCCGACGAACTCGAGCCACATCCGGCGTCTCGCCGGTCCGCAATTCTCTCAGGCCCCGACCGATCGTGCTGCGCGCAATTCCTGTGGCTCGACTGACCGCCTTGATCCCACCAACTCCCGCCGCCGCAGCCTCGGCTGCCGCAAAGCGCCGCCGACCCCGCTCGTCGAGCACCGGAGACAGCGCTTCATAGCGCTGTCGTATTGCCGATTCGTCAATCACCGCACGACGATAGAACCTCCATTTCCTTCGGGGAATCCGACATTTATTTCAATTCTCGCAGCAACAGGATTCGATTATTTCCGGTCGAGTCCTTAGGTCGCGGCCCATTTCCCGAGCCTACTGAGAGGCCGATCGTCTTGGCTGTCCAGGTACCAATGAGGTTTGGTGCGTCCGCGGCTTCTGCCGCCGAGGGCATGCCTACGGAAAGGGCTACAGCCACCAAGGCTCCGGCTCTCGCAAACGTCTTCATCTGGATTCCCTTGTCTACGTCACGCAATCATCTGCGGTGACACCGCAGACAATGCCGCATGTACGACCGGTCACGTAATGCGATCAAGCCTGACCTCGTCGATCTCCGCCCCGTAGGGGGGCTTGATCCTCTCCGCCTTCGCGATCTCCTTGAGCGTCGCGTACCGGCCGGCTTCCAACATCCTTTGCCACCTGAAGGCCCGGGCAACGGGCTTGACCAGCGTGCTGTCGACTTCGGGCGCGGCCGGCGGCACCGGCGCGCCGTCTGGCGCGGGGACCAACTTCCGACCGCCGCGCTTGCGCACCGTGAAGGGAATCTTGATCGTCACGACGGCATCGCGCTGAGGCCGCGCGCCGCCCATGCCGCGTTCCGCGAGCCTATCCCGCCGAGCTCACTTGCCATTCGACCGAGCTCCCGCGTGCGGAGGTGCAACTCGAGCCCATCGATCCTGACCGCTCTGATGCCCCGCATTCACCCGCTCGAATCCGCGAATGGCCTTGGTTCTTGATCCGCCGGTTAGAGCAGGGGACCCATCATGGCAATGCTGTTGTTCCAAAGGCGCCGCCAGGCCGGCCAGGCTTGCATCTTTTCCTCAGTGACGCGACGAGACATGGCGAGATAATCCTGCTGTCTCTGCCAAACATCGCAGGTTAGACCGCGATCGTAGAAAACGATGTTGTTTTCGTAATTGAGGTCGAAGCTGCGACGGTCCATGTTTGCCGAGCCGATGAGCGTTAGCTCGCGGTCCACGGTCAACGACTTGGTGTGCAGCAGGCCGCCCTCGTACTCGTAGATCTTGACGCCGGCGGCAAGAAGCTCGGCATAGTAGCTGCGACTGGCGGCCGCCACGATCCAGGAGTCGTTGCGTGCGGGAAAGATGATGGTCGTATCGACGCCGCGCCAAGAGGTCGTGCATAGCGCATTCAACAGCGCTTCGTTGGGCACGAAGTATGGCGTCGAAACGACGAGCTCCTGTCTTGCCGCGAACATCAGTGCCTCGAACATCTCTGGCATCGCAGAGTGACGCACCGTCGGTCCTGTTCCAATCACTTGAGCTGGCACGCCCGCGGCGCCGTGCGGTGGCAACGGCCGTTTGAAGCAATCGATATTGTCCTCCGGCACGTACGTCATCCAATCGCTGGCGAACAAATACTGATTCTGGCGTGCGATCGGACCTTCGAAGCGCATGACAGCATCGACCCAGGGGGCGAACTTTGCTTTGACGAGAAACTCCGGATCAGCGCAGTTTTGGCTGCCGCAGTAGGTAATGCGATCGTCGATAACGACGATCTTACGATGATTGCGCAGATCAATACGTCCCACGAACGGCCTTAGCAGGAGATTTCCGACCGGAAGGCCTGAAGCGACGCGCACGCCACCGGCGCGCATTGCTTGCCAATGAGGCGAGCGGATCATTGCACGTGAGCCGAGATCGTCAGCCATGGCGCGGCAGACGATGCCGCGTGCAGCGGCTCGCTTCAGCGCCTCGACAATCTTGCAGCCGTTGTTGTCAGGGAGCCAGATGTAGAAGAGCAAATGGACATGGTCGGTGGCAGAGTCGATATCGGCGACCATGGTGTCGATTGCGGTGTTGGAATCGACCATGAGTTCGGCCTTGTTTCCGCCGACCGGATCAAAGCCGCTGATGGACCGCCCGAGACGAAAGACGTGGCGGTAACGTTCGGGGATGGCGGCCTCCGCACTCTCGGCGGCGCGGAAGCAGGGGCCATCGGTGGCCGGCAGGTGTGCCAGCGCCGCCTTCAGCCTCGCTGCGCGACGCTGGCCGATGTTGGTCTCGCCGAAGAGAAGGTAGGTGATGATGCCCACAAGCGGCAGGGTGGCCACGACCACGATCCACGCGATGCGCGAGGCGGGATCGCGATTGGGCCGCAGCAGGATTCGCGCAATGACGCCAAGCACGAGCAGGGTATGCGCCAGGAGAGCAATTAAAGAGTGCCCGAGGAGGTCAAGCATTTCGACACCGAAGGTAGGGGGGCTCTGCCGATCGTGGTGCCGACGAAAGCCCGGCACGAGTGGCTGCCGGAGCGACACCTGGTCGTTTTCGTGGTCGAGGCCATCGACGAATTGGATTCGACCTCGAGGGAGAAGGCCTGTCGCGGTTCGGGCTCGACGTCGGCGCCGCACCGGCGGACCCTGCGCCGGAGACGATGAAATCGAAAGCACCTGCTTCCGCTCCGCTGCCCATGCCACTTCTCCCTGCCGTTCGCCCCGCGACGTGGTTATCCGAGACGACCGCCAGAGGAAAAGCCCCTTGCTCTCGAGGATAGCTCTCGACCGCCAAGACGGTACCGGGCCGGCTGCCGCATCGCTATGCTCATCGGCTCGCACCCTCTCCCTTCGAATCCATCCATCCGGGAAGTCATGAGCACTCCACAGCGTTTTCGCGATCGCGAGGTCGTCCTCCCCAACGACGTGCACGGCGAGACGATCGAGATACCGAGCGCCAGCCCCGTGAACTACTGGCAGGCGATCAGCGACCCCGCCGCGATGCCGCGCGTCACGGTCGACGGCAAGCTGTTCCTGCCGAAGGATGCCAAGGCCCGGATGCCGGTGGTCGTCATCGTGCCAGGCAGCTTGAGCATCGCTGCGTCACACCTGAAGCACGCCGAGACGCTGGTGACCCTGGGCCTTGCCGCCTTCGTCCTCGACCCGTTCGGCGCGCGCGGCGTCACCTCGACCGTCGCCAACCAGGCACAGTTCTCGTTCGCGGCCTCGGCCTACGACGTTGCCGCGACCGTCGCGGTCCTGGCCCGGCATCCTGCCCTCGATCCGGCGCGCATCGGCCTGCAAGGCCACAGCCGGGGCGGCTCGGCGGTGCTGACGGCCGCGACGCGACGGTTCTGCGACACCGTGCACGACCGGGACCTCGGGGCGCGCGCGGTGCTGGCGGCCTATCCCTGGTGCGGCCATCAGTTCCTCGATCCCGATGTCGGCCGGACCGAGGTTCGCGTGCTGGTCGGCGATCAGGACGACTGGGTGTCGCCGCAGCAGGCGCAGGGCTACGTCCAGGCGCTCCGTCTGCGCGGCGCCGCTGCCACGATCCGCATCGTCGCCGGCGCCGAGCACAGCTTCGATCGCGAGGAGCCGATCCAGCACATTGCCGAAGCCTCGGTATCGCCGGCAGCGCCGACGGGCTATCTCGCCGACGACGGCGCCTTCGTGCATCCGATCGCCGAGCGACCCGACCCGAAGCTGACCGACCGCGATCTCGCGGTCTACGCGCTGAAGGCCGGCTACGGGGTCCGCGGTGCCACTATCGGCTCGCAGGGCAGTCAGGCAGCGCTGTTCCGCGCCGAGATGACGGCATTCTTCTGCCGGACTCTCGCCGTCGCGCCGAGCCAGGCTCGACCCGCCGAATAGCGAGAGGCCGGCCGTCCCGACGGCCTCGCCAACCGGCCCGAACGCCGCGATTCTCCCTGCCGTTGCTCGACGCGTATGGAGGTGAGGCGCCTTCAGGCGCCGGCTGGCGCGCCGGCGGCTGCCTTGTGGCGCAACTGCTCGATCTCCTCCTTGAGATGCAGCTTCTGCCGTTTGAGCTCCGCGATCTTCAGATCGTCCGACGAGTTGTGCGCCTGCAGATCGGCAATCTGCGCATCGAGGGCGTGATGCCGCCGTTCGAGCTCCGTCAGGTGGGCGTCGAGTGCCATGTGCAAGCCTCCCTTGATTGTAGTGGTGATCTTCGGGGTGGATCCGAGACGCGGCAAGTGCGCTGAGGTGCTCCTTGTTGACGCGGGCTCCTGGTGGACCAGGAGCTGCCGGCGCGGAACGAGTACCTGATGGCCGAGAACAGGATCATCAAGGCGCGGCTGAAGGGGCGGCTGAACCTGTCGGATGCCGAGCGAAACGCGCTCGGGGAGATCGGTCATCGGCTGTGCCGCAACGCTCAGGCCGGCATCGCAACCGTAGCCCAGCCCGAGACCATCCTGGGTTGGTATCGCCCGCAAGTTCTGTGGTTCGAAGGCACGTCGGGGTCCGGGCAGGCCCCGGATTGCGTGGCGCCTCAGGCTTTTCCGAGTTGACCTGGATCAAACAGAACGGCCCAGCTGAGCAGCAAGGTCTTTCCATGATATTTCATCGGCGCATTCTAGAGTGGCAGGCTCGGCATCCGACGATCACATGGATTTTCTGGATTGCTGTCTGGACGCTCGTATTGATCCTTCTTTTCAAGCCGAGCAGGGTAGCGGGCCTCGCTTGAGAGGGGTGCCGGCAATAGGGCTCGCCGGCCGGCGTCAGGGTGGTGCCGTTGCGGCTGCGGTGGAACAGCCGCTTGTCGACACGGGCTTCGAGCGTCACGACCTGCCGGCTGGCTGCGGAATGCGTGACGTCGAGCTCGAGGGCCGCGCGCGTGAAACGGCCGAGCCGCGCCGCCGCCTCGAACATGAGCAGCGAATTCAGCGGCGGCAGGGCATCCATGCATCCGACCTATTCCGAAAAATCATGGAAACCATAATGTCTGCGCAGTTGCAACGCGAGCGAAGGGACCCGATGCTGCGTCTGCCGCACGCGAGTGGGGCCAAGCACAGAAACGTTTGATCGGGAGGCGGAAAGTGCCTCGGGCACGTCTGCAGATCGCGCGACATGCGCGCGCTTCATCACCGCACGGTATGGCTGCGGCCCCCTTTCGGCGCCGCCGCCGGGCGCGCACGACCTTCCCCATGCCCAGCGAGGAGAACTGACGTGTCGACGATCCATCGCGAGAAGATCACCGACGAGAGCGCCTGGAGCGGTCCCAGCATCCACAACGATCGTTCGTGGGAACTGCATCTCGATCAGGCGACGCGGGACGAGCTGGATGCCGCGCTCAGGCAGGTCAAGGCGCGCGGCGTCACCGTGCAGACCATGACCCGCGCCGACTTTGCCGCCGGCCCCGGGATCGCCCGGCTCGCCGAGCACATCCGCGAATCCTGCCGCACCGGCCGCGGCTTCACGGTCGTGCGCAACTTCCCGGTCAAGGGCTACGCCGAGGACGACGTCCGCCTGATGTACTGGGGGCTCGGCAAGCATCTCGGCACCTGCGTGAGCCAGGACATCGACTGCGCGCTGGTCGCCGACGTCAAGGAGAAGGGCCTCGCGCGGGGCCCGCTGACCCGGGCCTATGGCAGCAAGCACGAGACCAGCCTGCACGTCGATGCGACCGACATTGTCGGCCTGCTCGGCGTGCGCCAAGCCAAGACCGGCGCCCTGTCGACCCTGGCGAGCTCGGTGACCGTGTTCAACGAGTTCGTCGAGCACCATCCGGAATGGCTGCCGGCGCTGTTCGAGGGCTTCCATTGGGACCGCAAGGGCGAGCAGGCAGCCTGGGAGGCGCCGATCTCGCCGCACAAGATGCCGATATTCACCTGGTCGGGAAAGCAGCTCAGCGCGCGCTACAATCGCAGCTGGATCACCTCGGCCTCGGTTCGCCGTAACCTGCCGTTCACCGACGACGAGAAGGCGATGCTCGACTTCTTCGATGCCGCCGCGCGCAGGCATGCGCTGACCGTCGAGATGAAGCCGGGCGACGTCTACTTCGCCAGCAACTACACCGTGCTGCACGGCCGCCACGCCTACGAGGAGATGCCGGACACGCCGCAGGAGGACAAGCGCCTGTTCCTGCGCCTGTGGGCCTACGTGCCCGGCTTCCGCGAGTTCGAGAACGAGGGGGTGTCGCGCTACGGCATCACCAATTTCGGCAACATGGGCTGGACCTCCGAGGAGCTGCTCCAAGGCAAGCACCTGGCCGACGGCAACCGCCGATCGTTCCAGGACGCGGCCTGACGTCCGAGGTGCGGGCCCAGATGCATCGCCGTTCCTTCTCTCTCGGCCTCGCGGGCCTGGGCTCGCTGTTGGCGAGCGGCCCCGCCGCCGCCGAGACGCCGCGCCGCGGCGGCAAGCTGTCGATCGTGCTGCAGCTCACCACCGCCAGCCTCGATCCGATCTATGCCAACACCGGCTCGACCGACCCGAAGTTCTACAACCTGTTTGCCGAACGGCTGATCTACCAGGGCAAGGACCTCGAGTTCGTGCCGTGGCTGGCCGAGAGCTGGGAATACCAGAAGGGCGACACGGTGCTGGTCTTCCGGCTGCGCCGCGACGTCCGCTTCCAGGACGGCACGCCGATGGACGCCGAGGCGGTGAAGTTCAGCCTCGATCGGCTCGGCGATCCGGCGCTGAAGGCGACCGTCGCCTCCCGCGCCACCGAGATCGCCTCGATCGAGGTGGTCGATCCCCACACGGTGCGGATCAACCTCAAGACGCGCTCCGGCCGCATCCTGGCGACCCTGGCGGACACGCCGGGCTCGATCCTGTCGCCGACCGCGATCAGGGAACGCGGCGCCGACTTCCGCCGCAATCCCGTCGGTACTGGCCCGTTCATCGCCGAATCGTGGAGCGGCAACAAATTCACCTTCCGGCGCAACCCGAGCTACTGGCGCCCGGGCGCCGACGGCAAGCCGATGCCGTACGTCGACAACGTCGAGATCAACGTCAATCCGAACTCTGCGGTGCGGCTGGTCGAGCTCGGCTCGGGCAATGCCCACATCATCGACGGCCTGCAGCCCAAGGACTTTGCCCAGATCGAGAAAAACGCCAAGGTCGGCTTCATCGAGTCGGGCCAGGGCGTGCACCAGCATCTCTGCTTCAACGTCACCCGGCCGCCGTTCGACAACATCGAGCTGCGCAAGGCGATCGCCCTGGGGATCGACCGCGCCGCGCTGGCCAAGGTCATCGCCCCGACGGTCGGTCGCGTGCTCGGGGGCTTCGAGACGGAAGGCGATGGCTGGGTCTATGACGGCTCGGTGAAGGGACACGTCTTCGACAAGGCGAAGGCCAGGGAGGCCTACGAGAAATCCGGCTACAAGGGGCCGCCGCTGCTGATGTCGCTGATCCAGCGCGATCCCGACACCCAGGTCGCCCAGATGATCCAGTCGATGCTGAAAGCGGCCGGCATCGACATCAAGATCGAGGTGCTCGAGCGTCAGGCCTATGCCGACAAGGTCGTCAACCATCGCAACGAGTTCGCGCTGCAGATCTTCACCCACAGCGGCAGCGATCCCGATACGACCTACACCAACCTCTACGACAAGAAGGGCTACTACGAC
Organism: Reyranellaceae bacterium; assembly: GCA_046349295.1. Taxonomy (GTDB): domain Bacteria; phylum Pseudomonadota; class Alphaproteobacteria; order Reyranellales; family Reyranellaceae; genus Reyranella. The sequence continues at coordinate 37,855 of JAXMCP010000021.1, forward strand.
CTGTCGGGCTTCGATCGCGAGGAGACGACGAAGCTCGTCGAGCAGGCGCGCGTGCTCACCGACCGCTCGGCGCGGCGCAAGATCTACAACGGCATCGACCAGTGGGCGCTCGACAACTACTACTTCAGCTGGCTCTACTGGTATCCCAACCGCGCGGCCGCCTCGAAGCAGCTGCGCGACCTGCGGATCGGCGCCACCGGCGCCTGGATGTACGACACGGTTTGGATCGCCTCGTAATCGCGGTGCGATGACGAGCGGCACGTCTTCCGGCCGGGAGCCGGTCCTGTCCGTGGTCGATCTGTCGGTCGAATTCGTATCGGGCGGCACGACCGTGCGGGCGGTGGATCGGGTGTCGCTCGAGATCGCGTTCGGCGAGACCGTGTGCGTGGTGGGCGAGTCGGGCTCCGGCAAGTCGGTGACCAGCCTCGCGATCATGGGGTTGCTGACCTCCGGGCAGCCGAAGGTCAGTGGCGAGATCGTCTTCCGCTCGGGCGAGGGCGGCGCCCGGGACCTGCTCGCGCTCGCGCCCGCCGCCATGACCCGCATCCGCGGCGCGGAGATCGCGATGATCTTCCAGGAGCCGATGACCAGCCTCAACCCGCTGCAGAGCATCGGCAACCAGATCGGCGAGATGCTGGTGATCCACGGCGGCGACGGCCGGCGCGCGATCGACGCGGCCGTGGTGGAGATGCTCTCCCATGTCGGGCTGGCCAATCCGGCGCGGCTTATGAGGAGCTATCCGCACGAGATCTCGGGCGGCATGCGCCAGCGCGTCATGATCGCCATGGCGATGATGTGCCGGCCGTCGCTGATCATCGCCGACGAGCCGACCACCGCGCTCGATGTGACGATCCAGGCGCAGATCATGGACCTTTTCCGCGCGCTGCGGCGCGAGATGCGGCAGTCGATGCTGTTCATCACCCACGATCTCGCGCTGGTCGCGGAGATCGCCAACCGTGTCTACGTGATGTACGCGGGACAGGTGGTGGAGAGCGGTCACGTCGACGACATCTTCCGCGATCCGCGCCACCCCTACACGCGCGGCCTGCTCGCCTCGCTGCCGCGGGTCGACCGGCCGCAGGCCGGCCGGGGCGCGATGTACGCCATCCCCGGGCGCATGCCCGATCCCGCCCGCCTGCCCTCCGGCTGCCGCTTTGCGCCGCGCTGCGGCTTCGCCGGCGAGCGCTGCCGCCACGAGCCGCAGGCTCTGGCGCCGGTCGATGCGAGCCGCGCGGTACGATGCTGGAAGTGGCAGGACCTCGGGGTGGCGGCATGAGCGCCGGCGCGCCGCTGGTCGAGGTGCGCGACCTCGCCAAGCACTTCCGGCTGGAGACGCGATCGGGCGGCCGGCCGCTCACCCTGCGCGCGGTCGACGGGGTCGATCTCGACATCCCGGCGGGCCGCATCGTGGCGCTGGTCGGTGAATCGGGCTCGGGCAAGAGCACCGTGGCCAAGCTGCTGACCCGGCTGATCGATCCGTCCGCCGGGCGGATCCGCTTCGCCGGCGCCGACCTGACCGGGCTCGGCCAGTCTGCGCTGCGCCCGTTCCGTCGCCGCATGCAGATCATCTTCCAGGACCCATATGCCTCGCTGCCGCCGCACATGCGGGTGAAGGAGATCCTGGGCGATCCTCTGGTCATCCACGGCATCGGCCGGGATCGCGGCGAGCGCAACGACAGGATCGACGCGTTGCTGCGCATGGTCGGCCTCGCGCCGGCGATGAAGGAGCGCTTCCCGCACGAGTTCTCCGGCGGGCAGCGCCAACGCATCGGCATCGCGCGCGCGCTCTCGGTCGAGCCCGAGCTCGTGATCGCCGACGAGGCGGTCTCCGCGCTCGACGTCTCGATCCAGGCCCAGATCATCAACCTCCTGATCGATCTCATCCGGAAGTCGGGCACGACGATGCTGTTCATCAGCCACAACATGGCCGTCGTGCGCAACATCGCCGACGCCGTCGCGGTGATGTATCTCGGCCGGATCGTCGAGATGGCGCCGACCGAGCAGCTGTTCAGTGCGCCGCGCCATCCCTACACTGCCGCCCTGCTGTCCGCGGTGCCGATCCCCGAGCCCGGCGCGGTGCGCAACCGCATCGTGCTGAAGGGCGAGATCCCCAGTCCGACCGACCCGCCGTCGGGCTGCACCTTCCGCACGCGCTGTCCGTGGGCGCTGCCGCGCTGCGCCGGGCAGGTGCCGGCGCTGCGCGAGGTCGCGCCGCGGCAGCGCATCGCCTGCATACGGGACGACCTCGCCCTCGGGAGGCCCGGCGCATGACCCGCTATCTGTTCCTGCGCCTCGCCCAGGTCGTCCCGGTGCTGCTCATCGTCAGCTTCATGGTCTTCTCGATGGTGCTGCTGCTACCGGGCGATCCGACGCTGTCGATCCTCGGCGACGGCGCGACGCAGCAGGAGCGCGCCAACCTGCGGAGCGAGCTCGGCCTCGACCTGCCGCTGCCGGTACAGTATGCGCGCTGGGCGTCGAAGGTAGCGACCGGCGACTTCGGCCGCTCGCTGCGCAATCGCGAGCCGGTGGCGCAGATGCTGGCCCAGCGCATTCCGGTCACCCTCCAGCTCACCGTCCTGTCGATGCTGATCGCGATCGCGATCGGCGTGCCGGCAGGGACCGTGGCGGCGGTCTGGCGAAACTCCCCGGCCGACGTCGCCGTCACCCTCGTCGCGATGTTCAGCATGGCACTGCCGCCGTTCTGGGCGGGCATGCTGCTTATCATGCTGGTGTGCATCCATCTCGGCTGGCTGCCGCCGTCGGGCTATGTGCCGCTGAGCGAATCGCCGGTGCGCAGCCTGACGATGATGATCCTGCCGACCCTGACTCTGGGTGCGGCGATGGCCGGGCTGGTGATGCGCCAGACGCGCGCCTCGATGCTCGGCGTGCTGTCGACCGACTTCATTCGCACCGCCCGCGCCAAGGGCGCGAGCAACGCCCGCGTGATCGTGCGGCACGGCCTGCCCAACGCCTCGATCCCGATCCTGACCGTGGTCGGGCTCCAGTTCGGCACCCTGCTGGGCGGCGCGGTGATCATCGAGAACATCTTCTCGCTGCCGGGCCTCGGCAGCATGATCGTCGACGCGATCTTCAACCGCGACTTCCCGGTCGTGCAGGGCGGCGTGCTGGCGGTGGTGGTGGGCGTCCTGATCCTCAACGTGCTGATCGACCTCGCCTACTTCCTGATCGACAAGAGGATCACGCGGTGAGCGAAACCGCTGCCGCCCTGCCGGACGACGCGGCGCCGCCCGTCGGCCGCTGGACCTCCGTCGCGCGCAAGCTCCTGAAGCACCGGCTGGCGCTGTTCGGCCTGTTCGTCTGCCTCCTCGTGGCGCTGCTCGCCCTGTTCGCCGGCCAAATCGCGCCGTACGACCCGTCGGAGAGCCACTACGACGCGATCAAGGCGCCGCCGCAGATGGACTACTGGCTCGGCACCGACGAGCTGGGGCGGGACATCCTCTCGCGCATCATCTACGGCGCCCGCGTCTCGCTGCAGGTCACGGTCATCTCGATCGCCGGCGCGATCGTGTTCGGCTCGGCGCTGGGCATGATCGCGGGCTATGCGCACGGCTGGGTCGACCACGTCATCATGCGGGCGATGGACGCGATGATGGCATTTCCGATGCTGGTGCTGGCGCTCGGCATCATCGCGGTGCTCGGGCCCGACCTGATGAACGCGATCATCGCCCTCACCATCATCAACGTGCCGAGCTTCGCGCGCATCGTGCGCGCCCAGGTGCTCTATCTCGGGGCGCTCGACTACGTGCTGGCGGCGCGCGCGCTCGGCGCCTCCGACTTCAAGATCATGCGGCGCTACATCTGGCCGGGCGTGGTCGGCAACCTGATCGTCTACGCCTCGCTGCGCGCCTCCTCGGCGCTGATCACCGAATCCTCGCTGGCCTTCCTCGGCCTCGGCGCCCAGCCGCCGGCGCCGAGCTGGGGCCAGATGCTGTCGACGGCGATGCAGTACTGGGACGCCTGGTGGATGAGCATCTTTCCCGGCATGGCGATCTTCCTGTCGGTGCTGGCCCTCAATTTCGTCGGCGACGGGCTGCGCGATGCGCTCGACGCCCGGCTGTCGGACTAACGGAGAGGAACATCATGCCTTTGGCGGGACAGGGTCTGCTCGGTTACTGGTGGGACATCCCCAGGGACCATCTCGAGGACTTCTACGAGTGGCACAACCGCGAGCACATGCCGGAGCGGCTCGGCAACGCCGGCTTCCGCCGCGGCCGGCGCTACATCGCGCTCGAGGGCAAGCCGCAGTTCATGGTGCTCTACGAGACAAACGCGCCCGAGATCATCGCCGGCCCGGAATATCTGCAGCGCCGCAAGTACCGCACGCCGTGGTCGCAGCGCGTCGGCGGCCTGTTCGAGAACCCGTTCCGCACGATCTATCGCGTCGCCTTCTCGCTCGGCCTCGGCCAGGGGGGCACCGTGCTGCTGTGGCGCTACGACGTGGCTCCCGGGCGCGAGGAGGAACAGCGCCGCCTGCTGGCGCACGACATCCTGCCCAAGCTGGTCGACGAGCCCGGCATCGCCGCGGTCCATCTCTGCATCGTCGACCGGGAAGCCACCCGCATCGAGGCGGCCGAGATCGACAAGCAGCCGGTCGACGGTGGCCGGCCGTGGTGGCTTGTGCTGGTCGAGGGCGGCAGCACGCCCGAGCAGCTCAAGGCGATGGCCGATCGCGCCATCACGCCCGAGCGGCTGCTGGCCGCCGGCGCCACCAACCCGATCGAGCGCGGCCTCTACCAGATGCAGCACCAGATATCGAAGCCGTAGGCCCGCGCCCGTGCGGGGCCGCGGGCGATGATCGGACCGCGTCGTAGGTGATCTCGACCCGTATGGTCGGACGCCGAGGTTCTCGACGTGCATGCCGCCGCACGCGGTCTGCATCCGATCATGAACCCTCACCGTGCGCGTCGGTCTGCATGCTGGGCCAATGCGGCCGGCACGATGCGAAGCCGCTCCCGGGGCGGCTATGCCATTTCGGCAGGCGCGCGGGTCAGTGGAACAGGCGGCGAGCGCGCAGGCGGCGCGGCGCTTCGCGCAGCCGACGGAGTCTTGCCAAACAGCGAGCGGTATTCCACGGAGAAGCGTCCGAGTTCCCAGAAGCCGTGGTGGGTGGCGACGTCGGTCACCGACGTGCTGCCGGGCTCGGCCAGCAGGAGGGCGCGGTGCGCGAGATGCATGCGGCGCAGCCACAGGTATCGGATCGGCCCCATGCCGACGTGCTCCTGGCAGCAGCTCCTGAGCGTTCGCTCCGGGACGCCGATCGCGGTGCAGATGTCGGCGAGGTAGAGCGGCTCGTAGCGCCGCTCCACCAGGAATTCCTCAAAGCGAAGGATGATCCGGGCGTGGCTGCCGGCGCACGAGCGGTTGGTCGGCGGCAGGTGGCGGGTCAGGCAGGCCACCATGGCATGCAGCAGATCGCGCTCCAGCGCCCGCGCGACCTGCGGCTGCAGCAGCAGCTCGGGCGACGTCCGGACCAACTGGTCGACGTTGTCGTGCAGCAGATTGAGGCGGGCCATCGCCTTGGCCTCGGGCCGGAAGATATAGGTGTCGTGCGGCACCTCGATCTCGCGCCCCGCGATGGCGCAGCCGGCCTCGGCGAATGCTTCGGGCGTGAGCGACAGGGTCGCCCACTTCGAGGGGCCGTCGGACCGATGATGGTGGATCGCGCTCTGGCCATAGACGACCAACTCGCCGGGATTGAGTGCGACGCCGCCGTGAAGGATCGGGCCCAGAGCCGGGTCGGGCAGGAAGAGGATCGGTGCGCGCTTCTGGGTGTCCATCGCGGCTCGAATGACGCGGGGCAGGCTGTCTCGGGAGCGTTGCAGCCAGAGGCGGTCGAGCTCGACCTGAATGATCTCGGCCTCGAAGGCGCCCCGCCGGGTCACGAACAGGTCCACCTCGGCCGCGCGCACCGCGGCGCGGTAGGCGTCGGGATCTGCCATGCTGAATGCGCGGTTCTGCGCCATCCCCGAGGGTTTCCCTGACCATTGACGGACCTGATCGATGCCGTTTGATAGGCGCGCAGAGGGTGCTATGCAAATTCCGCTGCAAGAACCGAGGGTCTTTCCCGTCTCGCATTGCAGTTTTCACCGAAGCCGTTTCTGCATAGTGGCCACCCCGCGCCCGGCCGTTTAATGCCCGGCGGCGGGACATCGACCCGCCGACACGCCGTGACGGTGGAGAGAGACACATGATCCTGAAGCGTCGAAGCGCGGGCCTCTGGGCATCGACCCTGCTGGCCGCGGCCGCGGGCCTGGTGGCGGGCCCGGCGATGGCCCAGCAAAAGCCGAACGTCGTCATCCTGATGACCGACGACACCGGATGGAACGACTGGGGCGCCTACATGGGAGGCGGCCAGGCGCTTGGCCATGCCACGCCGAACATCGACCGCATCGCCAACGAGGGCGCCATCTTCACCTCGTGGTACGGCCAGGCGAGCTGCACCGCCGGCCGCGCCTCGTTCATGACCGGCCGCATCCCGATCCGCTCGGCGCTGTCGATCGTCACCGTGCCGGGGGACGAGAACTTCCTGCGCAAGGAAACGCCGACCATCGCCGAGTACTTCAAGAAGAACGGCTACCAGACCTACTTCTCGGGCAAGTGGCATCTCGGCGACAAGCCCGAAGCCTACCCCATCGAGCACGGCTTCGACGAGATGAAGGCATTCGGCGCCTACTACCCGGGCGTCTACACCTATGCCGACACCACGACCTGGTTCCATCCTTGGTTTCCTTCCTACAACGCCGAGTTCAAGAAGGAATACTTCGACATCGTGAATATGTTCGAGTGGGAGGGCGTCGCCGGACAGCCCGCCCGCAAGGTGGCCGAGATCAACTGGGACTACCTCGCCAACTTCGACGTGCGCCAGGCCGACTTCGCGGTCGAGTACATCAAGAAGCACGCCAAGGATGGCAAGCCCTTCTTCATGGACGTCAACTTCATGAAGATGCACAACCCGAACAACCCCGCGCCGAGTTTCGCCGGCAAGTCCCGGCTCGGCCGCTACTCCGACTCGGTGCTCGAGCTCGACGACAACATCGGCCGGATCATGGAAGCGATCCGCACCGAGGCGCCCAACACGATCGTGGTCCTCACCGCCGACAACGGCGCATGGCAGGACGCGTGGCCGGATGCGGGCACGACGCCGTTCCGCGGCGAGAAGGGCTCGGCCTTCGAGGGCGGCTGGCGCGTTCCCGGCCTGATGTGGTGGCCGGGCAATATCCCGGCGGGCGCGAAGTATCACGAGATGATGTCGCACATCGACCTGTGGGCGACGCTGTCGAGCATGGTCGGCGTCACGCCGCCGACAAAGGGACCGATGCCGGACAACACCGGCAAGCCTGTCTACTTCGACAGCATCGACAACAGCGCCTATATCCTCGGCAAGGAGCGCCACTCGGCCCGTCGCTCGTGGATCTATGTCGACGGCGAGAGCTTCATGGGCGCGCGCATGGACGTGGCGGGCGACCCGGCCAACCCCGACCTCAGCATCGCCTGGAAGTACATCTGGACGGCCAAGGATACCTGGCTGGGACCGGAGCAGAACCTGGGCTCGATCGGCAGCGTCTACAACCTGACGATGGACCCGTTCGAGAAGTACGACATGCTCTTCAACGGCGCGGTCTCGACCCGCATGCCGACGACCTCGCCGGGTCGCTTCAACGGCATGGACAATGGCTGGGTGCTGGGCCTGATCTACACGGCGGTGATCGAATTCGACAAGTCGATCGTCGAGTATCCGAGCATCAAGCGGGTGCCCGGCGGCGCCTCGAACGACCTGCTGCCGAACCTGCAGAACCCGCAGAACCCGCTGCCGCTGATCGACATGAAGAGGCCGCCCCGCGTCAAGGCGGGTGGCGGCTGATCGATCCTCGGGACGGGCGACGGGCGGCCCCCCGGGGCTGTCCGCCGCCCCTATTTTCGTCAGGGAGGCGACATGCGCAGGTCCTTGTCGTTCGCCGCCTTGCTGGGCGTCGTTTTCGCCGTCAGCTTCGGGGCGATGCGGCTGATGGCCCAGCCGTCGCCGCAGGCGGCACCCCCCGCCAATGCAGCGGGGTCGGCCTTCGTCGGCAGCACGGCCTGTGCCGACTGCCACGTCCGCGAGACGACGGCGTGGCGCGCCTCGCAGCATGCGCACGCGATGGAGCCGGCACGTGGCAAGGCGGTGCTGGGCGACTTCAACGGCGCCACCTTCGAGAAGAACGGCGTCGTCACGACCTTCGCGACGCGCGACGGCCGGCATTTCGTGAAGACCGCCGGGCCGGACGGCAAGCCGGGCGAGTTCGAGGTCGCCTACACGCTGGGCGTCGCACCGCTGCAGCAATACCTGGTCGAGATGCCGGGCGGCCGGCTGCAGGCCTTCGGCATCGCGTGGGATGCGCGGCCGGCCAGCGCCGGTGGCCAACGTTGGTTCGACCTTTATCCCGGCCAGGCACTGCCGCCGGGCGATCCGCTGCACTGGACCGGCATCCAGCAGACCGCGAACTTCATGTGCATCGACTGCCACGTCACCAACCTGCGCAAGAACTACGACGCGGCGGCCAATGCCTTCCGCTCGTCGTGGACCGAGCTGGGCGTCGGCTGCGAGGCCTGTCACGGGCCGGGCGCGGCGCATGTCGGCTGGGCACGCAACGGCAAGCCGGCGGGTGTCGCGGGCAAGGCCCTCTCGGTCCACTTCCCGGACCGCGCCGGCATCGCGTGGGGCAGCGACCCCGCCGCGCGGCCGGGCGTACCGGTGCCGGCCGCGGGCGAGATCGCCGAGATCGAGGTCTGCGCCCGCTGCCACGCCCGCCGTGCCCAGCTGACCGACGACGTGCATGCCGGCCAGCGTTTCGGCGACGGCTTCCGCGGTTCCCTGCTCGAGCCGGGCCTGTACCGGCCCGACGGCCAGATGCAGGACGAGGTGTTCAATCACGGCTCGTTCCTGCAGAGCCGCATGTTCGCCAAGGGCGTGACCTGCGCCAACTGCCACGAGCCGCACGGCCAGAAGCTGGTCGCCGCGGGCAACGCCGTCTGCACCCAGTGCCACGCGCCCTCGACCTTCGAGACGCGCAGCCATCACTTCCATGAGTCGGCCGGGGCGGGCGGCCAGTGCGTGTCCTGCCACATGCCATTGGTCACCTACATGGTGGTCGACCCGCGCCACGATCACAGCTTCCGCGTGCCGCGGCCCGACCGCGCCCGCACGATGGGCGCTCCTGACGTCTGCGCTTCCTGCCATGCCGACAAGCCGGCCGGCTGGTCGGAGGCCGAGCTGAAGCAGCGTCTGGGCCGCCAGCCCACGGGCTTCCAGACCTTCCCTGAGGCCTTCCACGCGGCCGACCGCGGCATGCCGGGCGCCGCGGGGCAACTCGCGCGCATCGCCCGCGACGCCGCGCAGCCGGCGATCGTGCGGGCCAGCGCGATCGCCCGCGCCAGCGCGCTTGGCCATGCGAACGCGGTCGACCTCGAGGCCGCGCTGGCTGATGCCGACCCGTCGGTGCGCGCTGCCGCGGCCGAGGCGATCGGCAACATGCGCGACCCCAATGCACTGACAGGGCCACTCGTGGCCGCGCTGGCCGCGCTGTTGCGCGACCCGGTGCGGCGGGTGCGGCTGGAGGCGGCGCGTGCGCTGGCCGGACCGGCGGAGCTGCGCCTGTCCGACGCCGACCGGGAGGCCTGGCGTGCGGCGCTCGACGAGTACCGGGCGGTGCAGGCCTACAACGCCGATCGTGGCGAAGGGCACATGAACCTCGCGCTGATCGAAATCCGTCGTGGCAACGGCCTGCTGGCCGACGATCACCTGAAGCGGGCCATCGCCGTCGATCCGACCTTCGTGCCGGCCTACGTGCAACTGGCCGACCTGTATCGCGGTCGGCGAGACGAGGACCGCGCCGCTGAGATCCTGCGCCAGGCGATCGCCCGCAATCCCGACGCGGGGCTCGCCCACCACAGCCTTGGCCTTTCGCTGGTCCGTCAGCGCCGCATCGACGCCGCGGTCCGGGAGTTCGCCCGCGCCGCCCAGCTCGAACCGGACAATGCGCGCTACGGCTATGTCTACGCCGTCGCGCTCGAGCAGTCCGGCGAGCGGGCCGAAGCGGCCAAGGCGCTCGAGGCAGTATTGGCGCGCCATCCGAACGACATTGACGCGCTGCAGGCGGGGGTCGCCTGGGCGGCACAGCGCGGCGACCGGCCCAAGGCGCTGGGCTATCTCGCGACGCTGCGCAGCCTGATGCCGGGCGACCCGGTGATCGAGCAGCAGATCCAGCGGCTGCAGCGCCGCTAGACACCAGCCGCCATTGTCTCAGGCCGCCTTCTGCTTCGCCTCTTCCACCGCGGAGGCGGCGCGCGCGCCGGGCTTCGGCATCAGGCGCCGCAGCGTCGGCTTGCGGCCTCGGCGTTCTGTCCGGTCACGCAGATTCGGCAAGAGCCACGAGTATCATGCCGAATTTGCATAGGCGCGCGTCCGATTGGCTTCGATAGCTGCCCTTGAAGGAGCGTCACGCAAGTTCAATTGGCGACCTGCTCGATGTCGCCCGGCTTCCAGGTCTTGTCGAACCACGGCTCGAGCGGACCGTAGAGTCGCAGCAGAACGTTCCAGCCCGTTCCCGGCATTGTCTGGACCCAGTTGCTTTCCTGCCCGGCTGGAACCTTGGGACCGAACCAGACTGTCACCGAACCGTCGGCGTTCTTTTTCAGGCCTGATGCGTTGCTGTCGACTCCCGCCGACTTCTGGTCGGTTTCCAGCAGCGATCGCGTCTGGTTGTCGTAGACGACCAACGACCAGAACTGATTGGCCGGGACCGGGCCCGGCAGCGTCACCTTGTAGGTCATGGCGCCGTCGAGGGGATTGCCCCTGGCGTCGACCAGGGCGGCGGCATAGGCCGATCCCGTGCCGACCTTTGCCATCGACATCGCGGGCGTGATGCCCGTCGCGTAGTAGAAGAACATCGCGCGGGCATCCAGCAGGCGCTCGGCACCGCTCAGGAACATGTAGCTTCCTCCCACGAACGGCGTCAGCCAACGGCGGTCGGGGTAGAGCTTCGTGCCGGCATCCCTCGACGCGAACAGGTTCGCTCTCGCGAAGCCGTTCGCGACAGCGACGGCATCCGTCAGGATGCCCTTCATCCGGGTATCGGGCGCAAACGGCTGTCCTTTCCGGATGCCGATGGCGGCGAACAGTCCTACCGTATCCGGATCGACGAAGTCGGCGGGCTCGTTCTGGACCACGGCGTTCAGCTCCTCGTAGAAGCGGAACGTGTTCGAGCTGATGGTGTTGAATTTCCGCCCCGAAGTGTCGACGAACGCCGTCGCCGGAGGGTTGCCGGCTTCGGTCACTGCGTGTAGCGGGTGCACCCTGGCATTTTCCTTCACGTTGCGTACCGCCGCGGCGATGTCGCCGTCCTTGACGAAGGCCCGGTAGAACACCAGCAGGCTGTTGGTGCGGGGCCTGACGACGAAGTGGCCGTCGGCAGGCGGGTGCTCGGCCTGTCCCGGCGGGACGAAGAGATACTTTCCGCCCTTCCCGGCGTCGGGGCCCGTCAGTCCGATATCGGTCACCCATCGGAAGTAGGCGTCGTCGACGGGACCGAGCACGCCCGGCGGCACCTGCATGACGATCGGGCCGTTCTTCAGATCGAGACAGCCGAGGACGTAGATCGTCGTGGTGTTGGGGGTGAGGAAGAGGGAACGGGCATCCATGAGGTCTTCGGTGATGCCGAAGCCCCGGTTGCGCCGGATGCCTATGCTTTCGAGGCCCTGGCAGATGGCATGGACCGACGTTGCCGACATGCCGGTCAGGAAGGCCTCGATGCCGCGACCGAAGTCGATCTGGTCGTAGACGGTCTGGATAGTCTTCTGGTCGGGCACGCCCTTATCGAACTTCAATGTTCCGATGCGGGTTTCGACCGTGTCGGGCGTCGTGATGTACGAGGGGACGTCGGCGGCAAATTTCGGCGGGGCGGCATTTTGCGCCGACGCCGAAGCGCCGATCGATGAGACGAGCAGAGTTGACGCGACAAGTCCGAGGTCGCGGATGACCGAAAGCTTCGACACTGAGTTCTCTCCATCGGGTCGCGACGGCGACCCCACTCGAATTTTACTCAGCCATGGGAGAGACGGCATCATCGTTTACGAGGTGAGGCGAAGCGAAGAGTTCCTCGCTAGACTGCTCGCCAATGAAGCTCCGGGGAAGATCACTCGTTCTTGCTATGGCGGTGGGGCAGGTCGGCGGATTGCTGCCGCACGTTGCGGTGCCGTCGACCATGCCAGCTTTCCTCATTCCCGAATGGGGGCTGAGCTACGCCGAGGCGGGCCTGATGGCGAGCACCTATGCCATCGGCTACATGCTGGCCGCTCCGGTCCTCACCACTCTGACCGACCGTATCGATGCCCGCAGAATCCTCGTATTCGGGTCGTTGCTGAATGCTGCTGGCACGGTCGCCTTCGGCCTGTTTGCCGAAGGTCTGCTCTCTGCGATGCTGTTCTGGAGCCTGACGGGGCTGGGCTTTGCTGGCGCCTACATGCCGGGGTTGAAAGCGCTTACCGATCGGCTCGACCCAGGCGAGGGCTCGCGCAGCATCACTTTCTATACAGCAGCGTTCTCCTTCGGCGTGGGCATCTCCTTCCTCGCGTGTCAGCTCGTTGCGGAGGCCGCGGGCTGGCGATGGGCCTTCATACTCACCGGCTTGCCGCCGCTCATCATGACCTTCGTAGCCTGGTCGCTGCAGCCGGTTACACCCGCGCCTCGCCCTGGCCCGTTGCTCGATCTCGCACCGGCGCTCAGGAACCGCGCTGCGCTTGGCTACTCCTTTGCGTATGGCTGGCACTGCTTCGAGCTCTACGGCGTCCGTACGTGGCTAGTGGCCTTCTGGGGGTTCGTCGCGGCGAACGGCGGTGCGCCGCTCGGTGCGGTTGCAGTGAGCGCATCATTCACGGCCCTTGCAGCACCGGCCAGCATTCTCGGCAACGAACTGGCGCTGAAGCTTGGGCGGCATAGGTCGATCACCTTAGTGATGCTGCTATCCTCTGTGATCGGGCTGGCCATTGGCTTCACTGCCGGCCTTTCGCCCTGGCTGACACTGATCCTGGTGTTCGTCCATGCCTTCACCGTGCCTGGCGACTCGGGCGCCCTCACTTCGGGCATGGCGGCCTCGGCCGATTCGCGATTCCGCGGTGCCAGCATGGCGGTGCATTCGACCGTCGGCTTCGCCTTCACCGCTGCCGGCGGCTGGTTGATCGGCGTGACCCTCGACCTGGCGGGTGGAGTGAACGAGGCGCGTGCCTGGGCTCTGGCCTACGCGATCATGTCTGCCGGCGTGGCTCTTGGGCCTGTGTGTTTGTGGTGGTCCCGCCGCAGGAAAGCGCCAGCGCACGAGCCATAGGAAAAGGCGCGCAGTACCGGGCCAACAGGATGCGTTGATGTTGGTGTTGGTCGCCCGGTGGGTGGATTGCCGGCCAGGCTCGCGAGAGGTGCGCGCGCAGGCACCAGCATACCCCACGAACGACAAACCGGCAGCCACGCCTCCGTCGCGACCGCCGGTGACAATGAAGCCGAGGCTAGTCGGCGATGCGGTACGCACCCATTCGAGACCGGCCGTCGCCACCAGGGCGGCGCTGAAGAAGCGCCGCAAGCAGGGCGATCAGGCAGGTTGCCGCGACGAACGCCCGGGACAGCTCGCCGACCCCGGCGAGTCGGCCGCTCGAGCCTGGCGCGAGGCCGTCCGTCGCCGATGCGAGTGGGTTCGTCGGCTACTTGTGCACGATGAAACGATGGCCGACCGTGGCGTACGGCCCCCAATCGGTGAAGCGGGGCCGATGGCGGGCGACGCAATCGGCCCACGCCTTCGGCTCGCCGAATTCCAACGACCCCCTGTTGCAGTACCAGTCGTCGAAGAACAAAGCGCAGCCGTCCGACAGGGCGTCGATGGCGAACAGCCGGTCGAGCACGTCCATCGTGCTTTCGTAGAAGTCGCAGTCGATGTGGACCATCGCCAGCTTCACGCCCGGCTCCAGCTTCGGCATGGTGTCCCTGTACCAGCCGGCCGTCACGACGATCCTCGAGCGATCGAGGTAGGTCGCGCACATGTCGAGCAGCACGGCGGGCGAGGCATCCTTCGTGACGCCACGCCCCCACACCCCCGACGAGATCTGGGGGGCGCTCTTGTCGATTGGATCGCGCGCCTCGGGAAAGCCCTCGAAGCTGTCGAACAGATGCAGCCGACGGGCCGCGATGCCGAGCTTCTCGGAATGCGTCCGGTAGCGCTCGTCATAGTCGGCGATGGCCTTGGACAGCGCCATCGCCGTCCGGCCCGAGGAGGTGCCGAACTCGGCGACATCGCCCGCCACGCCGGCGGCTACGACGTATTCGACGCCGCGGTAGAGCTCGCGATAGATGTCAGCTTCAATGTCCGTGACGTTGAGCCGTTCGATCGCCGGCAGGGAACGCGGATGGGTCAGTGTTTCCTTCTTCCGCCTGAACAGAGTCATCCCATCCCTCCGCAATCCCCCATCGACCTGACCCCATTGCTCCGGCGGCGAGGCCAGCCTTTTTCTGTACAGCAGGCCGTGCATCTTGTCCCGCACCATGGCAATCGCCCGGCTGTGTGTACCGAAGCCATGCGGGCCCCGCGCGAAGAGTCTCGCACGGCTTCGATCCCCAGCCGGCAGTCATTACGGACGGCGTGACGCGCCGCGATCCTGAGCGGGTGAGGCCGTTCGGCAGGATCGAGTCCGGGGCGCGGACCGCTCTCGCCGATGCAGTGCGCTGGACGCTCACGGAGCTGCAGAAGAAGAGCCCCGTGCGCACCGGCCGCTACGCTTCCTCGCATGTCGCTGCCAGGCGGCAAGTCGCGAGGAGGCGCGTGCCGCGGGGGCAGGTCTATCCAGCGTAGTCGACATTCGCCATAAGGCAGATCGGCCTTGGGCCCCTCTATGCATGGCTGGCAACGAGCGTCTCGGCGTTCCTCACGCCGACGAGCACGCTCTGCGGGTCGGAGGTCACGGCATGAAGCAGGGTAGTCGCCAGTGCCGTATCGCCGGCTCCGGCCCACAGGGTATGGCGCACATCCTGCTCATGCACATAGGCTAGGCTCACCGCCACCTTGCCCATCAATGTGGTGATGTCCTTGCCGTCCGCCGTATCCTGCGCGCCGCTCATGATGTTGACCAGGATCGAGCCGACGAACTGTCCGGCGGCGAGGGTGGCCTTGGTCTGGCCGGTCCAGTAGGCGAGGCCGGCGGCATCGGGGCCGCGGTTGAACAGGTTGAGATAGACGCTGTCGAGGAAGGCACCGATCTGAGCGTCGCTAGCGGCGAAGGGGTTGACGAGAAAAGGATATAGGCCCTTGGCCTCGTCGCTGACGCCGAACGAGCTTGCGATGTTGGCGAACAGGGCGCCGCCGCCTTGGGAGAGGTTGGCCTGGAACTGGCCGACCCAGAAGTGGAAGCCCGAGGCATCGGCGCCGCGGCCGAAGAACGTGACGTAGGTCGCGGCGATCTGTTCCTCGGCGTCGAGCGCCAGCAGGTTCAGCGTCGTCGACGCCCCGACATCGACCGGCACGACGTAGATCAGCGCCTGGGCGTTGCGGGACCCGTCGTTGTCGGAAGCGCTGTAGATAAATCCGTCGATGCCGTAAAAGCCGGTCGTCGCGCTGTAGGAGAAGCTGCCATCGCCTGTAAGCTGCAGGGTCCCGTGTGCAGGACCCGTCACGAGGTGGGAGGTCGAAGGTGATCTGCCATCGTCGTTGACCAGCGTGCCGACGGATGCGGCGGCAGCGAGGCCGCGACCCTGAATGGCCACGTAGGCATCGCCGTGGAGGGTGTTGTCCTCGCTCAGTAGCCAGCCCGGTCCCACGATGACCGTCTTGTCCGTGAAGCTCAGCGTCTGGAAATTGACCAGCGTATCGACCCCGTCAGCGCCGACATTGTCCTGAACGGTGATCGCTCCGTCGGTGCTTGCAATGGTGTAGTTCGCCTTGGCCCCACCGTAGACGAGCTTGTTGACCCCGAGGCCACCATCGACGTGGCTGTAGCCGCCGTCGTTGCCGCTATTGATGACGTCGTTGCCGGCGAACGTGCGGATGAGATGACTGCCGTTCCGGTCGACAATCGTGATGCTCCGGGTGAAGTACGAATCGATGTCGATCTGGGTCGGAACATTGACGAAAATGTCCACTGCGGCTGCCTTGCCGCTTATCGACGCGGTCGCAAACGCCTCAGCGACGAAGTTCAGCAAACCGTCGGTAGTCAGGTACCCGTAGAACTTGGGTATGTGTGTCACTGTGGTGAAGAGATGGGTCGTCGACGAGGACGCATTGATGAATTCGTTGATGCGCTCGCCTATGGCAATGAACTGGTCCTGCAGAAGGTAATAGAGGCGCCCGGTCCCATCGTTCAGCAGGACAAAATTCGTCTGCTCCGACGGGTCGAAGAATTGCAACCCCGACGCTGCGGAAGCCAGGCCGGTGCCGGCCCCGAGGTAGCTGTTTATCCCGGAATGATCGAGATCCAACATCTGCAGCGAGCTGTCGACGTTGTTGGTCTGCTTCTCGTAGTCGGGATTCAAGGAGTCCGTCACGTCGGCAAACTCGAGGTCGCCCTTGTTCTGGATCATCTGCAGGACCGCCGCGCTGAACCCTGCGCTTGCGCTCCAGATATCGGCCGCCGCGAGAATGTCGGGCTTGCCGTCATGGTTGAAGTCGTCGACCCACACACGCGGAATATCGGTCAGGTTGCTGCCGAATTGCGTTGGCAGGCCGGCATAGGCGGGCTTGTCGTTGAAATAGGGCGTCGCCACGTTGACGGGATCGCCGGCGATCGTGGTCCCGTTGACGAGCTCGTACATGACGAGGGCGGACTTGCCCGTGTAGGGGTATCCTGGGCCGAACAAGAAGTCGCCGAAGAGGATCTCCTGCTTGCCATCGCCCTCGAAGTCGGCAATCGCCACGGTATCGGCTGCGATGCTGTCCGAAAGTGTCCGCGTGGCGAAGCTGCTGCCGTTCCACGAATAGATCGGATTGGGGTCACCTGGCGGGAATGTCGCCGTGTAGACGACAGGCACGCCGTGGTCGATGGAGAGGGTGCTGCTTTGTATCGTCGCGGTGCTGGACGTCGTGACCCTGTCGAATCTTCCTTGCGTGTTGGAGAGATAGATCACCGAAGGTTCGGCAATCCAGGGCGTCTCGTTGTAGGCGCCGAGGAATATGTCCTGCTTTCCGTCGGCGTTGAAATCGGCAATCTTGACGGAATCGATTCCGTAGGTCAGGGCGTCGGAAACGTAGGTCGACGTTGCCAGCGCCATGGTGCCGTCGGGTTGCCGGGCGAGGATTGCGATGCCCGTGGGCACGTTGGCAGTCGCGTTCGGGGCCCACGCCCAGCCCCCGATCGCAAGGCCCAGCCTCCCGTCAGGCAGCGTGAGGCTGCTGTAGAGCGTATCGGCCAGGTTTCCGATGTAGCTCGCCGTCAGATACTGAACATCGACCGGTTCCCACGTTCCCGCGACAGTCAAGTCGGGCGTCAGGTTGTTCTTGCTGCTCATTCGGCTTCAGCCCGGTCAGAGTGTGACATCGACCGATGCTCCCCGGAGTGAACCCTCCAAACGTTGGAGAGGACCTCCAATTTCATGACTGCCACGACTCATAACGGATAGGAACTACTCGATCACTTCGTCGGTGCGGGTGAGGATCGACGGCGGGACGGTGAGCCCGCGCGTCTTGGCGATCTTGAGATTGACGACCAGCTCGAACGCCGTCGGCTGCAATATGGGTAGTGTTCGGCCGCGCGGTGTCGTTCGGCAGCCAAACGGAAAGTCCGATGTCTCCCAAGTGCCAAGCGCTGCATTGATCGCCCAGGCGGCCTTCATTTTGCGGCGAGATGCCAAATGCCATTCCAATCAGCCGGAGGCGGCGTGTCGCGCAGGATGTCGATCCGTTCGAGAAAGAGTTCAGCCGGGCCATCCTCCAGGCCGTCGGCGAGGCAGCTTTGAAAATGGCTGCGTGCTTCATCCCAGTCCTGCTTGCGATAGGCTGCCAGGCCGGACGCGAATCGATCGCGCAGGTCGTTTCGCTCGGGCTCGAGCTCGCCCGCACGGCCCATCACCTCGTAGATGCGAACCGGCTCGGTCTTGCCGGCTACGGTGATCAGATCCAGTTCGCGTGCTTCGATGACCTGTTGCGCCAGCCGGAACGTCTCCTCGTTGATGATGATCGAGGTGCGGTACAGCTTGTTGATGCTTTCGAGGCGAGAGGCGAGGTTCACCGTGTCGCCAATCACGGTATACGAACGCGCCGCTTCCGAGCCGATCGTGCCGACAACGCCGTCGCCGGTGGCGAGGCCCATGCGGATCACCAGCTTCGGCGGATTGCGTCGCATGCCGGTGATCTCGGGCAACTGGGCGCGCAGCGCGATGATCGCGTCCTGCTGCGCCAGCGCCGCCAGGCAGGAGTCCTTGGCATGGTCGTCGCCGATCGAGAAAGGCGGCGTCCAGAATGCCATCACGGCGTCGCCGATATACTTGTCGATCACGCCATGGTGCCTGTGGATCACGGCCGCGACCGCGCCGAAATAGCTGTTCAGCAGGGTGACGACGGCGCCCGCGGTGAGCTGCTCGCTGATCCCGGTGAATCCCTCGATGTCGGAAAAGAAGACCGTGAGGTTGCGCCGCTCGGCCTGCTCGGCACCGTCACCGATCAGCCGGGTGACGATGCGGGGATCGACGAACTTGCCGAACGTCTCCTTGATGCGTTCGCGCGTGCGCAACTCCTCGATCATCCGATTGAACGAAAGCGCAAGCTCGCCGACCTCGTCGCGCGTGCGAATCACCACCGGCTGTGACGGTCCGCCGGACTCGATTGCCTGGGCGCTTGCCACCAGCTGACGCAATCCGGCAATCACGCGGGTCGAACCGACGGCGCTGATTCCGAGCCCGACGCCGCAGGCTATCAGGAACAAGGCGAAGCTCAGATAGGTGTTGACCTCTTGTCGCATCAGGATCTGCCGGGTGGAGCGGATGGTGAGGCCGGCGGCGGCGAGGCGAATTTCCGACAAATCGGGACCGAACGTCCGGGCGTACTTGCTGAACTCCAGCGATGCCGCCAGCGCTTCCCCGCGCCGCCCGGCCGCCAGCGCTGCCATCGTCCGATCGCCGACCGCCAGGAAGTCATCGAGGCTGCGGCTCAGGTATTTGAATGCCCCTTCGCTCCGAGCGAGGTCGATGCGGCCAGAGGCGTTGTACCCCAGATCCTGAATGGCCTTCTCCAGCAGCTTGCGGGCCGTTCCCACATCAGAGCGCATCTCGTCGGCCAGCGCTTGGTTGGCTGACGCAGCGGCCGCGACCTGCTCGCTGGTGGGAGAATCGAGGGCGAGCACACGCAGGACGGTGAGCTCGTAGCGGTCGGTATCGACGTCGAACTGCGCGACGATCTGCGACAGCGGTAGCTCATAGTTGACCATGTTGTTGATCTGGTCGCTGTCCATCTTCTGGATGGTGGCAAGCACACCGACCACGACGCCGAACAGCGCCAGGAGAATGCCCGCGAGTAGAAATATCTTCTTTCGGATGGTCATACTCGTCCCACTCCGCCACAGGTCGTGCTCGGTGATCCCTTGTGGCGCTCACTCCGCGAGCATTATCTGCCCTTATCAGCCGATCGCCAACTCGACCGATCTGATCGCGTCGACGGTGAGCTGGGGCAGTCCTTGCTCCAGGTTGATGGGCTGTGGGCGAGCTCGAGCTCCATGGCACGAAAGCCGCCTTCGAGGAGATCATGGCCGCTGCCGTCAAGCGCCAGCACGACCCCAGCGCGTCGCCGGCGATCTGCTCACCGCGGAGGTCGGGGAAAAGCGGCACGTTCGATCCGATACCGGCTCACCATCGCCAGTCGCGGAGTTAGCGCAAGATGAAGGCGGTCAGTAGCTCGGCTTTTCCCTTCAGGTCCAGCGTTGTGCGGTCCGCTCGCGGCTTCTCCCCGGAAAGCGCATTGTAAACCTTCTCCGAAACCACGATGTCGTTGGCGCTGGCCGCACTCTGCAGGCGTGCAGCCGTATTCACCACGTCCCCGATAGCGGTAAAATTCTTCGACACGCCCGTGGCCAGCGAGCCGACTTGCGCCTTGCCCATATGCATTCCAGCACCGACCGGCAACGACTCCGCGCCTTGTGGCACCGCATCGACCAGCCGTCTTGCCGCTGCGACCATGATGTCCGCGGTTCTCGCGCCGAGCGAGGGCATATCCACGACGTAGATGGCCATCACCTGGTCTCCGATGAAGTCAATGAAGACGTCATCGGAGGTCAGCACGCGATTGGCGCTTGCATAGAACCGGCTTAGAAGGTCAGCCGCGTCGTTCGAGCTGTGGGTCTCGGACCATGAGGTGAAGCCACGGAGGTCCGCGAAAAGCACTCCTACTTCCAGTTCGTGAGTCGTTGTCGGCATGGCCTCGAAGCAGCTGCGGCAGTAGTTGGGGTTCGGTGCCGACGGTCTGATGCCGAACACTTTGCCGATGCCGCCGAACGGTACCAGGCAGAACCGGCATCGCGGGTCTGATGGCAGTAACCGCAGCATTCGCCGGTGAATGCCCACAAATCCAGACTTGCACAGCGACAGTATCAGGGGGTTGTCTTCCGTCGATAGCCGTCGCACGACCCAGGCATCGTAGTTGCAAACCAGCGCGACCAGCCCCAGGAGGATTGGACCGAGCACGAGAAGGCCGGCCCAGATGGAGACGTACACCGCCACAAATGTCGCAATCAGCACTGCGATGATTTCCAAGCAAACCACCCCGATCTCGAAGTATCTCGCCTTCGCCATAGGCACCTCCAAGCTATCGGCCGGCCAGCCATCTCCAAACAGCACAGTTGGGCGCACCATCGGGAGCCAGGACTAGCTTGCGCCCGATGCGCTTGCGGACGGCTCGGGCCGGGGCATCAAGCGACCCTCCGAACGTCGCCGAGTTCCCGGACCACGTTGCCCGAGGCTTTGCGGCGGGAGCCAAAGCTCCAGCCCGTCCCGCTTGAGGTCAATCCGCTACACCACCAGCTGGACGATGCGCGCCTGCGCAGCGGAGCACAGCTCCTTCCAAAGTGGAGCGAGTCGGCCGAGTGTGTCGGCGCCTGAACTAGGGCCGGGCCTCCAGGACCATGTTGAATGGAGTCTCCGTCGCGCGCCGAATTCGCCCGAAGCCGGCGTGGGAAATCAGTTCCCGCAATCGGGTCTCGCCAGCCTGGGCGCCGAGAGCTGCTCCGACCTCCTGGGACAGCGAGGTCGGCACGCAGATCATGGTTGAACCCGCGTAGTAGAGGCGACCAACGGGGTTGAGGTTGCTTTCCAGCTTGTCGCCCGCCATCGGTTCGACGATCATCCATGTTCCGTCCGGCTTCAGCATGCGTCGGATGTGGGCTGCGGCGCCGGCCGGATCGCCCATGTCGTGCAGGCAGTCGAAGCAGGTGACCAGGTCGAAACCGCGCTCCGCGATCTCCTTTGCCTTGGCTACCTCGAAGCTCGCATTGCCCGTTACCCCATGCTCGGCAGCATGGGCTCGGGCATCCAAGATCGACCCTGGATGGAAGTCGAAGCCGACGAAGCGCGAATTGGGAAAGGACTTGGCCATGAGAACGGTCGACCAGCCGTGCCCGCAACCCACGTCGGCGACCGTGGCTCCTCGTTGCAGCTTGTCGACGACGCCCTCGAGAGCGGGCAGCCAATGCGCCGTCAAGTTGTTGTGGTAGCCGGGCCGGAAGAAGCGGGCGACGGCGCAGAACATGCAGGCCGCCTGGTCGCCCCAGGCGACGCCGCCGCCATTCTTGAACGCCGCCTGGACCTTGGACTGGTTCTCGATCATGGCGACAGCGAGATCGAAGCCTCCCAACAAGTAGACAGGGCTATCCTCGGCCGCGAAGACCATCGCTTGCTCAGGCGGCAGCGAGAAGCGCTCGCTGATTGGATCGTAGGCGATGTAGGCTGAGGCGGCCTGATGGGATAGCCACTCGCGCAGGTAGCGCGGATTGACGCCGGCGCGGTGGGCGAGCTCGGCGCAGGTCATTGCGCCCTGCGCGTGCAGGGTCTTGTAGAGGCCCAGCCGATCGCCCATGCGGACCATCGCGACGCTGGTGGCGCCGCCCAGGTCACCGAGCATTCGACCGATGAGATCGTTCAACTTGCCTTCGTCAATCATGGCGCATACTCCAGCCGGAAGTCGGCAGCGATGTCGGCATACCCGCGATGGCGAGGCTTGGCGTGCGCGGCAATCAATCGTTCCGCGACGAGCTGGGTGGCGTGCCGGCCGTGGCTCGCAAGGCTGCCAAGCGACGGGCCGGCGGGGCGCATGGGGATGGGTTTGTCGAGCAGAGTCACGATTCCACTCCTGAAGGTGGCGGGACCAACGCGTCCGCGAGGCCTCGATCGTGTCCCGGCGTAGCCGCAAATGCTTTGAGGAGACCTTGATTTTTCGTCCAGATGCCTTTCAGATTTGTCGCACGAGGAGGCGCAGGTGCTCTTTCGGTTCGAGAATTTCGTGCTCGACGCCGCCCGCCGCGAGCTGCTACGCGATGGCGCCCCAGTCGCGGTCGAGCCGCAGGTCTTCGATCTGCTGCTCTATCTGATCGAGAACCGAGAGCGCGTTGTCAGTAAGGACGAGGTGCTGACCGCCGTCTGGCGTGGTCGCATCGTCTCGGAATCGACCTTGACGACCCGAATCAATGCCGCCCGCAAGGCACTGGTCGACAGCGGCGAGGCGCAGCGCCTCATTCGTACCCTGCCGCGCAAAGGAATGCGCTTCGTGGGCGAGGTGTGGTGCGACGCGACAACGACGCCCCCGGCCCTCGGCCTCTCCGCTCCCGACCTGCCGGCGGCGGTCGCGCCAACGAGCGGCGCCCTTCCGCTGCCCGACAGGCCGTCGATCGCCGTGCTCGCCTTTGAGAATCGTGGCGGGAGCCCGGAGCAGGAGTATTTCGCCGACGGCATCGCGGAAGACATCATCGTCGAGCTGTCGCGCTACAAGTCTCTGTTCACCATCGCGCGGAACAGCAGCTTCACCTACAAGGGCCGCGCTGTCGATGTGAAGCGGATTGGACGCGAGCTGGGTGTGGGCTACGTGCTCGAGGGCAGCGTGCGGCGGGCTGGCCCGCGCATACGCGTCACGGCGCAGCTCATCGACGCGTGCAGCGGCGCCCATGTCTGGGCCGAGCGCTACGATTCCATCCTGGAGGACATCTTCGCGATTCAAGATGAGATTACACGCTGCATCGTTTCGGTTCTGCCGGGGCGATTGGAAGCCGCCGAACTGACCCGCGACGCGGCGCGACGAACCGCGCCGCTCGATGCCTTCGACTATGTCCTGCGAGGCAAGTACTTGCATCACCTGGAGAACGTGAGGGCGAATCGCGAAGCGGAAGGCTGCTTCGACCGCGCCATCGAGAAGGGCCCTGCGCTCGCGGCGGCGGTCGCCTGGAAGGCCTGTACCATCGGGCAGCGCTGGACGTTGGAGTTCGAGCCTCGCACCCCGGCCGGCTTTGACGAAGTCGTGCGCTTGGCCCACACCGCGCTGGAGCTGGACGAGAACGATGCGGAGTGTCACCGCATCATGTGCCGCCTCTCCCTCGAGCAGAGACGGTACGAGAGGAGCGAACATCATCTCGATCGCGCACTCGGCCTAACGCCGAATGACCCGCGGCTTCTCGCGCAGCGTGGCATCAACCTGACATATCTCGGCGACGCGGCCTCTGCACTGCCGTGGATCGAACAAGCGATGCGGCTCGATCCATTCTCGGCCAGCCGCTACGAGTTCGACCTGGTGCGGGCGCACTACGCTACTGACCGCGCAGCCGAGGCAAAGGCCGTGCTGGACCGATCGACTCGCATCGGCCAGAAGCGCCATCTGTGGATGGCGGCGTGCCTGGTCGATCTGGGCGCGGAAGGAAAGGCGCGAGAAGAGGTCGAGAAGCTGCTGGCAATTCGGCCCGGCATGTCGGTCTCCGAAGTCTTGCAGAGCCAACCTTGGAAGCGGCCTGAAGACGCCACTCGCATCGAAACCGCGATGCGTCGGGCTGGGCTGCCCGGATAGCATGATCGTAGGCGGTGATGCGACTCTGTACGCAAGAACATGGTCTATGGGTCGAAATGTCGACGTCGCTGCGCTATTCACTCCACCGGAAGCAGCTTCATCGCCTTCGCCAACGTCGTCGTCGCGCTCGCGCGTCCGACCAGGATAGCCTCGACTGTCGCCAGCATGCTGGCAGCCGACATCCGGCTCGTTCGTTCCGACGTAAAGCCGATATTCGCGGAGCCAGCCATGTCACGACCCCCCTCCCTTGCCTGCGTGCTGCTTCTATTGGTGGGAGCCGGTGAGGCTCTTGCGCAGCCGCCGCCCGCGGTGGAACCCGCCGCGGCCGCGCGGGCCCGCTGCGCGCAGTTGGTCGAACTCTGGGATCGCTACGGCGCCAGCAAGGGCGAGGGCGGTGGCAGCATGGACATGCCGCGCAAGTCCGCCGTCTCCGACTGCGCGGCAGGCCGCACCGAAGCAGGCATTCGCACCCTGGAGGACCTCCTGCGCCGCAATGGCTATGCGGTGCCGCCTCCGTGAGCGACGCATGATCCGGCGTCGCGCCGTCCAGCGCCTTCTCGTGTTCCTGCCGGGGGCGCTCATGGCACCCCGCGCTGCCCCTTGGAGTCAGACCCCGGCCGTGCCTTCCCCGATCATCGACGATCTCTCCGATCCCGCCGGCCTGTCAGTGCTGGGCACGCGCTGGCAGCTCGTCACCGACCAGGTGATGGGCGGTGTGTCGCGGGGCACGCTGACCCGAGAGACGGTGGCGGGACGTCCGGCGCTGGTGATGCGCGGCAACGTCCGGCTGGAGAACAACGGCGGCTTCGTTCAGATGGCACTCGACCTCGCCCGCCCCGAGGCGCCGGGGAGCGGTGCGCTCGATGCTCGGAACTGGCAGGGACTAGAGATCGATGTTCGCGGCGCGCCGCAATCCTACAGCCTGCACCTGCGGACCACCGACCTCGATCGGCCATGGCAGTCGTACCGGCTGGAATTCCTGGTGCGACCCGACTGGCAGAGCCTGCGGCTGGCCTTCGCGGATTTCGTGCCCCATCGCACCGAGGCGCCGCTCAATCTGTCGCGCCTGCGCCGGCTGGGAATAGTGGCTATCGGACGTGCCTTCACGGCCGACCTCGCCGTGGGCGGGGTCCGCTTCTACGGCTGAGCGCTGCGGCGAGCGACCGGCGGCCGCCTCTTTGTCCAGAGGCCGTCCCTCCGCCCGGGACAGCGCACTGTTCGACACTGACCGTTGGTCCTGCCGAGGCCCTGTCGCCTGGGGCACGGAGGGGCGCGTCACGATCCCGCTTTCTCGCTCGTCCATGGCTTGCCCCAGCCGTCGACGTAGGTCACCTCGGCCACCGGCTTGCGGGTCAGCGGCCCATACTTGCGGGTCGGGAAGCCGATCGGCATCAGGGCGAAGGTCGAGACGGACTCGGGGATGCCTAGCGTCGCCTTGACCTCGTCCTCGTATAGCATGTGGTTGGTGGTAATTACCGTGCCGAGGCCGAGCGCGCGGCAGGCAAGGATGATGTTCTGGACCGCCGGGTAGATGCTGGCTCCGCTGGTGCGCGCCATGTTGGCAAGGTGCTGTGCGTAGCGAGCCTGCACGACCGATGGCAGGGTCTCGATCGGCGGCGGCTCGCGTCGGGCGAGGCAGGGCACCAGGATGACCGGGGCATCGCCCATGTGGTCCCACAAGAAGGCGCTGTTGGCCACGAACTGCCGGTTCTGTGCGTTGGTCAGGTGTGGCGGCGTCGGCCGGTCGCGGTAGATTGTCTCGGCGTAGTCGGATGCCTTGCGATAGAGCGCGCCGATCTCGCGCCGCTTTGCCGGATCACGCACCACGATGAATGTCCAGTGCTGGGTGTTGCCACCGCTCGAGGCCCGGATCGCCGCATCGATCACCTTCTCGACCAGCGCGTCGGGCACCGGGTCGGGCTTGAAGTGGCGCTGCGAGCGGGCAGTGTACATCGCCTCGAACAGCCCGATCTCGTTCGCGATCGTCATCTGCACCCTTTCGCAGGTCCATGATCCGAAAAGCATGAGCCGTGCCAGCGCGCTTGCGCTTGCCGCTTGTCTGCTCCGCATGGCTTCGAGCCGAACCGTAAGGTCTTCTGGTCTGCCGCTTGCATCCTGGATTGCCGACAGGGGAGCGTACGTGTCGGTCAAACCCATCAAGCTCGGCTGGTTCCTCGGCAACAGCTACGGTGTCCACGGTTGGTCGCAACCGTGGGCTGGAACGGGCCCCCGCGACTGGTGGCAGCCCGACCTGCATGTCGACCTCGCGCGCGCTCTGGAGCGGGCGTGCTTCGATTTCATGCTGCTCGAGGACTCGCTGTTCGTGCCGGACAACTACGGAAGCTCGATGGATTTCTACCTGGCGCGGGCGCTGCGCGCGCCCAAGAACGACCCGTTGCCGCTGGTGCCGCTGCTGGCCCAGGCGACGAGCCGGCTGGGCATAGTGCCTACCATCTCGACCAGCTTCTACCCGCCCTATCTTCTGGCCCGCCTGATCGCCACGCTCGACCTGATGTCGCATGGCCGCATCGGCTGCAACTTCGTGACCTCGACGGCGGAACGGGCCGCCCAGAATTTCGGCCTCGATGCCCATATCGAGCACGACCTGCGTTACGAGATGGCCGACGAGTTCGTCGAGGTGGTGACGCAGCTCTGGTCGTCGTGGGATGCGGACGCGATTGTGATGAACCAGGAAAAGGGCGTTTTCGTCGACGCCGCCAAGGTCCATCCCATCGACTTCAAGGGACGCTTCTTCGCTTCGCGCGGGCCGCTCAACACCGCGCGGCCGCCGCAGGGCCGCCCCGTGCTGGTGCAGGCCGGCAACTCGCCGCAGGGTCAGGCCTTCGCCGCCAAGCACATGGACGTCGTGCTGTGCGCGGTCAGCACCGTGGCGGAGATGAAGGCGTTCGGGGCCAGCGTGCGGGCCAAGGTCGCCGCCGCCGGGCGCGATCCCGACAGCTGCAAGATCTTCTATATCGTGATGCCGACGGTCGGCGAGACGCAGGCCGAGGCCGTGGACCGGGCGCACCGCAGGCAGGCAGGCCGCGAGGCCATGCCTGAACTGGCGCTGGCCCAGATGGGCAGCCTGACCGACATCGACTTCTCTCAGTTCGATCTCGACGCGCCGATTGGCGAGCTTACGACCAACGGCCAGCAGGGTACCCTCAAGCGCTTCCTGAAGCAGGGCCGCACGCTGCGCGAGATCGCCGTCAACTACCGTTACGGCTACGAGGACCTGGTCGGAACGCCCGACTCGATCGCCAGCCAGCTCGGTGAGCTCATGGAGGAAGTCGGCGGCGACGGCTTCATGTTCACGGGCATGGTGACTCGCCGCTATGTCGCCGAGATCACCGACGGCATCGTGCCGGCGCTGCAGCGGAAGGGCCTGGCACGATCGGCCTACGCCCACGAACAGTTCCGAGACAACCTGCTCGCCTCGTGATGTCGCCACTTGGCAAGATGATCCTGCGTCGAGTCCTGTGGGTCTTCCCGGTCGCGTTCGGGGTCGTCACGATGACCTTCTTCATGGCGCGCGTGCTGAACGGCGATCCCACCGAGCTCTACTCGCCGCCCGAGGCCAGCGACGAGCTGCGTGCCCAGATCCGCTCCCGCCTGGGTCTCGCCGATCCACTGCCGATCCAATTCGTCCATTACCTCCGCGACCTGCTGCACCTCGATCTCGGCACCTCCTTCACCACCCAGCAGAGTGTGGCGTCCGATCTGTGGGATCGGCTGCCGGCGACGCTCGAGCTGGGGCTGGTCGGTCTGCTGATCGGCATCCTGGTCGGCATTCCTCTCGGCGTGGTGGCGGCTGTTCACCGCGAGGGCTGGCCCGACTTCGTCGTGCGCGGGACGACGCTGAGCGGCATGGCACTGCCCCAGTTCTGGGTGGGGCTGGTGCTGATCAGCATCTTCTTCGTCGACCTGCAGGTGCTGCCCGGCCCGGTCGGGCGGCTGCCGATCGGCGTGGCGGCTCCGCCTCGGGTCACCGGCTTCCTGCTGATCGACTGCCTGCTCGCAGGCAACCTGACCCTGTGGTGGCAGGCGGTCCGGCAGCTCGTGCTGCCGGCGCTCACGCTTGGCTTCAGCACCGCCGCGCCGGTCGCGCGCGTGACGCGCTCGGCGATGGCGGAGGCGCTGCAGAGCGACTACGTGCGAACCGCGATCGCCATGGGGCACGGCAAGCGGGCCGTCTGGTTCCGCTACAGCCTGCGCAACGCCCTGCTCCCGGTGGTCACTCTGATCGGCGGTATTGCCGGCCACATCTTCGCCGGCGCCGTCCTGCTGGAGTCGATCTTCGCCTGGCCGGGACTCGGCCAGTACGCTCTGCAGGCGATCGAGCGGTCGGACTTCGCCGCGCTGCAGGGCTTCGTCATCTACGCCTCGCTGCTCTACGTGCTGGCGTTCCTCGCGGTCGACCTGCTCTACATGGTCATCGATCCGCGGGTGCGCACCTCATGAAGGCCGGTGGCGCGCCCGCGACCGGGATCTCCGCGCCGCCGATGTCGCCGCGTGCGACGGCCGGCGCCCGCCGCCGGCACAGGCCGCGCGCCTACTGGACGTTGCGCATCGGCCTCGCGGTGCTGGCCTTCTATGCGTTCGTCGCGATCCTGTCGGTTTTCTGGACTCCCTACGATCCGCTGACGCCCGGCATCGGCGATGGCTACGATGCGCCCAGCCTTGCCTTCCTGCTGGGCACCGATCGCCTCGGCGCCGACATGCTGTCGCGCCTGATGGCGGGCGCCCGCTACGATCTGGGCATTGCCGCCGTCGCGGTCGCCATCGCGCTCACGGTCGGCACGACGATCGGCGTGCTGGCGGGCTATTTCGGCGGCGCGCTCGACACCGCAGTGATGCGTGCGGTCGAGATCTTCCAGGCCTTCCCCGGGCTGCTGTTCGCCATGCTGGTGGTGCAGGCGGTCGGGGCGGGAATCGCCAACGTCGTCCTCGTCTTGTCGTTCGTCGGCATCCCCGACTACCTGCGGCTGGCCCGCGCCGAGATACGCGCCAAGCGGACCTGGCAATACGCCGAGGCGGCCCGGCTGGCCGGCAACCTGCCGTGGCGCGTCGCCTTTCGCCACCTGCTGCCCAACAGCATCGGCCCGCTGCTGGCCTTCACCTCGATAAACGCCGCCTTCGCCGCGCTGGTCACCGCGAGCCTCGGCTTCCTCGGCCTCGGGCTGGGCCCGAACGTGCCGGAATGGGGCAACATGATCGCCCGTGGCCAGGATGGCATCATGACGGGGCAGTGGTGGGTCTCTTTCTTTCCTGGGCTGGCGATCCTCGGCCTCACCGGCGCGCTCTACCTCCTGGGTGACGCTCTGGCCGACCTGACCGACCCGAGGCGGCGGCGCCAATGAGCGGCGCATTGCTCGAGATCGAGGATTTCAGCGGCGCCTTCCGCGACGAGACCGGCGATCTCCTGCCGGTGCTGCACGGTGTCAGCTACCGGCTCGAGGCCGGCCTCATGACGGCCGTGGTGGGAGAATCGGGCAGCGGCAAGTCGCTGACCGCGTTGTCGATCCTCGGCATCCAGCCGCCGGCCTTCGAATGCACCGGCGGCTGCATCCTCTACCGCGGCACCGACCTCCTGGGTCTCGACGAGCGCGCCATGCGCCGGCTGCGCGGCGCCGAGATCAGCATGGTCTTCCAGGATGCACGGGCCGCGCTCAACCCGGTTTTCACCGTGGGTCGCCAGTTGGCCGACGTCTGGCAGCTGCAGCACGGCGGCAGCCGCAAGGTCGCGATGGGGCAGGCGATCGAGGCCCTGCGCCGCGTCTCGATCCCCGAGCCCGAGCGGCGGGCCAGGCAGTACCCGCACGAATATTCGGGTGGCATGGCGCAGCGGGCGATGATCGCGATGGCGGCACTGATCTGCGAGCCGTCGCTGCTGATTCTCGACGAGCCGACGACCGGCCTCGACGTCACCATACAGTCCGACATCATGGAGCTGATCGTTGAGCTCAGCCGGACCCGCGGGCTCACCACCTGCCTGATCACTCACGATCTCGGCGTGGTCGCCGAGACCTGCCAGCGGGTCGTGGTCATGAATGCCGGCCGCGTCGTCGAGCGCGGCACCGCCGAGGCGATCTTCACACGGCCTCAGGACGACTATACGCGGCGCCTGCTGTCGTCGAGCCAGCTCGTGGCGGAGTCGTGACGGCCAGAAAGCCGCTGCTGGAGGTTCGCGACCTCGCCAAGGTCTTCCTGGTCGGGGGTGGGCGCAAGCTGCTTGCGGTCGACGGCATCGATCTCGAGATCGCCGCCGGCGAGACGCTGGCGCTGGTGGGCGAGAGCGGCTCCGGAAAGTCGACCGTCGCGCGCTGCATTCTGCGGCTCGTCGAACCGACCCGCGGCGAGGTCGTGATCGGAGGCCAATCGGTGCTCGGGCTCCAGCCGAGCCGCCTGACCGGCGTCTATCGCCGCATCCAGATGGTGTTCCAGGACCCCAGCGCCTCGCTCAACCCGCGCATGAGCATCCGGCAGATAATCGAGGAGCCGCTGCGGCTGCACCTGTACCTGCTGCGCAGCGAGCGCACGCGTCGGGTCCAGGAACTGGTCGAGATGGTCGGCCTGACGACGGCCCACCTCGACCGCTACCCTCACGAGCTGAGCGGTGGCCAGCGCCAGCGCATCGGGATCGCGCGCGCCATTGCCGTATCGCCGGAGATCATCATCCTCGACGAGCCGACCTCATCGCTCGACGTCTCGGTGCGCGGCCAGATCCTCGACCTTCTGCTGGAGCTGCAGCACAACCTCAACCTTGCCTACCTATTCATCACCCACGACCTGCATGTGGTGCAGCACGTGGCCAATCGGGTGGCAGTCATGTACCTGGGTGGCGTCGTCGAGTCGGGGGCGACCGAGGCGATCTTTGCCGCGCCCCGGCATCCCTACACGAAGGCGCTGCTGTCGGCGGCGCCGGTTGCGCGCTGGGGCGCGAAGCGTCTGCGAACCCGCCTCACCGGCGAGATCTCGAGCCCGATCGACCCGCCCGATGCCTGCCGCCTGGTCGGCCGCTGCCCGCTGGCGCGACCGAGCTGCACGCGGGGCCGGCCGCCGCTGGTCGCCACGGGCGACGGTCGCGCCATCGCCTGTCCCGTCGTCGTCGACACTCTTCCCGGATCTGCGAAGGAAAGGATCTCCTCATGCTGATGCACAGGCGCCTGCTGGTCGGCGCAGCCGTAATGGCCGTGTTGTCCGGCGCTGCTGCGGCCGCGGCCAAGCCGCTGGTCCACGCCATCCCGGCGGACATCGCGAGCCTCGACCCGGCCGATATCCGCGGCCAGCAGGACCAGGAGATCGGGGTCAACGTCTATGAGCGCCTGGTGCGCATGAAGTTCAACGAGCAGGGCAACGGCACGCTGGTCGCCGACCCGGTGGCGGTCGAGCCGGAACTTGCCCAATCGTGGACAGTCGAGGGGCCAGTCATCACCTTCAATCTGCGGCCCGGCGTAAAGTTCTTTGCCACCGGCAACCCGGTGACATCGGAAGACGTGCGCTACAGCTTCGAGCGCTTGGTCCGCATCACCGGCAACGGCAAGAACCAGGCCGGCATCGCCGGCATCTTCAAGCCCGAGCAGATCGAGGCCGTCGACCCGATGACGGTGCGCATCACCTTCACCGACGGCAGCGGCACGCCGACCGCGGTGCCGGTGGCGCTGACCTCGATGAAGTTCCAGCAGTTCGCGATCATCGACTCGGTCGAGGTCAAGAAGCACGCCACCCCCGAGGATCCTTGGGCCAACCAGTGGCTGATGAAGAACCTGGCGACCACGGGGCCGTACTACATCGCCAACCGCACGCTCGGCCAGCAGCTCGAGCTGAAGGCGGTGCCGAACCACTGGTCGGGCAGGCAGCCGGCCTTCGAGGATGTGGTGCTGCGCGTGATCGGCAACGCCGACCTGGTGTCGTTGATCAAGGGCGGAATCGTCGACTACGCCGCGGAGGGACTGACCGGCCGGCAATACGACGCTCTGGCAGCGGCCGGCTTCCCGGTGCTGCACGGCGAGACGCCGTCGATCATGCGCATCGCCATGGCAATGGACAAGGAGCCTTTCACCGACGTCCGCGTGCGCCAGGCGATGCTGTACGCGATTCCGCACGACCGCATCCTGAAGACCGCGCTGGCGGGCCGTGGCAAACGCCAGATCTGCATGTACAACATGCAAGATCCGACCTGCAGCAACAGCTACGAGCCCTACAAGCTCGACCTCAACAAGGCGAAGGCGCTGCTCAAGGAGGCCGGCAAGACGAGCTTCTCGTTCGACTTCTGGTACTCGAACGCGCTCCCCTACAACAACGACATCGCAATCATCATTGCCGACTCGCTGAAATCCATCGGCGTCACCGCGACCCTCAAGCCGACGCCGGCGCTGCAGCTGCTCGACGCCTTCCGGGCCCGCATCAATGGCGTCGACCAGAACATGAGCGGCATGCTCCTGAACGAGGGCGTGATCTGGCTGAACGATCCCTCGACACTCACCAACCTCGCCCTGGTCACCAAGACGGCGTCGGGCGGCGTCACCAACTGGGCGCGGTTCAGCGATCCCGAGGTCGACGAGCTGCACCTCAAGCACCGCAATTCGAGCGATGTCGCGAGCCGCACGGCGGCGTATCGCCGGATCCAGGAGAAAGTCACCGAGGCCGCCGCGACCGCCAACCCGGCCATCCTTGTCGGCCGCACGATCGTGGTGAACCCGCGGATCACCGGCGTGACCTTCTCGCAGGATCCCTATGCCCGCTACGCCTACCTGCGGCTCAAGTGAGGGAGGATCCCATGTCGTTTCCCAAGCCGCCCGTCGAGGGACCGCCGCGTGACCTCGTGGGCTACGCGGGCAACCCACCAAAGGTGACCTGGCCGAACGGCGCGCGCATCGCGATCTCCCTGGTCGTCAACTACGAGGAAGGCTCGGAGCTCGCGATCGGAGACGGAGATGCGACGCGTGAGCCGTCGGGGCCGGCGGGCTGGCCGCTGACCAAGCGAGACCTCGCGGGCGAGGGCCACTTCGAGTACGGATCGCGCTGTGGCTATTGGCGGCTGCTCGACATCTTCGATGAGCAGCAGGTGAAATGCACCTTCTACGCTTGCGCGGTCGCCCTGGAGCGCAATCGCGACGCCGCGCGCGAGATGCGCAAGCGCGGCCACGAGGTGATGTCGCACGGCTATCGCTGGGAGGACGTCTCCCTGCTGACCCGCGAGCAGGAGCGCGAGCACATCAGGCTCGCGATCGAATCGATCGCCGAGACGACGGGCGAGCGCCCGCTTGGCTGGTACTGCCGCTACGGGCCCAGCGTTCATACCCGCGAGCTCGTCGTCGAGGAGGGCGGCTTCGCCTACGACTGCGACGCCTACAACGACGACCTGCCGTACTGGACGATGGTCGAGGGCAAGAAGCACCTCGTCGTGCCGTACTCGCTGATGAACAACGACGGCAAGTTCAACTGGGGCGCCTTCGGCTCTCCCGTCGACTTCGAGAAGCACCTCAAGGCGAGCTTCGACCAGCTCTACAAGGAGGGCGCGACCCATCCGAAGATGATGTCGGTCGGCCTGCACATGCGCATCGTGGGCCATCCCGGGCGCGCCCAGGCGCTCGCCAACTTCATCGAGCACGCCCGGTCGTTCCCCGGCGTCTGGTTCGCCCGCCGCATCGACATCGCGCGCCACTGGATGGCGCACCACCCCTGAAGGGAGAGGACATGTCGGAATCCCGGATTCCCGGCCCGCCGCGCGACGTGGTGGGCTACAACGGCAAGCCGCCGAAGGTGACGTGGCCGAACGGCTCGCGCATCGCCATCTCGCTGGTGGTCAACTACGAGGAAGGGTCGGAACTGTCGGTGGGCGACGGCGACCGCTCGACCGAGCGCGGCCTGTCGGAGTCGGCGGTACGGCCGTGGCCCGAGGGCAAGCGCGATCTCGCCATGGAGACCATGTACGAGTACGGGGCGCGGGCCGGCTTCTGGCGGCTCATGGAGATCTTCGACGAGCACGACGTGAAGAGCACGTTCTACGTCTGCGCGCTGGCGCTCGAGCGCAATCGCAAGGCCGCCCGCCTGATCCGCGAGAAGGGCCACGATGTCGTCTGCCACGGCTACCGCTGGGAGGACGTGACGCTGCTCAGCCGCGAGCAGGAGCGCGAGCATATCCGGCTGGCCGTCAAGTCGATCACCGAGACCACGGGCGAGCGGCCGCTCGGCTGGTATTGCCGCTACGGCCCCAGCGTCAACACCCGGGAGCTGGTGGTCGAGGAGGGTGGGTTTCTCTACGACAGCGATGCCTACAACGACGACCTGCCCTACTGGACGATGGTCGGCGGGAGGAAGCATCTGGTCATCCCGTATTCGCTGGTCAACAACGACTCGCGCTTCTCGCAAGGTCATTTCGGGCCGCCCGAGGATTTCGAGGAGCACCTGCGCTATACTTTCGACCGCCTCTACAAGGAGGGGGCGACCCGTCCGAAGATGATGTCGATCGGGCTGCATATGCGCGTCGCCGGCCATCCCGGCCGCGCCGCGGCAGTGGCGAGGTTCATCGCCTACGCAAAGTCGCATTCCGACGTCTGGTTCGCGCGGCGCATCGAGATCGCGCGGCATTGGCAGGAGCATCATCCTTGACCGATCCTGCCGTCCTGAAGACCGCGGCGCGCGCGGCGATCGACGCCGCCGCCCCGTCCCTGTTCGACATCAGCAACCGCATGCATGCCGAGGTCGAGCTGGCCTTTGAGGAGGTCAAAGCCCAGGCTTGGCTGTGCGCTGCGCTGCGCGCCGCCGGCCTCGTGGTCGAGGAGGGGCTGGGCTCGCTCGAGACCGCGTTCCGCGCGACCGCCGCCTCGGGCCTGCCGGGCCCGTGCATCGCCTTTCTCTGCGAGTACGACGGCCTGCCGGTCTACGGCCAGAGCTGCGGCCACAACGTGGTCGCTGCGGCCGGTGTCGGCGCGGCGATCGGGCTTGCGGCGGTGATCGGGCACACCGGCGGCACCGCGATGGCGCTCGGGACGCCGGGCGAGGAAGGCGGCGGCGGCAAGAACATCCTCTACAGAGAAGGCTTCTTCGCCGGCATCGACGCGATGATGCTGGTCTATCCCGGCATGGACAACATCGCCCACTCGCGGACGGTCGGCGCGACGCGGGTCCAGGTCGACTACTTTGGCAAGGCGGCCCACGCCGCGGCCCGGCCGGAGCTGGGCATCAACGCGCTGGACGCCCTGCTGCTCGCCTTCAACGGCATCAGCGCGCTACGCCAGCAACTGCCGTCGGACGTCCGAATCCACAGCATCATAACCAAGGGTGGCACGCTGCCCCAGGTCGTTCCCGACCACACGACGGCGGTGCTGACGGTGCGTGCCAACGATCCCGCGACGCTCGCGGCGGTGATCCCGAGGGTCGATGCCTGCCTGCAGGGTGCCGCGCTGATGACCGGCGCGCGGCTCGAGCGCACCTGGCGCGACAAGCCCGGACGCGAGCTCTGCAGCAACCCGGCAATTGCCGAGCTGTTCGATGCCAACCTGCGCGCCCTTGGTCGCGCGACGAGGCCGCGCGACGAGCTCTCGGGCGCGTGGTCCGGCGACACCGGCAACATCAGTTGGTTCGTGCCCACCATCCAGCCGCAGATCGCGATGACCGGCCGCGACGTGCCGCCCCATTCGCATCAGTTCCACGCCGCCTCGATCGGGCCGGCTGCCGAGTCCTGCATCCTCGACTCGGCCAAGGCGATGGCAATGACGGCGATCGACCTGCTGGTCGATTCCGCGGCACTCGTGCGGGTCCGCGAGGCCTTCGCGGCGGCCGGGGGCGGGACGGGAGCCGGCCGCGGCGCCTGAGGCGTCAGGGTGCCTTGGCGCGCACCGGCGGGCGTCGCATCGACATCCACCAGCGGGCCAGGCCGACGTCGGGGGACCTTCAACCATGCCGATAGTTGCAGTCTGCGGCGAACTGACACCTCCAGCACGAAAGCGGCTCGAGAACCCTAAGTGCTTGTACGGCAACGTTCATTCCTGACACCCGCCGACTTGGCAGCACGAGCCCTGTCTTGCGCGCCTCGGAAAGTCTCCCAATAGTCTTCCCGTCTCAAGCCGTCGTGTTCGGGTCAAAGCCTGGACACGTGGCGGGCGCGAGCCAGAGCT
This sequence comes from Reyranellaceae bacterium, assembly GCA_046349295.1. Classification (GTDB taxonomy): domain Bacteria; phylum Pseudomonadota; class Alphaproteobacteria; order Reyranellales; family Reyranellaceae; genus Reyranella. The sequence continues at coordinate 74,030 of JAXMCP010000021.1, forward strand.
GGCTCTGCCGGGCCTCGGGTCCACCCCTGTGACAGCGCACCTGACACTGTCGCCCCTTCCACTGGGCCGGCTGTGAATTCTGTTGGCTGCTTCAGGAGGTCTCGTTGCGCAAGAAGAAGGGTCGTAGCCCCGGGCGCGAGTCGCATGAGACTCGTCTTCCGCCACGGCGCGCGTCACGTATTCGACACGTGAGGACGGTGCCATGGGCCTCGAGGGTCCGATCCTTCAAGCGCACCATCGGATCCAGGCCGATCGACAGCCTGATAATCCCCCGCAGCAATGCACGACGTCACAGCGACCGGCAGATCAACCTGCTTGCCAGGAGCATCGCCGAATTCGGCTGGTTGGTACCCGTCCTGGTGGACCAGGACGACACCGTGCTGGCCGGCTGCGGCCGGTTGGCCGCTGCCCGGCGTCTCGGGCTCCGGCATGTTCCGACCATTCGGGTCGATCATCTGACGCCGGCCCAGAAGCAGGCGTTTGCAATCGCCGACAATCGATTGGCCGAGTTGTCGCAATGGGATGAAAGACTGCTGACCCGGCAGCTCGAGACTCTCTCCGGCATCAAGGTCGATATCGACTTCGAGGCAACGGGTTTCGTGGCCGGCGATCTGGATTATCTGGAGAGCCTCGCCCTGGCAGATCTGGACGAACCCGAAGTCATTCCCGAACTCCAGCGCGATACGCCCGCCGTCTCGTCGGTTGGCGACCGCTGGAAGCTGGGTTCCCACCGCATCCTGTGCGGCAGCGCGCTCGACGTCGGCTCCTACACCCGGCTGCTCGGGAAGGGGCGCGCGCAGATGGTCGTCGCCGACCCGCCCTACAACGTCAGGGTCGACGGTCATGTCTGCGGTCTTGGGGGGATCAAGCATCGGCCTTTCCAGATGGCGTCTGGTGAAATGTCGGAGGAGCAGTACTGCGCCTTCCTCAAGACGGCCTTCGAGCACGCGGCTCGCTGCAGCGCCGATGGCGCCATCCACTACATCTTCATGGATTGGCGCCATGTCCGCGAGCTCTACGCTGCCACCACGGGCATCTATCGCCAGCAGAAGAACCTGTGCATCTGGAACAAGACGAACGCGGGCATGGGGTCGTTCTATCGCTCGAAGCATGAGCTCGTTTTCGTCTTCAAGGTCGGCAAGGGACGGCACATCAACAATTTCGGCCTCGGCGAGAACGGCCGGTACCGCACGAACGTCTGGGATTATCCCGGCATCAACACGTTTCGAAAGGGCCGCCTCGAAGAGCTGCGCCTGCATCCCACGGTGAAGCCGACAGCCCTGGTGGCCGACGCCATACGGGATTGCTCCAAGCGCGGCGGCATCGTCCTCGATCCCTTTCTCGGCAGCGGTACGACCTTGCTGGCGGCCCAGATGACGGGCCGCGTGTGCCGGGGGCTCGAGCTCGATCCGCACTATGTCGATGTGGCGATCGGCCGATGGCAGACAATGACGGGGCGGCAGGCAATCCACGTCGACAGTGGGCTGTCCTTTTCCGAGCTCGCATCGCGTCGACGCCGGTGCAGGCGGCGCGCCGTCTCTGAAGAGGGGCAGGGTGCAGCATGACGTCTTCAGCCGTCAGGCAATTGCTCCGCGATATCCTTCGCACCCCGATTGCCGCCCAGAAGAACGGCAAGGTCCACACCATATCGCTGCTGCGGGCCATCATCCTGAAGCAAGCCCAGAAGGCCGCGGCGGGCGACACGAGGGCGGCCAGGTTCATGCTGGAGAGCGCCGACAAGTACCTGGCGGCCTCGACCCGTCGCGCCGCGAGCCACGTGCACGCCTCCGACGCCCCGACCTCTGCCGTTCGCCCGGCCCGCCGGCAGACACGATGACCGCGGAGGTCGTATGGTCGCCGGCGGGATCAGCGAACAGCTCCAATCCCGCGATGAGGGTGATCATGCCATTCAACAAGATGGTCCTCGATCCGGCGCAGGCCTACATCGAGCGCGGCGACATGGTCGCCCGGGCGAACGACGCCTTTGCCGCCGCCGTTCCCGGCTATGCCGTCGAGAAGAAGCAGATCGCCGACGCGCTGAAGCCGCTCACCGACCAGATCGTGGCGCTCGAGGCGGCCGGCAAGGACATTACCGTCGCCGACCAGATGGCGCGCGAGGTCGGCTGGCTGCGGAAATACACCGCGGACTTCGCCCGCGCCCGGGCGCGGCTGGCCGACCTCAGGGCGCTGCTCGCCGACCTGCCCTCGATCCCGTTCGGCCAGGATGCCGAGGGCTCGTGGGGGCCGGGCTGCACGGAGCCCTACCGGAAGCTGGAGGCGACGGTCGACCAGCTGCAGGCGATCGATCCGTCGACCCCGGGGCTGCGGCCGCTGCTGTTCATGAAGCGCTGGCAGGAGCCCAAAAGGCTGCTCTCCGAGCTCTGGCGCCTGCAGGTCACCGACATCGCCGTGACCAAGGTGAACTGCCGCGACGAGCTGGGGTCGGTGCAGTCGTCGATCTCCCAGCTCTTCTTCAAGGATGGCTTGCGCGAGTCGATCAACGCCGCCGGCCTCGGCTTCGAGATCGACGACGCGCTGGTGCTGAACTACGCCGACTATCTCGAGCAGACCCAGCATCCGCGGACCGGCTACTGGGGGCCGTGGTACCGCTTCGACGGGGAGCTGTTCCGCGTCCAGGACCTGTCCTTCACCTATCACGTCATCAGCTATCGCAGCGGCGACGTCGCGCGCTGGCCGACCATCATCGACACCACGCTCGACATCGAGGACATCGAGTATCCCGGCGGCTGGTTCACCCACAAGGATCCCGACCCGGCCAAGGTCGTCAAGTTCAGCCACCATCACAACTACGACGTCGCGGCGATCTTCGCCTGGGGCTGGCCGCACATCGATGCGGCGCGCAAGGTGCCCGTGCGGGACGCCGTGACGCGCATGCTCACCTGGTGCCTCACCGAGTCGATCGAGCCTGGTGGCGGCTTCAAGCCGGACGGCGGCCTGCTGGCGACCACCTACTATTACGGCGTCCGCTTCCTCGACAAGGTCGGCTACTGGGATCCGATGAAGCGCTTCTGGGGCCGCGACCTGCCGGTGCTGCCCGGCTACCCCGTGCCCGGCGCGCTGGGCAAGCGGCTGAAGGAGAAGTTCGCCGTCTTCCAGGCCGACCAGTCGCCGGAAGCGAGGACGACGCGCCTGATCCTGAACATGGCCGCCGCGATCGACGATTGACGGGCCGGGGCCCGCTGCCCGTCGCGCGCCCGTCGCACGCGCGTCACCCGCCAGGGCGCCGCGCCCGGTCGGCTCAGCAGGCCTTGATTAAACGGTCCGTTTGAGCTTGATGGAGGGCGGCCCGTGCGCGGGATCGATGAACAGACTGGAGGGGAGACCACCATGCGACCGAACAAGATCAAGCAGATGTGGCGTGACGGCAAATGCGTGACGCTGGGCTGGCTCTCGGTGTCCCACGGATTGACCGCGGAGGTCATGGCGCGGCTGGGCTTCGACGCCCTGTGCGTCGACCTGCAGCACGGCACGGCGGAGATGAAGGACGTGGCGCCCTTGCTGCAGGCGGTGTCGCAGACCGACACGGTGCCGGTCGTGCGCGTCGCCTGGAACGAGCCGGCGGCCATCATGAAGGCGCTCGACCTCGGCGCCTACGCCATCATCGTGCCGCTGGTGAACAACGCGGCGGAAGCCGCGGCGGCGGTGGCGGCGTGCCGCTATCCCCCCGTGGGCATGCGCTCGAACGGGCCGGTGCGCGCCGTGCACTACGGCGGCAGCGACTACGTCGCCAACGCCAACAACGAGATCGTCGTCATGGCCATGATCGAGACCAAGGAGGGCCTGGCCAATCTCGACGCGATCTGCGCCACGCCGGGCCTCGACGCGGTCTATATCGGGCCGGCCGACCTGTCGTTTGCGCTCGGGCTGGCGCCGCGCGGCGACAACCCGGACCCGCTGCACATGGCGACCTGCGACAAGATCCTGGCGGCGGCGCACAAGGCCGGCATCAAGTGCGTCATGCACTGCGCCAGCGCGGCGTTCGCGGCAGGCGCGGTGAAGCGCGGCTTCGACATGGTGATGCTGACGTCGGACCTGTCGTGCATGATCGCCGGCGCGCGCGCGCAGCTCGACGAGCTCAAGGCCAAGACGGCCTGACGCCGGGGCGTCATCGCCCTGGCGCGCCCCGGCGTCGTGGCCGCCGGGGACCTGGCCCTGGCCGTAGCCGTCTTCTGGTGCGCTGGCCGAAACGTTGGCGCGCCGGCCCCGAGTTGGACCGGCGCGAAATGACGAGGCGGCTGCCGAAGAGGTGCGCGGCATGGCATTGACCAGGGAATTCAAGCGTATGGTCGTCGAGCGCGTGCAACGCGATCCTGCCTTTGCCAAGGCGCTCATGGATAACCTCGCCGTCGGCGTCGTGCGCAGGCAGCTCGGCGTGGAAGTCCAGGCGCGCGCCGTAGAGGCTGCCTGATCGTCGCGCCGGGCACGCCGGCGAACCGAGAAGCTCCCACGTCGAAGCCTGTGGCTGGCCGCGATCGTCGCGTGGTGCCAAACTGCCGGTCACGGAGGAAACGACCATGAAGTTGATCGCGCTCTGGCTGCTCGTCGGCCTGGCCCTGATCGCCCCGGCACAGGCGCAGGTGGCGAAGTTCGAGATCGTGGAGCGCGGGCCGGCGTTCGGCGGCGCGAGCTTCGGCAAGGTCGGGGCCTACGAGCGCATCACCGCCCGCGCCACCCTGGCGGTCGATCCGGCCGACCGGCGCAACGCCGTGATCGCCGACATCGACAAGGCGCCGCGCAGTGCCGAGGCCAAGGTCGAGGCGACGGCCGACGTCTTCATCCTGCGTCCCGTGGAGTCTTCACGCGGCAACGGGGCCATCCTGGTCGAGGTGCCCAACCGCGGCCGCGAGCTGATGCTGCAGCTCTTCACCGAGGCGGCGGCGCCCAAGGGGCCGGCGGCCGAGACGGCGGAGGCGGCCGGCAACGGGTTCCTCTTCTCGCAGGGCTACACGCTGGTGTGGGTCGGCTGGCAGGCGGATATCCCCTCGGCGCCCGGGCAGCTCGCGCTGCGCGTGCCGGTGCTGGCGGGCGTCACCGGGCCGGTGCGCGACGAGGTGGTGTTCGATCACCTTAAGAGCCCGGCGACGACGGCGCTGCCGTGGCCGATGGCCGACGCCAAGAGCCTGAAGGTGAGCGTGCGCGCGGGCTGGGACAAGCCGCGCCAGTCGCCGGGCGACCTGAGCTGGCGCCTGCTCGACGACGGCAAGCTCGAGATCACGCGGCCGGCCGGCTTCGATGCCGGCGCGATCTACGAGATCACCTATACCGGGCGCGATCCCGGCGTGGTCGGTCTGGGCTTCGCCGCGCTGCGCGACGTGGCGAGCTACCTGCGCCACGAGGCCGGCGCGGGCAATCCGCTGGCCGGCCAGGTCCGGCGCAGCCACCTGTTCGGCGTGTCGCAAAGCGGGCGCTACGTGCGCGACTTCCTCTATCTCGGCTTCAACGAGGATGCGTCGGGGCGGCGCGTGTTCGACGGGATGATGCCGCATGTCGCGGGCGGCCGGCGGCTCTACGGCAACAGCCGCTTCGCCCAGCCCGGGCGCGCGCCGCGCTACCCGCAGGACGTCGCCTGGTCGGCCGACGCGTTTCCCTTCACCTACGCCGAGACGATCGATCCGATCAGCGGCGTGCAGGACAGCCTGCTGGCGCGCTGCCGCGCCACCGGCACCTGTCCCAAGGTGATGCAGACCGACACCGAGTACGAATACTGGTCCTCGCGCGCCTCGCTCGTGGTGACCGACCCGACAGGCCAGGACATCGTCCTGCCCGACGACGTGCGGGCGTACATGATCACCGGCACGCCGCATTTCTCGGCGCCGCGCGCGGCGGTGCGCAAGAGCGACGTCTGCGTCCTGCCGGTCAATCCCCTTCACGCCGGCGCGCCGATGCGCGCGCTGCTCACCGCGCTCGACGGCTGGGTGAGCGACGGCACCTTGCCGCCGGCCAGCCGGACGCCGAGCCGCACGCACGGCACGCTGGTCGATCCGGCGAAGGCGGTGCCGGTGATCGCCGGCCTCGCCTACACCGGCCTGCACGTGATCGCGGCCAAGGTCGATCCCAGTGGCGCTTCGGTCGGTGATCTGCCGCGCGAGCTCGGCCGCTACACCGTGCTCGTGCCGCGCGCCAATCCCGACGGCATGGCGGTGGCCGGCATCCGCATGCCGGCGATCGAGGTGCCGCGCGCCACCTACACGGGCTGGAACCCGCGCGCCGAAGGCTACGGCCCGGGCGCGCTCTGCCCGTTGCTGGGCGGCGTGCTGCCGCTCGCCGCCACCAAGGCCCAGCGCGAGCGCGACGGCGATCCGCGGCTGTCGCTGGAAGAGCGCTATCCGACGCCCGAGGCCTACGCCGCCGCCGTGCGCCAGGCGGCGCTGTGGCTGGTCGAGGAACGCCTGCTGCTGGCCGCCGACGCCGAGGCGATCGCCGAACGGGCGGCGAAGGGGCAGTGAGGGTGCAACTCCATCCGCGTTGAACCTGGTCGAAGTCCAACAAAGTCCTCACCTTGAGGAGCGGCCCAGAGGGCCGCGTCTGGAAGGGTGGGCTACACGCGAAATCGTTGGAATAGCGTTGTCGCAACGACGAACCCGTTGCCGACCTTCGAGACGCGGCCCTCTGGGCGCTCCTCAGGGTGAGGTTCTTCTGCAGCGTCTGTCACGGTTGGCCCGGATGATCGCCACTGGCTCGGACTGCGAGCGGAGGCCGAGTCGGTGGACCTCAGTCAGCGGATCTCAGTCAGCGGCTCAACCGGGGTCGGCTCCCGGTCGAGCGACAGCAGGTCTGGTATCACGCGTTCGTGAAGCGATGCGGGGAGGCCTGCAGCACAAAAACCGTCTTTGACCTGTGCAGTCCGGGCAGACCACGCACGCTTGCCGCCGGACCCCGACCTACCTAGGTTGGGCCGTCATCCGGGGACGGGACGGACCAGGATGACGCGCTTCGAGCACGAGGACGACGACGTTTCCGGCCGTCGCTGTCGGTCGCGCGGCTCAGTCTCCATGCGATGAATCGCAAGACATGGCCTGTCGTCGTGGCACGAGGGTACCAGACGATGCAGCACATCACAGGTTCCTTGCCATTCAGGCTCGATTCCTTCTGGCCCGATCCTTCCCGGCCCAATCCTCCAGCCGCAACCGTGGGGCGACCATGATCCGCTCATCCCTGGCAGTGCTTCTCATTGGCGTGGCCGGCACGTGCGCCAGCACGTCGGCCGTTCGGGCCCAACCGGCGCACGTCGCCCTGGTGATCGCCAACGAAAAATATGCCAACCAGCCGGCGCTGACGCGCTGCCCCGAGTCGGCCGCAATGGTGCGCGACACCTTGCGCAGCAAGGGCTTCGAGATCGTGGAGCGCAGCAACCTGGGGCGCGGCGAGTTCGATGCGGCGCTGGGCGCGCTGGCGCGGCGCGCCGCGGCCTCGCCGCCCACGGTCGTGGCGCTCTACTACTGCGGCTACGCGGTGGAATTCAACGGCCGGCCGTTCCTGCTGCCGACCTCGGCCATCATGGAGCGCGAGAACGACGTGCTGACGCAAGGCATCATCGCCAAGAGCGCGGTCGACAGCCTGGCCCGCGTCGCCAAGACCAACGGCGTGGTGATCCTCGACACGTTCGCGACGTCAGCCGCAGCACAGACCGGCGTGGCGCGTCTGGTCGAGCAGGTCCAGCCCGGCGCCTACGCCGTCGTCGCGGCGAGCAACGAGGGCGCGGGGAGCGGACCGACCGCGACGGCCAAGGCGGTGCGCGAGCAGGCGACGGGCGAGGAGGTCAAGCTCGACGCCTTCGCGAGCGCGCTTCGCCAGCAGCTGGCATCTGCCGCGGGGGTCAAGACTTTCGTCGTCGGCAGCGCCGATCCGGCGGCCTACCTGATCGGCGGCCGTCCGCCGGAACCGCCGCCGCCCCCTCCGCCGCCGGTCGTGGTCGCGCCGCCTCCGCCGCCCCCGCCCGTCACGCCGCCGCCGCCCGTCGAGGTGAAGGCGCCGCCGCCCGCGCCGACCCCTCCGCCGCCGCTCAAGATCATGGTCGACGAGAACAGCATGTCCGACCAGGACCGCCGCCTCGTCCAGGTCACGCTGGCCCGGCTGGGCTACTACTCGGACCGGATCGACGGCGTGTTCGGGCCGGAGACCCGCGCCGCCATCCGGCGCTACCAGTTCGAGATCAAGTCCGAATTGACCGGTCGCCTCGACGCCGCGCAGGCGACCAAGCTGGTCAACAGCGTCCGTTGAAGCAACTGGCCGGGAGAGTGCCGTGGGACTCCGTACGAAACTGAATCTGGTGCTGATCGTTGCCTTCCTGATCGGGTTGGCGATCGCCACCCTGCTGGCCCGCGAGATCACGACCGACGAGGCGCAGAAGCAGGTGCTGAACGAGGCCAACCTGATCATGCGCAGCGGCTCGGCGGTGCGCAGCTACACCCAGAACGAGATCCGGCCGCTGATCGTCGACCAGCTGGCGGTCCGCTTCCTGCCCCATTCGGTGCCGTCCTACTCGGCGCAGACCGTGCTGCGCCAGCTGCAGAAGGACTTCCCCGACTATTCCTACAAGGAGGCGGCGATCAACCCGACCAATCCGTCGGACCGCGCCACCAACTGGGAGGCCGACGTCATCGCGGCCTTCCGCAGCGATCCCCAGCTCGCCGAGTTCGTCGGCGTGCGCGAGACGCCGCGCGGGCCGTTCCTGACCCTGGCGCGGCCGTTCCGCCTGACCGACAAGGCCTGCCTGGCCTGTCACTCGACACCGGCGGCGGCGCCTGCGACGATGGTCGATCTCTATGGCAACGGCAACGGCTTTGGCTGGACCTTGAACGACGTCATCGGAGCGCAGATCGTCTCGGTGCCGATGAGCGTCGCGCTGACTCGCGCCAACCGCTCGCTGGTCGCCTTCGTCGCTTCGCTGAGCGCCGTGTTCCTGGCCATCCTGGTGGTGCTGAACGTGCTGCTGCATTTCTTCATCCTGCGTCCCATCCAGCAGATCACGACGCTGGCGCGCGACGTCAGCGGCGGCAAGCTCGACGTGCCCGAATACCAGGTCAAGGGGCGCGACGAGATCGCCTCGCTCGGCCGCTCCTTCAACCTGATGCACCAGAGCCTGCAGAGCGCGATGCGGCTGCTCGAGGACCCGGCGTGAGGAGGGCGGTGGACGCATGAGATGGGTCGCTCCGGACAGCTAGGCTAGCGATGGCGGTTCACCCGACGTACATCGGCCGCTATTTCATAGAGGGCCTGGTCGGCACCGGTGGCATGGGACGGATCTACCGGGCGCACGATCCCGACATCCGGCGGACGGTCGCGATCAAGCTGATCTCGACCGACCTGGTCGGACGGGCGGAGCGCGCCGACTACGTGCGGCGGTTCCGGCGCGAGGCCGAGGCGGCGGCGCGCTGCGCCCATCCCAACATCGTCGCCGTCTACGACTACGCCCTGCACGACGGCCAGCCGTTCCTGGCGATGGAGTATGTCGACGGCCCGAGCCTGCGCCAGACGCTGAACGAGACGCCCACGCTCGAGGTGGCGAGCGCGATCGATATCATGTCGCAGGTGCTGGCCGGCCTGGGCAGCGCGCACGAGGTGGGCGTCATCCACCAGGACATCAAGCCGGGCAACATCCTGCTGACCTCGGACCGGCGCGTGAAGGTCGGCGATTTCGGCATCTCGCGCCTCACCAACACGGAGATGACGGCGACCACCATGGTCGAGACGGTCGGCACGCCGGCCTACATGTCGCCCGAGCAGTGCCGCGGCGACGACGTCGACGGCCGGACCGACATCTTCTCGGCCGGCGCCACCTTGTTCGAGATGCTGGCAGGCGTGCGGGCCTTTCCCGGCCGCAACGTCACCGAGGTCAGCCGGCGCATCCAGAGCGAGCGCTTGCCCTTGCTGCCGGCCGAGGTGCGCGCGCTGGCGCCGCGCCTGCAGCTGGTGCTCGAGCGCGCCATGGCGAAGCGGCGCGAGGACCGCTTCCAGACCTGCGCCGAGATGGTGGCGGCGCTCAGCCAGGCGCTGACGCCGGGCGCTGACGACCCCCAGCCGTCCGACGAGACGCGGCGCGAGACCCCGCCGCGGATCGCCGAGAACGCCGCGACGACGCCGGTCGCGTTCCGCAGCGCCATCGTCGCGCCGGACACGGGCTCGGGCGCGGGCTCGATCTTCGATCCCGACCAGCTGAAGCTCGCCGAGGACAGGCTCACGCACCATGTCGGCCCGATCGCCCGCGTCCTGGTGCGCCGAGCGGCGCTGCGCACCCGCAGCGTCGAGGAGCTCAGCGCGGAGCTCGTGCCGGCGGTGCGCAACGAAGCCCAGCGCGGGAAGTTCCGGCGCGAGCTCCAAGCCATCTTCCGTCCGGCGCGGCCCCTGGGGTCGACGTCGAGCGCGACGCCGACCGGCGAGCGCACGCCCGGCGGCGGCAGGGGCAGCCGCACCGGGGGCAGCATCACGGGTGGCTCCACAGGTAGCTCCACGGGTAGCTCCACAGGTAGCTCCACGGGCGGCACGACGGGAGGCAGCGTGCTGCCCGAGTCCGAGCTCGAGCGCGCCCGCGCGGCGCTGGCCGAATTCGTCGGCCCGATCGCCCGCGTCCTCGTGCGGCGCGCCGGCGCCACCGCCGCCACGGTCGATGATTTGTGGCAGGCCCTCGCCAGCCAGATCGACGCCCCGGCCAAGCGCGCGGCGTTTCTCAAGCTGCGATAGGTTGCGCAGCTGCTTCCGACCAACGAGGCGTGCGTTATCCGCGGCTCACCGAAAAAGCACAGCCACAGATGAACACGGATCATCAACCTGAGAACGCACCACTCAAAAGCTGCGTCGTTGCGCCGGCCGCTCGGCTGAGCTCGAGATTGTTGTTGCTGAAGAGGTTCAGCGCGAAATAGACCAAGGCGATGACGAGCACGGCCCAGGCCAGCGTGGACACGACCGTCAACTTCATGGTTCTGCCTCCGATCCGTGCGGCGTCCGCAGCGACGTCGACTATGCCTTGGCCCCGGCGGCGGCCTGCTCGAGGCGCGAGGCGCTTTCGTTGAGCTCCTCGACATAGCGCAGCAGGCGGCGCTGATCCGATTCGAGCTTCATCGATTCGGACAGTCGGCGGGCGCGGCGCGCCAGATCCCTGAGGCCGTCCGCCTGCTTCAGGAAGCTGTCCTTGGTCGGGGGCTGTTCGAGCATTTCTTCTCCCTTCGGACGGCGCGCGTTCGCCGTCGATCTATCGTCCCGAGCGGCCGAGACGCCGCCATGCCTTCTCGTCGGGTAGTCCGTCGCGCACGTCGGCGTGCGCCACGGTGCTCTCGGGCGCCAGCCGCTTGCCGCTGAAGCGAATCGACAGGACAAGTCCGTCGTCGGTTCGCAGGACGAGGCCGTTGCGCCCGAACGCCTCGGCGAGCTGGTCGGCCGCCATGTGGACCTCGCCGGACGCCACGATCTCGCCGGGCCGGACGAAGTAGCCGTCGAGCTCGTATTCGGCGCGGCCCAGCGCCTCGCCCTGGCATTCGAGCATGCCGCTGCCGCGAAGCACGCCGAGATGGCGCATCACCGGCTCCCAAGAATGGTCACGCGCCATAACGCGCGGGCGACCGTCGACTGGGCGGTGGCCCGTCCGGGTGTCATCGAGTTTCGGTTTTGGGGAGCAGTGATGGCCCACCATGGACCCTGCAGGCGGCGGCCACAATGGCTCCCTTGCAAGAGCGGGCAAAAGAGCCCATATGATCAGCGTCGATAGAAGGACTGACGACTTGGCCGCGCCCCGTATTGTCGGCGCTGGCCTCCGACCCTGCTCCCGAAACCATTGCGAATTCGACGGCCGGCCTCCAAGCGGGGCGGGTGAGCATGACTATGTAGTGAAAGGGGTTTCCCATGACGACGGGAACCGTGAAGTGGTTTAACGCAACCAAGGGCTTTGGCTTCATCCAGCCCGACGACGGCGGCAAGGACGCCTTCGTCCATATCAGCGCCGTCGAGCGCGCCGGCCTCGGCTCGCTGGTCGAGGGGCAGAAGGTCCAGTACGAGCTGGTTTCGGATCGCCGCAGCGGCAAGATGTCGGCCGACAACCTGAAGGCTGTCGGCTAACAGTCCGGCCCAACGGAACGTGGAAGGCCCCGCGGCGCAAGCTGCGGGGCCTTTTCCGTGGGTGGGATGTGGTTGATCAGGGCTTGCTGGTGCCCTGCACCGCGCCGGTCATCGGAATGAAATACACGCCGAGGTCCTTGCGCGAGGAGACCTTGCCGTCGGCGTCCTTGGTGAAGACGTAGAGGAACTGCTCGCGCTTGAAGGGCTGGCCCATCGGGATGACCAGGCGGCCGCCCGGCTTCAGCTGGTCCAAGAGCGGCGGCGGCACGTGCTGGGCGACGCAGGTCACGATCACGATGTCGAAGCCGCCCTCGACCTCGGGCCAGCCATAATAGCCGTCGCCGACGCGCGTCTCGATGTTGTCGTAGCCCAGCGGCTTGAAGATCGGCGCCACCGCCTTGCCGAGCGGCTCGACGATCTCGATCGAGTAGGCCTTGTCGACGATGCGCGAGAGGATCGAGACCTGGAAGCCCGAGCCGGTGCCGACCTCGAGCGCGCGCTCGCCCGGCCGCGGCTGGCAGAGCTGGGTCATGTAGGCCTGGCCGCGATAGTCCGACAGAGCCGAGCCGAAGCCGATGCGCCACGGCTTGGAATCGTCCTCGTAGGCGACGGCCGAGAAGTCGGCCTTCTCGTCGTAGTGATAGTGGTAGTACTCGCGCGGCACCTCGGTGAAGGCGCGCATGACGCCGGGATCGGCCAGGAAGAAATGATGGCTGAGCACGGTGTGGATGGTGGCGAGCATGCGCGGCTTGCGCGCCACCGTCGTGGTCCACTGCTCGCCGGTGATCACCTGGCGCCGGCCCGAGGCCTTCATGGCGGCCGAGTAGGCCTCGAAGGTCCAGGGCTCGGGCGCGGCGACGGCTGGGCGCGCGCCGGCGAGCACTGCGGGGGCGGCCAGCAGCTGCACCAGCGCGGCACGACGATAGAGCTTCATTGTCTTGTCACCCGACTGCCTGCCTGCTCCCCGAGCCGCTAAGGTGCACTATCGTACCGTTCCGGGGAAGGCGAGAGCGGCCTTGCTTTCGCTGCGGCCGGGCAGGCTGCAGGCGACCACGAGATAGAGGGCGAAGGCGAGGCCCAGCAGCACCGTGTAGCCCCATTCGACCATGACCAGGTTGGCGAGCGGCGTGGCGATCACCGAGCCGGCGCCGTTGATCGCCCAGGCCCACGGCAGCAGGGTCACCGTCGTGCCCTCGAACCGGCCGAGCCCGAGCGCCATCGGCATTCCCAGCGCCACGGCGAGCGGCGCGATCACCAGCAGCAGCACGCCGAAGCGCAGGACGAGCGCCCAGTCGGCCGTCGCCGAGAGCAGCGGGTCGAGGCCGGCGACGGCAAGGCCGATCCACGCCAGGGCGACCAGCACGGCGAGGATCACGGCGTGCTGCGGCCGCGCCGCCTGGCGCTGGGCGAGCCAGCTCCCGGCGCCGGCCGAGACCAGCATGGCGGCGAGCACGAAGCCGAAGGCGAAGGTGCGGTCCTGCAGGTAGTGCGAGGCCTTCTCGATCAGGTAGATCTCGAGCGTCAGGAAGCCGACGCCGAGGCCGGCGAAGTAGCACAGCACGGCGACGAACTGGCGGCCGCGCACCTCGGTGAAGGGGCCGCGCGCCAACAACGGCAGCGCCGCCACCGCGAGGCCGAGCGCCAGGGCCTGCACCAGCACGGCGAGGTTCACCAGCCAGGCCAGCTCCTCGCGCGGCACCAGCTCGACGCGCTCGAGGATGGTGCCCAGCCGGCCGAGCGGCAGGACGCCGGTGAAGAAGGGCCGGTCGAGGGTCGGCGGGCGGAGCCGGAAGAAGCCGTGATACGGCGAGTCTCTCCCGGCCAGCGCGGCCACCGCCTCCTCTCGCAGCGGGTCGGCGCTGTCGGACTCGGCTGCCTCGGCGAAGGTGACCAGGGAGAGGCTGTTGTAGATGCGCGTGCCGGAGAGATCGCGGCCGGCGAGATGGACCAGGTCGAACGAGCGCTCGTCGCAGAAGCTCGCGAGAGCGTCGAGGGTGGCGGCATCGAAGGGGGTGGGCGACAGCAGCAGGCGGAGGTTGAAGGCCGAGCGGTAGATCGCGACGTGTCGCGCCGGGGCGGCAACGCCGGCCTGTTGCAGGGCGGCGTGGGCGGCGACCATGGCCTGCACGGCGTAGACCGGGAACTCGCGGATCGACATCGGGATCGAGAGGATGCCGCCCGGCGCCAGCATGCGCAGCAGGGCGACCAGCGTTTCGGCCGACAGCACGGCGCGGTTGGTCTCGGACTGGGCCAGGAACTCGCGCGTGATGTCGATCACGTCGAAGACGCCCTGGTGGTCGAGGCGGGCGAGCGCCAGCGGGCTGGTGCCGAGCACGCGGCGCGCCGTCGCGGGCTCGATCGGGCCGACGGGGCCGAGACCCGCGACCAGGGCGCGACGCAGCACGGAATCGGGCTCGACGATCTCGACCGACGAGGCGCCGGCGCCCAGCGCCTCGTGCAGGCGGAAGCCGCCCGCTGCGCCCAGCAGCAGGACCCGAGCGCCGGGGCGCAGCCGGTAGGGCTCGGCATCGAGGGTGGCGGCGAAGTAGGCGGTGTCGGGCTGGCCCTCGCGGGGCAGGTTGGCGATGCGGTTGCCGTCCTGGTAGAGGCCGAAGGCGCGCGGCAGGCCCTTGATGCCCAGCCGGCCGGCGTTGGCCGACAGGTCGGTCTCGAGCCGCTCGACGAAGCTGTCGACCATCAGGTAGCGGCCCTTGGGCGAGCGGATCTCGGCCAGCACCCGGCTGCCGTGGGTGTTGAGCGGCGCGAAGATGTCCTTGAATTCGTTGACCCGCGCCTGGTTGGCCAGCACGAGGCTCGCTGCGCAGGGCAGGAAGACGAGGAGGGTCGCGATCGCCCAGCGGCGCGGCGCGGGATGGGCCCGCGATTCGAGGAACGCGGCCAGCGCCAGCGCCGGCAGCAGGCAGGCCACGAGATCGAACGGCGGCACCACGAACATCAGCGCCAGCACTGCCACCGCGCCCAGCCCGGCGCCGGCCAGGTCGGCGGCATAGACGCGGCCGATCTGGCGCGCGTTCAGGACGAAGACCAGGGCGATGTAGAGGCCGACCAGGAAGAAGAAAGGGAACAGCGCGGCGTAGTACTGGGCGATGTTGGCGAACTGGGCGCCCCACAGCTGGCGGTTCTGCAGCTCGAGCGGATTGAACGGCACCAGAGTCGTCCAGTGCCAGCCGACGGTCGCCGCCACCATCGTCAGCACCGGCAGCAGCGCCAGCACCGTGCGGCTGTGGCGCAGCAGGGTGGGCGCGGCCAGCGCCGCTACCGTGCCGCTCGCCGCCAGCCCGAACATGGCGAGCGAGATCACCCAGTAGCCGTACTCCGACCAGCTCGACAGCGCGAAGAAACGGGTCAGCGCGATCTCGAATCCGATCGACGCGAAGCAGACGAGGAACAGCGGAACAAGACGTGCTGTCGGCATCGTCGTCAGCCTACCACGAGGTGTGGGCCCAACTCATTCTCCTCCCCGACTTCGTTGGGGAGGAGGTTCAACACGCCGGTTCGAAACGCTCCGCCGCCGCGCACACCCGCTCCTTCAGCACCGCCATGTTGTCAGAGCGCGGCAGCTCGGGGCGCTGGTGATACCAGCCGATTTGAGCGAGATCGCGGATCAGCAGGAACATCGGCAGCAAGGCGAGGTCGGACTGGGCGAACGGCCGCACGGAGCGGTAGCCCGCGAGGCAGGCGTCGCGGATCGCCGGGTAGGTGGCCGCGTCCTGGTACCACACCAGGGCGACGGCGAGGTCGTACTGGTGCCAGCCGAAGCCCGCGTCGTCGAAGTCGATCACCGCCGCCTGGGCGCCCGTGACCAGCACATTGCGCGGGTGCAGGTCGGCATGGATCAGGCTGAAGGTCCTGGCCGGCGTGCCGTAGCGGCGGAGCGCGGCGTGCAGCGTGTCGCGCGTCTCGAGCAGCAGTCGGCGCTCGCCGGCGGAGAAGGCCGGGTGATCCCAGAACGGGCCCCAGAAGGGTTTCGAGCCCATCAACCCGTCGGCATCCAGCCTGTGCCGGCGGAAGCCGGCCGGTGGCGTCCAGCGCGTCGCCTGCTCGTGCATCGCCGCCATGATCGCGCCGAGCTCGGCGAAATGGTGCAAGGTCGCTTGCGGGTCGTTCTCGCGCGCCATGACGCTGGCCAGAAGCTCGCCCTCGACCCAGCGCGCCAGGCCGGCCCAGCGCTGCTCGCCGGTGGCGGCGACCTCGACCTGCACGAAGCTCTCGCCATCCATGGCCAGCAGCGGCTCGGGCGCCGCCACGCCGCCCTCGACCAGGGCTCTGGTCCACAGATGCTCCGATCGCAGCTCCTCGATGTCGTGGTACCAGGGGCGATGCAGGCGCAGCACCAGCGGCGCGCCGTCGCGCGCATCGGTCACCTTGAACGTGACGTTCTCGCTGATGTTCACGAAGGTGAGCTCGGCCGGCACGACGCCGAAGCCCGCCAGCGCCTGCCGGGCGGCCGGCGCGTAGGCCTCCTCAGCCGTCGACGTCATGCCGCGAGTTCGCCGATCGTCTCGTCCCAGGCGTCGAGGAAGGCGGCCGCGTTGTCGTGGCTGAACACCAGCGGCGGGCGGATCTTCACGACATTGGCGAAGGCGCCGGCGTTGCTGGTGAGGAAACCCTTGTCCTTCAACCGGTTGATCACGCGCTTGGCGAGCTCGACGTCGGGCGTGCCGTCGTTGGGCTTCACCATCTCGACGCCGATGAACAGGCCGTGGCCGCGCACGTCGCCGATCGTGTCGCTGGCGCCCTTGCGCTGGGTGAGCGAGGCCTTCAATGCAGCCCCGACCGCGCTGACGTTGCCGCGCAGGTCGTTGTGCTCGATCTCGTCCAGCACGGCCATGCCGACCGCGGCCTGCAGCGGCGAGGAAGCGAAGGTGTTGAAGTAGCGTGTCCTGGCGCGGAACATCTCGACCAGGGCGCGGCTCGCCGCGGTGGCCGCCAGCGGCAGGCCGTTGCCCATCGGCTTGCCGGTGACCACGATGTCGGGGGTGAAGCCGGTGACCTCGTAGCCCCACCATTTGCCGGTGCGCGCGTAACCCGCCTGCACCTCGTCGGCGATCACCAGGCCTCCGGCGTCGCGCACCATCTTGGCGGCGCGCGCCATGAAGCCCGCCGGAATGTCGGGCAGGCCTTCGTTGGCCAGGATCGAGCAGACGATCAGCGCCGCGACGCCTTCGCCGTTGGCCTGCAGCTCGGTGATCGCGGTCTCGAGCCTGGCGAGGTAGGCGTCGCACAGCTCGGCCTCGCTGAGACCGGGCGCGATCGGCCGGTACTTCTCGGGGAAGGGGATGCCGCGCACCGCGGGGTTGGCGTTCGCCGGCTGCTGGTTGAGCCGTGTGAGCGAGCCCACCAGCTCGCTGTTGCCGTGATAGGTCGCTTCCGTGCAGATGATGCCGCGCTTGGCCGTGGCGAAGCGCGCCATGCGCAGCGCCACCTCGTTGGCCTCGGTGCCGCTGCACGACAGGATCACGCTCTCGATCGCGGGGCCGTGCAGCGAAGCCAGCCGCTCACAGAGCGCCACGACGCCTTCATGCAGGTAACGGCTGTGCACGTTCAGCGTCGCCTGCTGGCGCGTCATCGCCTCGACGACGTGGCTGTTGGCGTGACCGACGCAGGGCACGTTGTTGTACATGTCGACGTAGCGCCGGCCATCGGCGTCGTAGAGATAGACGCCCTCGCCGCGCACGAAATGCAGCGGCGACTCGTAGAACAGCGGCGCCCCTGCGCCCAGGGCGGCGTTGCGCCTCGCCAGCAGATCTGATGTGTCGGTCATTTGCCCTCCGCAGGCCGGCAAGTATAGCGGCGATTACGCGTTGCGTAATCGCGGCCGCGTTCTGCCTGATCTACGAGTGCCGCAAGGGGAGCCGCACGATGCCTCGTGAGCCCGATCAGTCAATCGATTTCCTGGTGGGCGCGTGGTCTCTGGTGGAATGTGCGGAGATCCTGGACGACGGCTCCAGGCGCTTCCCGCTGGGAGAGGACGTCCTGGGCCAGGCCGTCTACACTGCCGACGGCCGCGTGTCGGCGCACCTCCAGCGAGCCGGCCGTCCCCGCCTTCGCTTCGGACGATTACACCGGTGCGCCGGCCGCGATCGCGGCCGCGGCGTTCCAGACCTACCTCGGCTATTTCGGAAGCTACGCCGTCGACAGGAGCGCCGGCACGGTGACGCACTTCATCGAAGGCGCGTGGTTTCCCAATCTCGAGAACACGGCCAGGTGCGGAAGGTTCGGGTGGAAGAGGGGTGCCTCACCCTTGAAGCAACGACGCCCTGGGCTTCATCCGCAATGTCTGGCGGCGGGCCGGAGGCAGCTCTAGACCGTTGGTGGGCGCGGAAGGTCGCTCCGCTATTGTGCGGCTCATGGCTGCAAATCGAGCAGGCAATACGGGTGTGCAAAATGGCTACTCTCGAAGACATTGAAAAGGCGGTCGCCGAACTGCCCGCCGATGAGTTCGTGCGGTTCCGTGCCTGGTTCGAGGTTCGAGGCGCTGCAATTCGACCAGAAGATCGAGTGGGGCGCGAAGGCCGGCAAGCTCGACCGATTGGCGGAAGAAGCGCTAACTGACTTTCGTGCTGGTCGCGCACGCGAGCTGTGAGGCATTTCGCCAGTCCTCTGGAGATTGTATGCAAGACTCCCTGAAAGCATTCGAGCGCTTGCAGACAAGAGCTACGCGCTGCTCAAGGAGAATCCGCGACATCCTTCTCTGCAATTGAAGAAGGTCGGCCGCTTCTGGTCGGTCCGCGTTGGCGTACGTTATCGCGGGCTTGCCGTTGAGGTCGAGGATGGACTGTTATGGTTCTGGATCGGGTCACACGCTGACTATGACGCGATGATCTAGTCCACGATCTTCACCCCACCGCCATCCCGATGTGCGCCCTGTGTGCTATCGTGCCGGACAGGGAGGAACGTAATGACTCACATCAAGCGGCGTCCGGTGCTCGCCGGACTGGCTGGGCTCGTCGCTGCGCCGACGATCGTGCGGGCGCAGGGCGAATGGAAGCCCGAGCGTCCGGTCACCATCTACAACCCGCTGGCGGCGGGTGGCGTGTGCGACGTGCACCTGCGCTTCCTCGCCGAGCGCATGACCCGGCGATGGGGCCGGCAGGTCAATGTCGACGTCAAGGCGGGCGCCGGCGCGACTCTCGCCGCGGCGCAGATGATCAACGTCAAGCCCGACGGCCTGATCATCGCCTGCATGACCATCAACAGCCTGCGCTACCCGCACTACCAGGAGGCCAACTGGCATCCGTTGCGCGATTTTTCCTACATCATCGGCCTGTCGGAGTTCACTTTCGGCGTGGTCGTGCGCGCCGACTCACCGTTCAAGACCATCCAGGACCTCATCGAGGCGGCCAAGCGCGAGCCGGAGAAGTACACCTACGGCACCTCGGGCGTCGGCGGCACCGGCCATCTGCTGATGATCGAGGCCGAGCAGGCGACCGGCGCGCGCTTCCTCCATGTCCCGCACAAGGGCTCGGCCGACTGGCTGCCGGCGCTGCTCGGCGGCCACATCCATTTCGTGGCCGACGGCGCGGGCTGGGCGCCCGCGGTCGAAGCGGGACAGGTACGCATCCTGGCGATGGCGACCGAGAAGCGCTTCGGCAAATATCCCGACAAGCCGACGCTGGTGGAAAGCGGCATCAGCGCCGTGGCCGTCAGCCCCTACGGGCTCGTCGGGCCGAAAGCATTGCCGCAGCCGATGATCGATGCCTTCCACGACGCGGTGAAAGATGCGATGGCCGACCCTGCCCACCAGCCGCTGCTCGACCAGTTCATCCAGGAGCCCTGGTACCGCAACGGCCAGCAATACCGGGCATTCGCCGAGAAATACTTCGTCGACGTCAAGCCGATGCTGGTGAAGTCGGGGCTGGCGAAAGCGTAGTTCCCCCAGCCCTCGATCTCAGCCGCGCGAGGTCGGGCGGCGCGGCGGCCTGGACGGCGTGGCCTTCGGCACGGTGGTCCGGGCTGCGGCGACGGCCGGCTTCGTGGTCGGTGGCGTCGTCTTTGGCGAGGACACCGGCGCAGCGGCGACGTCCGGTTCTGGTGCGACGATCTCCGGCGCGCTCGTCGTCGCGACGGCGGTGGCCTCTTCTTCGGGAGCAGCAACCTCGGGAGCGATCGTCGGAGCGGCCGGCACGATCGCCGGGGCGGGATCGGCCGCGACGCTCGCCCTCTCGATGACTGGGATTTCCTCAGGAGCAGCGACGGGTGCGGCAGTCGCCGAGGCCGCCGCTTCGCTGGTGGTGGTGGCGGTGGCCGCCGCCGGCGGGGCAAACAGCGCCTTCCATTCGCCGAGCGCTTCGATGATGCGAGCACTCACGATGCTCATCGCCGTGGCATTGGCCTCGATCACGATATCGGACAGCTCGCGAAAGCGGGCGACGATCGAGACGTAGGCGTCTCGCGCGGCGTCGGCCTGCTTCGCGGCCCTTTCCTCGAACGATTCGGCCGACGTCAGATCTCCCGTCACCCGGGTGTAGGTGTCGACCGAGGCCGTGAACAGGAAGCCCTGGCGGTGCACGAAGCTCTTGAGGCCATCGAACACGGCCTGATTGGCGTTGGCCAAGGCGGCGGCATTCTTGTGCTGGGCCTCGAGCAGTGTCGCGACGGTAAGCGTCGGCAGCGTGAGGTCGAACGGGAAGCTGGGAGCGGCTTGAAATGAGGTCATGAAGCATCCTTGATGACAGGGAGCGTGCGAGCGCTCCGAGCAGCGTTGGAACGTTTGTGGGATCGCGTTCGCGATTCCGTTTGGTGCGCTGCAGCATTGTCATGCTGCAGCGCAAAAAGTCAACGAGTCAGGGTGTGATCAATCACGCGCTGTCACGTCACCAGCGTCTGCCTGAGCTTGCCGGACCGGGCCAGGATCAGGGCCACCGCGGCGAGCAGCAGCACCGTGAAGGCGATCAGCAACGTTGCCACGGCGGTGATGGTCGGGTTCACCTCGAGGATCAGCTCGGTGAACATCTTCTTCGGCACGGTCTCGTATTTGCCGGCGATGAAGGAGGTGACGATGACCTCGTCGAAGCTGCCGATGAAGGCGAACGTCCAGGCGGCGAACACCGAGGGCGCGAGGTTGGGCAGCATCACCTTGCGCACCGTGTACCACCACGAGGCGCCGAGGCTCCACGCCACCTGCTCGATGCGCAGGTCGAAGGCGCGGATGGCGACGCCCATCACCATCATGACGACGGGGATGTGCAGCACCGTGTGGGCCAGCAAGAGGCCGGCCATCGAGCCGAGCAGGCCGATCTTGGCCAGCGCAAGATAGAAGGCGATGGCCGAGATGATGGTCGGCACGATCAGCGGCGCCATGAAGTCGCCTTCGGCCCAGTCGCGGCCACGGAACGTGCCGCGGCGCAGCCCGTAGGCGGCGAGCCCGCCCAGCACGAGCGAGCCGACCGACGAGACGATTGCCACGAAGGTCGAGGTCCACATGGCGTCCATCCAGCGCGGATCGCCGAAGAAGGTCTCGTACCAGCGCAGCGAGAAGCCGGGCGGCGGGAAGGTGAGCGCCTTGGCCGAGGAGAACGACATCGGGATGACGATGAGCAGCGGCAGGGTCAGGAACACCAGGCCGAAGATGCCGGCGGCGGCAAGCAGGCGCCGTGGCCAGGGCGAGCCGCCGATCATGCCGACGCCTTTCGATCGAGGCGGCGGTAGGCCGCGAAGATCAGCAGGGTGACGATCAGCAGAACGGTCGAGATCGCCGAGGCCTGCTCCCAGCGCGGGATCTGGTTGATCAGCGTGTCTAGCAGGTTGGAGATCATCGGCACGCGCCCGCCGCCCAGCACCGCCGGCGTGACATAGAAGCCCAGGCACAGGATGAAGACGAGCAGCGCGCCCGCCGCCAGGGCGGGGAGCGTGAGCGGGAAATAGACCTTCCAGAAGATGGTGCGCGGCGGCGCGCCCAGCGAGGCCGCGGCCTGCAGCAGGCGGTCGTCGATCCTGATCATGGCGGCGAACAGCGGCAGCACCAGGAAGGGCAGCAGCACGTTGGCCATGCCGATGGTCACGCCGAGCTCGTTGTAGAGGAAGGAGATCGGCGCATCCGTCAGCCCGAGCCACATCAGGCCGCGATTGACCAGGCCACCATTGCCCAGCACGACGATCCAGGCGTAGGTGCGTACCAGGATCGACACCCAGAAGGGCAGCACGACCAGCGCGATGGCGATCATGCGCGCGCGATCGCCGAGCCCCCGCATCCAGTGCGCCAGCGGATAGCCGATCGCCACGTTGGCCAGCGTGGCGATCAGCGAGATGCGCATCGTATTGCCGAGCACGCGCAGGTAGACCGGCGCTTCGAACAGCCCCGCGTAATGCTCCGTGGTGAAGCCTTGCCCCTTCTCCCAGAAGGCGAGGCCCAGCATGTAGGCGATGGGCGCGTTGAAGGCGACCAGCATCAACACCAGCAGAGGTGCCACGAATCCGAACCCGCTGCCGCGCATCAGGTGGCCTTCAGAACAACCTCATCCTGAGGAGCCGCGCGCAGCGCGGCGTCTCGAAGGATGGGACCCAGGCGAGGTGCCTGTTGCCCATCCTTCGCGACGTGCCCTGCGAGCGCTCCTCAGGATGAGGATTGTTCGGTCGCACGACGTCTTCTTGCTTCCCGCTCACAGGTTGAGCTTGAAGGCTTCCCACTTCTTGTTCACGGCCTCTCCGTTCTCGGCCCACCATTCGGCGTTCTCGAAATACTGCACCTCCTTGTTCTGCTTGGAGGTCGGGAACTGCCACAGCTTGTCCTGGGGCAGCAGTGGATCGAGGTTCGGGCTGGGGCCGGTGTAGGAGATCACCTCGGCTGCCTTGGCCTGGTTCTCGGGCAGCGACATCTCGTGATAGAGCTTGTAGGCGGCCGCCTTGCTCTCGGGCGACGAGCCCTTGACGATGGCGATGAACGACAGATCGGCCTTGCCGCCGGCGAAGGTCAGGCCGAACGCCGGATCGCCGACGACGCGGCCCGACCAGCAGATCGCGTACTGCACCTCGTTGTCCTTCATGAGCTGCGGCGGCTGGGCGCCGGCTTTCCACCATACGGCGACGTCCTTCTTGATCTCGTTCAGCTTCTTGAAGGCGAGGTCGACGTCGAGCGGGAACAGCTTGTCGATCGGCACGCCCGCCGCCTGCAACGCGAACGGCAGGCAGTACCACGGGAAGTCGGGCAGGGTGCGTTTGCCCGGAAACGCCTTGGTGTCGAAGAACTCGGCGAAGGTTTTCGGCTCCTTGACGCCCTTGCGCCACGCCATGATGGTCGAGAAATACTGATAGCCGAAGCCGTACTCGTTCTTGGCCTCGGGGAACATCGGCGCCGGGTCGACCGCCGCCCAGTCGATCTTCTCGATCAGGCCGAGCTTCTTGGCCTGCAGGATGCTGCCCGAGCCGAGCTCGAACAGCGTCGTGCTGGTCTGGCCGCTCTCGACCAGGGCGCGCAGCTTGCCGAGCGAGCTCGGGCTCTCGCGCACGACCTTGATGCCGGTCTTCTTGAACAGCGGCTCGATGTAGCCTTTCTCGATCGATTCGCCCGATGCGCCGCCCGATTCGATCATGCGAATCTCCTTGGACTGCGCGCGCGCAGCCCCGGAGAGGATGCCGACGCTTGGCAGCGCGGCTGCCGCACCGACGAAAGTACGTCTCTTCATGTGAACCCCCATTGCTCTCAAGTTACCGGCCAGACATCGGCCGCCTCCCACGACACTGAAACCTGTGCGCCCGGGCCGTAGGCCGGGCCGACGAACGGCACGGCCGCCACCATCGCCGGCGCGCCGTCGAGCGCCAGATGATAGCGCACCATCTGCCCGAGATAGATCGCCTCGACGACGCGCGCAGGCTTGCCGCCGTCGCCATTGGTCGAAAGCTTGATGCGCTCCGGCCGCACCAAGCCCTGGCGGCCGTCGGGCAAGGCCACGAAGTTGGCAATGCCCAGAAATTCCGCGACGAAGCGGTTGGCGGGCTTGAGATAAGCCTCGGCCGGACCGGCGACCTGCTGCGTCTTGCCGTGGTTCAGCACCATGATGCGGTCGGAGAGCGACAGCGCCTCTTCCTGGTCATGGGTCACCAGGATGGTGGTGATGCCCAGGGTGCGCTGGAGCTGCTTCAGCTCGACCTGCAGCTCCTCGCGCAGCTTGCGGTCGAGCGCGCCCAGTGGCTCGTCGAGCAGCAGGATGTCGGGCTTGAACACGATGGCGCGCGCCAGCGCCACGCGCTGCTGTTGGCCGCCGGAGAGCTGCGAGGGTCGCCGCGTCTCGAGCCCGTCGAGGCGCACCTGCTTCAGCGCCTCCATCGCGCGGCTGCGCGCCGCGCTGCCGCCGATCTTGCGAACGCCGAGCGGGAATAGCACGTTCTCGAGCACGCTCATGTGCGGGAACAGCGCGTAGGACTGGAACACCAGCCCGATGTTGCGCTCCTGCGCCGGCGCCGCGGTGACGTCACGACCGCCGATGAAGATGCGGCCCGCCGTCGGCGCGGTGAGGCCGGCAATCAGCGAGAGCAGCGTCGTCTTGCCGGAGCCGCTGGGGCCCAGGATGGTGACGAACTCGCCCTGCGCCACCGCGAGGTCGACATCGTCCGCCGCCGCGACCGGGCCGTAGCGCTTGCTCACGCCTTCGAGGCGGATGTCGCTCACATCAGGGCCATGACTTTGTCGGCGGCGGCGAGCGTCTCCGCGATGATCGCGTCGTCGTGCGCCGTCGACAGGAAGAACTTGGCCTGCTGGTTGACGCGGATGCCCTCGTCCTGCAGCAGGCGATGGAAGGCGAGCGCGCGATCGCGATCGCAAGCGACTGCGTCGCGATAGTTCTGCGGAGCCGGTCCCGACGTGAAATGCACCTGGAAGATCGCCGGTGCGCCCTGCACGTGCGCCGGCACGTTGTGCCTGCGGGCGAGATCGGCGAGGCCCTGCATCAGGTGCGCGCCGCGGCGTTCGAGGTCGCGATAGACGGCGCCGTCGTCGGCCTCGAGCACGTCCAGCGCGGCCAGGGCTGCCGCCATGCTCTGGACGTTGCCGTTGTAGGTGCCGCCATGCATCACACCCTTGTCCAGGAGCGTATCCATGATGTCGCGCCGGCCGGCGACCAGGGCCAGCGGGAAGCCGGCGGCGACCGCCTTGGCGTAGATCGCGAGGTCGGCCGTCACGCCGAACTTCTGCTGTGCGCCGCGCAGCCCGAGACGGAAGCCGGTGATCACCTCGTCGCACAGGAAGAGCGCGCCGTGCGCGCGGCAGAGATCGCGCGCGCCTTCGAGATAGCCCGGCCGGGGCGGCGCCGCGCCGCCGTTCACCATCATCGGCTCCATCAGGACGCCGGCGATCTCGCCCGGATGGCGTTCCAGCGCCTGGCGCAGGAGGTCGAGATCGTTCCAGCCGCAGACAACGACGTCCTCGAGGACGCTGGCCGGCATGCCGGGCGAGCCCGCCACCGGCACCGGCGCGTCGGCCGGTCCGGCTTCGTTCAGCGGCGGCCGGGCGCTGATATAGGCCTGGTCGCTCCAGCCGTGATAATGGCCCTCGAATTTCAAGATCTTGTCGCGCCCGGTGAAGGCGCGGGCCAGCCGCATGGCCATCAGCACCGCCTCGGTGCCCGAGGTCGCGAACCGCACCACCTCGGCGCCCGGCAGCAGCTTCACCAGCCGCTCGGACAGCTCGGTCTCGCGCGGATTCTGTGCCGCAAAGACCTGGCCGTCGCTGAGCGAGCGTGCCACGGCGTCGAGCACCGGCTTGGGCGCGTGCCCCAGAATGGCCGGCCCGTTGCCCAGCACGTAATCGATATGCACGTTGCCGTCGACGTCGTAGAGCCGCGCGCCCTCGCCCCGCACGAAGAACAGCGGCACCGGCGTCGCGGCATAGCGCACGTTGCTGCTGACACCGCCGGCCAGGCTCTTCCTGGTGCGTTCGTAGAGCGCAATCGACTTGTCGTAGGACCGCATGGATTTCCTCTCCGCAAGAACGATGCCTCGCCGGCGGCGAAACAGCAATGCGAATTTGTGATCACAAATCAGCCCGGCGTCGGCTATGCTGCCGGCTGATGAGACCGCGAGTCCCCGCCGACACCTCGCTGCGCGCCCAGGTCTACGATTCGCTGCGTGACGCGCTTTCGGCCGGCCGCTTCACGCCGGGCCAGAAGCTCACCTTCCGCGCCATCGCGGGCTCGCTTGGCGTCAGCATGACGCCGGTGCGCGAGGCGATCCGGCGCATGGTTGCCGAGGGCGCCTTCGAGATGCAACCCAACCGGTCGGTGCGCGTGCCGCTGATGACGCGTGACCGGGTGCTCGAGCTGCGCGACCTCCGGATGGCGGTCGAAGGCCTGGCGGCCGAGAAGGCGGCGGCGGTGGCGACGCGCGCCGATGTTGCAGCGCTGCGCCGCATCGCCGATGAGCTGCTGTCGGCGCGCGGCCGCGGCGACTTCGCGACTGACCGCGCCAAGATCAGAGAGTTCCATTTCACCGTCTCGGCCATCGCACAGCAGCCGACGCTGCAGCGCATCGTCGAGAGCCTGTGGCTGCAGACCGGGCCCTACCTCAACCTGCTCTATCCCGACTATGTCGCCTCGCCGCGCGGCCCCGAGCGCCGGTTGCGGCTGATCCGGGCGATCGATCGGCATGATGCGGCGACGGCGCGGCGCGAGATGGAAGCCGACATCGGCGGGGCGCTGACCTACGTTGCGGGCCTTGCCGACGCCTCGGGCCTGATTGCGCCCGCCCGGCCCGTCCTCGCCAAACGCCGGCGCCGGCCGCCTTCTGCGTCGCCGTCGGGCGTTCTCGCCCTGGCCTGAAAACGATGATGGCGAGATGGCTCGGCAACCCGGCAGTCGATGCATCGCGGTGCAGCCCCGTAACGGCGGCATTGCAGAACGTTGGCCGGAGCATCAATCTCACCTGGCCTCATCGCGTGGGCGATGACCCGATGCGAGAGGTGGTTTCGAACCTCGATTTCACGGCCGGAGAGGGAGCAGAGACGTGACCGCCAGCATTTCCCCGACGGGCATCACCGACGGATTGGTCCTTGTCGCCAAGCGCGACTGCCAGACCTGCGAACTGGTGCAACCCGTCGTGCGCGAGCTTGCCCGCGGAGCGCGTCCCCTGGCGATATACAGCCAGGACGATCCGGCATTTCCCGAAGGTGTCGCGGACGTGCGCGATGATCGTGCGCTTGAAGTATCGTTCCGCCTGGGCATCGAGACCGTGCCGACCCTGATCCGGCTGGAGGGCGGCCGCGAGGTCGAGCGCGTGGTCGGCTGGCAGCGCGATGAATGGCGCGCCCTCACGGGGATCAATTCGCTGGGCGAGGGACTGCCCGAGTGGCGGCCGGGTTGCGGCTCCAAGTCAGTCGAGCCTGGAATCATCGACGAGCTCGAGATCAAGTACGGCGACGTCGCGTTCAAGTCGCGGCGCATCGAGATCGATCCGCATGAGGACGAGATCGAGGCGATGTATTCGCGCGGCTGGTCCGATGGCCTGCCGCTGGTGCCGCCGACCCGGCTGCGCGTCCATCGCATGCTGAAGGGCACCAATCGCCAACCCTCGGAGGTGCTCGGCCTGCTGCCGCCCGACCTGCAGCCGGCCACGGTCGAGAAGGTTGCGGTCAATGCCGTGATGGCAGGCTGCGCGCCGGAATACATGCCGGTGGTGATCGCCGCCGTCGAGGCCGTGCTGCTCGAACCGTTCAATATGCACGGCGTGCTGGCGACCACGATGTTCTGCAGCCCCATCCTGATCGTGAACGGGCCGGTGGCTCGGGCGATCGGCATGAATTCACGCGGCAATGCGCTCGGGCAGGGCAATCGCGCCAACGCCACGATCGGGCGCGCCGTGCAGCTATGTGTGCGCAACGTCGGTGGCGGCCGGCCGCAGGGTGTCGATCGGTCCGCTCTCGGCACGCCGGGCAAGTACACCTTCTGCTTCGCCGAGGACGAGGAGCATTCCTTCTGGGAACCGCTTTCCGTCGAGCGCGGCTTCGCTCCGGGCACCAGCACCGTGACGGCGTTCGCTGGCGACGCCGTGCACGGCATCGTCGATCAGCAGTCGCGCACGCCGGAATCGCTGGCCCGCTCATTTGCCCTCAGCCTGCGCAGCGTGAGCCACTACAAGCTGGCGCAAGGCGCCGATGCCATCTTGGTCGTCTGCCCCGAGCACGAGCGCACCTTCAAGGCGGCCGGTTGGACGAAGGCGCGGCTGCGCCAGGAGCTCGACGGGCTGCTGCAGCTGCCGGCCGAGGAAGTGGTGCGTGGCGCCGGCGGCATTGCCGAGGGCGTGCCGGCCGCCGCGCTCGGCGATCGCAAGACGATCCCGAAATTCCGCAAGGATGGCCTGCTGATCGTGCGTGCCGGCGGCGATGCCGGCATGTTTTCCGCGGTGATCGCCGGTTGGGGGGCCTCTGGCGCGATCGGCAGCACACCCGTCACCCACGTCATCAAGGACTGAAAACGTCATCAGGTCTGAAAGGCCATCGAGGCCGGAGAGGAGACAACGCCATGGAACTGCTCGATCCCACCTCTGAGATCTCGCCAGAGCGGCGCAGTCGCAGGGTGCCGCCCGACAAGATCGCCGGACTCACTGTCGGGCTGCTCGATATCTCCAAGCCGCGGGGCAACATCTTCCTCGACCGCATCGAGCAGCGGCTGGGGGAAGAGGGTGTCGCGGTCAAACGCTACAAGAAGCCTACCTTCACGCGGCCCGCGCCCAACGACCTCGTCCAGAAGATCGCCAGCGAGGTCGATCTCGTCATCGAAGGGCTGGCGGATTGAGGGTCCTGCACATCGTGCAGTCTGCACGACATCAAGAACCTCGACGACAAAGGCATTCCCGGCGGCTATATCGCCTCATCGGTGTTCGTGGAAGCGAGCGAAGCGCAGGCGCGTTCGCTGGGCTTCGAGCCTGGCGTGGTCTACGTGCCGCATCCCATCCAGGACCGTACCGACGACGAAATGCGGGCGTTGGCCGATCAGGCCTTCGACCAGGCGTTGGCGCTTATCAAGCGCCATTGAGTGACTGAAAGGAACCGACATGGCACAACAACTCAGCAATCAGCGCATCGCGTGGTTCAACGGCAAGTTCATGCCCGAGGGCCAAGTGATGATCCCGTTCCGCGATCGGAGCTGGAAGTACGGCGACGGCGCCTTCGACATGACGCGCACCTTCGAGGGCAAGCCGTTCCGCCTCAAGGAGCACATCGACCGGTTCTACCGCTCGTTGCGCTACCTGCAGATCGATCCCGGCATCGGGCCCAAGGAGATGGTGGCGCACAGCGAGGAGGTCGTGGCGCGCAACGAGCATCTGCGCGCCGCGGTCGGCGACTGGTGGATCGGCCAGCGTGTCAGCCGCGGCGTCGACGCGGTGGGCGACGAGGGCTGGGAGCATACCGGCCCCAACGTCGTGATCGAGGTCCTGCCGCTGCCGCTCGCCAAGCGCGCGCCGCTCTACCGCGACGGCGCCGAGGTCATCACCACGACGACGCGGCGCACGGCGCCTTCGATGCTCTCGCCGCGCGCCAAGACGCACAACTACCTCAACATGATCATGGCCGAGAAGCCGGTGAAGGCGATGCGGCCCGATGCCTGGGCGATCCTGCTCGACGAGCACGGCAACCTCGCCGAAGGCCTGGGCAGCAACATCTTCATCGTGCGCGAGGGCGAGCTGTTCACGCCGTCCGAGCGCTACGTGCTGCCCGGCGTCAGCCGCCAGATGACGATCGACATGGCGAAGAGGCTCGGCATCGCCTGCACGCCGGGCGACATCGACCTGTTCGACGCCGCCAACGCCGAGGAAATGTTCCTGACCTCGACCAGCCTGTGCATCCTGCCGGTCAAGAGCTTCAATGGCGCACCCGTAGCCGACGGCAAGACGCCCGGCCCGATCACGAAGAATCTGATCGACGCCTACTCGAAGGACGTCGGCTGCGACTTCGTCGGCCAGTACCTGAAGTTCCTGCAGTAGGGCGCTTCGGTCCGGAGCGGACACATCTCCCATATCTCTCCCCCGTCATCGGTCCGATGACGGGGAAGGAATTGAGATGTCGTCAGGCGCGCGCCGACACCAGCCAGAGGCCCAGCGAAAGGGAATTGCCGTCGGGGCCGATGGCGGCCGCCAGGGCGTCGCGCATGGCCGCCTCGGCCTGCCGGCGTTGCTCGGGTGATCCTGCTTCCAGCATGCGCGTCACCGGACCGATCTGGGTCATGAAGGCCAGGGTCCGCTCGAGAGTGCCGGCCTGCACGGCAACGTCCGCGGCGTCGGCGGAGATCTCCCGCCAGCCCGCCGCTGCCAGCACGCTCTGTTGGCGCTCGCGACGGGCAAAGGTGAACATGCCCGGCGCATCCGGCGGCAGGGCGGGCTGTGGCGGCAGGTGAGACCGCGCCGCCTCGATGGGAACGCGATACCAGGAGCTTTCGACCATTGGCCGGAAGCATACGAAGCAAAGGCGGCCACCGGGCCTGGTCGCGCCACGAAGATTGGCGAAGGCCTTGACCGGGTCATCGAAGAACATCACGCCGAAGCGTGAGTAGATCAGGTCGGTTCGGCCTGGTTCGAACGCGTGGTCCGTTGCGTCCGCTTCCACCAGGGAAAGATTGCTGGCCCGCGCGGCGTCGGCGCGCCGTCGCGCCAGGCCCAGCATCGGCTGCGAAATGTCGATGCCGGTGACATGACCTGCAGGACCGACGCGGCGGGCAAGCTCGAGGGTGGTGGTTCCGGTGCCGCAACCCACGTCGATGACGTGCTCGGCGGGGGCGGGTGCAGCCGCCGCGAGGCTCGTTTGTGTCACCGACGCGAACAGAGCGTCTATCAGCTCCTGCTCCGCCGCCCATCGGTTGCCCGCTTCCGTGTTCCAGTAATCGTACCCCGTGAGATTCACGGCACCGTGTTGGGCCATGCGTATTCCCCCCAATTGGCACGGACGGTGCGATCCGCCGCGGTTTCCTTGTTGCCGCAAATCCTAATCGCTGGCATGGGCGCATGGAAGATCGGCGCACGCCATCGTCCATGCCGTGTCCACTTGCCAAGGCACATCTTGGCCGCAAAAGTCGCGTCGCAGGAGAATTCGATGGCAGACCAGGACCACTACTTGATGGCGGGCGTGATGGGGCATCCCGTCATGCATTCCCGCTCGCCGATGCTGCACAATTACTGGCTCGAGAAGCATCGGCTGGCCGGTCACTACATGCCGCTCGCCGTCAGGCCCGAGCAGATCGAGAAGGCGCTCCGGGCCTTGCCGGCGCTCGGCTTCGCCGGCTGCAACCTCACGATGCCCCACAAGGAGACGGCGGTCGGGATCATGGACCGGGTGTCGCCCCTGGTGCGCAAGGTCGGCGCCATGAATTGCGTCGTCGTCGCAGCGGACGGCACCCTCGAGGGGCACAATTTCGAAGCCTTCGGTTATGCCGAGTCGCTGGCCCAGGAAATCCCGGGCTGGCGGGCCGATGCCGGCCCGATCGTGCTGCTGGGCGCCGGCGGTGGCGCAAGGGCGGTGGTCGCCGGCCTCGCCGAACGCGGCGCGCGCGAGATCCGCGTGATCAACCGGTCACCGGCCCGGGCGGAGAAGCTCGTCCGCGACCTCGGCTCGCCGGCCGTCGCACTGCCGTGGGAGAGCCGGCACGATGCGCTGGCGGATGCCGTTCTGGTCGTCAATGCGACGAGCCAGGGCATGCACGGCCAGCCGCCGCTCGACATCGATCTGGCGAAGCTGCCGGCCTCGGCCGCGGTGTCCGACCTGATCTATGCGCCCAGGGAGACACCCTTCCTGGCGGCGGCGCGCGGGCGCGGCAATCGCGCGGTGAACGGACTCGGCATGCTGCTCAACCAGGCGCGGCCGGCGTTCAAGGCGTGGTTCGGCGTCATGCCGGATGTCACGCCGGAATTACGCGCCCGCATCGAGGCCACGATTTGATGATTTTCGAATCCTCCCCAGCCATACGGGGGAGGTGGCCCGAAGGGCCGGAGGGGGAGAGCCTCATGCGCGATTCATGAAGTTCCGACGTCGAAGTCTCATGGACCGGCCCGAGGCTTTCCCCCGCCGCCCCGTACGACGGGGCACCTCCCCCGATTGCGGGGGAGGATCGGAAATGCGTCAACTCCCCGGCTGACTCAAGTCGAGACAGCCCTGAAGCCGAACAACCGTGTCGGCGTCTCCCACAGGAGCTTGCTGCGGTCCTGCGGGTCGGGAAAGAGCCGATCCACGATCGACAGCAGCGGACCGTAGTCGAGCCGCTCCGGGGCGCGCAGGAACGGCCAGTCGGAACCCCACAGGCAACGATCGATGCCGAAGGCGTCGACGAGCGCCTGCACGTAGGGCCAGGTGTCTTCGTAGGGGAAGCTTCCGGCTGAGAACTTCGCCAGGCCCGAGAGCTTGATGACGGCGCGGCCGCTCCGTCCCAACTCGCACAGCATCGCAAAGGCGGGTTGCGACAGCCCGCCGGCGATATCCGGCCGGCCGCAGTGATCGACCAGGATCCTGGCGGGGCAGTCGGCGAGGACGGGCGCGAGGCCAAGAAGCTGGTCGCGTTCGACCTGGATCTGGAAGAACAGGTCGAGATCGGCCGCGCGCCGGATCAACGGCCGCACGTCGAGATAGTAGTCGACGCCGTGGAAGGTCGCGTTGAGGGCGATGCCCACGATGCCCTGGGCCTTCAGCGTGACGAGATCGGCCGTGGAGGCATCATTGGGGACGACGGCGATGCCTTTGAAGCGACCATCGCCGCGCGCGATCACATCGAGAAGACAACGGTTGTCCTCGCCGTAGCCCGAGTTCGGTCCGACCAGCAGTGCATGGACGACCCGGTAGGCGTCGCAGACGGCGTGGAACTGATCCGCCGTCCCGATCTCCCCGCCCGCCGGCCGATAGCGCACACCCTCCTTGTAGGGATGCTTCTGCGGATCGAGCACATGGCAATGGCAATCGACCTTGCGCTCATGCAGGGCGCCCATCGCGGCGTCGATCACTTCTTGAGCTTGGGCAGCACCTCGGTGATGACCTGCTTGCCGTCCTTGACCTCGCCCAGGAAGGAGATGCGGTCGATCTCGCCGGTATCGTCCCAGGTCGCCTCGATCAGGATGCCGGGCTCCTTGTCGGGCGTGATGGTCATGCCGTGCAGCGCTGCCGCGATTGCCTTGGCGTCGAGCTTGCCCGCCTTCTCCGCCGCCGCCTTGATCATGTAGGGGGCGATGTATCCCTTCACGCCGTTGTGGTCGGGCTTGGAGCCGTACTTGGCCTCGTACTTCTTGCCGAATTCCTGGATCGCGGGCACTGGCGCGTCGACGCTCAGGCCGACATGGCCTTTGACGCCGTTGGCGGCGTCGCCGG
The DNA here is from genome assembly GCA_046349295.1 of Reyranellaceae bacterium. Classification (GTDB taxonomy): domain Bacteria; phylum Pseudomonadota; class Alphaproteobacteria; order Reyranellales; family Reyranellaceae; genus Reyranella. The sequence continues at coordinate 107,388 of JAXMCP010000021.1, forward strand.
CGAGCTCGATCACCTTCTGGCCGAGCAGCGTCGTCTCGCCGATCAATGGCTTGTTGAGACCCTGCTTCTTGGCCTCGCGCAGGAAGCGCGCGCTCTCCTCCTCGTTGAGATAGACGAAGATGGCGTCGGCGTTGGCGCCCTTCACCTTGATCACGTCGGCGGCGAAATCGGCCTGGCCCGATTCGGTGGAGATGTCGGCGACCACCTTGATGTCGCGCGCCGCCAGCTCCTTCACGATGGCGTCGCGGCCGCCCTTGCCGAAGTCGTTGTTGACGAAGACGACGGCCACGGACTTGGCCTTGATGCCGTCGCGCAGGTAATTGGCGATCTTGGGCATCGACACGTTCTGGCCGAACGAGGTGCGGAACAGGTACTTGGAGCCCTGGGCGGTCAGCGGACCGGCTTCACCGCCCATGATCTGCGGTACTTCGGCCTCGTTGGTGAGCTTCAGCGTGGCGCTGACCGAGCCCGAGTAGATCGGCCCGAAGATGGCAATCGGCTTGTCGTCGAGGGCGCGCTGGAAAGCGGCGCGGGCCTTGCCCGGATCGCTCGCCGTGTCGACGACCTCGAGCTTGATCTTCTTGCCCAGGATGCCGCCCTTGGCGTTGATCTCGTCGACGGCCAGCGCCACGCCGTTCTTGAACATGGTGCCGCTGACGGCGCCCGCGCCGCTCAGCTCGACGATGGTGGGGATGGCGACATCCTGTGCCCGGCCGTGTCCCGGGCCGACCAACAGTCCCGCGACGGCCACGCCGACCAATGCCAGTGTCCTGCTCAACATGCTTCCTCCTGGAGCCTCGAAGTCTTGTGTCTGGAGCAATGTGGCGGATGCCGGGTCTTGTCAACGCACACACATCTTGCGCCCCCTCCCCGCGCTTCGCGCAGGGAGCACGGCTAGATGTGTGCCGGCTCCCTAGCCATGATCGGGGGAGGTGGTCGCCCCTCGGGCGTGACTGCCGTAGCGCCTCGCATACGCGTGCGTGAACTCGGCGCCGAGCAGGAAGATCTGGGCGGCGTAGTAGATCCACAGCAGGAGCACGATCAGCGCGCCGGCGGCGCCGTAGCCGGACGCGACGTCGCTCTGACCAATGTAGAATCCGATCGCGTACTTTCCGACCCCGAACAGCAAGGCTGTGCCGAGCGAGCCGATCGCGACGTCGCGCCAGGCGATCGGCTTGTCGGGCAGCACCTTGTAGATGGCGCCGAACATGAGGGCGATGAGGCCGGTCGAGATCACGAAGTCGACGATCGAGACCCCCACCTCGAGGGCCGGGAAGCGGCCGTGCAGATAGGCCGCAAAGGCCGCGAGGGCGGCGCTGGTGGCGAGCGACACGGTGGTCAGGAACCCCGAGATCAGGACGAGGGCGAAGCTCGCGGCCCGCGCCCGCGCCAGCCGGCCCACGGTCGAGGCCCGTTCGCTTGGCTTGGCCTTCCAGATGGCGTCGAGGGCCGACTGGACCTCGCCGAACACGCCTGAAGCGGTGACGAGCAGGATGCCGACGCCGAGCAGCGCCGGCCACGGTCCGGCGTCCGAGAGGTCGGCCTTCTTGACCATTTCCTCCAGCGCCTGGGCGGTCGAGAACCCCATCAGTCCGCTCAACTGATCGACGATCGCTCCTTGCGCCGCGTCGCGTCCGAACACGAGTCCTGCGATGGCGATGACGATCAGCAGAACCGGGGCGATGGCGAACAGCGTGTAGTAGGCGATCGACGCGCCGCGGCTCAGGGCTTCGTCGGCGATGAAATTACCGACCGTGTCGACAAGCAGCGGCCACACGCCGCTCGCCCGATCGCCGCTTTTGGCGCCACGATCGTCCGGTTTTTCATGCAGTGGGTCGTGCGCTGCCATGGTGGGCCTTTCACGATGTCAGCCCGTCTCGCGATTCGATCAGACCGCGCCCGCAACGGCTGCGATCACCACCAGCCCCGCCACGAAGCCGACGACAGCGGCCCGCCAAGCCACGTCACCTGCTCTTCTCCCGCTAAGAACAGCGCTGGCGTCGTCGGGCCAATGTGGCCCTGAGGCTCGTTCGCATGGCCAGATGCTCGCGCTGGCGATCCTTGCAGGATTGCAGCAGGGCGCGAGCCTCGCTGGCGTCCAAACCTTGCGCGCTGAGGTCGCCGATGCGGCTGCGCTGCGCGGCGATATCCCTGTCGGTGCGGATGACATTCTGCTCCGCCGCAAGCAGGGCGCGCTCGAGTCTCTTGTTGCCCATCGCGTCGTTCCCTGGATCGAAATGAACCGCGGTCCATTGCCGCGCATTTGGCTGCCCATATCCTGCTGAACGTGACGCCCGGCCCTCCGTTGCGTGGAAGCGATCACATGCCGCGGAGCCTCCGGGGGAGACCTCCACAACGGCCTGCCCCGGCGGGCGGCCAACGCTGCGCTGCCAAACCGTAAGCGCACGCGCTATGGTCGACGCCCGAAGACGCTGCAGATACCGGCCAACGCAAGGCGGCGAAGCGGTGACTGATCAAGCGAGGAGGGTCGCGTCGGATGGTTGATGGAATATTCTCGGGGCTGCGCGTCATCGACTGCGCGAGCTGGATTGCCGGTCCCGCGGCAGCGACGATCCTCTCCGACTTCGGCGCCGAGGTGATCAAGATCGAGCCGCCGGGCGCGGGCGATCCGTGGCGGGCGTCGGTGGCGGTGCCCGGCAAGGTCACGGATTACTGGTGGCAGTTGACGGCGCGCAACAAGCGCAGCTTGGCCATCGACCTCAAGCATCCCGAAGGGCTCGCGGTGCTGAACCGGCTGATCGGCTCGACCGACGTGTTCGTCACCAACTTCCCCTTGCCGGTGCGCGAGCGGCTGAAGATCGCCGCGTCGGACCTGCTCGCGATCAACCCGCGGCTCATCTACGGCTCGATCTCGGCCTATGGCGAGGCGGGCGAGGAGGCGGCGCGGACCGGCTTCGACGCGACCGCGTACTGGGCGCGCACCGGCCTCATGGACATGGTGCGCGCATCGATCGAGACCGAGCCGGTGCGTTCGATGCCGGGGATGGGCGACCATCCGACCGCGACGGCGCTCTACGCCGCCATCGTGACGGCGCTCTATCGCCGAGAGCGCACGGGGCAGGGCGGCGTCGCGCAGACTTCGCTGCTGCAGAACGGCCTGTGGGCCAACGGCTGCTACGTGCAGAACCGCCTGTTCGGCGAGCATGTCGGGCATCGGCCGCCGCGCAAGGACACGCCGAGCGCGCTCGCCAATCACTATCGCTGCCGCGACGGGCGATGGTTCCTGATGGCGCTGCACAACGAGACGCGCCAGCTCGGCGCTTTCCTGAAGGCGATCGATGCGGAGCATCTCGCGCAGGATCCACGCTTCGAGACCCAGCTGGCGCGGCGCGCCAATGCCAAGGTGCTGACCGAAATCCTCGAGGCGATCTTCGCCAAGCGCGACCTCGCCGAATGGCGGCCCATTCTCGAGAAGGCGGGGGTGACGTTCGGCCCGGTGTGCTCGGTCAACGAAGCGGCCGACGACGAGCAGTCACGCAAGATTGGCGCGCTCGTCCCGTTCGCCGACGGCGCCGGCTTCACCGTGTCGAGCCCGTTCCATATCGAGGGCGTCACCAAGGTCGCTCCGGCCCGCGCGCCGTCGGTCGGCCAGCATTCGGAGGCGGTGCTGCGCGATGCCGGCTATTCGCCGCAGCAGATCGGCAAGCTGAAGGAGCTCGGGGTGCTGCAGCAGTAGGTGCCGGGCCGCCCTTGTCCCGCGTGACCGTTCCTTCGCCGTTCGAGTCAGTCGGTCTCGATCGGCAGTGCCTGGTTCTTCGCCCATTCGCCCATCGAGCCGTCGTACAGGGTGATGTTGTCGTGGCCGAGTTGGTGCAGCAGGAACAGGTCGATGGTGGCCGAGATGCCGCCGCCGCAGTAGCAGATCGTGCGCTTGTCCTTCGTCACGCCCTGGGCGGCGAACTTCGCCTCGGCGTCGGCCAAGGTGGTGAAGCCCTTGGTCACGGAATCGACCAAGGTCGCCGCCGGCACATTGACGCTGCCCGGGACCCGGCCCTGCCGGCCGTAACGGCTGGGCTCGAGCCCGCGATGGAACTGCGGACCCAGCGCATTCACCGTCACGGTGTCGCGATGGCCGATGGCGGCCAGCACGGCCGCGGCATCGACGAAAAGGCCGGGTCGAGGCGCCGACACGAAGGTTGCGGACGGATAGCCCCGCGAGGGGCCGGATTCGAGCGGGCGGCCCTCGGCCTTCCACTTGTCGAGGCCGCCGTCGAGCACGGCCGCGTTGTCGTAGCCCAGCGAACGCAGCATCCACCAGAATCGTGTCGCCCACATCATCGTGCCGATGCTGTAGAGCACCACGCGCGCGCCGGGCCCGATGCCGTGGCGGCCGAACGCGGCCTCCAGACGGGCGGCCGGCGGCATCATGAAGTGCAGATGGGTGCCGGTATCGGAGAACTCGCCCGGCAGGTCGAGGAAGTCGGCGCCGGGAATGTGGCCATCCTCGAAGGTCTTGCGGCCAGGCACGGCGTTGTAAGGCTCGGGCGAGCCGGCCGGCGTCGGCTCGAGGTAGGTCGTGCAGTCGTAGACGCGCAGTGCCGGATCGCCGAGCGAGGCGGCGAGGGTGGCGGTGTCGATGAGAGCGCGCGGGTCACGCATGGGGTATCCTCCGGGGCTTGAGGGCGAGGTTATCTCATTGCTGGGACCGCGCCACTCCGTGCCGCCTCCCATGTTCTCCTCCGCGGCGAATCTGGGGGGATATCAGAGGCCCCACTGGAGTGGCGCGTTCCCAGCAATGAGTTACGCTCCTCCCGTACATCGAGGAGGATTCCAAAACATGTCCGACATCGCCTACACCCCGATCCTGCCGGAAGGTTGGACGCGACCGCGCGGGTTTTCGCATGGCGTCGTCGCTACCGGCACGAAGAGCGTGCGCATTGCGGGCCAGATCGGCCGCGAACCCGGGCAGGCGCATATTCCGCCGGGCACCGATGCCGGTGCGCAGTGGCGCGTGGCGCTCGCCAATCTGGTGAACGTGCTCAAGGCGGCGGGCGGCCAGCCCGGGCATCTGGTGGCGCTGCGCGCGTACGTGACCGATATCGGCGAGTTCAACGCCGCCGGGGCCGCCATTGGCGCGGCATGGGGCGCGACGCTTGGCCGCCATTTTCCGGCAATGACGCTGGTCCAGGTCACGGCCCTGATCGATCCCAACGCCAAGGTCGAGATCGAAGGCGAAGCCATTCTCCCTTGAGTAGCGCACCGACCCTGATGCTTTGCGGCGCCGGGCCCGGCAGCGGGAACTGGCGACGGGCCACCCGCTGGGGTTTTCCGGCGCGTGGACGGTTGACGCTTCGCGAATCGGACGACGAGTCTTCGCGTCGGGGATTCCGCGGCCTCCCCTGGGGTGTCGGCGACCCTGCCGCTGCGTTCCTCGATTCGCCGCAATGGGCCGTGGTCCGCCTCGACGATGAGGCCGATGTCGCCGAGGAATTCTTCGGCGGCACCGTGCTCTATCGCGGCGATCCGCGCGGCGCGATCGAGACGCTGATCCAGCACGGCGCTGATCGCGCGGCGATGTCGGTCGCGCTGCGGTTACCCGACGAGAACGGCATCGCCGATGTCGGTGCCTTCGGGGTCGCGATCGCCGGCGACAGCGGGATGGCGCGCGGCGGCGACCACAGTCACGTGCTGGTACCGGACGGTTACGGCGGGCTCGCCGTCGCCGGCCGAGGCGGGCGTGCCACCGTCGGCGGCACCAACGGCATCGCCATTGTCGGCGCGGACGGTCATGCGAACGCCTGCGGATTGGCGATCGCGCGCGAAGCGGGAAGCTGGGTGGTGGCACGCGAGGCGGGAGTCGCCGCGGCACTCGCGTCGGCCCACGGGCTCGAGGTCGATGACGGCGGCATTGCCGTCGGACTTGGTCACGTGCGCAGGATCACGGTCGGACCGCGTGCGATCGCCGTGGTTCGCGAGGCGTCCAGCAGCTCGCTCCAGGTCACCTTGGGCGAGGCGGCGCTGGCCATTGTCCGATTTTTGGACTCGCCGGGAGATTGGCCACGCTTTGCCGTCGCCGTGGCCGGTCCCGGCGGGCTCGAGCCTGGTAAGCCGTATATCTGGGAGAACGGCGCCTTCCATTTGCGAAGCGAGCATCAGGCGCCGCCGTCCGCTGCTGACGAAGCTCAGGAAGCGCTCCCGGCGCCCGCTGCGGCGCCACCTCCCGGCTATATCCTTTGCGAGGATACAGACGATATCGTCATAGGCGAGGACGGTGACTGGGCCATTGCCAGAGGCCAGGGGATCGCGCTGGCCGGTCCTGGTGGTCTCGCGCAGTCAGGCGATACGGCGCAAGCCGGCGACAGCGGTATCGCCATCACCGGCGGTGGTACGGCGCGCGCCGGCCGGCGCGGCGTCGCGATCAGTGACAACAAGCGCTACGGCACGTCGGAGGCGGGCGACGGCGGCCTGGCGGTCGGCCTGGGCAGCCGTTTCGGCATGATCACGGCGGGTGACGGCGGGGCAGCGATCTATGCCGGCTCCTTCGGCATCGTGACCGCCGGCGACGAGGGCGTCGCGATCGGCGGGTTCGAAAGCAGGGTCGAGGTCGGCGCGAACGGCGTCGCGATCGCGAGTTGCAAGTGCCCGTCGGGCGGACCGGGCAGCCTGCTGGTGTGCCGTGGGCCGGACGGCGAGGCGAGATGGGCCGTCGTCGGACCGTCTGGCGGGATTCCGCAAGAGTTCCTGCAGTGGGCGAAGCAGCTCGACCGTCCGCCTATCCAGGAATGACCACGTCGACGTCGAACTCGACCAGCATGTCGGCCATCGCCAGGCCGGAGATGATCAGCCCGGTGCCGCAGGGCGCGACGCGGCTGAGATGGCGGGCGACGGTGTTGTAGACCGGCTCGCGGTGCGCCCGGTCCAGCAGGTAGGTCGTGATCTTGCAGACGTGGTCCAGGGTGCCGCCGGCCTCCTCGACCAGGACCTTGAGGTTCTTCATCGCCTGATCGGCCTGCGCGGCGGGATCGCCCTTGCCGTGGAACTTGCCCTGGAGGTCCATGCCGGTGAGGCCGCCCAGGAACAGGTGACGGCCGGTGGCGCGGACCATCAGCGAGACATCGTAGTCGATCGACTGGTTGGGCCAGCGGCCCATCGTGTTGAACTTGCGGAAACGTTCGTGCGTCATTCGAGACTCCCCCGTCTCAGGTCGACCAGCCGACCGAGTGCTCGAAGTAGCGAAGTTGGTCGGGCCATGCGCCGTGATGGTGGCTGAAGGCGCGCTTGAGCGGAATGGAGATGGCGTTGGTCGCGCCGGCCTGCGTGACGTTGGGGCCCTCCTCGGCCAGGCGCGCCGCGCCGGGTGTGCCGGGACGAACGAAGGCGATGTGGCCCGGCTTGTGCGGGTCGGGGTTCTCGAAGACCGCGACCACCAGGTTCCCTTGGTTGGCGCTCTGCTGGGCAGCCGTCGAATCGGACAGCCGCCGCCAACCCGACGACGCGCCGTCGAACGTCAGCCAGCGCATCTGGGCGTTCGCCAGCAGCACCGCCGAGTGCTCGGGTGGACGCAGGATGTAGACGCCGAGGCGTTTGGCGAAGGAGGCGACGAAGGCGCTGCAATGGGTCGCCGCCGGCTTGCCGTAGGGATCGTTGTCGATCTCGCCGGTCTCCCAGTTCACGTGCTTGTAGGGCAGCCAGAGGTGCTCGACGCCGGAAGCATCCAGCATCTGGACGAGCCGCTCACCGTTGGGCGTGACCGGGCCGCAGCACGATTGGGCCCTCGCCAGGGCAGGCGCGAGCAGGACGGCCGGCACAGCGGCCAGCAGCAGGCGCCGCGACGGCCGTGTCCGATGACCCATCGATGACATGAGCAACTCCCCCAAATTGCTCTTCTCCTTTACCAGCAATCGGTTCGGCGCGCGAGCCGAGCCGGTGGCCGAAGCGGAGGCCATCGTGCACCATGGCGATGGCAGAGGATCGTTCGACTGGGGAGGGGAGCATGGGAGTTGGCGATGGCTGAGCCGCGACCCCTGGTCGAGCTGGCCGGCGTCAGCAAGATCTATCGTTCGCTGCGCGGCAGCGATTACGTGGCGGTGCGGGACTTCTCGCTGGCCATAGGGAAAGGCGAGTTCTTCTGCCTGCTGGGCACCAGCGGCTGCGGCAAGACCACGGTGCTGAACATGGTGGCAGGCTTCGAGCCGGCCAGCGCCGGCAGCATCCGGCTGGACGGCGAGCCGGTCACCGGACCGGCGGCCGACCGTGGCGTGGTCTTCCAGGGCGACGATTCGCTCTACGGCTGGCTGACCGCCCTGGGCAACGTCGAGTTCGGCCTGCGCATGCGCGGCGTGCCGCGGCGCGAGCGCGAGGAGAAGGCGCGGCATTACCTGCATCTGGTCGGGCTCGACGGCCAGGACCACAAGCATCCCGCCGAGCTCTCCGGCGGCATGAAGCAGCGCATCCAGATCGCTCGCGTGCTCGCCAACGGGCCGCGCATGCTGCTGATGGACGAGCCGTTCGCAGCACTCGATGCCCACACGCGCGCCGACATGCAGCGCGAGCTCAAGCGCATCTGCAGTGCCACCGGCACGACGGTGCTGTTCATCACCCACGACATCGACGAGGCCATCATCCTGGCCGACCGCATCGGCGTCATGCATGCCGGCCCGGCGTCGCGACTCAAGGGCAGCATCGAGGTCGGCTTGAGCGAAGCCGAGCGCGAGCGCACGCACGACCGTTTCCTCGCCGTCTACCGCCAGGTCCACGAGATGATCCGCGACGAGGTCGCGATCTCGCTTAGGAGGGCGCACTGATGGCGGGCGCCCTGCAACGGGTCGGCTTCTACCTGCTGGGCTTTGCCAGCCTGTTCCTGCTCTGGCACGTCGCCGCGGCCTGGCTCCTGAATTCCGTCCTGTTTCCCACGCCCTGGAAGGTGCTGCTGAAGGCCGTCGAGCTGGCCGAGGACGGCACCTTGTGGGAGCAGGTCTCGGTGAGCCTCGCCCGCATCGCCACCGGTTTCGTCGGCGGCTCGCTGATCGGCATTCCGCTCGGGCTGGCGATCGGCTCGTTTCCGATCGTGCGCCGGCTGCTAGAGCCCTACACCGAGTTCCTGCGCTTCATCCCGGCGACGGCCCTGATCACGGTCGCGGTGATCTGGTTCGGCATCGGCGAGGCCTCGAAGATCTTCCTGATCATCTACACCACGGTGTTCATCGTCATCATCAACACCGCCGCCGGCGTGAGCGCGGTGGCAACCAACAAGATCCGGGCGGCACGCTCGCTCGGCGCCGGCCCGACCCAGGTCTTCTTCTTCGTCGCCCTGCCGGCCACCGTGCCCTACATCCTGACCGGCATGCGGCTGGCCATGGCCAACTCGTTCGTGACCATCATTGCCGCCGAGCTCGTTGCCGCCAACAGCGGCCTCGGTAAGATGATCTGGGATTCGCGCATGTACATGCTGGTCGACCAGATCTTCGTGGCCCTGCTGGTGCTGGGCCTGCTGGGCTTCACTGCGGACCGGCTGTTCCGCTGGGGGATCTATGCATTCGCCGGGCGCTTCTCGCCGGTGACCTGAGAGAGGAGAGGCCGATGAAACTCTTTGTGGCAGTGCTGGTTGCGTGGATCGCCGGCGTCGTGGCGGCGGGAGCCCAGACGCTCACCAAGATGACGATCGCGACGGGCGTCGATCCGGCGTTCTCGCAATTCTACGTCGCCAAGGAGGCCGGCCTGTTCGAGAAGAACGGGCTCGACGTCACCATCAACACCGGCCCCTCGGGCTCGGCCATGGTGCCGTTCCTGGTGAACAACCAGGTGCAGGCGGCCTACGGCAGCGACCTCGCCGGCGTGATCAACCATCAGGTCGATCCCAACATCGTCGCCGTGGCGGACGGCACCTATCTGCTGAGGTGGCTGAGCGTGGTCGGGCGCAATGTCGCCGACCTCGAAGGACTCAAGGGCAAGAAGGTCGGCGTCGCCAAGGGGACCGGTGGCGAGATCTTCTGGCGTCGCCTGCTCGAAAAGAAGAACCTGAAGGAAGCCGACTTCAAGATGGTCGATGTCGAGGCGCCCGAGATGCTGGCTGCCACCGAGCGCGGCGACATCGACGGCTTCGCGGTCTGGGAGCCGTGGCCGACCCGTACGCTGATGGCGGTCAAGGGCACCAAGATCCTGCAGACCGCCGAGGGCATCTACAACAACATCAACTTCGTCTACATGAATCGCGGCTGGATCGAGCAGAACCGCGACACCGCCGTGAGGTTCATGCGCGCCCTGATCGAGGCCAACGACCTGATCGAGAAGGACCGTCCGGCCGCGGCGAAGATGGTCGCCAAGTTCCTCAAGATGCCGCTCGAGCTCGCCACCGAGCTGATGCCCAAGGTCGAGTTCGACATGGACTGGCAGCCGCGCTCGATCGAGTCGATCCAGATCGCCGTCAAGCAGCTCGAGGACCAGAAGAAGCTCAAGGGTCCGTTCGACTACGGCAGGTACGTGTATGTCGACCTCGTGAAGGCGGCGCGGCCCGGCAACGTGAAGATCACGGAGCTGCCGAAGTAGCGGAGAACTCCTCCCCAGGCGAAGCTCGGGGAGGTGTCCGCATCATCGCGGACGGAGGGGTCATGAGTCATGGGCCTCATGACGCCTCCGTCGCCAGTGCGACTTTCGAGCTTCGCTCGAAAGCGCATAGACGGCGACACCTCCCCAACGGACGCGGGGAGGAGGCGAAGATCACCGACTCGTCGGAATCAGCGCGTAGGTCCTCGCCCCGCGCGCCGGCCAGCGGTCGTTCTCGGCGGCGTGGAAGAAATCCTGGACCGCCGAATTGAAGGCGGCCGGTTCCTCGAGGTTGATGGTGTGGCCGCATTTCGGCAGCTCGAGCACGCCGCTCCTCGGCACGTGCTGCTTGAGATGGACGGCGAGAGTGTGCGTCGTGTCATCCTCGTCGCCGATCACCACCAGCATCGGCTCGGTGATCGCCTTCAATGCGTCGGTGCGTTCGAAGAACGGCTGACGGGCGCCCTGCACGCCGCGCATGGTCATGGCGTGGCCCGTGGCCGAGCCCTCGGCGAACTGGCGCTTGAACTCGGCCCAGCCGCGCGGGTCCTTGTAGCGATAGGTCGTGCGCGCCGAGCTGGTGCAGTAGAGCTCGGCCATGGCCGGCATGCCTTCCTGCTCGATGCGGCGAGCGAAGGTCTCGCACTCGGCGCGAAAGCGCGCCTTGGCCTCGGGATCGGTGGCGCCGCCGCCACCGCCGGCGGCGATGACCAGTGCCGTCGCCTTGCCGGGATGGCGGATGGCGAATTCGAGCGCCGCCGTGGCGCCCATCGACAGGCCGACCAGGTGGGCATTCGCGATGCCCAGCGCCGACATGAGCTCCGCGCAATCATCGGCGGCGCGCGCCTGCGAATACGACGCCACGCCGTCCGGCACGTCTGACGGCGGCCAGCCGCGCGCGGCGTAGGTGATGCAGCGGTAGCGTCGCGAGAAGTAGCGCACCTGCGGCTCCCAGCTCAGGTAATGGCCGCCGAACTCGTGCAGGAAGACGAGCGGATGGCCCTCTCCCGTTTCCTCGTAATAGAGCCGGATTCCGTCGGAGGTCTCGATGTGCGGCACGTCTGCTTCCTTGAGTCTGTCCGCAGATCAAACACCAGAATCCGGTGCGGGTCAGCTCTTGCCCGCGGGTGCCTTGCGAAAGCCGTCGATCACCGCGAGCGGCGTGCCGCCCGGATTGGCGGTCGAGAACGGTCTTCGCCGGGAGCGCGGCAATGAAGGGCTTGCGCTTCAGGAAGCGCGGCGCGCATCGTAGCCGCCATGTCGATCAGCCTTCGGGAATCACTGCGCGCGGTCTTCTATGCGCCGTTCTACGTCGCGCTGGCGCGCGGCGCCTTCGCCGCCGAGGGCGTTGAGATCGAGTTCGTGAGCTCGCCGCGCCCGCAGGATGCCGCCATTCGCCTGATGGATGGCAGCGTCGGCGTCTGCTGGGACGGGCCGATGCGCGTCATGGAGACCCACGTCATCGACCGGACCGAGAAATGGGTCGCGGCGGCGGGCTCGGCGCAAGTCGCTGGTGTGATCGCCCGCTATTTTCCCGATCTGCCTGGAGCGTTCCTCGAGGCGGCCTGTGCGCGCTACGAGGATCTCGGGATATGGAACCGGGAGCCCGTGCTGCCGCGCGAGGGCTACGATCGGCTGCGCGCCGGTCTGGTCTCGGGCGGCTTCGTTTCACCCGGCACACCGTTCGAGGTTGCCGTCGACAATTCCCTGGCCGAGCAGGTCGCCGCGGAGCGACTGCCGGCGCTTGCGTAGGAGGCCTGAACCGCATGGCGCACCGGATCAATCTCAATGCCGACATCGGCGAAGGCTTCGGCGCCTACGACATCGGCAACGATGCCGACCTGATGACGGTGATCAAGTCGGCCAGTGTCGCCTGCGGCTTCCATGCCGGTGACGCCAACACCATGCACAGCCTCACCATGCTGGCGAAGCAGAACAACGTGAGCCTGGGCGTGCATCCCGGCTTCAACGATCTGTGGGGCTTCGGCCGGCGCAGGATCGAGATGGATCCGCACGATCTCGAGCTGATGGTCGCCTACCAGATCGGCGCCTTGCAGGCGATGGCGCGCTATGCCGGCCTGCCGGTGACGCATCTCAAGCCGCATGGCGCGCTGAACAACATGGCGGCGGTGCGCGAGGATTATGCCCTGGCGATCGGACGGGCGATCCGGACCGTCGACGACCGGATCATCTACGTGGCGCTCGCCGGTTCGCAGATGGAGAAGGCGGCGCGCATCCTGGGCCTGAGGCTGGCGCGTGAAGGCTTCGCCGATCGTCACTACGAGGATGACGGCAATCTGAGCCCGCGCTCGATCCCGGGCACGGTCTACAAGGATCCCGACAAGGCGCTGAAGCAATGCCTCAGCATGGTCAAGGACCGCTGCCTGACGTCGCGCCTGGGCAAGCGCGTCGACGTCGAGGTGGAGACAATCTGCGTGCATGGCGACGAGCCCACGGCCGTCGCCCTGGCACGCTATGTGCGGCACGGCCTGGAGGCCGCGGACTGCCGCGTCGTGCCGCTGCCGGAAATGTTCAACTGACCAGCCAATCGCTCGCCTTCCCCGATTACGGGGAGGCGAGCAAGCGGCCTAACGAGGGACCGTTGATCCAACGATGACACTTCTCACCCGTTTCCTTGCCGCTCTGGCGCTGCTGTTCGCAGCCTCGGGCGCCGCCCTGGCCGATTATCCCGACCGGCCGATCACCATCACGGTGGGTTTTGCGCCGGGTGGCACCAGCGATGTCGCCGCGCGCATCCTGTCGGAGCGGTTGACCAAATCGCTGGGCGTCGCCGTGGTGGTCGACAACAAGCCGGGGGCGGGTGGCTCGATCGCAGCGGCGGCCACGGCGGCAGCGGCGCCCGATGGCTATCGCATCATGCTGTCGGATCCCGGCGCCTTCGCCATCAACCCGATTATGCAGCCGCAGAACGCCAAGTACGATCCGCTGGCCGACTTCACGCCGATCGCGCTGGTCGGCCAGTCGCCGCTGATCCTGGTCGTGCCGGCGAGCAAGCCGTTCATGAGCGCGAAGGAGCTCGACGTCTATCTCAAGGCCAACGGCGCGCGTGCCAGCTACGCCTCCTCGGGCCCCGCTGGCATCAGTCAGTTCGGCGCCGAGGTCTACCTCAAGCGCGCCGGCGACCTCGCGGCCGTGCACGTGCCCTACCGTGGCGGCGCGCCGATGATGGAGGCGCTGGCCAAGGGCGAGGCCGATTTCGGCGTCGCCGTGCTCGCTTCCGCCGTACCGCTGATCAGCTCGGGCGCGGTGCGGCCGCTGGCATTGGCGGCGCCCAGTGCCACGCCGCTGGTCGCCAAGGTGCCACTGCTCGCCGACCTCGGCATGAAGGATACGCTCACCTCGTGGGTCATCATGATCGGCCCCAAGGGGATACCGGCCGAGATCGTCGCCAAGCTGAACGGCGCCATCAACGAGGCGATCGCCGAACCCGACGTGAAGGAGCGCATGCTCAAGGCCGGCATCGAGACCTACGCACCGGCGACGCCCGCCGAGACCGGCAAGTATCTCGCGCAGGACGTCGAGCGCTATCGCTCGTTCCAGAGCGAGCTCGGAGATCGGTTGACCAAGTAGGGTGAACTGCCGTCAAGGCTCCGCCTCGCCTTTGGAGCGGCACTTTCCCGGGTCGAGGAGCAACGAGCGCTCCCGGCCTTGAGATCATGCTCCTCGGAGCCTCATTCCGGGTGGTGCTCCAACGTGCCGCCGACTCGATCGACCGCATTGCGGTGTGTGATGTGGCAGTCGACTGGTGCGCCGTTCCGTGCCAAGCGAGCATGCATCGTCTTCTCGACATGACTCCGGAGCACGCGATGGCACAGCAGGATCACAAGCCGCAGACGGATGGGCCGCCTCTCACCACGGTACGGCTGCAGAACATCGCGCAGTCCTATGGCCAGTCGGCCGCGCTCATGGCGGCGGTCGAGGTCGGCGTGTTCACGGCGATCAGCAACGGCGCCGGAACCTACGAGGAGGTCGCCGCTTCCGTCGACATCCATCCGACCAATGCCGAGCGCCTGATGGTGATGCTGTGTGCGGCCGGCCTGCTGGAGAAGATCCAGGACCGTCATCGCAACTCCCCCGATGTCGAACGCTTCCTGGTCGAGGGCAAGCCCGGCTACATGGGGCCCTGGATCACCTTCACCAAGCCGCAATGGAACGAATGGGGGCGGCTCGGCGAGCACATCCGCACCAAGAACCTGAAGGTGATGGGCTCGATCGAGACCTTCACCGTCGCCGATGCCCGGCGCTATCACGCGGCGACCTACTCGATCGGCATGGGAGCGGGCCGCCGCTTCGTCCGCCAGGTCGACCTCGCCGGCCGCAAGCGCATCATGGATATCGGCGGCGGCTCGGGGGCTTATTGCATCGCCGCCGCCCTGCAGCACAAGCAGATCCGCGCCGTGGTGCTCGACCTGCCCGTGGTGTGCGAGGTGGCGCGCGACTTCATTGCCGAGAACGGCGTCGCCGACCGGGTCGAGGCCCAGCCGTGCAACTTCACGCGCGATCCGTTCCCGACCGACTGCGACGTCGCCATCATGGCGTCCAACCTGCCGATGTACGGCCGCGAGATGATCGCGAGCGTCATCAGGAGGACGCACGACGCATTGCTGCCGGGTGGTCAGATGCACCTGATCGGCGAGATGACGAACGATGCGCGCACGGGGCCATGGGGGCCGGCCTACTGGGGGCTCGGCCAGGCGGTTGGCGATTCGCTCGGGCTCGCCCATTCGGAAGCGGACGTGATCGGTTACTTCCGCGCCGCCGGCTTCACCGACGTCGGTTTGCACGATTTCATCTCGGGCTCGTTGGGCCGCGTCGTCGGCACCAAGGCGCGTTGAACGATGCGATCGTGACCGGCGGGCCGCACAGCGAATGCCGATGGCGGTCATGGCGTGATTTTCCGTTGGTCGGCATGTCAGCATGACGCGATGGCGAGGCGAGCAGGGGCTCGCGGGAGGAACAGGCGATGAAGCTCGACTATGTCACCATCGAGAAGCGTGGCGGCATCGCCGTTGTCCGCTTCGACCGCAAGGCAAACCTCAACGCCTTCAACGAGAAGCTCGTGGTCGAGCTGACCCATGCGGCGCGTTCCTTCCACGACGATCTCGAGACCCACGCGGTGGTGCTGGCCGGCGCAGCCAATGGCTTCTCCGCCGGCTTCGATCTCAAGGCGACCGATGGCTGGACCAGCGAGACCGACGACCTGATGCGGCGGCAGCGCGCGTACGGCGGCGTGCGGCTGTGCAAGGCGTGGGAAGCGATGCCGCAGATCACCATCGCCGCCATGGAACGACTGGCCGTCGGGGCCGGCGTCGCCATCGCGCTCGCCTGCGACTGGCGCGTGCTGGGGCGCGGCGCCTACCTTTACGTTCCCGAAGTGAAGATCGGCCTCAACCTGCAATGGGGTGCGCTGCCGCGCTTGATCAGCCTGGTCGGGCCGGCGCGCGCCAAGCGCATCTGCGTCTTGTGCGAGAAGATGCCGGCGGAGCAGGCGCTGGCCTGGGGACTGGTGGAGGAAGTGGCCGATGATGGCAAGACGGTCGACCGCGCGCTCGAGCTCGCCGAGGTGGTGCTGTCGATGCCGGCCGCCACGGTGCGCATGGTGAAGGAGGCCGTCAACGCCACCGCCGGCGCGCTCCACGCGGCGACGGCTTTCGCCGACGCCGACCAGAGCCAGCTCACGGCAACGTTCCGCCAGGCCAGGTCGGCGCGCGAGTCGTTTCGGAAGGCGTAGGAGTCCGATAGTCATTCTCCTCCCCAGCTCTGCTGAGGAGGAGAGTCGAAACGCTTCGGTTGCATGGAGCGGCGGTGCCGCGCTCAGCCCTTGAGCTGGCGCGCGATGAAGTCCTTGGCCGTGTCGCGCGCCTTGTCGGTCTGCGGGCCGGGCTCGGCGACCCATTCGTGGACGCTGTTCTCGAACAGGCGATACTCGCAGACGCCGCCCGCCGCCCGGTAGGTCTGGGCGAATTTCTCCTGCATCTCCGGCAGCACGTTGTCGTCGAGCGCGCCCTGCATGATCAGGAACGGCACCAGGGTGACCTTCTCGCCGCGCTCGAGGATCTCCTGCGGATTGCTTTCGTGGATCGTCTCCCACGGCGCGAAGAACACCTTGTTGTTCTTGATCATGCCCTCGTTCTTGCGGCGCTCGGCGTTCTCATAGCGCGCCGCCGTGTTGCTGACCGGCGAGCGCATGGCGACATAGGCCACGGTGGCGTCGATTTCGGGCGCATTGGCGAGCGGGATCGCGGTGTAGCGCGGATCCTTGGGACGCATCGCCAGCAGCTCGGCGACGTGGCCGCCGCTCGATGAGCCGTAGACGCCGAGCTTCGACGTGTCGCCGTTCCAGCGCGCGGCGTTCGCCTTGAGCCAGCGCGCCGCATAGTCGGCGTCCTGCACGCAAGCCGGGTAAGGCGCCTCGGGCGCCACCGTGAGGTCGACGGCGACGACCAGCAGGCCGCTCTCCGCCAGGGCGCGGTCCATCGGCTCCTCGGCGAAGCGGTCCTTGCGGTTCCAGGCGCCGCCGTGCAGGTCGAGAACGGTCGGGAAGGGGCCGGCCCCCTTGGGCTGGTAGATCCGCGCCATCAGCATGCGGCCGGCCGCATTGCGCCGCAGCTCGACTTCGCTGACGACGATGTCGAACCGCGCCTTCGGATCATAGGGAGGCACGCCGGCCGCCTGGGCCGAGCCTTGGGCCAGCGTGGCCGCGCCGGCGGCCGCCATCATCTTCAGAACCTCATGCCGAGCCAGGGTCTTCTCCGTCATGGTCGTCCCCTCGCGTTCCAGTCGATGCTTGAAGCAGAGGATCGCTCGCTGCGCGCTGGATGACAACCATGGTGTTGGTGGCGATCCCGCTGTGCTGCATGATCGCGTCATCCGCGGCCAATCCGCGGGGGAGGGAACAGATGCCAATATTGGTCGTCGGCGGCGCCGGGTTCATCGGTCGTCGCCTCATTCCGATCCTGGAAAAGCAGGGCGAGCAGGTCGTGTGCATGGACATCAACCCCGACGCCGCCTCGTTCGGCGAGCGCGTCAAGATGGTGCGGGGCGACGTCACCCAGTTCGACGAGGTGATGGCCGTGGTGTCGCAGGTGAAGCCCGAGCGGCTGATCAATCTTTCCTACTATATCGGCAGCGATCTGCCGCCGCGCGTCGCCACCAAGCTGAACGTGCTCGGCATGGACAATTGCTTCGAGGCGGCGAGGCTCTGCGGCGTCAAGCATACGGTGTACGCCAGCTCGCTCGCCGTCAGCGGCCAGCAGAGCCATTTCGGCGAACGCGCGACGACCGAGGACGACCTGAAGCATGGCGACAACCAGTATGCCGCCAACAAGATCTTCAACGAATGGCAGGCCAAGGACTATCGCGACAAGTACGGCATGGTGATATCGGGCGTGCGGCCGGCCAACGTCACGGGACCGGACAAGGTCGCCGGCTCGGTCGATCACGTGAACTGCATCACGCGACCGGCGCGCGGCGAGCCGGTGTCGTTTCCCTACCGCGACGCCATGCGGATCCCCATCCATGTCGACGACATCGCCGAGGTCTTCGCCCGCGTGCTGATGTCCGACAAGCCCAAGCACGCGATCTACAATTCGGGCGGCCACACGATCAGCCTGGGCGCGCTCGCCGAGATGGTGCGCGAGTTCCTGCCCGATGCGAAGATCAGCTTCGAGAACGAGACCGGCGGGCGCGAGCGCTCGGGCAACTTCCTGATCGACAACAGCCGGCTGGTGCAGGAATTCGGCGTGCAGTACGCGCCCTTCCGTCAGCGCGTCCTGCAGATCATCAACGACATCCGCAAGGACAACGGAAAGCCGCCGCTGAAGGCGTAACTCGAATCCCTCCCCCGTCATCGGGGGAGTTGCCCCCCGGAGGGGGCGGAGGGGGAAAGGCCACAGTCGGGATCCATGAGATTCCGACGTCGGGCTCGGAGGGATCTCGATTGAGGCCTTCCCCCTCCAGCCCTGCGGGCCACCTCCCCCGCTTACGGGGGAGGAATATGAGGGACGAGCGCCCGCCTTAGTATGCCGACTCGAGGATGGGCACGATCTCCTGCGCGCCGTTGATCTTCCGCGGGTTGCTGAAGGTCCAGTCGTCGAGCATGCAGTTGGTGGCGATGCGTTGCAGGTCGTCGTGCTCGACGCCGACATCGCGCAGGCGCCGCGGCAGGCCGAGGCCGCCGATGAAGCGGTCGAGCACGTCCGATGCCGGCTGGCCGGCGGCGCCGAGGGCGCTGCTGATCTCGGCCTGGCGATCGGCGTTGATGGACGCATTGAACGCCAGCACGGCCGGCAGCATCACGCAGGAGGTATAGCCGTGCGGCACGCCGGCGCTGCCGCCCAGCACGTGGCCGATGGCGTGGCTCGCGCCCATGCGCGTGCCGCTGACGATCGCGGCCATCGAGATCCAGGCGCCGATCTGGCAGTCGAGCCGCGCTGCGAGGTCGGCCGGATCGCGCTTCACCGCCGGCAGCCCGCGACCGAGCAGGCGCAGCGCCTGCAGGGCGGTGCTGTCGGTGTAGGCGTTGCCGTCGATCGAGCAGTAGGTCTCGACCGCATGGTCGACCGCGCGGATGCCGGTCGACAGCCACAGCCATTCCGGGGTGTGCACGGTGATCGCCGGATCGAAGATCACGCTGAGCGGGATCAGGCCGGGATGGATATAGGCCTGCTTGAGGCGCAGCCGCGGCTCGGTGACGCCGGCGCGGGCGTTGAACTCTCCCCCGCTCAGGGTCGTCGGCACGCAGATCTGGCGGACCCGCGGCGCGCGGTATTGCGGGAAGCTGCGCTTGCCGGTGATCTCGTCGACCACGGTGCGGAAGGGCTCCAGCCCGTCGGGCTCGCGGATGTCGTGCTCGAGGCAGATCGTCACCGCCTTGCCGCCGTCGGTCGTCGAGCCGCCGCCGACGCTCAGCAGCAGGTCGCATCCGGCCTCGCGCGCCGCATTGGCGCAAGCGACCACCGCGTCGCGCGGGCTGTGTGCGGGCATGTCGTCGTGCACCCCGGCGTAACGCTCCCCGAGCGCGGCGGCGATCCGCCTGACCGCGTCGGTCTCGCGGTTGAGCGTTTTGCCGGCCAGGATGAACACCCGCCTGGCGCCCAGCCGATCGGCCGCCTCGACCACCGCGTCGGCGGCCGGCCGGCCGAACACCACGCGGTCCATTCCCGTAAAGACGATCTCACCTGCACGCATGACCGCGAGGCTACAGGCTGGTTTGGCGCAGGGAAAGGCTGGAGCGCTGCACGACTGTCGCGTTCACGCATCTCGATCCTTTGCTTCTCCTGGTCGCGAGCTTGAGCCTGCCGGACGCGCGCCGACGCCGACGGTCCAAATTCGTCAATCGCTTCCGCCGTGACCCTTTCTCCTCGCCAGCCACCTGTCCTGCCCCCTATGGTGTCGGCGGGGACCGGCATTGGGACGCTGAGCGAATGAACAAGGCGGTGTCGCGCCGCGGATTCGTCAGGGCAGGCTTTGCTTCGGGCATCGCTTTCACCATCGGCTTCGCAGGCACGGCGGCGGAAGCCGCCATCATGGACGATCCGCATTCCCAGCTCGCCTCCTGGATGGGTCCCGACGGGCGAGCGCGGTTTCGCACCGATGCCGTCGCCAAGGTCACCGGCGCCAAGAGCTTTACGCGCGACTATCGCGCCCGTGACTTGCCGGGCTGGCCGCAGGAGCAGAGCCATGCGTTCCTGATCCATGCCAACCGGGCGGACGCAGTCTTCGCTGGTGTCGACCTGTCGTTGCTGGGCGAGGAACTGAAGCCTGACGGTCTGGTGCTGGGCGACCGGCTGCTGGCCGACGGGATCCGGCCGCCCCACGGCGGGGCGATCGGGCCGCCGGGCTTCTACGGCGACGTCTTCCTGGTGCCGCCGGGCGAGACGCCGCGTCTTCTCGGGCAGCCGCTCGCGCTTCTGATCTATCGGGATTTCGCCCGTTTCGATGCGGCGCGGCGCCGACTGCGCTTTGCCGAGGGCGTCGTGCGCTGGGGCGCGACTTCGGGTTACGCGACCCCGCCCAATTTCGGCGCGGCGCGCTTCGTGCGCATCGCCGGCGCGACGCCGGCCGCGCCTGATGTCTATGCGCCGCTGACCGGGACCGCGGTCTACGCCGACTTCGAGGGCGACAAGGTCGCCTGGCCGTTGGCCGATCAGTCGGGCGATGCTGCGCAGCGCGCCATGTGGGCGGCCGGCGAGATCGATCGCATGGTCGCCTCGGCCGGCGCGGAGTCGCTGGTGATCAAGCGGGCCTTCTTCTCGCAGTCGGTCGACGCTTCGGCGATGGAGGCCGACAATGGCCTGGCGTGGTTCGATCCGTCGACCGGCGCGCTCCGCCTGATGATGGCCACCCAGTCGCCCTACGAGGTCACGACCGGCACGGCCTCGATGGTCGGCGCCTCGAAGATCGGCGTGAAGTCGATCGATCTCTCGATCGGCTATACCGTCGGTTACGGCACCAAGGATCATTCGATCTTCCCGTACCTCGCCGTGGTAGCGGGGTTGTACGGCGACGGCCGGCCGGTGCGTCTCGCCAACGATCGCTACGGGCAGTTCCAGATGGGTCTCAAGCGCCACGCGTTCTGGACCGACGCGACCCTCGTGGTCGATCGGGCGACGCGGCGCTTCCGTGCCATGAAGGGCGCCTATCGCACGGACGCCGGCGGCCGGCGGAATTTCTCGCCCGAGGTCGGCGCGGTCGGCGCCAGTGCCGGACAGAGCATCTACTACCTGCCCAACAGCGACTTCTCGGTCGAGATCCGCGCCTCGCGCGCCGTCGATGCCGGGTCGACCCGTGGCTACGGCACGCTGCAGACCATGACGGCGACCGAGATGCTGGTCGACGAGGTGGCCGAGCTTCTGGCGGTCGATGCCATCGAGCTGCGTCGGACGAATGCGATGCGGACGGGCATGCGCAACGCGCAGGGCGCGGTGCCGGCCGGGGCCTTGCGGACCGACGAGCTGCTTCAGCGGATGGGCGATCATCCCATGTGGCGCGATCGCGCCAAGCGCAAGCGCGCTTACGAAGCGACCAACCTCGGCAAGCGCTACGGCGTCGGCGTCGCGGTCGTTCAGAAGGACTACGGCTCGGGCGGCGAGGCGGCGATCGCGACCTTGGAGCTGCTGCCGTCGGGCGGCCTGGCGCTGCGCCAGGACGGCTGCGAGATGGGCACCGGCATGACGACCAGCCACGCGGTGATGGTGCGCGACATCCTGGGGCACGCCCCCGATCGCATGACGTTCGGCGTGACCGACTGGCCGGAGATGCCGCTCACCTCGCCCGACGATCCGTTCACCCAGTCGCAGGAAGCCGAGGACGCGGGCGCGCGCGATCCGCACTGGACGCCCTTGCGCCAGACGCCGATGAGCGCCTCGAACAGCGTCTATTTCGTCGGCCACGCGACGCGCACCGCGGCGCGTACCTTGTTGCGCCTGTCGCTGTGGCCGGCGGCGCTGGCGATCTGGTCGGCGGGTCCCGCGGGCGGCCAGCTCCGCTCGCTGTCGGTCGACATCGCCCAGGCGCGCTTCACCGACGGCAAGCTGACCGCGGGCGGGCTCGAACCGTTGAGCTTCGAGCGGCTTGCGGCCACTGCCCAGGCGCTCGGCCTGGTCACGGCGGTGAGCGTGCACACCTTCAATCGATGGCAATGGACGGAAGCGGTGTTCGACGTGCCCGGCGCCGGCATGCTGCGGCTCCCCGCCGATGCACTGTCGGTGAAATATGGCGATGGCGCGCCGCCTGAGCGCAAGGCGCTGATGACGGACGGCGGCTTCCATTTCATCGAGCGGCGGGAGGTGTTCTTTCCGCCGGTCAGCCGGCTGAACGCCGCGGTGACCTACTACAGCGGCATGGCCACCCTGGTGGAGATCGCGGTCGACACCGCGACCGGCAAGGTCGACGTGCTGTCGCATCATTCCGTTCTGGAATGCGGGCACCAGGTCGTGCCGCAGCTCGTCTCCGGCCAGATCCAGGGCGGGCTGGCGATGGGCATCGGCCATGCTCTGCTCGAATCGCTGCCGCTCCACGAAGGTGGGCCGGGCGACGGCACCTGGAACTGGAACCGCTACCGCCTGCCCCATGCCGCCGATGTCGCCGTGTGGCACCAGACGGCGGAAGTCCTGCCGCCGCTCTCCGACACCGATGCGCCCAAGGGCATCGCGGAAGTCGTCATGGTCGCCGTGGTGCCGGCCATCGCCAACGCCGTCGCCCATGCGATCGGCAAGCGCTTCTACGCCACGCCCATCACCGCCGAGCAGATCCTGGAGGCGCTGGCATGACCTTGCCGACCAGCAAGCTGTCGCTCAACGTCAACGGCAAGCCGGTCGGGCCGATCGACGTGCCCGACGACATGATGCTGCTCGATTTCCTGCACGAGTATCTCGGGCTCACTGGATCGCGCATGGCCTGCGGCCAGGGCATCTGCCATGCCTGTGCCGTCATCCTCGACGGGCCCGGCGGCGCGCGCGAGATCCGAAGCTGCATCACCGGCGCGCATTTCTTCGCCGGCAAGTCGATCCGCACCATCGAGGGCCATGCCGAACGCGATGTGCTGGGCAATGTCGTGCGCCTCTCGCCGGTCCAGCAGGCCTTCGTCGAGCATTTCGCCTTCCAGTGCGGCTACTGCACGCCGGGCTTCGTCAATGCCGCGACGGTCCTGATCGAACGCCTGAAGGCCTCGCCGGTGGCGCGCCGCGATCTCGAGGCGGAGATCGACAAGGCGCTGGGCTCGCACATCTGCCGCTGCACCGGCTACGTCCGCTACTTCGAGGCCGTGCGCGACCTGATCGTGGCCACCCCCGGCCTGGTGCGCGCGTGAGCTGGCGTCGCTTCTTCCTCGTGGTCGCGATCGGCGCCGCCGTCGCCGCCCTCGGATCGATCGCCGTGATGGCCGGGCTGCTCGAGACCAGCGTGGTCGAGGCGTCCACCGCAAAGCCGCTCACGCCGGACGAGATGACGGCGCTGATCGAGCGCGGCCGCTATGTCACGCGTGCAGCCGACTGCGTGCCCTGCCACACCGCCGAAGGCGGCGCGGTCCTCGCCGGCGGGCGGCCCTTTCCAATGCCGTTCGGCACCCTCCACTCCACGAACATCACGCCCGATCCGGATACGGGGATCGGCCGCTGGTCGCGCGCCGAGTTCCAGCGCGCCGTCCGCGATGGCATCTCGCCGCGCGGGCATCGCCTCTATCCGGCGATGCCTTATGTCTCGTATCGCCAGCTCACATCAGCCGACACCGATGCGATCTACGCCTATCTGATGAGCCGGCCACCGATCCGCCGGGCCAACAGCGCAAATACCTTCCCGTTCGACTACGTCCGGCCGACACTCGCGTTCTGGAACCTGCTGAACCTGCCGTCAGGGGGCTTCGCGCCGACGGCATCGCAGTCCGCCGCCTGGAACCGCGGCAAGTATCTCGTCGACGCGCTCGGCCACTGCGGCGAGTGCCATACGCCGCGCGATTTCACCCTGGGCATGATCCCGTCGCGCTACCTGCGGGGCGCGCTGATCGAGGACGTCGATGCGCCCGATGTGACGCCGGCCGGCCTGGCCCGCATGGGCTTCGAGGCGGCATCGCTTGCGCGCTACCTGCCGGCGGGGATGGGGCCGCAGGGCGTCATGAACTTCTCGATGTACGAGGTCGCGCACAACTCGACGCGCTATCTGACGCCTGAGGATGCGGTGGCAATGGCCGCCTACCTGATGAGCTCGCGGTCGATGCCGATGCCGGCGCCGCCGGCCGCTTCTCCGGCGACGCCGTCGGCCGGCCGGCAGACCTACGTGCAGCTGTGCTCGGGATGCCACGGCCTCGATGGCGAAGGCATCCCGCACGTCGCGCCGGCGATGCGGACCAACGCCAGCCTGCGGCTGACCTCGCCGCGCAACCTGCTGGTCGCGGTCGCGTCAGGCCTGCCGGACCGGCTGATGCCCGGCGGCGAGCGGTTCCAGGCCATGCCTGGGTTCAGCGACCTCTTGGACGATCGCCAGATGGCCGATCTCGTGAACTACCTGCGCGGCGCGTGGGGCGGCACGCCGCCGACGGTCACCTCGGACGAGGTGCGAGCGGTTCGCTCGGCGGTGCCTTAAGCGCGCTCGGTGGCATGCACCGCGGTGAAAGCCTGACCCTCGTGTCATGCTCAACTATCCGTGTTCATCCGTGTCCATCTGTGGCTATTGTCTTCGAGGAAGGAGTTCCGCCATGAGTCTCGCCACCGCGGTCCAGCCGCTGAGCGCCCTCGATCACGAGCGCGCCATGAGCGACTACGGCCGCCGCGCCGAGGCGCGTGCCTACGCGCTCGGCAATCGCGGGCCGATCCGGGTCGGGGCCGACGGCAGGCTCCTGCCGGAGATCCTGGACTCGTACTGGACGAACGGCTTCTACGTCTTCCAGGGCGTCGTCGGGCCCGAAGAGCTCGCCGAGCTGCGCGCCGATATCGATGCCGTGCTGTCGCGCGCGCCGGTGGCGCCCGACGCGACGATCGACCGGCACGGCCGTCCGACCTCCACCGAAGGCATCCTCAAGCCGCCCTATAGGTGGGCAAGGCCGCTCAGTGATCCGGTGGGCGGCACCGACAAGAACAACGGCCGTCACCCGGCCGCCATGCTGCAGCCTGAGCCCGGCGCCGACGCGCCGGCCTGGACTGTCGAATTGCTCGACGGCAACCTGCACCTCAGCGACGCCTGTCTGCGCCTCTACGGCCATCCCGGGCTGCTGACCGTGGCTGCTTCGATCCTGGGTGAGGATTTCGTTCCCTACAACGAGGTGACCTTCGTGAAGGAGCCGGGCCTCGGCCCGTCGGTCGCCTGGCATCAGGACGGCACGACGCATTGGAATGCGCCCGACTGGGACCAGGGTGCGCACGGCTTCAACTTCATGACCCAGCTCTATCCCAGCACGGCGGGCAACGGCGTCTGGGTGCTGCCCGGCAGCCACAAGGGCGGCAAGGCGGACATCAAGCGCATGGTGGCCGAGAGCGGCTCGGACCGCATCGAGGGCGCCGTGCCGATGCTGTGCGAGGCCGGCGACACGATCGTGACCAACCGCCAGCTCGTGCACGGCTCGTTCGCCAACAGCTCGCCCGATCGGCGCATCACGCTCAACGAGGGCTTCTTTCCCCGCAAGCGCGTGCTGAACGTCACGACGCGGCGCCTGCACGGCGCGATCGAGACCTACGACCAGGCGCGCATCGATGCGCGCACGCGCATCCTGCAGATTGCGATCGACGCACGCCGCCAGCGCTTCCCGCAGGAGAAGAGCTACGTCTACGGGCCGCTCGCTGGCCACGAGGACGAGAACCGGTGGAACGAAGGCACGCGCGCCAGCGTGCTCAGGAACTACAACCAGATCGACATGTTCATCTGACGCGGCCCGTGCGCAACCTCCTCAAGCTCAGCGACCTGCAGCTCGCCCAGAAGATCCACGAGCAGGAGAAATACGGGCCCGAGAACGATCCGGTCTACGGACGCTTCTGCACGTTCCGCACCGATCTCTCGCGCGTGGCGTGGAATTCCTTCGTGACGGCGCTGGGCGACTGCGATGCCGGCCCGCTCGCGCGCACCGGCGTGCTGACCTTCCCGCTCGACGAAGGCTTCGCCGAACGGCTTGCCTCGACGCTGCTCGCCAGCCCGCGCACCGACATGCGCCGCGAGGATTTCGCGATGGGCTATGTCGGCACCGTGGCCGCGCAGTGCGAGTATCTCAACGCCTGCAACGAATATCGCCAGATCACTCCGGACGGCGCAGCCCTGCTCGGCGAATTCCTGCGCACCATCGGGCCGCGGCTCGAGCAGACATTGGGCCATCCTTTTCGCATCGGCTCGATGCGGCAGTTTCAGCTCGTGCCCGAGCGCATCGCCTCGGGCCGGCATCTCGACGGCTGGCCGGTCGCCATCCGCAAGATGTTCATCCTGCCGCAGGGCTGCGGCAGGCGCACCGGCACGACGTGGTTCCGCCAGCGTGACGGCAAGCAGTTCGAGGTCGAAAGCGAGAAGCCGATCTGGATGGTGTTCGAGAACAGCGTGGTCTGGCACGCCGCCGTCTCGGGCAAGGCGCTGCGGCCGACCGTCGAGTTCGATCTCCTGCCGGCACGGCAGACCAGCCTGGAGCCGTTCTTCGCCGGCCTCGCCGGCTGGTACCCGTGGTTTCCCAGCGAGGCCATGACGCTCGAGGGCACGCGGCTCGCGCTGGCGCGCTGCTATCCGGACGAGGGCCAGGCGACGGGCTGGAGCGAGCGCCTGCGCCGCCTGGTAAGACGCGGCTGACGAGAACGGTCCGCCTTCAGCGTGCTACATCGTGCATCGGCTGAAGGAGGCGATGCACGACATGTTCGCTGATCTTGCGGCCCATCGCCTGGCCGGCATTGGCCGAGAAGCGATGTGAAGCCGGCCGAGATGCGCGCCTCGGCGACCTCCCGCGCGAAGTCGTCGATCACCTAAGCGAGGATGCGTGCCAGGTAGGCCTCGACGCCCGCAGGCGTCGTGCCGCGATGGCCAAGATGGCCGTCGGGGCGGACGACGCACAGGCAGGGATAGTGGCCTTCGCCCAGGATGGCATGGGCGGCTCCCGTCGCGTCGGTGAAGGTGCGTTCGGGGTTGAGGTTGGGCACCGCGGCCTGCCGGGTAACCACGAGCGCCCTGAGGTGTGGAGCGCGGCGCCGTTCGAGCTCGCGCATGAGCTGCCAGTCGTCCGCCGTCGCCTCGGCCTCGTCGGTGAGGAGGATCAGGGTGTGGGCGGTGTGGGCGAGAAGCTGGTGCAGCCGCGTGCTGCTGCTGCGACTGACCAGAGGCGCCGCCTCGCCGACCCGATAGCCGACTCTCGTCGCGGTCGGGGAGGGGGCTGGACAGTCGTGCTCCAGAAGCGGGCTCGCCTCGTAGCCGAGGCCGATTTCCGACTCGGCCAGTGCCGCCTTGAGGCGACCGTCTGCGGTCGAGAGCGCCTCGCCTACCACGTGGATGGCTTCCGGCCCGCCGCGGGCCGCATTCTCCTCCGCGCTGTCGCCGGATACGCCGACGGCCTCGGCGATTCCCCGACGCTCGATGTCGTAGGAGTCGAGCAGCGTCTCCGAGGCCTGGCCGGTCGCCACCAGGGCGAGCTTCCAGCCGAGATTGAAGGCGTCCTGGATGCCGGCATTCATCCCGTGGCCCTCGATCGAGCTGCAGGCATGGGCGGCGTCGCCGGCCAGCAGCACGGGGCCGGCGCGAAAGCGCTCGGCGATGCGGAAGTGGGTGCGGAAGAATTGCGGCTGGTCGGCCTCGGCCACGGTCGCGCCCGGAGCAATCTGCTGCAGCCATTGCTCGATCCGGGCGATCGGCACCGGATTGTCGTCGTTGGGGCGAAAGTTGATCCGCCACTTGCCGTCGTTGATCGGGACCGGAATCAGCGGCGGATCGAACATGACGGCCGCGACATCGTGGTCGTGCGGCCAGTCGGCGAGGTGGACGTCGACCACGCCCCAGCGACGTTCGTAGTCGTGCCCGATGAACGCTATGCCGGCGGCCTCGCGGACGCTGCTGTGATAGCCGTCGGTCCCGACGATCCAGCTGGCGGGCTGCGACCGCACGCCGGCGCCGCTGCGCAAGTGCACGTGGAGGCCTCGCTCGTCGATGCGGAGATTGGCGAACTCGACGCCTCTCTCGACGTGGCCGCCCAGCCGCACCAGCTCGTCGGTCAACAATGCCTCGGTCACGCTCTCCGAAAGACCGAGGGTGAAGGGAAATGGGCTGGCGACCTCGTCGAAACGGAACGACGCGCGCCTCGCCCCGCCGCCGTAAAAGTCGGCGCCGCGAATCTTCTTTGCACGGCTCAGGAATGCAGCCGACAGGCCCAATGCGTCGAAGATCTCGAGCGATCGCGATTTGATGACCGAGGCGCGATCCCAGTGCAGCGGCGCCGGCCGCTTGTCGATGAGGTGAAAGGGCACGCCCCGCCGCGCGAGCTCGATCGCCAGCACGAGCCCGGTCGGCCCGGCACCGACGATGAGGACAGGAGGGGGACGCATTGCCGCTCGTTCATACCGGACCGCGGCGCGCTACCCGGCGCGGGCGGGTGGAATTTCCTGGAGATTCCTCTGATCTCCAGACAACCAAAGTGCTACTGCTTGTCGATGCCCCAGAACGCCACCACCGGGGCGTTTATCCAGCCCGTGACGTTCTTGCGCATGGCGGCGACGTTGAAGCCCTCGCCGAGATGGACGTGGGTGACGATCTTGGCCTGGTGCTTCTGGACCTCGACGGCGATCGCCTTGCGCTCGTCGGCAGTGGTCGAGAGCGCATAGCGCTCGCGCAGCTTCTCCATGCCTTCGTCGCACGGCCAGCCCGCACGGCTCTTCTCGCAATTGGCCTGGAGGAAGGGCGTCATCAGCGGATCGAACAGGTCGGCCATCGACCAGTAGGTCAGGAACACGTTCCAGCCGCCCTCCGAGGGCGGTCCCTTCTTGGTCAGCAGGCGGTTGACGAGCGATTGCCAGTCCATCGACTGCATGTCGACCTTGAAGCCGATGCGCTCGAGGATCGACTTGGCGACCGGCGAGAGGTTCGACAGCGCCGGGGTGTCGCTGGCCTGCAGGAGCACGATCGGCGAGCCGTCGTAACCCGACTCCTTCAGCAGGGCCTGCGCCTTGGCGATATTGCCCTCGATCAGGCCGTCGAAGCCTTCCGTCGATTCGAGCGGCGAGCCGCACGGGTACATGGATTTGCAGACGCGGTAGTAGCGCGGGTCGCCGACGATGGCGTGCAGGAAGTCCTGCTGGTTCAGGCCCATCATGGCCGCCTGGCGCGCCTTCTCGTTGTTGAAGGGTGGCTGCAGCCAGTTCGGCCGGAAGACATACTGGTTGCCGGTGGCCGCCTTGATCAGGGTGATGTTGCGATCCTTCTCGAGCAGCGGCAGCAGATCGTAGGGCGCCTGCTCGATGATATCGATCTCGCCCGCGGCCAGCGCATTGACCGCGGTCTGCGCGTCGGAGATCCAGACCCATTCGACGCGATCGACCTTGGCGAGCTTGCCGCCGGCCAGGCCCGAGGCTGGCTCGGACCGGGGCTTGTATCTGGGGTTCTTGACGTAGACGATCTTCTCGCCGGGCTTCCATTCATCCTGCTTCATGACGAAAGGGCCGGAGCCGACATGCTCGCCGAGCTGCTTGAACGGATCGGTCTCTGCGACGCGGCGCGGCATCATGAACGGTGTCACTACGCTGGGCTTGGCAAGCGATTCGACGACCAGGCCGTAGGCCTGCTTCATGGTGATGACGAAGGTCCTGGGGTCGGTCGCCTTGAT
The DNA here is from genome assembly GCA_046349295.1 of Reyranellaceae bacterium. Taxonomy (GTDB): domain Bacteria; phylum Pseudomonadota; class Alphaproteobacteria; order Reyranellales; family Reyranellaceae; genus Reyranella. The sequence goes on from JAXMCP010000021.1 coordinate 137,176, forward strand.
GTCCTCCAGGAACAGCATCAGCTTCTGCCCCATCGGATCGCGCGCGCCCCAGCGGCGGATCGAGGCGACGCAATCGTCCGCCGTCACCGGCTTGCCGTCGTGCCATTCGAGGCCCTCGCGCAAGGTGAAGGTCCAGGTCTTGCGGTCCTCGCTCGCCTGCCAGGTGTCGACCATCTGCGGCTTGATCTGGAACTTCTCGTCGAGCGCGAACAACGTGTCGTAGATCAGGTAGCCGTGATTGCGCACGATATAGGCGCCGCTCCACACCGGATCGAGCACCTTGATGTCGGAGTGCATGACCACGCGCAGCGTCTTGGGAGATTGGGCCTGCGCGGTCAGGGAATAGGCCACGATGACGGCGGCCGACACCAGGATGCGATAGAGCCAGTTCTTCACGGTGACCTTCCTTGCTGGGCCGTGCGCGAGCAATATCTGCGCCGAACGGCCCTCAGTCCGCCCGGATGTTAGCGACTCGGATCACCTCGCGGTAGCCGCGGCGGTTCTCCTCCATGGTACGGGTGAGGCCGGCGGCGTCCTGGAAGGCCGGCACCATGCCGTTGTCGAGCAGCTTGCGACTGACCTCCGGGTCGTTCACCGCGGCGCGGATCGCGTCCTCCCAGCGCCCGACGATCGCGGCGGGCAGGCCGCGCGGGCCGCACAGGCCGAACCAGGCGTAGGTCTCGAAGCCCGGCACCGTGTCGGCGATCATCGGCGCATCGGGGAAGAATTGCCGGCCTAGAGGATCGCCGAGCGCGATCAGGCGCAGGCTGCCCTGGCGGATGTGCGGGATCACGTCGCCGAGATTGGTGAGCATGAGATCGGTCTGGCCGCTGGTGATGTCGAGCATCGCCGCCTGCGAGCCGCGATAAGGCACGTGCACCATGGTCGTCTTGGTCTTCTGGGCCAAGAGCTCGCTCGACAGGTGCTGGACGGAGCCGACACCGGGGGTCGCATAGGTGATCTTGCCCGGGTTGGCGCGCGCCGCGTCGATCACATCCCGCGTGGTGCGCCATGGGCTCTGCTGGCGCACGACCAGGCCGAAGGTCGAGCGCAGCAGCTGGCCGACGGCGCTGAGCTCGGTCGCCGGATCGACCGACAGCTTGGTGCCGGGCAGCTCGGTGATGATGGTCATGTTGCCGGTCGTGCAGAACAGCACGCTGTGCCCGTCGGCCGGGCTGCGGGCGATCGCCTCGGCGGCGATCATGCCGTTGGCGCCGGTCCGGTTCTCCACCACCACGCGTTGGCCCAGCACCTTGCTCGCGACATCGGCTAGCAGCCGCGCCGCCAGATCGCCTGAGCCGCCGGGCGCAAAGCCGAAGATCATGCGGATCGGCCGATCGGGGAAGCTCGCCTGCTGCGCCATCGCGGCGAACGCCAAGGTGACCAGCGTGGCGGCAATCAAACTGACTCTCGATCGCATGACCAGATTCCTCCCATTGCACGAGGAACCGTAGCCGACATCGCGCTGGCGGGATCGAACGAAGCGACTTGCGCCACCGTGCTGCAGAACGAAGCAATGTCAGTGACCTGCCGCCAGCCTCACCGCCGCTTCCTGCGCTATGCCGAGCTGGCGGCAGGCGCGCGCCAGCAACAGCTCGATCTCGCCCGCCTGTGTCGTGTCGGGCGGCTTGTACGGCGCCGAGGTCGGACGTCGCGACTGCTCGATCGCGTCGGCGACTTCTTTCAGCGTCGCCTGCAGGACGCGACGTTTCTCCGTCATATCGCCGTCGCTGCCGCCGCCCCGTGCCCCGTGCATGATCGCTGCGGCAATGCCGGTGAGCCTTCGGGAAGCCGCGGTGATCAACATGGCCGCCGCGATCTCGTCGGCCGACCTCCGGTGCGGCTCGTCGACCGCTCGGCGGATCGAGGCCTCGGCATTGTTTCCGGCGAGCCCCGCCTGGCGGCGAGCGACCTCCGTCTGTTGCGGCGTAGCCGCGCCGCGCCAGCCGTCGAGCGCCGTCAGCAGGAAGCTCCCGTTGGCGCGCAGATCATCGGCGAGCCGCCGGCGCAGATAGCGGCTCTCCCAGCTCGGCCACAGGACGAACGTCGCCAGCATGCCCGCCGCTGCGCCGATCACGTTGTCGATCATGCGCAGGCCGCTCAACTCGGGCGACAGCACGCCGCCGTTGCTGAACAGCTCGGTGATCAGGATGAACATCGGCGTGATGCAGACGATGTAGAGCGCGTAGCTCGCCGGGCGCGACGCCATCGCCAGCAGGCTGAGCGGTGCGACGACCAGCAGCACGGCGGCGGGACCCTGCAGGACATACACCGCGGCGGTCGCGATCAGCCCGCCCAGCAAGGTTCCCAGCACGCGCTCGATCGCCTTCTGCCACGTCGCCGACGGGTAGGCCTGCAGGATGATGACGGCCGTCAGCGAGATCCAATGTCCCATCTCGAGGTGCAGGCCCTTGGTGAGCAGCGTCAGGACGGCGCCCGTCAGGCCGAAGCGCAAGGCATGCCGCATCGAGAGCGAGTCGAAGGTGAGGTTGGCGCGCAGCTGGCCCAGCCAGCCGATCGGCGTGGCCTCGATGGTCGTGACGGTCGGCGTGCCGAGACCCACGCGCCCGGCCAGATGCTCCGACGCCGCCTGGGTCCACGCCATCGCGTGGTGCAGGGCGACCACGGTGGTGGCCGGCGCAGCGGTGATGGCCGCAGGAGGCGAGCCGCCATTGCGCTCGGTGAGGACGGCGGCGATGCCGTCGAGCTTGGTCGCCAGGTCGGCCAGCGCGGCGTGCGGCATCTGTGCGGTCGGCATCTCCTCCAGTATCTCGCGCGCGCCGAGAAGGGCCTTCAGCACTTCCTCGGCGTCGCCCAGCACCAGCGCGAAGCGCTGGATCGCCGCGACGTCGCCCAGCCATCCGCGACGCGCCGCCACCAGCATGTCGCGGGCCGTCTCGACGGCCTCGCGGATAGTGCCCCGCCGCTGGCGATGCGTAGGGTCGTCGCCGAGCATGTCGCGCACGAACGCGGCCTCGCTTCGGAACACGGCTGCCAGGGCCCCGCGCAGCAGGGTGTCCGGCGGATGCCGGCCGATGCAAAAGGCCAGCAACAATCCCCAGAGTCCACCAGCGCCCGTGACGGCGGCGACCATTGCGGCGGCGTGCAGCGAGGACGGTTCGCTGTCGCCGAGCACGATGATCAATGCCAGCGCCGAATAGTTGCCGGCGCTGCCCGACGTGCTCCCCCACACCCTGGTCAGGATCGCCAGCGTGCACCACAGCAGCGCGAACGCTCCTGAAGCCCAGAGATGCGAGCGCAGCAGGACGCCGATGAAGCAGGCGACCGCTGCGGCTCCGATGAAGCCGCCGATCGACTGCAGGCGGGCACGCGTCGGCCAGCCGGGGTCGACCAGGGAGACCCAGAAGCCGATCAGCGCCGCCCACGACAGGATGGATTCGCCGGTCCATTCGGCGATCAGCAAAGGGACGCAGCAGGCCAACGCCGCCCGCATGCCCTGCTCCAGGCTCCAGCGCGACAGATCGATGGTCACCAAGGTGCCGAGGTGCGCAACGGCTTTGTTTGTCACCCGGACGACGGGCGCGAGCGGAGAGGCTAGGCGCACGGTCGCTGAGGCTCTGGCAGAACGGACGAACGCGTCGAGGGACCTTTCTTGAGCGACGCCGCAACAAGAAGGATCCCTCCACTACGCCGCACTGCGCGCGGCTCCGGTCGGGATGACAGTGCTTCTTGTCAAATGCGAATGCCCTGCGTCATCGGGCGACGGTGTTTACTCCTCGCCGAGCAAAGTCCTGACCGGTTCCAGCGCCTCGCGACCGCCGCCGGCCAACGCGCGCGTCGCGAAATCATCCAGCGCGACTTCGTGAGCGTTCAGCGTGATCCGACAGGGTCGTGAAGCCCGCCTCGCCGCGGACCTCGCCCTGATAGGCGGCAACGAGCTCGGCGAGAGGTGTGGCGTGGTCCATGGCCGCTCCTCCTGCTTCAGACGACCGGAATGCGCCGCGCCGCGATCGCCGCCGGCGAGATCACCTCGATATCCAGGGGGACGCGCCAGCGTTCGGTCAAGCGCACGCGCGGCGGGTCGTTGGTCGCCGTCGCGCCATCGAAGACGAAGCCTTCGAAGCCGTTGGTCATGACCTCGTTGCACTTCTGCACGTAGATCGGAAAGCCGCCGATATAGGGCATGAAGACGCGCGGGCGGCCCGGGATGTTGGCGCCGACGTACCAGGAGCTGCAGGTCGAGCGCAGCGAGACCTGGGAGACCTCGTTCACGTGGTCGACCCAGTCGTCCTCGTATCGGCCGACCGCCTCGATGGTCTCCGCGCCGATGTCGCGCATATGGCCGATGCAGTCGGCGAGCCAGTCGACGTGCTGCTCGATGGCCTGGATCATGCTGGCCAGGACCGAGGGGCTGCCCGGCCCGGTGATGGTGAACAGGTTGGGGAATCCCGCGGTCGCCAAGCCGAGGTAGGTGCGCGGGCCGGCTCGCCATTTCTCGGCCAGGGTGAGGCCGTCGCGCCCGGTGATCCGGATCCGGTCGAACGAGCCTGTCATCGCCGCGAAGCCGGTGGCGCAAACGACGGCGTCCAGTGGGTGCTCGACGCCGTTCACGGCGATGCCTCGCGCCGTGAAGCGCTCGATCGGCGTCTTCGACACGTCGACCAGCTTTACGTGCGGCAGGTTGTAGGTCTCGAAGTAGCCGGTATCGACGCACAGCCGCTTGCAGCCGAAGACGTTGTCGGGACAGAGCAGCTCGGCGGTCGCCGGGTCTTTCACGATGGCGCGGATCTTGGCGCGCGCGAAATCGGCGATCGTATCGTTGGCGGCCTTCTCGAACAGCAGATCGCCGAAGGCACCGAGGAACGGCAGGCCACCGCGGCGCCAAGCGTCCTCGTATAGCCGTTCGCGCTCCTCCGGCGTGGCCTCGAGAGCGGGCTTCAGGTTGAAGGGGAAATAGAAACCGGTCGGCCGGGCGCGCGCCTTGGCGCGCAGCGCGGGGTAGTCGGCCTTGATGGCGTCGCGATATTGCGGCGTCAGAGTCTCGTTCCAGGCCGGCACGGTGTAGGTGGCCGTGCGCTGGAACACGGTGAGCGCCGTCGCCTGCCTGGCGATGATCGGAATCGACTGGATCGCCGACGAGCCGGTGCCAATCACGCCGACGCGAAGCCCGGTGAAATCCACCCCGTCGTGCGGCCACTCGCCGGTGTGATAGATCGGCCCCTCGAACGTCTCGAGCCCCTCGAACGGTGGACGGTTGGTCGCCGACAGGCAGCCGACGGCCATGATGCAGAAGCGGGCGGAGACCTTGTCGCCCCGGTCGGTCTCGATGCGCCAGCACTTGGCCTGCTCGTCGAAGGTGGCGGCCGTCACTCGTGTGTCGAACCGGATGTCGCGGCGTAGATCGAAGCGATCGGCGACATGGTTGGCGTAGGCCAGGATCTCGGGCTGCGGCGCATATTTTTCCGACCAGTTCCATTGCTGGTCGAGCTCCTCGGAGAACGAGAACGAATACTGCATGCTCTCGATGTCGCAGCGTGCGCCCGGGTAGCGGTTCCAGTACCACGTGCCGCCGACGCCGCTGCCGGCCTCGTAGACCCGCGCCGTGAGCCCCAGCCCGCGCAGGCGGTGCAGCATGTACATGCCGGCGAACCCTGCCCCGACGACGACGGCATCGAAGCTCGCGCCGACCTCAATGGCCTGTTCTTCTTTCAGTCGAGCATTGGCAGTCATCGGTCCTGTCTCATGTCAATTGTCGGAGCGAAAGGAAGGCAGCATCAACCGTGGCAAGGTTACAGCAATCGCGCCCGTGACATCAGGCAAAACCGGCGCCACTCGAGGCACGCGCGGGTGGGGGGCGTGCCGACAGGCAAACCGGCGACAGGACATGTCAGTCAGCCTTGATTCCCATGACGCGGATGACGTCGCCGAGCTTGGCGTGCTCCGTGCGGACAAGGGCGGCAAACGCTTCCGGGCGATCCCCGCCGGGCTCGGCTCCGAAAGACTCGAACCAGGCCCGCGACTCGGGAGTCGCCAGGATGCCGGCAATGGCCGCGTAGAAGGAATCGATGATCGGCTTCGGGGTGCCCGCCGGCGCGGCGATGCCGGCCCATGCCGTGAGGTCGTAGCCCGGCACGCCGGCCTCCTGCATGGTCGGCAGGTCGGGCATCGTCCTGGCGCGTTGCGCCGTCGTGACCGCCAGCGCGCGCAGCCGCCCGTCCTGGATGAAGGGCTTCAGCACCGTGAGACCTTCGATGGTCCAGGTGACGTGTCCCGCGACCAGGTCGACCACCGCCTGGCCGCCTCCCTTGTAAGGCACATGCGTGGCCTGGATGCCGGCCAGTTGCATCAGCAGGCACGACGCCAGATGGCCGGGTGTGCCGATGCCCGGCGAATTGAAGGTGAGCTCGCCGGGTCGCGCCTTGGCGAGGCTCACGAGCTCGGCCACCGAGCGGGCGGGCACGTCCTTGTGCACCGCCAGCGCCTGCGGCCCGACGCCGAGGCGCGTGATCGGGATCAAGTCGGTCAGCGGATCGTAGCCCGAGTTGGCGTAGAGGTGCGGATTGATCGCCATTGTGCCGATATGGACGATGACGAAGGTGTAGCCATCCGGTGCGCTGCGCGCGCCCGCGACGGTCCCGATGTTGCCACCGGCGCCGGTCCGGTTCTCGACCACGAGCGGCTGGCCCAGAACCGGCGCCAACCGCTCCGCCAGCCAGCGCGCCCGGATATCCGTCACGCCGCCCGCGCCGCCGGGAACGATGATGCGGATCGGCTTGTCGGGCCAGGCTGGTCCCTGGGTCCGCGCCGGCAGCGACGGACCGGCGGCGAGGGCGGCGGCGCTCGACAATACAATGAAGCGGCGGCTCGTCGTCATCTGGTGTCCCTGGAGGCCGAACGGCGGCGATCCCCGATCCTGCCCCGGTTGTGGAGGCGCGACAACGGCTCAGCGCTCCCCCAGCGCATTCACGCATCATATCGCCCTCCCTTGGCGATGCGCAGAGAGGCGCCCCACAAGGCCCCCACCTTACCAAGGAACGTCTTGTCGAGCCGCGCCGTTCGCCCTGAAAGGAACAGGGCATGGTCGCGACAGCGAAGCTGGTCATGGAGGCCCGGCAGGTCGATGAGCTGCCGAAGGATCCGGGTTGGCAGTTCGAGCCGAAATGGGATGGCTTCCGCTGCCTGGCCGGCCGCGTGGGCGACCGCATTGAGCTGCTCGGACGTTCGGGCAAAGACTTGGCGCGCTACTTCCCCGAGATGGTTGCCGCTCTGCGAGCCGTTCCCCATCTTCACTTCCTGTTGGACGGCGAGCTCGTGATTCCGGTCGGCGGCAGCCTGTCCTTCGAGGCGTTGCAGATGCGACTGCATCCCGCGGAAAGTCGTATCAGACGCCTCGCAGGCGAGACGCCGGCAGTCCTGATCGCCTTCGACCTGTTGAAGGATGCCCACGGCGCTGACCTCCGCGGCGATGTTCTTCGGCGGCGGCGGGCAGCGCTGGAGCGCTTCTTCCGTCCGCTGCGGGGAATGGCGACGTTTCGACTGTCGCCGGTGACGACGCGCAGGACGGAGGCGGCGCGGTGGCTCGCGCGCGCCGGCGGAGGCGAGCTCGATGGCGTGGTCGCCAAGCGCCTCGATGACGCCTACCGGCCGGGCGAGCGGGCGATGCTGAAGATCAAGAATTTGCGTTCCGCCGATTGCGTCGTGGGAGGCTTTCGCTATGGCACCGGCAGCAAGCTTGTCGGCTCGTTGCTGCTCGGTCTCTACGACGAAGCCGGCTTGCTCGACCATGTCGGCTTCACCGCCGCGCTGAGCGGCCTGGACCGGCGCGCCCTCACCGCGAAACTGGAAAAGCTGAAAGGCGGCGGCTTCACCGGTTCCGCTCCTGGTGGCCCCAGCCGCTGGTCAACCAAACGCACATCGGAATGGACGCCGGTGCGGCCGCGCCTGGTTGCGGAAGTTCAATACGACCACTTTACGGGCCGACGCTTCCGCCACGGCACTGCGTTCCTGCGCTGGCGTCCGGACAAGGCACCGCGCGACTGTTCGTTCGACCAACTCGTGCGCGAAGCGAGGCCGACGCGCCTGCTTGCCGCCATCGCGGGCAAGTGATCCTGACCGTGTTCGTGCCACGCCAGCCGTTCCGCGCAGTCGCTCCAGCCCGCACGATGCGCCGGCAACCGTATGGCGACGGACTGCCTTGACGACGCCAAGTGGTTTTGGATTTTTGCCTGGGCCGAGCACAAGGAACAAGGCGCGCAAGTGAAGGCTTCGATTTCTTCCCTCTCACCGGACCGATTACGGGGGGCCGGGTTGCGGCCGCGATGGCGGGCGCCAAGCCTGCGGGACGACCTTCAGCGAACGATTTGGGAATCTGTCGTCTTTGTGCAACGACATGCTCGCCATGCAACGAGCCTACGCTGAAACTGATCTCGCGAATGCGTGCGGCGTCGATGTCGAGTCGATCGTTGCCTTCGAGCAGATGGGGCTTCTGCAGCAGCCGCGGCGAAGGCCGGGCCGCAGGGAAGTCCTCGCCTATCACCAGGAGCATCTCGAGCGGCTCAGGTTCATCGTGCATGCCCGCAAGCTCGGTTTCACGTTCGAGGCGATCGGCGGCATGCTGGGAGTCGATGGCGGTATGCGCACCTGTGCCGATACGTACCGCATCGCCCAACGCCATCTCGCCGAGGTCAGGCGCACCAGCAACCCGGCAGAGATCTCCAAGGTGGAGCGCGAGCTCATGCCATTGGTCGAAGCCTGCCCGCAGAAGGGAGGCGCGTCGAACTGTCCGATCATCGCCAGGCTGTCGCACGTCGGGTGACGCAACTTCGACCCGCATGAGGCGTTGGGGCAGAAGGAGAAGAGGGTGAAGCCGTTGCCGCCAGCCGACGCGACTGAACCAGGGCGAGTCCCGCATGCGCGAGGCAGTGACGCAGAGCGTGCCGTCCGGGCCCTCGGCAAGCGTGTCCGGCCAGCGCAGGCGGGGATCGACGATGACGGGGCGCCGCTTGCCGTGCGGCTCGATTGTCGGTGAGCGAGCGGAGGTAGAACCTGCGGCCTTGCCGTCGATAGTGTTCGCTCATGTCATCCTGTTCACTCGGTAAGCGGGCAGGGCGCCGGGCCATTCTGGCGCTCGTGCTGATGATCGGTGCATCGTCCGCTTGGTCGCAGGTGATCCAGCAGCCGATAACGCCGGCCCCCACGTCAAGTGCAGTGCAAGGCGAGATCAGTGCACGACGGGCTCTCGAGTGGTCGGGGTATCGCGACATCAGGGGCCTGCGGCCGAACGGCGACGGGAGCTGGACCGGCAGAGCGTCGCGGCGGCATGTCGAGTGGACGGTCACGATCGACAGCCACGGACACATCACCGAACGCTGACTCGCTGCTGATCCGCCGCTTACTTGGCCGGCTTGGCGGTCCAACGCGGCGGCAGGATCTGCGTGTTGAGGATGAACTTCGTGCTGTTGTCGGTCACCGGAAACCAGCTCGGCAGAGGCGGCAGGTCGTATTCGCTGTGAAAGTAGATCTCGGCCCGCTGCGCCGCGCCGGGGTCGTTCCGGCGGACTTGTGGAATGCCGGCATGGAAGGGACAGGTGAACGTGGCCGACTCGCCCGGGGCGAGCTGGCTCGTGCTGGGGTTGGTTGCCGCGACCATGGTGTCGGACAGGCCCGAGCCGCGCAGGCTGGCGAGAACGCAACTGATCCTGAGGTTGGCCAAGGTGGCGAACCCGCTGTCGTTCTCGACGCGGAAGCGGACGTCGAAGGGCGAGCCCGCCGTAACCTCTTCCGAGGAGAATGTCGGCGTCGGCCGCAGCAGCCACAGTCCGAGCAGCAGGCCGACGAAGGCGGTGGCGAGGATGATGCCGTTCAGCACCTGCCAGATCGGCACGGCGAGGCTGCGCGCCGCCTGGCTGAGCTGCTGATCGTAGGGCAGAGGCGGCGGAGGCGGCCGCGTCCTGGTCTGGGTCTGGGGCTGCGATTGCGTCTGCGTCTGGCGTCGCCGGGAAGGCCGCTTCGAAGAAGCAGACGACGCCTTCTTCCCCGGCGCGGTCTTTCTGCTCTTCTTTGCCATGGCGTTCAGCGCGCTCCGCCGCGCGCCAGGCGCAGGGCGAGCGCGAGAACGACCGTCGCGAGGCAGGCCGCCATGGCGACGAAGGCTGTCGTGAAGCTTCCGGTCACACGCACGAGGACACCGAAGATCGCAGGCCCGATGACGATGCCGGCGAACATCACCGCCGTGACGCCGCCGCTCGCTTCGGCGGCGCGGCCGGCCGGCGCGCGGCGGCCGACTTCGGCATAGACCACGCCGGCCCAGCCAATGGTCGAGGCGCCGAGCACCACGCTCAACACATGGATCGCGACGATGGGAGCGCCGGGTGCGAGGCGGCTCGCCAGCACCATCGCCATCGCCGCGATCGTGGCCAGCCCGGCGAGGATGAGCAGGGGGCGGCCGCTCCAGTCGGCGACGGCGCCCCAGACGATGCGGCCGGCGACACCGCCGATCTGCGCCATCGCGAGCGCCAGGCCCGCCGCCGTCAGGCTGAGCCCGACCGCCTCGACCAGGTAGGTGACGTAGAACGCCGAGATGCAGACCTGGCCGGCCGAGAAGATGGCGGCAGCCAGTCCGACCAGGCGCAGCTCGGCATCGCGCCAGATGAGGCCGATGGTCCCCAGGACGGCGCGCGCGCTGGTGCCGCGCCGCGTGAGCTCGCGATCGTCGTCGGTCCGGCGGCGCCAGAGCTGCAGCAGGCCGACGGCGATGCAGCACAGCAGCCCCGCGCCGAGCAATGCGCCGCGCCAGCCGAGCAGCAGGGTGAGCGCCGGCAAGCTGGCGCCGGCGATCGCGCCGCCCAGCGGCACGCCGGTCTGCTTGATGGAGAAGACGAGATTCAAGAGCCGCGGCGGCGTGACACGCACCAGGATGTGCGAGCTGGCGGGCGTGGGCGCGCCCATGCCGCAGCCCAGCGCGAGAGCACACAGCAGGAGGCCCGCGACATGCCCGGTGGCCGCCAGCGCGAGCGCCGCGGCGCAGAGCAGGATGGCGACCTGGCAGACACGGATCGCGCCGTGGCGTGGCACCAGGGTGCCGCCGACCAGGGCCGAGACCATGCCGCAGGCATAGAGCACCATGGTGAACAGGCCGATATTGGCCGCCGCGACCCCGGCTTGCGGCGCGATCGCCGGGGCGAGCACGGGAACGGAAGCGGCGCAGACCGAGGTGAGCGACTGCACGCCCAGCATGACGCCGAGATGCGGGATGTAGCTGCCGATCGTGGTGCGGGACGACGCTGCTTGGCTCATGCCGGAAACGTAAGTCGGGGCCTCACGGCACGAACCAGTAGCGCGTCAGATGGAAGAAGATCGGCGCGGCGAAGATCACGCTGTCGAGCCGATCGAGCATGCCGCCATGGCCCTCGATCATGCGGCCCCAATCCTTGACGCCGCGGTCGCGCTTGATGGCCGAGAACACCAGCCCGCCGAAGAACCCCATCAGGCAGGTCACCAGCGCCATGGCGGCGGCCTGCACGGGCGAGAAGGGCGTCAGCCACCACAGGCCGGCGCCCAGGGCGGTGGCGCTGGCCACGCCGCCGATCAAGCCTTCCCAGGTCTTGGAGGGCGACAGTGAGGGCGCGACCTTGCGCCGGCCGAGAAGCTTGCCGAAGACGTACTGCAACACGTCCGAGCCCTGCACGACGGTGACGAGGAAGGCAACCAGCAACAGCTTCCTGCCCTCGAAGCCCGGAATGTCGAGCGTCAGCAGCGCCGGGATGTGGCTGACGCAGAACACGCAGATCATCAGGCCCCATTGCAGGGAGGCGATACGCGACAGGAAATGGGTGGTGTCGCCGCGCACCACCGCGACGATCGGCAGCAGGAGAAAGCCGTAGACCGGGATGAAGATCGAATAGAGGCCGTACCATTCGATCCACACGAGGTAGTACTGCAGGGGAATGCCGACGAAGAACGCCATCATCAGCGCCCAGTGATCGCCCCGTCGTGTGTAAGTGAGGGTGAGGAACTCGCGCAGGGCGGCGAACGAGGCGAAGGCGAACAGCAGGATCACGCCGGTCTTGCCGACCAGGAAGGCGATCCCGATCAGCGCGACCATCACCCACCAGGCGAAGACCCGTTCGTTCAGGTTCTCGATCGTCGGGCTGGGTTCGCCACGGCTTCGCCGTTTCAGGAGTTGGCCGACCAGGGTCGCGGCGAGGAGAACCGCGCCGAGGCCGGCGAACAGCGGTAACGCCTCGTGGGGCAGGCTCATCGATCGCGCCCCTCGGGCTTCAGCGCCAGCAAGGCGTCGCGTGCCCGCGCGATGAACGCGGCCTTCGCCTCGTCGGGCTGCAGCAGGAGCGGCGTGCCGAAAGTCACGCTGCACAGCAGGGGCACGGGCAGGAACTCCCCTTTGGGCATGACCCGCGCGATGTTGTCGAGCCACACCGGCACGATCTCGATGTCCGGCCTGGCGAGAGCCAGCCGATAGAGCCCGCTCTTGAACGGCAACAGCACGTCGTCGGTGGTGTTGCGCGTGCCTTCGGGGAAATAGATCAGAGACGCGCCGGCGCCGACGGCGTCGATCACCACGGCGAGCGCATCCTTGCCGGTGGCGGCGGCCTTGCGATCGATCAGCACGGCGTTGAAGACCTCGCGTCCGATGAAGCCGCGAATTCCGTCGCCGCCCCAGTAGTCGAGCGCCGCCACGGGGCGCGTCTGCCGGCGGAGCGCGTGCGGCAGCACGGTCCAGATCAGCACGAAATCGCCGTGGCTGGCGTGGTTGGCGATGTAGATCCGCTGCCGGGCCTCCGGCAGGCAACCGCGCCAGTTCGGCAGCACGCCGGTCAGCACCCGGGCAAAGCCGGCGACCGACATGGCGACGAGGCGGGCAGCCAGACGCGTCAGCATGGCGTCGCCTCAGGCCCAGACGGCGCAGACGACCAGCACGGCAATCTGCAGGGCCAGCGTCAATGCCTGGAGCTTGAGCAGGCGGAAGGCGCCCCGGATGCGTGCGCCGAGGGGCCGGCCGGCTTTGTCCGATGGCATCAAGCCCAAGCCCCGCATGGCGCGATCGAAGCTTGCGAGATCGGCCCGCCTGGCTCCCAGCACGTCGAACAGGTCGGCATCGAGCGCCACCCGGGCGGCAAGCCAGAATTCGGCGAGGCCGAGCACGAGGACGATGGCAGCCGCGATCAGCCAGCCGACATCCGATTTCAGCGTGGCGCCCGCCAGCACGGCGGCGAGGCTGAGAACCAGCGACGCGACGTGAACCATCGAGCCCCGGCGCAAGACAGCAGCGGCGATGGAAGCGGACCAGGCAGCGTCGGCGGACTCGGACGGCTCAGCCATTGGCGGCCTCCCGTACGGCCTGCATCTGCTGCGGGTTGACCGCGAGCCGTGGGCGCACCCGCTGCAGGCGCGCGATCGCGGCTGCGGGATCGCTTGCCCGGCCGCTGCGCACCAGCCAGACGGCGAGCGCGGCCGCGCTTCGGCCATAGCCCAAGGCGCAGCACACCAGCACCGGGCCGTGCCGGCGCAGGCTCTCGATCCGGTCGGCCGCGGCGCGCAGCTGAGCCGCCTCGGGCGCCACGAGGTCGAGCATCGGAACGCACTGCCAATGGCGAGCGTTCGCACGGCGGTGAAATTCGCAGGTCATGTCGACGATGGCGGTCAGGTCCCGGCATTCCGCGGTCGAGGGAAAGCGCCCGAGCCAGACGCCGTCGCCGATCTCGACCCGCGCCGGCTCCTTGCGGGTCCACAGATGCACGTTCAGGGCCGCACCGAGCCGATAGGGCCAGAGGATGATCCGGGTCGCCCAGTCGAGATTCCCGTCGCCATCCTTGGCGAACAGCGACGGGCCGAAGCCCAGGTAGGCGGCGGCGACGGCGGCCAGCGCAATGGCGGGCCACAGCAGCCACAGGAAGCCGCCGTTGAGGACGATCGCGGCCACGGCCAGCACGGACGCCACCATCGCGTAGCGCGCCGCCAGCGTCCGGCGCCGCGGATCAGCCGTTGTCCGCCATTGGGTAAGTCGGTTGCCACCGTCCCATGGCCACATCCAGATGCACAGCAAGCCGAGCAGGAAACCGGTCGGCATGTCGATGAAATGGTGCTGATAGGTCGTCAGCACCGAGGCGACGACGAGCAGCGACCAGAGCAGGAATATCGCCGCAGCCCAACGGGGCAGGAGGCGGACGTAAAGGGCGATCAGCACGGTCGTGATCGCGATGTGGAGGGACGGCGCCTGGTTGAACGGCATGTCGAACGCGCCGAGCGCCTCGAAGAAGAAGCCCGGAACACCGTCGACCTGCGGCTTGGGGAAGGACGTGCGCAATGGAAAGGCGATGAAGCAGGCGACGGCGATGACCTGGGCCGTCAGCAGCCGCCTGGCGTGGACGTCGAGCTCTAAGCGGCTGCGGCAGAGAAAGAGCGAGAGGCCGAAGAAGATGTTGGTTGTCCAATAGGGAACGATCGTCCAGGCGATGAAGGGAACACGACGCTCCCAGTCGAAGACGACGACCGGCACATCGTGGCGCTGGCTCGCCAGCCAGTTCGAGAAACCGTAGCTCGCATAGAAGAAGGTGCCCAGCAGCGCCAGCCACCCGGCCGCGCGCCGCCATGATCGGCCGTCGCCGAACGTCGTCGGCGACGGCATCTGGCCCGCGAGGTCAGCCACCTTGGCCCTCTTCGCGGATCGCCAGCGAGACGGTGAAGATTCCCCAGTCGTCGATCCGCTGCTCGAGCTTGCGGAAGCCGGCGTCGGCGACGAGCTGGTCCATCTCGGCCTGGCTGCGCCGGCGCATCACCCAGGCCTGGCCGCCGCGATGCGAGGTGAGCGCACGGGCGATCATCTCGAGCTGGGGATGCCAGGGCTGCCCGGTGTAGACGAGATAGCCGCCCGAGGGGATCGCCGCCGCCATCCCGCCGAGCGAGCGGCGCACCAGCGCGTTGTCGGCAAACAGCTCGTATAGCCCCGACACGATGCCGAGCGTCGGCCGCGGCGTGACGCCGGCGATGGCGTCGGCGTCGAAGGCATTGGCCTGCTCGAAGCGGGCAAGGGCGGCCAGCTTCTTGTCGACGATCAGGCGCTGGCCGGCCTCGACGTTGATCGGCGAGAAGTCGCGCAGCAGGATCGATTCGGGTGGCTCGGCATCGGCGGTCAGCGCCTCCAGCACGTAACGACCGTGGCCGGCCGCGATGTCGAGGATGTGCGCCGGCTGCCCGGCCGCCGCGAGACGCCGCAGTGCTATGCGGATGAGCTCCTCGACGTTGACCTTGCGCTGGCGGATGCCTTTCCAGCCGATGGCGTCGAGATAGGCGCGATCGATCGCCCGGCCGACCGGGCCGACTCCAGCTGCCCGATTGCGGTAGACATAGTCCAGGGTCGAGCCTGAATCGAACCCGGTCCTGTGGCCGAGCTGAATGCCGTCGGACAGCAGCCCGGCCAGCCGCAGGTTGGCGCGATAGCCCATCCAGAACAGGCCGCGTGCCGACATCATCGGCAGCGGCGAGGCGAGCCGGTCCGCCTCGTCGCGCGTATGGCCGTAGCGATGCGCGTCGAGCAGGTCGGGACGATCGATGGGCCCATCGAAGCGCTCGAGGATGAACCGCCTGGCATGGCCGACCGCGTCCTCGCGACCCGACTCGCCCAGCGTGTCGTGGAAGAAGTGGGGAAAGACGTGACGTTCCTTCACTGCCGTTCCGAGATTGACGAAGAACTCGTGCTGCGGCTGCTGGTTGACCACGAAGTCGGCGCCCGAGATCAGGAGCTGGGTCGGGATGGTGATGGCGCGAGCATCCCGCACGACCCGCCGCGCCGCCTCGTGCATCTCGAGCAGGATGTTCACCGAGATGGCGCGCGTGATCAGCGGATCGGCATCGAACGAGGCGCGACGGGCGAGGTCGTGCGTCAGCAATTGCGACTTCACGTAGGACTGCACGAAGAACTTGCCGCGCAACTTGTGCATCAGGGCGAGGCCGGGCCGGGCGAACGGCACGTAGAGCCGGACCTCGAAGGCGGGCGAAGCCAGCACGAGGGCGCGAACCTTGGGGGCGTAGTCGTGCGCCCAGGTCGAGACGATGACCGCGCCGACCGATTGGGCGATGACGGCGGTCCTCTCGGGATCGACCCCGTGCTCGGCGCCGAGATGGTCGAGGAAAGTCTGGACGTCGCGCACGCTGGTGGCGAAGGACGGCGAGTAGCCGCGCTCGCCCGGCGACTGGCCGTGGCCGCGCGCATCCCAGGCGTAGAACTCGAAGTCGGGCAGGTCGAGCTCGTCGACCAGATGGCCGATGCGCCCGCTGTGCTCGTGTCCGCGATGGAACAGCAGAATGGCGCCGCGCGGCGTCCCGGACTCGACCGGCCAGCGGCGATAGAACAGCGACACGCTGTCATGGGTGGAGAAGTGCCGGTCTTCGACAGGTCGCTTCACGGGATGGGCCTTTGCGCAGCAGGAGGGCGGACGGACGCGGATTCAGGATTCGAGCAGGCCGCGATACACGCGATTGACGGACGTCGCCAGCAGCAGAATGGCGAGGATCGGCATCAGCCAGGAGATCCAGGACGGCAGCGCGAGCCCGAGGCCGATCCAGGCGCCCAGCGCGCCGATCACGAGCGCCCGGTCGCTCTTGCCCAGCGGCCCGTCGTAGCGGCGCGAAGCCCCGACAAGCGGCCCCATGACGCCGGCATATTCGCTGAGCGTTGCCAGGAATATCACGAGGAAGACCGCCCAGGCGGCGAACGGCGCCACGAAGGCGAACGGCAGCAGCAGCGACGCGTCCGAGACCACGTCGCACAGCTCGTTGAGGTAACCGCCCAGCCTGCTCTTCTGGCCGTGCTCGCGCGCCAGCATGCCGTCGATCGCATTGAGCGCCATGCGCAGGAACAGCCACAGCGGAAGCAGCAGGAACAGCGCCGGCGGGCCGCCGGGCAGGCAGAGCAGCGCGCCGACGGCGGTCGAGAGAAGAGCCGCCGCCAGCGTCACCTGATTGGCCGTGACGCCGATGCCCGCAAGCCACGCCGCGATCGGTCGCAGCAGGTTCTGAAAGCGCGGCTTCAGGGCATAGAGCGTCATCATCTCTATTGAGGCAGGTCGCCGGCTCGGGAGCAACCGGCATTGCTCCTCTGCTCCTCCCCAACTTCGTTGTGGTCGGCATTTTGGCCGCAAGCGGCCAAAAGCCTGAGGTGTCCGCGTCTTCGCGGACGGAGGGGTCATGAAGCTTCCGAATCGCTGGCCCGTAGCTTGCTCATGAACATGAGATGAGGGCTAGGCGCCTGCAGTCCACATGACTCATGACCCCTCCGTCCGCGAAGACGCGGACACCTCCCCAGCGAAGCTGGGGAGGCGAATGGGGCTACTCGTCGAGCGTCCCCGACAGGCGTTCGACGGCTTCGGCGTAGTCGCGCATGAAGTCGTAGACGACGCTGCGGGCCGATTGCTCGGCATTCATCAGGCCGACGGCCTGGCCGACATAGTACGTCGCCAGGGTCCGGGCGCCGGGATGGCCTGTTTCGGCCAGGCGGTCGACACGGGCGAGGGCTCGCTTGGAGACCAGGCCCTGCAACGGCATGGGCAGCGGATCAGGCGCGCCGTCGGCGGTCCAGGAATCGGTCCAGGGCGAGCGGAGCTGGCGGGTGTATTTCCCGGTGCGGCTGCGCGAGCGCACGGTGTCGCGCGAGCCGGCGGTCAGCATCTTCTGCTTCACCGTCGGCGTGGTCTCGGCCTCGGCGGTGGTCAGCCAGACCGAGCCGGTCCATACGCCGTCGGCGCCCATCGCCATGCAGGCGGCCATCTGCCGGCCAGTCGCGATTCCGCCGGCCGCCAGGACGCGCACTTTCGGATAGGGCCGCATGGCCTCGATGACCTCGGGCACCAGCACCATGGTCGAGACCTCGCCGCAATGGCCGCCGCTCTCGGTGCCGGACACGATCAGGATGTCGACCCCGGCCCGCGCGTGATGCATCGCATGCTCGCGCGCGCCGGTCAGCGCGCCGACCGGAATGCCCTTGGCGCGGGCTCGCGCGAACATGCCCGCGGGCGGCACGCCCAGCGCATTGACCACGAAGCCGATCGGATGGGCGAACGCCACGTCGAGCAGCGCCTCGGCGCCGGCCTCGCGCAGATTCTCGCCGGTCGAGTTGGCGAACCCTTCGTCCCACAGGCCCGTCGTATCGATGCCGTGCTTCTCGAGCAGGCGGGCGACGTGTTGGCGATGCTCTGGCGGCACCCTAGCCTCGAGATCGGCCGCGGTGACGCCGCCTTCCTTGGCCGCCATGTTGTTGGGCACCAGCAGATCGATGCCGTAGGGCTTGCCGCCGACGCGCTCGTCGATCCAGCGCAGGTCGATCTCGAGCGATTCCGGCGTGTGGCCGACCGCCCCCAGCACGCCCATGCCGCCGGCCCGCGTGACCTCGGCCACGACGTCGCGGCAATGGCTGAAGGCGAACAACGGAAACTCGATGCCGAGGTCGCGGCAGAGGGCTGACTTCACGATGATCTCTCCTTGTTCTCAGGCGCCGAGCTCGTCCTTGCACAGCACGCCCGCCTTCATGATGAGCTTCAGGTTCTTCTGCGGCTCGAGCAGCACGCCGACATCGGCCAGCGGATCGCCCTCGACCGCCAGCAGGTCGGCGTGGGCGCCTTCGGCGATCATGCCCAGCATGCCCTTCTCCATCAACAGCTCGGCGTTGACGGCGGTCGCCGAGCGGATGATCTCGCGCGGCGGGTCGAGCTCCTGCCGCATCTCGAGCTCGCGAAGCTGGGATTTCTGTGCGTCGGGCCCCCACAGATCGGTGCCGAAGCCGATCGGCACGCCGTGCTTGCGCGCCCAGCGATAGACCTGCTTGCCGCGCGCAATGGTGCGCTCGAGATTGTGCACGATGGCGGCGGACAGATGGGTCTCGCCGGCGCTTTCGACGCGCTGCACCAGGGAGATGAAGGTCGGCACGTAGAAGGCGCCGTGCCTCGCCATCAGCGTCACCGTCTCCTCGTTCACGAAGTTGGCGTGCTCGATCGAGCGCACGCCGGCCTGCAGGCAGCGCCGCACACCCTCGTCGGTGTAGACGTGTGCCATCACGTAGGTGCCCCGCGCCTCGGCCTCCTCGACCGCGGCCCTGAGCTCCTCGTGCGAGAATTCGTAGCGCGTGGCGTGGCCCTCGGCCGGGAACACCACGCCGCCCGAGGCAAACAGCTTGATCTGGGTCGCGCCCTTGCGCAGCTCCTCGCGTGCCGCCTTGCGCACGGCGTCGACGCCGTCGGCGATCGCCGACATGTTGGAGAACGGCCCGACATGGCCGCACGGATCGATCTCCTCGTCGGGCGTGCGGAAGTCGGCGCCGCCGCCGGTCTGGGTCAACGCCTTGCCGGAGTAATAGAGTCGCGGCCCGACGATCAGGCCTTCGGCCAGCAGCCGCGCCGTGGCGTGATCGGCGCCGCCGGCCTCGCGGATGGTCGTGAAGCCGTCCATCAGGCAATTGCGCAGATAGTTGGCCGAGGCGATGGCGATCTCGGCCTGCGGGTAGGCGATGTTCTTCGGCGTGAGCGAGAGGCCGGTGATGTGGGCGTGGGCGTCGATCAGCCCCGGCATCAGCGTGCGTCCGGCGAGGTCGATCACCCGCGCATCAGGCGGCGCTGCGATCGCCTTGCGCGACAGCGCGGCGATGCGGCCGTCTGTAACCAGCACGCTGTAGCCGGGCTGAAGCTCGTCGAACCCGTCGAGCAGGACATGGGCGTTGGTGAAGAGGGTTTGGGTCATTCCGGCTCCTTTCATGCAGTCCGGAAGAGAATGAGCATGATCATTGCGGCACGGTCAGCAGCCATCTTGCCAGCACGCCGCCCTTGTCGGGCGTCAGCGACGACGGCGCGCTGTACAGTTTGACCGTCATGTCGCAGGCCTCCTGGACTCCGAGACTCTGGGCCTTGCCGAGTCGCTCGAGGTCGCCGTCCTTGTATCCGGCGACCATCAGGAGCTCGACGAACTGGTTGTCGGACAGGGCCGGCCGCGGCTTGGCCTGCTTGCCGACCCGATAGGCGTCTTCCTGCAAGGCGAGCGCCTTCTTGAGCAGCTCCTTGGCGCGGGCGTCCAGGCGTGCGGGCTCGCGGATGCCGGTGACACCGAAGTCGCGGCACATCGCCGGATCCGTGGTCTGCAGGTGGCGCGCGAGCGCTTCCATCGCCCTGACGGCTGCGAGCGCGCTCGCGTCGTCGGTGTTGCGCAGGGCCGGGATGATGTACTCCGCCCTGAGCCTGGCCCCGAACTGCAGGCTGGGCAGCGGCCTCTTCGTCGGATGCCGGATCTCCTCCTCTGCCGCCGCGCGCAGCCCCTGGTCGAGCGATGGATTCTCCCGCAGCACCAGGCCGATCAGCGGCGCATCCCGCGCCGCCTGCATCGCTCGTTCGACGTCCGTGCTGCCGCCGCTGCCGAAATACTCCTCGAAAAGGCCGAGCGCGCCCACGGTCAGCACGCCGACGACGGCCGCCGCTGCCATCTTGGCCCACAGGGACGACAACGGAGTCTTGTTACCAAAAAGCGCCATGAGCCCAACCATCGAGCGAGACGGGCGGACAGTAGGGACTCGGACGGGCGGCCTTGCCAAGCGTGGCCATCGTCGGCGTCGCCTTGATATCGCCGTGGTCCCGGTCTATCAGAAAGCCATGCGCTGACTTCTTTCCGCACCTCGACCCCGGCACCGGCGCGCCATTTCGGCGCGTCTTGCCGTGGCCTGGAGGTGCCAATGCAGCGCTACCCGTCTCGACTCGTTTTCCGTCCGTCTGCCGCTGTCCGAAAGGAGGCGGGGGCCGACCTGGGCAAGATCGCCCGTCTCGCCCTCGAAGCGGTCTTGAAAAACGGCCGGTCGCTGGAGATCGCCCACCAGCAGGTTGCCTATGGCAAGAGCCACTACGCCTTGTCGTCCTGGATCGGCACTCGCGGCCAGCTCGTCCTGGAGCTCGACATCGGCAACGCCGAGCTCGCCGGCCGCGTCATCCTCGAGGAGGAGCTGAAGCAGGCCGAGCGGGCGAACGGCCTGGTTCGACCGCCGAAACCGGGAGGGCGGCGCAAATAGCGCCGCAGTCGGGTAGGGTGGGCGGATGGAGAAGGAGGATCCCATGACCGCTCGCGACATCGACACTGGAACCGGCGACCTGCTCGCCTCGCTCGAGGAGGGCGTGCTGACCCTGACGCTGAACCGGCCGGAGGCGCGCAACGCCATGTCGCGCGCCATGACCGGGGCGCTGGCGACCCAGCTCGCCGCGGCCGAGACCGATCCGGCGGTCAAATGCATCGTGCTGACCGGCGCCGGCAAAGGGTTCTGCGCCGGCGGTGATGTCAAGGGCATGGCGGCGCGCGGCGACGGCACGGTGGGCGACAACACGATAGACGGCGCGATCCATCTGCAGCGCATCAGCCAGCGCGCCACCGCCGGCAAGCTGTTCAAGATGCCCAAGCCCACCATCGCCAGCCTGCCCGGCGCCGCCGCCGGCGCGGGCCTGTCGCTGGCCCTGGCCTGCGACCTGCGCGTCATGGCGAGCACGGCGATCATGACCACGGCCTTCGCCCGGGTCGGCTTCTCGGGCGACTACGGCGGTACCTATTTCCTGACCCAGCTCGTCGGCTCGGCCAAGGCGCGCGAGCTCTACTATCTGTCCGACCGGGTGAGCGCCGACGAGGCGCTGCGGCTCGGCCTCGCCAACTGGGTCTGCGCGCCGGAAGAGCTCGCAAGCAAGACCCGCGAGATCGCGCGCCGCCTGGCGCACGGGCCGACCGTCGCCTTGCGTTACATGAAGGAGAACCTGAATCGCGCCATGGCGGGCGAGGTCGACGATTGCCTCGATCTCGAGGCGACCCATCACATCCATTGCGGACAGACGGAGGATCATCGCGAGGCGACCAAGGCTTTCGTCGACAAGCGCGAGCCGGTCTTCAAGGGGCGGTGAGGGGGCCATGAGCAGGATCGGCGTCGCCGTCTCGGGCGGTCCCAACCCGGCCGAGATCGTCGATCTCGTCGTCCTGGCCGAGCAGCTCGGCTACGACTCGGCGTGGCTGGCCGAAGGCCATGGCGGCGACCAGTTCGCCATCCTGGCCGCCTGCGCGATGCGGACCTCGCGCATCAAGCTCGGCACCAGCATCTCGAGCGTGTTCGTGCGCACCGCACCCACCATCGCCATGGCGGCGTCGACCGTCGCCGACCTGTCCGGCGGGCGGTTCATCCTGGGCCTGGGCTCGAGCCACAAGGCGCAGGTCGAGCCCGAGCACAGCGTGGTCTACGCGAAGCCGCTGACCCGCACGCGCGAGACCGTCGCTGTCGTGCGCGAGCTGTTCCGCAGCGGCCGCGTGCATTTCGAAGGCCAGACCCTTCGCATCGAGAATTTCGATTTCTGGTACGCGCCGCGCCAGCGCGACATTCCGGTGTACCTGTCGGCGGTGTTCGCCAAAGGCATCGCGCTGTGTGGCGAGGTCGCCGACGGCGTCATCCTGACGCGCTCGACCCTGAAGACCGCGGCGGGGGTGCGGGCGCAACTTGCCGAGGCGGCCCGGGGCGTCGGCCGCGATCCCGCCCGGATCGAGCTCACGACCCTGCTGCCGACGTCGGTCGCTGAGACGCGCGAAGCGGCGCTCGCCGCTTTGCGTCCGGGGCTCGCGTTCTATCTCGGCTTCTTCCCGCGCTACAACAGGATGATGGCCGAGCACGGCTTTCCCGACGAGGCGGCGGCGATCGCCGAGGCGTGGAAGCGCGGCGACACGCAAACCGCCGAACGCACGGTGAGCGACGCGATGATCGACGCCACCAGCATCGCCGGCACGCCGGAGCAATGCCGAGCCAAGATCGAGGCCTATCGCCAGTCAGGCTTCGACCTGCCGATCATCAGCCCGTTCGCCCGCGGCCCGAACGCGGCCGCGCGTTGCGAGGCGGCAATCCGAGCCTGCGCGCCAGGCGGCTCTCGCTAGCCTCCCCCGTCATCGGGGGCATTTGCATACGGCGCGCCTTCCATTCTCCTCCCCAGCGAAGCTGGTATCCGCTCTTGATATCGATCAAGTCGGCAACGACCGAAAGCATGCACAAATCCGACGCAGCCAGCCTTGCAGGGAAGACCATGCGCAAGCTCCGGGACATCACCCTCGAACAACGCCCGTTGATCATGAATGAGAAGGCGAGCGTCAGTGCCGCGTGCGAACGCATGCGCGATACCCAGGCAGGATCGGTGCTGGTGACGGGCGATACCGGCCGCCTGGTCGGCATCTTCACCGGTCGCGACGCGGTCTGCCGCGTGCTGGCCCCGGGCCGCGACGCCGTGACGACTCTCCTGGGCGAGGTGATGACGTCGGACCCCGCGACCCTGTCGCCCGATCAGACCGCCATCGATGCCTTGCGGTTGATGTGGGATGGCGGGTTTCGGCACGTGCCGCTTGTCGCCAATGGCAAGGTCCTGGGAGTCGTCTCCCGCGGTGACTTCAAGGGGCTCGAATACAGTCGCCATGAGGACGAGCGCGATCTGTGGGAGCATATGCGCTGACGAGAGAGCCGGATTTTCCGGTTCCGTTCCAGTCGCCGGGTCTCTGATTTCAGGGGCTGCAGCGGGCGGCGCCCTGGTCAGCGTCAAGAATGCGCAGGCGCCGGTCGCAATTCGCGCGTATAGGTTCCACCAGTACGGGGGTTGCTCGCGCCGGAGGCCGGCGGGAAGTTGGGGAAGCCGACAATGTCGCGAAAGATGCTGGCGGGATTGGGTGCGATCCTGCTCGGGCCACTGGCGGCCTTCGCCGCCGAACCGACGATTCAGGCCACGCCCGAGGATGTCGGCCTGTCGACGGACCGTCTGGCCGGCATCGACCGCTTCGTGAAGGAAGAGATGGACGACGGCGTCCTGCCCGGCGCCGTGGTTGCCATCGCCCGACGCGGCAAGGTCGTCTACTTCAAGGCGTTCGGCTATCGCGACAAGGAAGCCGGGGTGGCGATGACCACCGATTCGATCTTCAGTGCCGCATCGATGACCAAGCCCATGACCGCCGTGCTGGGCCTGCAATTCTACGAGCGCGGTCATCTGCTGATGGACGATCCGCTGTCGATGTACTTCCCGAAATTCGCCGAGATGCAGGTGGCCGTGCTCGACGACACGCGGGAGAAGATCGTCGACAAGGTGCCCGCCGCACGGCCGATCCTGATGCAGGACCTCTACCGGCACACCTCGGGCCTCGCCTACGGCAGCAGCGGCAACACGGCCGTGAACAAGCTCTACCCGATGTCGAGCAACGACTCGGCGCGCACGCTCACCAGCGCCGAGCTGCTCGACAAGCTCGCCGGCCTGCCCCTGCATCATCAGCCCGGCGCGCAATGGCAGTACAGCTTCGGGCTCGACGTGCTGGGCTTCGCCATCGAGGCACTCGAGAAGAAGTCCCTCGGTCAGGTCATGAACGCCGCCCTGTGGAGCCCGCTCGGCATGACCGACACGGGCTTCATGGTCCCCGCGGACAAGGTGGCGCGCTATGCGCGGCCGCTGCCCAAGGACCGCACCGGCAGGCCGCTGTCGATCCCCTCGCCGCTCGCGGCCACCAGGTTCGAATGCGGCGGCGGTTGCGCGGTAACGACGGCGGGCGACTACCTCGCCTTCGCCCAGATGCTGCTGAACGGCGGAACGCTGGGCGGCGCGCGCATCCTGTCGCGCAAGACGGTCGACTACATGGTGTCGAACCAGCTTGCCCCCGGCACGCGCAGCCTGCTCGGCGGCAACTTCACCGATTGGGGCTTCGGGCTCGGCGTCGCGGTGCGCACCACGCCGGGCATCGCCCGCGGCACCGGCTCGGTCGGCGAATTCGGCTGGCCGGGCGCCTTCGGCACGTACTGGTGGGCCGATCCGGCGGAGCATCTCGCCGTCGTCTGGATGACGGCCAGCCCGAACGGCTATGTCAATGCCCGTCACCGCCAGGTCCTGAAGGCGCTGGTCAACGGCGCCATCGTCGACTGAAGGCCTCCGGAGACGTCATCGGCGGCACCTGCGTTCGTGTTCCCATGTGGGAATAGCGCGCACGGGCCATTCGGGGAATGCTCGCTGCGTTGTCCGGGAACCGTCGTAAGGCGGGGCGGGGTGACGACTGAAGCGATGTCTCGAGCGTAGCCAACAGTCGGCATACGAGCACTATCAACCATGTCGTGAGCTTCGATCTCGGGTCGCAATGTCACTCGAGAGGAATCGATGCCGAACCCGAATGCGCAAGCCGATGTCGAACAGCCTGCCGGGGCCCGTCATCGACGGCTCCCATGAATTCGCTCCGCGTTCGGTATTACCATCCCGACGAGACGCTGAGACCGTACATCAGCAGTTATTCCCTGACCGACGTCGTCGGGGACACGCCGCCAGCCCTGCTGCAGCCGGGTTGGGCGAACCTCAGGTTTACGCTGATCGGCCGCAGCACGGTGCGCCTGGGGGGTACGGAAAGAAGCAGCCTCGACACGCCGGCGCGGGTGTGCGGGCCGACCAGCCGCGCCTACGAGATCACCGGGTATCCCTCGACGCGCGGGATTGGGGTTGGCTTGCTGCCGCTGGGCTGGGCGCATTTCATCGGGCAGCCCGCGCATCGGTTTGCGGATCGTGTCGAGTCGCTCGACGCGGTCCTCGGCGACGATGCCGAATTCCTGCTGCGCGCGCTGCGCGAGGTCTCGGACGACGAGGCGCTGCGTGCCGTCCTGGACATGTTTTTCCTGCGTCTGCATGCAGCGAGGCCGGCGCCATCGTCCTATCTCATTCGGGCTCACGAGCTGTTGCTCGATCCCGATATCGCGACGGCCGAACAGGTCGCCGTGCGGCTCGGCTTGTCGACCCGGCACGTGGCACGATTGTCGCTCGACATGTTCGGCTTCACGCCGAAGCTATTGCTGCGGCGTCAGCGCTTTCTGCGCACGCTGGGCGCGATCATGGGACGGCCACCCGAATCGTGGGCCGCCGTGCTGGACGAGACTTACTACGACCAGTCCCACTTCGTTCACGACTGCCACCGTTTCCTGGGCATGCCGCCCTCGGCATTCTTCGCGAGACAGCGTGCATTCTTCGACCTCGTGACGGGGCTGCGCCGGGAGGCGATTGGCCAGCCGTTGCAGGGGCTCCATCCGGTGGTCGAGACTCCGTAGTGCAGAAGTGCGCGGGAGTGGCGTCGCATGGTTGTCTCCGGTTCGATGACCGAGATCGGAGTACCTCCCGCATCCGTCTGGAGGGCCGCCTCCGGGGCGAGGCGCGCCGTGCGCCGCCCGCCCAAGAGGACGTTCACTCTCCCATTCGAGACTCTGGCTGCAATACCGCGGGCTGCGCGCCGTCGGAGCCAGGTTTCTGTCAGCTCATGCCGTGTCGTGAGACGCAGCGTGGCCATGTCCGATTTCTCCAAGCCGAAAACTCGGTAGCGGTCTTTAGTTGCGATTCGTCGACTGATTGTGGGGACCGCGTGCGAGCAATCTTGTGGCGCAAGACCGTTCGAGACCCAGTGGGAGACGGTCGGGAATTGGGCTGGTGACCAGTGCGGTGCCTTGGATGCGGCGGTGGACCGAAATGGGGCCGACGGCATCGGGTACGGGCAGCGATACAACGAACAGGGGTATGGGGCGATGACGACTTATTGGACGACGGGTGAAACCGGGGACTGGTCGGACGAGTTGAAGTGGCAATCGGGTATCGCGCCGACATCGGCGGACGCCGCCGTGATCAACGGTTCGACGGTGACGGTGCTGGGGGCGGGCCTCGCCAGCTCGCTCGCGCTGAACAACGCGACCCTGACCGTCGACGGCTCGCTGTCGATCACGACGACGCTGTACGTCAACAGCTCGAGCCTTCACCTCGAAGGCGGGACCCTGGTGGCGCAGACCATCGATGGCGGCAACGGCACGTACAGCAGCATCTACGGCTACGGCACCATCCAGGCGGCCGGGGTCGGCGATGTGACGATCACCGCCTCGGGTGGCCTGCTCACGGTGCTTTCGCCCCAGGGAGGGGGTGGCTTCGGAATCAGCGAAGGGGCGATCCTGGAGCTTGCTGCGGGGGTGTCGACCTGGGTCAGCTTCTCTGCCAACGCCACCCTGAAGCTGGATGCACCGTCGACGTTCGTTGGCCGGATCATCAACATGTCGATCGGCGATACGATCGACCTGGTCGGCGTTCTCGCGAGCTCCGCCAGCTACGACGGGACCACCTTGACGGTCAATATCGTCGGCGGCGGGCAGCTGCACTACCAGGTCGGCGGTTCGGTCGTCGGCAACGCGCTCAACCTCGTGAGCGACAACAACGGCGGAACCGCCGTCTCCTGGGTGCAACCGGCCGAGAGCTGGATCGTGGGTGCGACCGGAGACTGGTCGGACGGGTCGAAATGGCAGTCGGGTGTCGCGCCGACATCGGCGGACGCCGCCGTGATCAACGGCTCGACAGTGACGGTGCTGGGGGCGGGCTTGGCGAGCTCCCTGGCGTTGAACAACGCGACCCTGACCGTCGATGGTTCGCTGTCGATCGCGACGACGCTGTACGTCAACAGCTCGAACCTTCACCTCGAGGGCGGGACCTTGGTGGCGCAGACCATCGATGGCGGCAACGGCACGTACAGCAGCATCTACGGCTACGGCACCATCACGGCAGCCGGAGTGGGCGACGTCACGATCACCGCCTCGGATGGCTTGCTCAAGGTGCTCGGTTCTCAGGGCTGGGGCGGGTTCGGGATCGGCGAGGGAGCGATGCTGGAGCTTGCTGCCGGGGTGTCGTCCTGGGTCAGCTTCTCTGCCAACGCCACCCTGAAGCTGGATGCACCGTCGACGTTCGTTGGCCGGATCATCAACATGTCGATCGGCGACACGATCGACCTGGTCGGCGTTCTCGCGAGCTCCGCCAGCTACGACGGGACGACCCTGACCGTCAATGTCGCCGGCGGCGGGCAGCTGCACTACCAGGTCGGCGGTTCGGTCACCGGCAACGTGCTCAACCTCGTGAGCGACAACAATGGCGGAACCGCCGTCTTCTGGGGAGAGGGCGGCCCTCCGACGGCGTCCGTCTCCTTGTCGGCCGCTTCCTTCAATGCGGCAGGCAACTCGGGGATCGTGACCTTCACGTTCAGCAGGGCGATTTCGGATTTCGGCCTCGCAACCGACGTCACCGTGACCGGCGGAACGCTGTCCAACCTCGCTACGCACGACGGCGGAAGAAGCTACACGGCGCTATTCACGGCGACGCCCAATGTCGATGCCAGCCTGGGATCCATTTCGGTTCTGGCCGGCAGCTACCACGCCGGCGGCATGGACGGCAGCGGCGCCAGTGCGACCTTCACGGTCGATACGTCCGCGCCGACTGTCGCGGTCGCGCTGTCGCACGACACCGGCTCCTCGTCGACCGACCGCATCACGTCGGACGCCCGCCTGGTTGGGTCCGGCGATGCCAATGCCTCGGTGACGCTCACGGAAGGCAATACGACCCTGGGCACGACGAAAGCGGACGGCACGGGACAATGGTCGTTCACGCCGACCGGACTGATCGACGGCGCACACACGATCGTGGCCAGCCAGACAGATGCAGCCGGCAACACCGGTTCGGCATCGATCGCGCTCACCCTGGATACGACGGCACCCCGACTCACCGGCATGACAGCCTCCGATGCCGTGCTGAGCAAGGCCGGGGTCGTTCATTTCACGGCGACGTTTTCCGAGGCTGTCGAAGGGGTCGATGCGAGCGCGTTCGGGCTCGTGACATCCGGCCTTTCAGGGGCTGGTATCACGAGCGTCGAGGCGGTCGCCGGCAGCGGCGGCACGCAATACACGGTGACGGCTGCGACGGGCCCTGGAGAGGGCACGCTCCAGCTCCAGTTCCTGGGCACCTCGGTCCACGACCAGGCAGGGAATGGCCTGCCGGGCGGCTCCTTTTCGGCACCTTCGGTCTACTCCGTGGGCAGCAGCCCGCTCTTTGTGACGGTCGGCGACCTTAACGGCGACGGCAGGATGGACATTGCCGCGGCGAACTACGGTTCCGGCTCGGTGTCGCTCCTTTTCGGTAACGGCGACGGCACGTTCCAGACGCCGGCGACCAGCATCGGCAGCTCGGGAATGTACTTCGTGACGTCCGGCGACTTGAACGGCGACGGCCTCCAGGACCTCGTCCTGGACAATCGCGGTGCCCAATCGCTCTCGATTCTGCTGGCGACGGGCAACGGCAACTTTGTCCAGAGCGCCAGCGTGCCGACGGGACTGGGGTCGAACGGCGTCGTGATCGCCGACGTCAACGGTGACACGAAGCCGGACCTTGTCGCGACCAGCCCGGGAACCAACGCGCTCCTGGTGTTTCAGGGCCGCGGCGACGGCACGTTCCAGTCGCCGTCCTCCTATTCGACCGGTGCATTCCCCAACACCGCCGCCGCGGCCGACCTCAACGGCGATGGCAAGATCGATCTCGTCTCGGCGAACTACATGGGCGCAAGCGTATCGGTGCTGCTCGGCAACGGCGACGGCACATTCAAGGCCCAGACAGCCTATGCAGCCCTTGGGCCGAATACCTTCGCGGTGGCTGTCGGCGACCTCAATGGAGACGGCAGGCCCGACCTGGTCGCCTCGAACTATTCTGGCTCCGGTGATAGCCTGTCGGTGCTCCTGGGCAACGGCGACGGCACGTTCCAGGAACAGGTTGCCTACAACACAGGTCTGTGGCCAACCGCGGTATCCGTCGTCGACGTCGATGGCGACGGCAAGCGGGATCTCGTTGCTGCGAACTACAATGGAAACGTATCGGTTCTGCTCGGCAAGGGCGATGGCACGTTCCAGCCTCAGATCGTCTACGGTGCCGGCGATCACTTGAACTGGATGGCCGTCGGGGATTTCGACGGCAATGGCAAGGCTGACATCGTTGTCGCGAATTCCGCGGACAGCGCCATCTCCGTGCTGCTCAACACGCCTCCCGTCCAGGCAGGTCCGACCTATACCATCGATCGCACGGCACCGCTTGCACCGACGATCGTCTCCATTGCGGAGAATGCCGGGGGTGGTATCAGCGCCGGTGAAGCCTCGAACGGCACGCCCGTCGTGGTGGCTCTGGGTGGCACCCACGCAGCGATGGGGGACGTGCTGACGGTGAGCTGGGGGTCACGGTCGGTCACCTACACGCTGACCAGCAGCGACAACGTCTTCGGTAACGTGACAGTTGCGATTCCCGTCACGACGATCGCCGCGCAGGGCGATGGCAGCTTCGGTGTGACGGCGAAGCTGACGGACGCGGCGGGCAATGTCGGTGCCGCGTCGGCGAGCTTTGCGGTGACGGTCGACACGGTGGCGCCGGGGGCTCCATCGATCGTCTCGGTCGCCGAGAATGCCGCTGGCGGGATTAGCGCCGCCGAGGCGTCCGACGGCACGCCGGTGGTGGTCGGCCTGGTCGGCACCGGAGCGGTGGCGGGCGACTCGCTGACGCTGAGCTGGGGCGGCCAGGGCGTCGGCTATCTGCTGGTGGGCGCGGACATCGCAGCAGGCCGGGCGACGATCGCGGTGCCGGCGGCGCTGATCGCGGCTCAGGGCAACGGCACCTTCAATCTGATCACAAAGCTGACCGATGCGGCCGGCAACGCCGGCCCCCCATCTGCGAGCTTCGCGGTGACGGTCGACACGGTGGCGCCGGGGGCGCCATCGATCGTGTCGGTCGTCGAGAATGCCGGTGGCGGGATCAGCGCCGCCGAGGTGTCCGACGGCACGCCAGTGATCGTGAATCTGTCCGGCACCGGAGCGTTGGTTGGTGATCTGGTGACACTGGGCTGGGGCAGCCAGAACGTCGGCTATGCGGTGACAAGTAGCGACATCGCTGATGGCCGGGCGACGATCGTCGTGCCTGCTGCGACGATCGCGGCGCAGGGTGATGGCAGCTTCGGCGTGACGGCGAAGCTGACGGACGCGGCCGGCAACGCCGGCGCCGCCTCGGCGAGCTTTGCAGTTGCAGTCGACACGGCGGCGCCGGGGGCGCCGTCGATCGTGTCGGTCGTCGAGAATGCCGGCGGCGGGATCAATGCTGTCGAGGCGTCCGATGGCACGCCGGTGGTGGTCGGCTTGGCCGGCACTGGAGCTGCGGTGGGCGACTCGGTGACGCTGAGCTGGGGTGGCCAAAGCGTCGGTTACGTGCTGACGGGCGATGACATCTCTGCGGGCCAGGCGACGATCGTGGTGTCTGCGTCGCAGATCGTGACTCAAGGCGATGGCACTCTCGGCGTGACGGCGAAGCTGACGGACGCGGCCGGCAATTCCGGCGCCGTGTCGACGAGCTTTGCGGTGACGGTCGACACGGCGGCGCCGGGGGCGCCGTCGATTGTGTCGGTCGTCGAGAATGCCGGCGGCGGGATCAATGCCTTCGAGGCGTCCGACGGCGCGCCGGTGGTGGTCGGCCTGGCTGGCACCGGAGCGATGGCGGGCGATGCGGTGACCGTGAAATGGCGGAGCGCAACCGTCGTCTACATCCTGTCTGCCGGCGATATCGCGGCAGGCAGCGTATCCGTTGGCGTGCCCGCGGCGACAATCCAGGCGGAAGGCGATGGCGCGTTCGGCGTGACGGCAACGACGACCGACGCGGTCGGCAACTCCAGCCCCGCCTCTGCGCCATTCGCGGTGGTCGTCGATACGTCGCCGCCGCAAAACCCGGTCTTCGGGACGATCGGCGGCGCGGACAACAAGGTCACGAGCCAGAATGGCGACGCGACCGTGCTCGGCACGGCGGAAGCCGGCAGCACGATCGCCCTGTCCTTCGGCAACAGCCTGCTCGGAACGGCGACGGCCGACGCCGGCGGTGCGTGGAGCTACCTCCTGTCACTGGCCAACGTAACGGCAATCGGGCAGGGCGCCGGCAAGACCCTCACGGCGACGGCCACGGATGCCGCGGGGAACATCTCGGCCGTCGCGACGTCGGGCCTGTTCACCGTGCAGTGGACCAACCACGCGCCGGTGGTGAGCGGCCCGGTCGCCGGAGCGGCCAACGAAGACGGATCGGGCGTGACGCTGAATGCGCTGGCCAATGCCTCGGACGTCGATGTCGGCACGATTCTGACAGTGATCAACGTTCCGGCAACGCTGCCGGCCGGAGTCGTCTACGACGCTGGCACGCATCTCTTCCGGCTCGATCCGGCCGAGGCGGCGTACCAGTCCCTGGCCCAAGGCCAGAGCAAGATCGTGACGGTGAAGTACGGCGTATCTGACGGGTTCACGTCGACGGCAGCGTCGGTTCAATGGACGGTGACTGGCAGCAACGATGCGCCTGGCGTGAGCGGCCCTGTGACAGGCAATGC
The DNA here is from genome assembly GCA_046349295.1 of Reyranellaceae bacterium. GTDB lineage: Bacteria > Pseudomonadota > Alphaproteobacteria > Reyranellales > Reyranellaceae > Reyranella. Next base: position 169,384 of record JAXMCP010000021.1, read on the forward strand.
CAAGGAGGATGGCGCCGTCTCCAAGCTCAACGCACTGGCCAACGCCTCGGACGTCGATGCGGGCACGACGCTGGCGGTCGTGAACGTTCCGACAGTGTTGCCGGCGGGTGTTTCCTACGATGCGGGCACGCGCCTCTTCAGCCTCGATGCCTCGGCCGCGGCCTACCAGTCGCTGGCGGCGGGCCAGACGACGACGGTGACCGTGGGCTATGGCGTGTCGGACGGCATCGTCACGACGGCGGCGTCGGTCCAGTGGACGGTGACGGGCGTCAACGACGCGCCGGTGGTGAGCGGCACGGTGCTGGCGACGGTGGCCGAGGACGGCGCGCCGTCCGTGCTGGACGCGCTCGCCAACGCGTCGGATGTCGATGCCGGCACGACGCTGACGGTGGTCAACGTGCCGGCGACGCTGCCGGCCGGGGTCGTCTACGACGCCGGCACGCACCTGTTCCGGCTCGATCCGGCCGACGCGGCGTACCAGCCGCTGGCACAGGGACAGAGCAAGATCGTGACGGTGAAGTACGGCGTGTCGGACGGCACGTCGACCACGTCCGCGTCGGTCCAGTGGACGGTCAATGGCACGAACGACGCGCCGGTGGTGAGCGGCCCCGTGACGGGCAGCGTCAAGGAGGATGGCGCGGTCTCCAACCTCAACGCGCTGGCCAAAGCCTCGGACGTCGACGCGGGCACGACGCTCGCGGTCGTGAACGTTCCGGCGGATCTGCCGCCGGGTGTTTCCTACGATGCGGGCACGCGTCTCTTCAGCCTCGACGCTTCGGCCGCGGCCTACCAGTCGCTGGCGGCGGGCCAGACCACGACGGTGACCGTGGGCTACGACGTGTCGGACGGCATCGTCACGACGGCGGCGTCGGTGCAATGGACGGTGACGGGCGTCAACGATGCGCCGGTGGTGAGCGGCACGGTGCTGGCGACGGTGGCCGAGGACGGCGCGCCGTCCGTGCTGGACGCGCTCGCCAACGCGTCGGATGCCGATGCCGGCACGACGCTGACGGTGGTCAACGTGCCGGCGACGCTGCCGGCCGGGGTCGTCTACGACGCCGGCACGCACCTGTTCCGGCTCGATCCGGCCGATGCGGCATACCAGTCCTTGGCACAGGGACAGAGCAAGATCGTGACGGTGAAGTACGGCGTGTCGGACGGCACGTCGACGACATCGGCGTCGGTCCAGTGGACGGTCAACGGCGTCAACGACGCGCCGGTGGTGAGCGGCCCCGTGACGGGCAGCGTCAAGGAGGATGGCGCGGTCTCCAACCTCAACGCGCTGGCCAAAGCCTCGGACGTCGATGCGGGCACGACTCTCGCGGTCGTGAACGTCCCGGCGGACCTGCCGGCGGGTGTTTCCTACGATGCGGGCACGCGTCTCTTCAGCCTCGACGCCTCGGCCGCGGCCTACCAATCGCTGGCGGCAGGCCAGACGACGACGGTGACCGTGGGCTATGGCGTGTCGGACGGCATCGTCACGACGGCGGCGTCGGTCCAGTGGACGGTGACGGGCGTCAACGACGCGCCAGTGGTGAGCGGCACGGTGCTGGCGACGGTGGCCGAGGACGGCGCGCCATCGGAGCTGGACGCGCTCGCCAACGCGTCGGATGTCGATGCGGGCACGACGCTGACGGTGGTCAACGTGCCGGCGACGCTGCCGGCCGGGGTCGTCTACGACGCCGGCACGCACCTGTTCCGGCTCGATCCGGCCGACGCGGCGTACCAGCCGCTGGCGCAGGGCCAGAGCAAGATCGTGACGGTGAAGTACGGTGTGTCGGATGGCACGTCGACGACATCGGCGTTGGTGCAGTGGACGGTGACCGGCGTCAACGATGCCCCGGTCGTCAGCGGGTTTGCGACGGGCAGCACCAAGGAGGATGGCGCCATCTCCAAGGTCAACGCCTTGGCCAAAGCCTCGGATATCGATGCCGGCACGACGTTGACAGTCCTGCATGTTCCGGCGGCGACCCAGGCGGGCATCACCTATGATCCCGCCACGCATATGTTCAGCCTCGACCCGTCGGCGGCCGTCTACCAGTCGCTGCCCGCGGGCCGGGTCACTTCGGTGGCGGTGACCTACATCGTGTCCGATGGCATCGACGAGACGTCGGCGACGGCTGAATGGACGGTTACGGGTGTCAATGACGCGCCGGTGGTGACGGGCGCGGTGCTCGGCACTGCGTCGGAGGACGGTGCGCCTTCGGAGCTGAATGCGCTGGCAAACGCGTCGGACATCGATGCCGGCACGACGCTGGTCGCGGTCAATCTGCCGGCGGCCCTGCCGTCGGGCGTGCTCTACGACGACGCGACGCATCTGTTCCGGCTCGATCCGACGGATGCGGCCTACCAGTCGCTGGCGCAGGGCCAGAGCAAGCTGGTGACGGTTAAGTACGGCGTGTCGGACGGCGCGTCGACGATAGCGGCGTCGGCGCAATGGACGGTGACCGGCACCAACGACGCGCCGGAGGTGAGCGGCCCGGTGACGGGCAGCGCCAAGGAGGATGGCGCGGTCTCCAAGCTCAACGCGCTGGCGAAGGCGTCCGACATCGACGCCGGCGCCAGCCTGTCGGTCGCGGGCGTTCCGGCGTCGCTGCCCGCCGGCGTCACCTGGGATGCCGACACCCACACCTTCAGCCTCGATCCCAAGAACGCCGTCTACCAGGCGTTGGCGCCGGGCGAGAGCACGACGGTGACGGTCGGATACGACGTGTCGGACGGCGCGGCGACGACGCCGGGCTCCGTCGAATGGACGGTCACGGGCATCAATCACGCGCCGAAGGTGGTCGGGCGCGTGCGCGCCAGCGTGACCGAGGATGGCGCGCCGTCGACCCTGGACGCCCTGGCCAACGCGACCGACGTCGATCCGGGCCAGACCCTGTCGGTCGTGAACGTCCAGGCGAGCCTGCCGGCCGGGGTGACCTACGACGCCCCCACCCATACGTTCCGCCTCGATCCGGGCGACGCCGCCTACCAGTCGCTGGCCAAGGGCCAGGTGCTCCGGGTCACCGTCACGTACGACGTGTCGGACGGCACCGCCACGACCGCGGACTCCGTGCGGTGGCGGCTGACCGGCATCAACGACGCACCCGTGGTGACCGGCGCGGTGACCGACGGCGCGATCCAGGGCGGGGCCGTGTCGGTGCTCGATGCGCTGGCCAACGCGAGCGACATCGACGGCGGCACTGTCCTCACCGTGGTGAACGTGCCCGGCATGTTGCCCGGCGGCGTCACCTACGACGCCGCCACGCATTCCTTCAGCCTCGATCCGTCCAACGCCGCCTATCAGGCGCTGGCGCCCGGACAGAGCACGACAGTATCGGTGGCCTATGGGGTCTCAGATGGCATCGTGACGGTGTCGGGTTCGGTCCAGTGGAACGTGAGCGCTCCGGTCGTGATCTCGGACGGGATCGTCACCAGGGTCTCGACGGCGGCGACCGGCGCGCAGGCGAACGGCGTTTCGTATGGTCCGGTCTTCTCACCGGATGGAATGAAGGTTGGATTCGTCAGCATCGCTTCCAATCTCGTCGCGGATGTCACCAATGGCGCCTACCATGTCTTCGTCAAGGACCTCGCAACGGGTCAGGTACTGAATGTGTCGGCTGATGCCGGGGGCGTTCAGGCGAACGGCAACTCCTTCGGCCTGGCTTTCTCTTCGGATGGCCAGACGGTCGCTTTCCAAAGCGACGCATCCAATCTGGTACCGGATGACACCAACGGGGCCGGCGACGTCTTCGTCAAGAACCTGACGACGGGTGCGATTACCCGCGCCTCGACAGATGCGGCAGGAACGCAGGCGAACGGATATTCCTACCTTCCGGTGTTCTCACCCGATGGGACGAAGATCGCGTTCTATAGCAGCGCCTCGAATCTCGTCCCTGGAGATATCAACGGCCACTACGACGTCTTCGTCAAGGACCTGGCGACGGGCGCGGTGACCCTCGTCTCGACCGATGCGGCGGGATCGCCATCCAACGGGGATTCGGATTCGACTCCTGTCTTCTCTCCGGATGGAACGAAGCTCGTGTTCGGTAGTGCGGCGTCGAATCTCATACCGGAGGATACCAATGGAACATGGGACCTCTTCCTCAAGGATCTCCTGACAGGCGACGTCACCCGCCTGTCTACCGATTCCTCCGGCGTACAGGTGAATGCTCCATCGTTCGACGCTGTGTTCTCTCCGGATGGGACCAGGGTGGCATTCGCCAGCTACGCGACCGATCTGGTCTCCGGAATCTCGAATGGCAGGGCGAACGTCTTCGTCAAGGACCTGGCGTCGGGCTCGGTCGTGTGCATCTCGACCGACGCGGCAGGAGGTGAGACGGACGCCGATTCCTGGACCCCGACCTTTTCGCAGGATGGATCGAAGGTCGTGTTCCGGAGCTTCGCCACGAACCTGGTTTCGGGGGATACCAACGGCGCGAGCGACCTCTTCGTCAAGGATCTGACGACCGGCGCGATCGCACTCGTTTCCACCTCATCCTCCGGAGCGCCGGCGAACAACGGTTCGTACGCGCCCGTCTTCTCACCCGACGGGACACGGCTGGCATTCGAAAGCGACGCATCGAACCTCATCGCGGGCGACACGAACGCGGCGTTTGACGTCTTCGTCAAGCTCGTGAGCTTGGTGTCCATTTCGAGCAATGCCTACCAGTGGGAAGGTCGGTCGGGCATTACGTCGTCCTTCACCTTCGAGGTGACACGCTGGGGCGACAGTAGCCTGACCCAGAGCGCGACCTGGACGTTGACCGGTTCCGGCGACCATCCGGCGGACGCGGCGGATTTCGGCGGGACGCTTCCCTCGGGAACGGTGACATTCGCGCCCGGCGAAATAACCAAAACCATCGCCATCGGCGTCACGGGCGACACCGACATTGAGTTCGACGAAGGGTTCATGGTTACCTTGTCGGCTCCGACGGCCGGGTTGATGCTCCTCGCTGGACAGGCCAACGGCATGATATCCAATGACGACGCGACCGTGTTCGGACCTGAAGATCACATCGTTCGGGTATCGGTCGATGCGACCGGCGCTCAGGCCAACGACAGTTCGCAGCAGCCGGTGATCTCGGCGGATGGGACGAAGGTCGCCTTCATCAGCTTCGCCACCAACCTGGTGTCGGGTGATACCAACTCCCAGGCGGACATTTTCGTCAAGGATCTAGCGACAGGACAGATCATGCACGCGTCGACTAGCGCGTCCGGCGCTCAGGCGAACAATGCGTCTTTCGACCCGGCGCTTTCGCCCGATGGCAGCAAGGTGGCGTTTGGAAGCGCGGCGAGCAATCTCGTGCCTGACGATACCAACGGGTGGGACATTTTCGTCAAGGATCTGGTGACGGGTGTGATCGAGCGCGTCTCCACCGACGGAGCCGGGAATCAGGCCAACAGCGTCTCCTGGGGGGCGGTCTTCTCGCCCGATGGGACGAAGATCTCGTTCACCAGCGCGGCATCTAATCTAGTGCCGGACGACACCAACGGCGTCGCTGACATTTTCATCAAGAATCTGGCGACCGGCGAGATCGTGCGCATTTCGACGGACGGCGCCGGCGCACAAGCCGACAACGAGTCGTTCGGTCCCGCCTTCTCGGCCGATGGGAACAAGGTCGGCTTCGTGAGCTACGCTAGCAACCTCGTTCCGGACGACACCAATCAGGCCTTTGACATTTTCGTCAAGGATTTGACGAGCGGGTCGATCGAGCGGGTCTCGACCGATTCGAACGGCGGGCAGGCAAACGGGTTCTCTCCGTCCTCCACGGATGGGCGTCCGGCCATTGGCTTCTCACCGGAAGGTACGAAGGTGGTGTATCAGAGCGGAGCCACCAATCTCGTTCCGGACGACACCAACGGTGTGGGCGACATCTTCGTCAAGGATTTGGTGACAGGCGAGACAACGCGGATTTCATTGGATGCAACCGGCGGTCAAGCCAACGATATCTCGATCGATCCCGTCTGGGTAAGTGGAACGAAGGTGGCTTTCGTAAGCGCCGCTTCCAATCTCGTGGCGGACGATGTCAACAGCTTTTACGACGTGTTTGTCAAGGATCTGACGACTGGAGCGATCACTCGCTTACCCGTCGATGGCACCGGCATTCAGCCTTCATTCGGTTGGACATGGGCGCCGAGTTTCTCCGCGGATGGGGCGCTCTTCGCCTTTGGCAGCAGTGCGACGAACCTCGTTCGCGACGACACCAATGGCGACTTCGACGTCTTCGTGCAGTTGATCGGCATTTCTTGAGAGGCAAGCGGAGAGCAGGTCGGGGATTGGCGTTTGTCCAATCCC